>JBHELD010000011.1:0-11437 GCA_046263255.1 Actinomycetota bacterium
AGCGTGAACCGTTCTCGATCGTTATCCCTCCCCCTAACGTTACCGGCGCACTCCACGTCGGGCATGCCCTAAACAACTCCTTGCAGGACGTCCTCATTCGCCGCGCTCGCATGCAGGGTTACGAAGCCTTGTGGCAGCCCGGCACCGACCACGCTGGTATCGCCACCCAAAACGTCGTCGAACGTGAACTGCGCAAGGAGGGCACGTCCCGGCACGACCTCGGTCGGGAGGCCTTCGTCGACAAGGTCTGGGAGTGGAAGGACCAGTACGGGTCGCAGACCACTCAGCAGATGCGGCAGCTCGGCGAGTCGTGTGACTGGGAGCGCGAGCGCTTCACGATGGACGAGGGGCTGTCGCGCGCCGTCCGGACGGTGTTCGTCCGGTGGTTCGAGGACGGATTGATCTACCGGGGGCTGCGGGTCATCAACTGGTGCCCCCGCTGCACGACCGCGCTCTCGGACATCGAGGTCGAGCACGAGGACGTCGCGGCCGAGCTGGTCACCTTCCGGTACGAGCTGACCGACGGGTCCGGGTCGATCTCGGTGGCGACCACGCGGGTCGAGACGATGCTGGGGGACACCGGCATCTTCGTCCACCCGGACGACGAGCGGTACGCGGCCGTCGTCGGCAAGACCGTCAAGCACCCGTTCTTCCCCGAGCGCGTCCTCCCGATCGTCGCCGACGAGGCGGTCGATCCCGAGTTCGGCACGGGCGCCGTCAAGGGGACGCCCGCCCACGACCCCACCGACTTCGAGATGGGCGAGAGGGCGGGGCTCGAGAAGATCAACGTCTTCGACGAGGCCGCGCACGTCAACGCGAACGGCGGGCGGTTCGAAGGCCTCGACCGCTACGAGGCGCGCGGGGCAGTCTTCCGCGAGCTCACGTCCCTGGGGTTGGTCGAGGCGGTCGAGCGGCCGTACGTCCATGCCGTCGGTCACTGCTACCGGTGCGGGACCGAGATCGAGCCGTGGCTGTCCGAGCAGTGGTTCGTGAAGATGAAGCCGCTCGCGGGGCCGGCGATCGAGGCCGCCAACGAGGGGCGCGTCCGGTTCCACCCGCCGCGCTTCACGAAGGCGTACCTCAACTGGATGGAGAACCTGCGCGACTGGTGCATCTCGCGGCAGCTGTGGTGGGGCCACCGGATCCCCGTGTGGTACTGCGACGAGTGCGACCGCACGATCGCGGCGCTGGAGGACCCGCAGACGTGCGAGTGCGGGTCCGGCGCGCTGACGCAGGATCCGGACGTGCTCGACACGTGGTTCTCGTCGCAGCTGTGGCCGTTCTCGACGTTGGGATGGCCCGACGAGACGCCCGACCTGGCGAAGTTCTACCCGACCACGGTGATGGTGACCGCGTACGAGATCATCTACCTGTGGGTCGCGCGGATGATCATGTCGGGCATGTACTTCGTCGGCGACGTCCCGTTCCCCGACGTGTTCATCCACGGGATCGTCCGGGACGCCGAGGGAAAGAAGATGTCGAAGTCGCTCGGTAACGTCGTCGACCCGCTGGAGATGATCGAGCGCTACGGCGCCGACGCGCTCCGGTTCTCGCTCGCGTTCATCGCCGTCCCGGGGAGCGATTCGAACGCCTCGGAGGACCGCGTGGAGGGGGCGCGGAACTTTGCCAACAAGCTCTGGAACGCCTCGCGTTTCGTGCTGATGTCGCTGGGGGACGAGCGGCCGGCGCTCGACGGAGCCGACCTCCTCGTCGAGGACCGCTGGATCCTGTCGCGGCTCGACGCCGCCGTCGAGACGGTGGGACGGGAGCTAGACGCGTTCAACTTCTCCGAGGCGCTGCACGCGCTGCACGCGTTCGTGTGGAGCGAGCTGTGCGACTGGTACGTCGAGCTGGCGAAGCCGCGGCTGCGCGACGGCGCCACGGGCGCGGCGGGCCCCGTCCTGGTCCACGCGCTCGACCACGTGTTGCGGCTCCTGCACCCGGTGATGCCGTTCATCACCGAGGAGCTGTGGGCGAAGCTACGCCCGGAGGCGGGATCGATCACCACCGCGCCGTGGCCGGCCCCACGCGGGGGCCGCGACGTCGCCGCGGAGGAGACGATGGCGCGTTTCCAGGACCTCGTCGTAGCGCTGCGGCGCCTGAAGATCGAGCACGAGGTCCCCCAGGGGCGGCGGGTTCCGGTGACGGTCGCGGCGGGACCGTTCGCTGCCGAGATCGCGCCGCTGCGCGAGCAGGCCGTCCTGCTGGCACGCCTCGAGTCGCTGGAGCTCGTCGAAGACCTCGGGGACGCGCAGGCCGGGCCCAGGACGATCACCCCCGCCGGGATCGAGGCGGAGATGCACCTCGGCGCCGCGGTGGACCCGGCGCTCGAGCGGCAGCGGCTCGAACGCAAGCGCGACGAGCTCGTGGGCGAGATCGCCCGGGCGGAGAGGAAGCTCGCGACCGCCGCGTTCGTCGCGAAGGCGCCGCACTCCGTCGTCGAGAAGGAGCGCACGAAGCTCGACGAGGCGCGCGCCGCCCTCGCCAAGGTCGAGGGCCAGCTCGGCGATCTTCCCGAGTAGCGCCGTGACGTACGCAGACGCGACGGCGCACCTCGACGCGTTGGGGATCGACGCCATGAAGTCGCTCGCTCCGTCCCTCCACCGGATCGAGGCGCTGTGCGACGCGCTCGACAACCCGCAGCTGCAGATACCGGCGATCCACGTCACCGGCACGAACGGCAAGACCTCCACCGGGCGGATCGCGTCGTCGCTGCTGGCGGCGACCGGGCTTTCGGTCGGCACCTACACCTCGCCGCACCTCCAGTCGGTCCGCGAGCGCATCGCGCTGAACGGCGAGCCGATCGACGAGGACGCGTTCGGCGAGGTCTTCGCCCACCTCGCGCCATACCTCGACTCTGTCGAGACGAGGCTCGGCGAGAGGCTCACGTTCTTCGAGGTCATGACCGCGATGTTCTTCCTGTGGGCGGTGGAGGCCCCGGTCGACGCCGTCGTGGTGGAGGTCGGTCTCGGCGGACGCTGGGATGCCACGAACATCGTACCCGCCGCGGTCGCCGTGCTGACGAACGTCGGGCTCGACCACACCGCGCTCCTCGGGACCGACCGGGCGACGATCGCCCGCGAGAAGGCCGGGATCATCAAGCACGACTCGTACGTCGTCACCGCCGAGCGCGACCCCGCGATCGTCGAGCTCGTCGCGGTGGAGGCCGACGGGATGCTCGCGCCGGTCGCCGCGCTCGGGCGCGATTTCCGTATCAAGCAGAACTCCGCCGCCCTGGGCGGCCGGTTCCTGTGGATCGAGACGTCGGCACGGATGTACGACAGCCTCTTCCTGCCGCTTCACGGCGCGCACCAGGGGGTCAACGCCGCGACCGCGCTCGAGGCCGTCACGCGTTTCCTTCCGGGACAGGTGCTGGGCGAGGAGGTCGTTGCCCGGGGACTGGCGGAGACGAAGGCCCCCGGGCGAATGGAGACCGTCGACGGCGTGCTGCTCGACGTCGCCCACAACCCCGACGGCGTCTCCGCGCTTGCCGGGGCGCTCGCGGAGGCGTTCGACTTCCGCGACGGCGTCTTCGTCGTCGGCATACTCGCCGACAAGGACTACCGCGGGATGCTGCGCGAGCTCGCGCGGATCTCGCCGCGCATGGTGTTCACGCGCGCCGCCAGCGCGCGCTCGGTCGACCCGCAAGAGCTGCTGTCGGTCGCCGCGGAGCTGGGCCTCGAAGACTGCGCGGTCGCCGGCGACGTGGCGGAGGCGATCGGCGCCGCCCGCGAGCTCGCGCGCGGCGCTCTCGTCTGCGTGACCGGGTCCCACTACGTCGTGGGCGAGGCGCGCGATCACCTGCTCAACAAGTAGCCTCGCCTCTTCAACACCACAGGAGGTCCACGAAGATGCCCGACGTCCAGCAGACGTTCGTCATGGTCAAGCCCGACGGCGTGCGCCGCAAGCTCGTGGGCGACGTCGTGTCTCGCATCGAGGCGAAGGGATACGAGCTGCGCGAGATGAAGCTGTTCACGATCGACGAGGCGCTCGCGCAGAAGCACTACGCGGAGCACACCGACAAGCCGTTCTTCGGAGAGCTTGTGTCGTTCATCACGTCGGGCCCGGTCGTCGCGATGGTGGTCGAGGGGCCGGAGGCGATCGCGGGCATGCGTCAGATCATGGGCGCGACGCATCCGCTGGAGGCCGCCGCCGGTTCGATTCGCGGCGACCTCGCGACCGTGATCGGCGAGAACATCGTCCACGGCTCGGACGGGCCCGAGTCGGCGGAGAGGGAGATCAACCTCTTCTTCGGGTGACGCGGCGCGTCTAGGAGCTCCGCGAGCTGCTCTTGCGAGAGGTGCTCTTCTTCCGCGCGGTCGACTTCCTGGAGGAAGAGGGCTTGCGAGCCGTGCTCTTCTTCCGCGACGTGTTCTTCTTCGAGCCGGAGGACGACGACCTGCGGGAGGTGTTCTTCTTCGAGCCGGAGGACGACGACCTGCGGGAGGTGCTCTTCTTCGACCCGGACGAGCGCGACGTCGTCTTCTTCCGCGACGAGGGGCTCTTGCTGGTCCTGCCCGACGAGCCCTTGGTCTCGCCCGACTGCGAGCGCTGCTTGTTGACGGTCCGGGCGGCGATCTCCTTCGCCCGCTTCGTGGACTTGCCGCGCTTCTTGGCGCCTTCCTTGACGTGCTCGTACTGCCGTTCTCGTTTGCTGCCCGATCTCTGCGGCACGGTTCGCCTCCTTCGGTAGTCAAACGTCGCGAAAGCGCATACCCCGCCTCCGCCCGTTCGATTCAGGGCCTCCGCGCCGGCACCGGCTCCATGCGGATGCCGCGCGAGCCGTTCGCCCGGCAGCGTGCCGGCCCGGCGGGTGGGTTACCCTGTCTGGCGCACCCGGCCAATCTCAAGCTTCTTCAGGAGTCACCCAATGGACAGCATGTTCCAGTTCATCGGCCGCGACATGGCGGTCGACCTCGGCACCGCCAACACACTCGTCTACGTCCGCGGCCGCGGCATCGTGCTCAACGAGCCTTCCGTGGTCGCGATCAACACCAAGACGGGAGCGATCCTCGCGGTCGGCTCCGAGGCCAAGCGGATGATCGGCCGCACTCCGGCGCACATCGTCGCGATCCGGCCGCTGAAGGACGGCGTCATCGCCGACTTCGACGTGACCGAGAAGATGCTCCGCTACTTCATCCAGAAGGTGCACCGCCGGTCGTTCCTCGCCAAGCCCCGCGTCGTCGTCTGCGTCCCGTCGGGCATCACCGGCGTCGAGCAGCGCGCGGTCGAGGAGGCGACGATCTCCGCGGGAGCGCGCAGCGCGTACATCATCGAGGAGCCGATGGCCGCCGCGATCGGTGCCGGCCTCCCCGTCCACGAGCCGACCGGCAACATGGTCGTGGACATCGGCGGGGGGACGACCGAGGTCGCCGTCGTCTCCCTCGGGGGCATCGTCACGAGCCAGTCGATACGCATCGGCGGCGACGAGCTCGACGAGTCGATCATCAACTACATCAAGAAGGAGTACTCGCTGATGCTCGGCGAGCGGACGGCGGAGGAGATCAAGATGGCGATCGCCTCCGCGTTCCCGATGCCGGAGGAGCAGCAGGCCGAGATCCGCGGACGGGACCTCGTAACCGGGCTCCCCAAGACGATCGTCGTCTCGGCCGAGGAGATCCGGCGCGCCATCGAGGAGCCGGTGAACGCGATCGTCGACGCGGTGAAGAACACGCTCGACAAGACCCCGCCCGAGCTGGCGTCGGACATCATGGACAAGGGCATCGTGCTCGCCGGCGGCGGGTCGCTTCTGAAGGGGCTCGACGAGCGGTTGAAGCACGAGACGGGCATGCCGATCCACGTCGCCGAGGACCCGCTGTTCGCGGTCGCGATCGGGTCGGGGAAGTGCCTGGAGGAGTTCGAGGCGCTGAAGCGGGTCCTGATCTCCTCGACCCGCCACTAGCTGCGTTCCGATCCAATTCGTCGTCTTCTCCCGGGGGACGGGAGGAAACGACCGTCTCGACGTGGTGGGCAGGCCCGCCGGGGCGCCGCCGGTTTTCGCGGCCTCACCGTTTGTGCAGGTCAACCGCCCTTTGAGGCGAATCCACCCAACGGGGCTACGATGGCCCCTCGTCGGGCGGCCTCCGTCGCGCGGGAGACGGACGAGCAAGCGCTGCCCCCAGGTTTTCGCTACCGGCGAAGAGGTCTTGACAACGGATGTATCGCCGCAACGGACGAGGGCGGTTGCTGCTGCTCGTCTTCCTCGCCCTGGCCGTACTGGTAATCACGCTCGACTACCGGCAGGGCCCAGGGGGTCCGCTCGAACGGGCCAAGGACTTCTCGGTCACGCTCGTGGCCCCCATTCAGCGCGGGTTCACGACGGTCTTCCGCCCGGTCGGGAACTTCTTCTCCTCGCTGGGTGAGCTAGGCAGCCTCCGGAGCAAGAACGCCGAGCTCGAGGACAGGGTCGCGCAGCTCGAGGCGGAGAACCGCCAGGCCGAGGAGCTGATCTACGAGAACGCCCGGCTCGCCGACCTCCTCGACCTCGAGAGCTCCTGGATCGTGGGCGAGCGCGTCAACGCGCGCGTCATCGCAACTGGCCCGAACAACTTCATCTGGGCCGCCACGATCGACAAGGGGCGGGCCGACGGAGTCGAGCCGGACATGGCCGTGATAGCACCCGAGGGTCTCGTCGGGAAGATCATCGCCGCCGGCGCGGACCAGGCGACGGTCCTCTACCTGATCGACCCCAAGGGAGCGGCAGGCGCGCGCATCAGCGGTGGCCGCGACGCCGGGACCGTTCACGGGACCGGCGCGGGCGAGCCGCTCGCGTTCGAGCGCATCGGCGTCAACGCGGACGCGGAGGTCGGCGACAAGGTCGTAACCTCGGGGTACGACGGCGGCATCTTCCCCGGCGGGATCCCGATCGGCTACGTCGTCGACGTCGGCGGCGACGCCCGCGAGTCGACGAAGGAGATCGAGGTGGAGCCGTACGTCGACTTCACGACGCTCGACTTCGTCCAGATCCTCGTGGAGAGCGGGCCGCGCCTGACGATGAACGAGGGATCGTGACATGGCGATGACGGCACGACAGCGCGCTCCCGGCCTCTTCCGGGAGATCGGCCTTCCCCGTGTGTTCGCCGTGGCCGCGGTGATCGTCGTCGCGCTCGCGCTGCAGTCCACGTTGCTGGCGCAGGTCACGATCCTGGGCGTCATCCCGCAGGTCGTGCTCGTCGTCGTCGTCTGCTTCGCGTACCTCGACGGCGAACGGGTCGGGCTCGTCACCGGCTTCTCCGCCGGGATGTTGCAGGACCTGCTCCCGTTCCCGGCGGTGATCGGCCTCACCGCGTTCGTCTACACGCTGGTGGGCTACGGGGTCGGCATCCTGCGCCAGTACGCGCCCGCCGACGCCGTCTGGACGCCCGTGCTGGTCGTCGCGCTGTCTTCGGCGGTCGCGGAGCTCGGCTACGCGGCCCTGGCGATCATCCTCGGCGAACCGTGGGTCGGCCTCGGCTACACCGCTCGCGTGGCCGGTCTCGTCGTCCTCTACAACACGCTTCTGACGCCGTTCGTGTTCCCGCTCGTGCGGCGGGTCGCCGACCGGTTCCGGCCCGAGAAGGTGCACCGGTGGTGACGGGCAACGGCGGCCCGGCGCTGGGTCCGGACCGCGGCGCGCGGGGAGGCGCCGACCGGACGGTGCTCCGCCTCGCGGTGATGGCGGTCCTGCTCGTCGCCGCGTTCGTCGCGCTGTTCTCCCGGCTCTGGTACCTGCAGGTCCTCGCCGTCGGCGACTACCGCACGCTCGCGAAGGAGAACAGGGTCCGTCTCGTCTACTCCGAGCCCGAACGCGGGCGGATCCTCGACCGCAACGGCAAGGTCCTCGTCGGCAACCGCGACTCCCTGTCGATCACGATCGACCGCCAGAGGATCGAGCCCGGGTCGCTCAAGGAGCGGAAGGTGCTCTACGAGGTCGCGCGCCTTCTCGTACCCGAGCGCCTGCGAGCGCGCGAGCACAAGCGCGCGCTGATCGCGAAGGTCAAGGAGATGCGCGAGGAGCTGAACGACGCGACGGTCTCTCCGTACAAGCCGGTCGCGGTCGTGAACGACGTGCCCGAGTCGGTCGTGAACTGGATCGACGAGAACCCCGAGGACTTCCCGGGAGTGGCGGCCGAGGAGCTTCCGGTCCGCACGTACCCGCACGGAAAGCTCGCGGCCCATGTGCTGGGGTACGTCGGCGAGATCAACGCGGACGAGCTCGAGTACCCGGAGTTCGAGAACGCGCGGCCCCCCTACGAGTCGGGCGACCTGATCGGGAAGAACGGCGTCGAGCGGACCTACGACCGCTGGCTGAGAGGCAAGCCGCAGATCCAGCGCAAGATCGTGAACTCGGCCGGCGACGTCGTCCAGGACGCCGAGGTGACGCAGGAGGAGGAGCCCGGCAAGGACCTCATCCTGTCGCTCGACGTCGAGGCGCAGAAGATCGCGGAGAAGGCGCTGGCCAGCGGTATCTACGCGGCTCGTGCCGCGGGGGAGGAGGCCCCCGACGGCGCCGTCGTCGTCATGGATCCGAACGACGGCGGCATCCTCGCGATGGCGAGCTTCCCGACGTACGACCCCTCGATGCTCGCGGACGGCCTGAGCCTTGCGGAGCAGAAGGAGCTGCACGGCGACCCCTCGACCGGCGAGGACGACGCGGAGCTGAACCGCGCCCTGCAGGCGGGGGTTCCACCGGGATCCACGTTCAAGGTCGTGACCGCGGGGGCCGCGCTGGCGAACGACGTAGCGTCGCCCTCCAGCTACCTCGACTGCCCGCCCTACAAGAAGTACGGGGCGACGGGCATCACGACGGTCTTCCACAACTGGACGTCCGTGCACTTCGGCTCGATCGGCTTCCCGGAGTCGCTCGAGATCTCCTGCGACACGTTCTATTACGAGCTCGGGTGGCAGATGGAGGAGCGCTGGGGCGCGGCGAACGGCGACGGCACCGAGCGGTTCCAGGACTACATGCGCCTGACCGGCTTCGGCAGGGAGACGGGGATCGACCTACCGTACGAGTCCGAGGGCCGCGTCCCGGACGAGAAGTGGTGCACGGAGTATCGCGAGGACGGCCTCGGGTGCTTCGACGGGTGGCTTCCGGGCTTCACCGTCAACATGGCGATCGGCCAGGGCGACCTGGTCGTCAGCCCGCTGCAGATGGCCGTGGCGTTCGGCGCGATCGCCGCGGACTCAGGCGCGGTGTGGCAGCCCCACATCGGGAGGCAGATCGGCGTCCCCGACCCCGACAGCGGCGAGGAGGAGATCGTCCGCGAGATCGAGCCGCGGGCCGTCCGGCGGCTCCCGCTCGACGCGGCCGAGCTCGGGGTGATCCGCGAGGGCCTCGTCGACGTCGTCTCCGGCGACAACGGGACCGCCGCCGGCGCGTTCGCGGGGTTCCCGCTCGACCAGTACCCCGTCGCCGGGAAGACGGGCACGGCCCAGATCGGGTCGTCGGAGCTCGACGTCAACTACGCGTGGTTCGTGTCGTACGCGCCGGCGGACGATCCCCGATACGTCGTCTCCGTCTACGTCGCGAAGGGCGGGCACGGCGGCGCGACCGCGGCTCCCATATCGCGGCAGATCTACGAGGGGCTCTTCGGCATCGACGAAGCGACCGACGTGAGCCTGGGACACGACGAGTCCGGCTGATGGCGATGGAGGGGATCTTCGGCGAGGCAGTGGACCGGATCGGCGGCGAGCCGATCTCGGCCCGCATGGCGCGCAAGGCGCCGCTGCGGCACCTCGACCCGACGCTGCTCCTCGTCACGCTGCTGCTCACCGCGTTTGGAGCCGTCATGATTCTCTCCGCGACGCGCCACAAGCAGGCGACGGCGGGGCTCGATCCGACGCTGTTCCTCGACCGTCAGCTCGTCTACGTGGTCGCGGCGACCGTCGTGCTGTTCCTGGTCAGCTTCTTCGACTACAGGCACTTCAAGGCCTTCGCGCCGGTCTTGTACGCCGTCGTCGTGCTCGCGCTCGTCGCGGTCGTCTCGCCGCTCGGGCAGGAGGTCCAGGGCTCGCAGCGCTGGATCGACCTCGGATTCTTCCAGATGCAGCCGTCGGAGATGGCGAAAGTCGTCGTGATCGTCTCGCTCGCCGCGTACTTCTCCTCGCTGAAGGGCCACCTCCGCGCGCGCGACGTCGCGGCCGCCGTCGGGGTCGTCGCGCTGCCGTGCCTGTTGATCTACGTCCAGCCCGACCTGGGGACGATGATGGTCTTCGTCGCGCTGCTTGCCGTCATGCTGCTGGTGGGCGGCGCCAGGATCAGGCACCTCCTCGTCCTCGCGGTCCTGGCCGTCGTCGGCGTCGCGTTCGTCGTCCAGGCGGGGATGCTCGAGGACTACCAGGTCCGTCGCATCACGGCGTTCCTCGACCCGACGCCCGACGTGCAATCCGAGGGCTACAACCTCGCCCAGTCGGAGATCGCGATCGGCTCCGGCGGCATGAGCGGGCAGGGGCTCGAGGGCAAGAACACCCAGACGTCGCTCGACTTCATCCCCGAGCAGCACACCGACTTCATCTTCACCGCGGTGGGCGAGCAGCTCGGTTTCGTCGGGTCGGCCACGCTGCTCGCGCTGTTCGCGTCCCTGCTGTGGCGCGCGCTGAGGATCGCCGCGATGTCGCGCGATCTCTTCGGTACGTTCGTCGCCGCGGGGATCGCGGGGTACTGGGGGTTCCAGCTGTTCATCAACATGGGTATGACGATGGGCATCATGCCCATCACGGGGATCCCCCTGCCCTTCATCTCCTACGGAGGTTCCAGCCTGATCACCAACTTCATGGCAGTAGGTCTGCTGCTCAACATCCACATGAGGCGGTTCCTGTGAGCGAACCCTCTCCCCGCAAGCGCGAGAAGGCGTCGGACCTCCCCAGTCTCGAAGAGATCTCGCGACCCGCGGAGGCGGCGCCGGAAGCCACGCCCGAAGGGCGCGAGCCGGCGCGCCGCAGGCGGTCGCGCCGTCGTCCGGCACGGCAACCCGAGGCGTCCGCCCCGTCTGCTCCGGTCGAGGAGAAGGCGGAGCCAGAAAGCGATCCCGAGACCGGTGAACGCACCCGCCGGGGCGGGTCGACGCGGCGCGGCCGCGGGCGCGGGGGCCGCGGGCGCAGGTCGCCGCGCGCGTCGGCGCCGCAGACGGACCGTGTGATGCTCGTCCACGCGAAGCCGGGCGGGATCCAGATCGGGGTGCTCGAGGAGAGCCGGATCGTCGAGCACTACGTCGCGCGCGACGAGGACCGCTCGATCGTCGGCAACGTGTACCTCGGCCGCGTCCAGAACGTCCTTCCGGGCATGGAGGCGTCGTTCATCGACGTCGGCGAGCCTCGCAACGGCGTGCTGTACGCAGGCGAGGTCGGCATCGCCGGAGACGAGGGCGAGGAGGTCCCGCGCATCGAGACCGTGCTGAAGAGCGGACAGGCGATCCTCGTCCAGGTCACGAAGGATCCGATGCGCGCGAAGGGGGCT
>JBHELD010000012.1:0-69535 GCA_046263255.1 Actinomycetota bacterium
GCTCAGACCCGACGCTTGAGAACCTCTGCGCCGCCGGCCCCCGAGGCGACGACGACCACCAACCTGGCCCACCTGGCCACTACGCTGCCGGCCCTCGCTAGAAGCGGGATGCTAAACCCTTCGAGAGCTCGAACGAGGATCCGGGGCGGGCGCCGCGAGCGATCTCAACCGCGGCCATAGTAGGTCGCGGTCCGGCCTAATGAGCGAGCGCAGGAGGCGCCATGCCCATAGACACAAGAGGGGATGAGGTTCTACGCCTCCTCGAGTCCGGAGCGCAGCTTGTCGAGGTGCTCCCGGCAGAGGAGTATGAGGAAGAGCACCTGCCGGGCGCGATCAACATCCCGCTCAAGACCCTCGATAGCGAGAGCGCCGGCTCTCTGGATAGAGATCGCGCCGTGGTCGTCTACTGCTGGGACGATGCCTGAGACATGAGCCCGCGGGCTGCGTGGCAGCTCGAAGCACTCGGTTTCTCGGATGTCTACGACTACGCCTCTGGGAAGCTCGACTGGATCAGCCGGCGGGGTCCGACCGAGGGGAAGGGGCCTCACTACGCGGTCGCAGGCGAGGCCGCGGACCATGATGCCGTCCTTGCTTGCCACATCGGTGATCGCCTCGGCGACGCTGCGCACGCCCTCGACAGCGTCGAACACGACTACTGCGTTGTGCTGAACGATCAGGACATCGTGCTCGGCCGGATGCGCAAGAAGAACGTTTACGGATCTCTGGATGCACCCGTGGAACAGGTTATGGAGCCGGGTCCCACGACCGTGCGGGCTACGGAATCGGCGGAAGCGTTGCTCGGACGGATGCAAAAGCGAAACGTGCCGGCGGTTCTCATAACGACGAACAAGGGCCGCTTGGTCGGGGTCGCGACCCAAGAGGCATTGCACCGTCTGCTACAGCTCCCTGACAACAGCTCCTAGCTCCCATGTATCGGCCAGCTCACCCTCTTGCGACCGGCTTTGTTTGTCATCAGGGCGACAGTCACGGAGTTCCTGACGATCGCATCCGGTTCGTCCATGTGACACCGGTACACAAGAAGGAGGTTCGAGATGGGGCTCAGGAAGCTCACCCAGGCGGAGTTCGAACAGGAGGTCGAGGGAGGTCGCGGCCAGGTGGTCGTTGATTTCTTCGCCGAATGGTGCGGACCATGCCATCAGGTCGCCCCGGAGCTGGAGCGGCTTGCGGCGAAATGGGATGGAAGCGTGCGCTTCGTCAAACTCGACATCGACGAGAACCCCGAGGTTGCGACCAAGTACGGAGTGTTCTCGATCCCGACGATCGTCTTGTTCGTCGACGGCGACGTCGCGGCCACAACTATGGGCGCAGGTCTGGGTCGAGCCATCGAGCATGACTTGGGCCTCTCCGACCACGCCGCCTGACAGCTGACCTCGGATCGGCCTTGGGTACGGTCGGCCCTCTCATGAGCCGACCGATCCAGATACCGCGAGATCACCTCGTCGTCGTCTTCGGCGCCAACGGAGATCTCGCCCGTCGCAAGCTTCTTCCTGGCTTCTTCCATCTCTTCAAGGAAGGGCTCTTCCCCCGGCGATGGGCACTAATCGGCATTTCCCGCAGCGAGATGGGCGATGAAGAATTCAGAGCGTTCACACGCGACTCGATCGATCAGTTCTGCCGTTGCGACGCGACTCCTGAGGAATGGTCCGATTTCGCATCTCGGCTGTCTTACGTTTCTCAGGAGTTCCGGGCCGACGACACGGGGCCTCTATCTCGCGCCATAGCAGAGAAAGAGAGAGAACTCGGTGAGGTCCGGCGCCTGTTCTATCTCGCCGTTCCTCCTCCTGCATTCGGGACAATTACCGAAGCTCTCGCCGCCGCGGAGCTCACGGACAGATCGCGCGTTGTCTATGAAAAGCCCTTCGGGGTCGATCGTGCATCCTTTGTCGAGCTGGACAAGACCGTCGGGCGCGTTCTCGATGACTCTCAGGTGTTCCGCATCGATCACTTTCTCGGCAAGGAATCACTACAGAACATCCTGGCTCTGAGGTTCGGGAACGGGATGTTCGAGCCCGTTTGGAACGCCAAGCACATCGATCACGTCCAGATCGACGTGCCCGAGGAGATCGGAATCGGCGACCGGGCCAGCTTCTACGAGGAGACCGGGGCGTTGCGCGACATGATGGTCACTCACCTCTTCCAGGTGTTGAGCATCACCGCGATGGAAGCGCCCAGGTCCCTTGAGGCCGAGCAGCTACGCGACGAGAAGGTCCGGGTCTTTGACGCAATGAGGCCGCTGGAAGCGGCCGATCTCGTCCGGGGTCAATACGAGGGCTATAGAGAGGCAGAAGGAGTGGCGCCCGACTCGAAGACCGAGACCTTCGTCGCGGCGAAGATGCTCGTCGACAACGAGCGCTGGCACAATGTCCCGTTCTTTCTTCGAAGCGGCAAGCGGATGGCCGAGAGCCGGCAGACGATCACCCTCGCGTTCAAGACACCACCCGGGGAACTCTTCGGAGGCATCCCGGCACGGCTGAGCCACAACCACCTCACTATCGAGCTGGGCGGTGAGGAGGGGGTGAGTATCTCGTTTGCCGCCAAGGCGCCCGGTCCGGAGCTCGCACTCGCGCCTGCACACATCGATTTCCGTTACCGCTCGTCCTTCGGACCGGACCTGCTCGGTGCGTACGAGCCACTCATTCACGATGCGATGCTGGGTGACCGAACGCTATTCACGCGCCCCGACGGGATCGAGCGGACCTGGGAACTCGTCGAGGGTGTGCTCCAGGGCCCGCCCCCGCTTCGTTCCTACCGGCAAGGCTCGTGGGGGCCCGACGCCGCACTGTCTCTGATCGAGCCTCGCCGGTGGCACCTGCCGCACACTTCCCACGACTAATCCCCGCCGCGTACCTGCGCGCTAGATCTGCCGTGCGTGAGGTTCCGCGCGGTGTTGATAAGACCAACGTGCGTGAATGCCTGCGGGAAGTTCCCGAGCAGCCGCCTATGGTGGGGATCGTATTCCTCTGCCAGTAGGCCGACGTCGTTGCGGACGGCTAGTAATCGCTCGAAGATTGTGCGCGCCTCGTCCGCGCGTCCCATGAGCGCGAGGTTGTCGGCATACCAGAAGGTGCACGGCAGAAATGCCCCTTCGCCAGGCGGCAAGCCGTCGACGTCCTCGCAGCCTTCGGGGCGGTAGCGCAACACGAAACCGTCGACCAGGAGCTCTCGGCCGATCGCCTCGACGGTGTTCGTAACGCGCTCGTCGGATGCGGGAAGAAAGCCGACGAGCGGCATCATCAGCAGACTGGCGTCGAGCCGCTCCGATCCGTAGTGCTGGACGAAGGCGTTCTTTTCTGGGTTGTAACCGTTCCGGCACACGTCCGCGTGGATCTCGTCTCGCAGTGCGCGCCACCGTCGGACGTCTCCCGGGAGGTCGAATCTCTCGACCGCTTTCACGGCGCGATCGCACGCGACCCACGCCATCATCTTGGAGTGGGTGAAGTCGCGCCGTGGTCCCCGAACCTCCCAGATGCCCTCGTCCGGCTCGGTCCAGTTGGCTTCGAGGAAGTCCATGAGTGTGCGCTGGACCTCCCACGGGACCTCTTCGGGCTCGATGCCCCGCGCGCGCGCGACGTGCAAGGCGTCCATCACCTCGCCGAAGACGTCTAGCTGGAACTGGCTACTCGCCGCGTTGCCCACCCTTACTGGAGCGGACGTCTCGTATCCCGACAGCCAGTCGAGCTCGAACTCAGGCAGATGTCGCTCCCCCGCGACGCCGTACATGATCTGCATCTGAGAGGGCGAACCGGCAACAGCCCTGACCAACCAGTCTCGCCACGCGCACGCCTCCTCGGTGAATCCCGATACCAGCAACGCGTACAGAGTGAAGGTCGCATCCCGCAACCAGCAATAGCGGTAGTCCCAGTTGCGGATCCCGCCGATCTTCTCGGGAAGTGAGGAGGTGGGCGCCGCCACGATGCCTCCGGTTGGGCCGTAAGTCAGGGCCTTGAGGACCTTGAGCGAAGTAACGACCGCGTCATCCCACTCGAGACCGTAATCGCACTTGCCTCGCCACTGCTCCCACCAGCGCGTCGTATCCGCGAGAGCATCGATCGCGTCGACCGGCTTGGGTGGCGTCTCGTGCGATTCATGCCAGGTGAGGACAAAGGGGATGCGGTCACCCTCCGAGACGTGAAACTCCGAAATGGTGCGCATGTCGACACCCCTTGTCTCGACCGGAGTCGTGAGACAGATTCCGTGCGCACCCGCGATCGCGGCGAGCCGGCCATCGAGACGGCGCACCCACGGGACCGAGCTTCCATAGTCGAAGCGGATGACGAGCTCCATCGACATCGGAACGGTCCCGGACACGCCCTCGACGATCCGAACGAGATCAGGAGTTGCTTCGCGCGGAGGCATGAAATCTATGACCCGCACGACTCCGTCGCTAGTGGAGAACTCAGTCTCGAGCACGAGCGTGTCGCCTCTGTACCGACGTCCCACACGGGGTGATCGTTCGGCGGGCGCCAAGACCCAGCGTCCGTTGCTCTCGTCTCCGAGTAGGGCCGCGAAACATGCTGGCGAGTCGAAGCGCGGGAGGCACAACCAATCGATCGACCCATCTCTTCCCACTAAGGCTGCAGTGTGGGTGTCTCCGATGAGCGCGTAGTCCTCGATGCGAAGGGGCATTTGGGCTACTAAAACGCGAGTGGGGGTCACAGCTCGAGCAGCGCTTTGGTGATCGTCAGTCCCAGCTCGCCGCCTAGGGCCGCAAACATCACGAACAGTGCAAGGCCCCCGCCCGCGAGCGCGAGGTCCTTGTTGAACTGAACCTGCTCCTGCATCTTGGATTGTTCGTCGCCTTCCTTCCAGAAGGGATGCATGAACAGCGCGGTAGCGGTCACGAACAGCGCGAGCATGAGCGCGCCCACATCGCCGTATATCCCAAGAACGACCGACAGGCTCCCTGCCACGATCCACAGACCAGAGAACGGCACGAGGAATCCGGGCGACGGGATCTTTCGAGCGGCGGCGAACCCAGTGAGCATCGGGCGGCCCGAACCCAGGTGCCCGAACAATCCGGACGACAGGAAGATCAGGACGAACAGAATCCTTGCCGCAAGGGCCAGAACGTCCATCGAGTACCCCCGGAGCTTGAGTTGCTGCTCAGATAAGGACGCGGCAGGGATCGAAGTTATTCCCCGCGACGTGATTCCAGCAGCTTGGATCCCGAGCTCTGTAAGAAACATGACAGTCTTCAGAGGCTTCCGGATGGTAGGCGGGCTGACACTGTGGGCAGCGTCCTCCTAGGCGCCTCGTTCCCATCCATAGGAGGTGACGCACCTATGCCGAAAGCGGTGTGGAACGACGTCGTCTTGGCAGAGAGCGACGACACGGTTTTCGTCGAGGGGAATCACTACTTCCCGGAGGACTCCCTAGAGGAGCGATTCTTCGAGAAGTCTTCACACCATTCGCTGTGCCCGTGGAAGGGCGTCGCGAGCTACTACAGCGTCGAGGTGGATGGGAAACGCAACGAGAACGCGGCGTGGTTCTATCCAAAACCCTCGCTCCTGGCCCGCAAGATCAAGAACCGCGTCGCGTTCTGGAATGGAGTGCGGATCGAGCCATAGCGAAGTCATGTTCGGCCAACGGCCGCGAAAGGAGAGAGATGAAAGCCACGGCGCTATTGGTCCTTGCGGGGACAGAAGCGGCATCGGATCTTGGGCGACTCGTGAACGCCCTCCAGATCGCTCGTGAACTCGACGAAGGTGGTGACGAGGTCACCGTCATCTTCGACGGAGCAGGGACGCAATGGGTCCCTGCACTAAGTGACGAGAGCCACGAGTACCACTCGCTATTCGGGAAGACCCGTTCGGTCGTCGCTGGGGCATGCAGGTACTGCTCGGGCGCCTATGGCGTCAAGGCAGACATAGAAGCCACGGACATCGAACTTCTCGATGAGTTCGACGGACATCCGAGCGTACGCAAACTCCTCTCGAACGGATACCAGGTCCTCACCTTCTGATACGGGCTCGCCCAAAACGGACCCCGGAATCGCAGGTTGAAGGAACTCGAAAAACCCCACAAAAAACCCACGCGACGACGAAAAATGATGCGAAACGACGAGTAGCAGCGAGAAACGAAATCGCAGGTCAGAGAAGATTCTTGGCTGTTTCAGCAGGTCACGAGATCCGGTCTGTTCAAACTTCTAATCCATGGGTCGCAGGTTCGAATCCTGCCGGGCGCACACACTGCCGGGCGCACACACTGCTGGGCGCACCGGAGTAATGGCGCCTATCGAGTGAAGTCTCGGCACCTGTGCCCCACATTGGCCTCGGTGCCTGTGTCCCACTCTGCGGCCCGGCCTCGGCTCTTGAGCGACACTCGCTCGGGCACTGACCGCCGTCGCTAGTTGCCATATCGCGGGCGCCGCGCTCCGGAGCGGCTCTGCCGACGCGAGGCCGGACCGATACTTGTGACTTGACGGTGGGTGCCTCCCGTTTGGCAGGCACTTATCCGACGGCGTAGCCTGACGCTCGACTGTGTCCTGTGGGTGGACAGGCCGGCGTCGGACCGGGTGGGGGTGTCGAGCGTATGTTGCGTCGCGTTGTTGCCGTTCTCGCGCTCCTCGTCGCTTGGGCGTCAACAAGCGCGGTAGCGGCAGCCCAATCCGGGCCTCAGGTGGAGTTCTCGTCGACCGAGAAGGTCACGTTGTCGTCCGGGCCGACGAGCGTCGAGGTGGAGAACCAGGGCGACAAGCGGCGGAAGGTGCGAGTCGACCTCGTGTGGACCGACCTCACCGCCGGCGGCCGGCGGGTCGATGCCGAGGAGGTATTCGTCTACTCGCGGCGCGTTCCGCTCGCGGGCGGTGACACGGGACAGGTGACGATCGCAAGGGCGCCCGGGGTAGCGGTGGACGAGGGCACGTACAGCGGCGTGCTGCGGCTCCACACTCGGCAGGGCGTCCAGGACCGGCTTCGACTGGAGCTAGTAGTAGCCGGTACCGCCGCGCCGGACGTCGCTGCGACGGCAGAGGTCGCCGAGTGGTACGAGATACAGGTTAGGACATGGCCACGGGAGGATTTCGGAGGGGCCGAACCGATCCCCCTCGCCTCCGAGCCTGCGCCCACCGAGGGAGCGTCCTTCACCGCCTGGCTGATGGGCCCCGGCGACGACAGGATCGAGGTCAGCGGCTCGGTGAAGAAGGAGGGCGATGACTTCGTCCTCGACCTGACCCTTCCGAATGACTCGTCCGTCGGCATCTACTCCGGAGCCCTGGACCGGCGGCCCGGAGAGGCCGGGGGGGAAGTCGAGCTGACCGTGGAGCGGCGCGACGGCCCGGCCCTCCCCGTGATCGTTCTTCTGGCTAGCCTGGCCGTTGCGTGGATCGGCCAGCGGCTGTTCCCCGCCGGGCGGACGCTGATGGGCCTGCACAAGAAAGAGCGGGCGGCGCTCGCGAAGCTCCCCGACGGGGACACGAAGGGGGGTCTTACGCTGAGCGGCGCGTCCGCGGCTGCCGGGGCCGCGGGCGAGCGACGCAGCAAGTTGTGGAAGCGGGCGGTTCCTGCGACGGCTTCCGAGCTCGCGACCGCCGCGGCCGAGGTCGTCGCGCTGGAGGCCGCCGCCGAAGTCTGGACGACGAAGATCGAGTCCTCTGCCGAGGCACTGGAAGATGCGCTCAATAAGGTGCCCGTAGTCGAAGCTCCGCCGGCCGCGCTGCGGAAAGCTCCTCGCTTCGTCCAGGAAGCGCGCGGCCTCGTCACCGGGTCGCTCTCGGTCAAGGAGGTCGCGGCGAGAAAGTCCGCCATCGACGAGGCAACCGAGCTCGCGGGTGCGTGGGGGGAGCTTTATGCCCAGGTACTGAGGTACGGAGACGCGCTGGACTCGATCTCCGCGTCTGACCTCGAAGGCGAAGACGCCAGGTTGTTGCGAAGGGGCAGGCGCCTTTTCAACTTGATCCGGTGGGACCTGTGGCACGCGTCGGGGCCGGGCGACCTGGAGCGCCGCGGCGTGGAGAAAGATCTCGAGCGCCTGGACGAGATCCTCGGCATGCTCAGCGGTGGCACGACCTCCAAGGGCATCACCCAAGAGACACTTCGGACGCTCGGCCTCCTCAAAGCGTCCGGGAGCGGCAGCGAGGTCACGCTCCTGAGCCGGTTGCCCAAGTTCGTCCCGGGCGTGCTCGGTATCGAGTGGCCCTTGACTGCCGCGGTCGGCACGAGCATCGCCGGTGCGCTCCTCCTCTTGGGGACGGTCGCCCTGTCGATATGGGGTGCGCTGACCACGCTCTACTTCGACAATCCGTTCGGCACGTTGCGCGATTACGTGTCGCTGGTTGTGTGGGGCCTCGGCGCGGGCGCGGTGCTCGACCTGTTCAACGGCGCGCTGGCGCGGCTTCAGCCTCCCGAGCCGGAATCCAAGACGGGCGCGGCACCGACGCCGTAGAGACAGACCCGAGCAGGTGGTGTCGTGCTGAATGCGGAACCCGGCACATGCCGCGGGGAGTCACCGTTTCAAGGAGTTGCTTATGAAAAATTCGCTCACTGACCGAATTGCGTAGGGTCGACGAAAAGGCTGCACGTTTCTTTCGGTGGTCGCTGCGGCTGGTGAAGGGTGTCGGGCCAGACGTACGCGCCATCGATGCGATCAACGTCGGTACGACTCATTCCGCCCACGCATCCACTGGGGTCCACAAGCAACATGGCCGCCGGCGGTCGTGCCGAGCGATGCGAGATCGGGGCCGTCGAGCTCGACATCGCGCACGCAGTCGGTCCTCGGCTGCGCGCCGACGGGATGTCGCTCGTCGGCCTCGACATCGTCGGCGACAAGCTGGTCGAGGTCAACGTGCAGTCGCCGGGAGGTCTGGGGAGCATCGAGACGTTCACGGGCGTCGACTTCGCGCCCCTCATCATCGCCGCGATCGAGCGGCGGGTCGCGGCGGGCGGGTAATTCCTTGCCCTCCCGCTGATATAAGAGAGAAAGGAGAACGAGGAGGCAAGAATGCGAGCGTACGAAGATCCGGTCCCTCGTCCCGATCCGGGACCCTCGCCTCCGAGGCCGGGACGACCGCCTGCCGGTAAGTAGCAACGGTCCACCTCGGAGTCAAAGCCGCGCTGCCGGCCGACGTCCCCGGCGGATGGTCTCCCGCCGAGCACCTTGTCTCGTCGGCAGCTCTTCGATCCTGGTGTCGACCCCGGGAGGAAGCTCCTCCACCTCGCCGAGGTCGATGACCTCGCGGGTCGCGTCGCACGACGCCTCGCACCCCCCGGCGTCACCTCCGCACGCGGTCGTGAGGAGCGCCTCTCGGATGGCTTCAAGCGGCTCGTCTAGCCGGAACCCTCGCCGAACCGGCGCAGGGCGACATGGCGGGGCAGTGCGACGTCGCGGAGCCGGTCGCGCTCCGCGATGACCTCCGGCAGCAGGTCGAAGAAGACGTCCAGCAGATCGGCATCGAACTGGGTCCCGCGCCCGTCGCGCATCATCGAGAGCGCCGTCGGAACGGGGAACGCCTTGCGATAGACGCGGTCGGTCGTCAGGGCGTCGAACACGTCTCCGATCGCGGCGATCCGTCCCTCGACCGGGATCGCGGTGCCGGCAAGACGGTTGGGATAACCCCTGCCGTCCGGCCGCTCGTGGTGGTGCACCGCGATGGAGGCCGCGACCTGAAGGACCTTGGACTCGGAGCCCGCGAGGATGCGGTGGCCGATCGCGGCATGACCCTCCATCACCGCTCGCTCCTCCGGAGTGAACTTGCCGGGCTTCAGCAGGATCTCGTCGGGGATGCCGATCTTGCCGATGTCGTGCATCTGGCTGGCGATGCGTATGCGCTGGCTCGTGTCCTCGTCGAAGCCCACCCGCCGCGCAAGAAGGAAGCAGTACTCGCTCATCCTCATGATGTGCTGCGACGTCTCCTCGTCACGGAACTCCGCAGCGATCGAGAGCCGCGTCACGGTCTCCTCCTGCGAACGTCTCCAACCGTCCAGCGCGTCTTCGACGTCCTGCACGGCCTGCCACAGATGCTCGGTTCTCGCCTTGACCTGTTCCTCGAGCGTGCGGTTGTGCGCGTTGACGCGCTCGTGAAGGAACCTGATCTCGAGGAGGTTCGCGATCCGGAGGACCACCTCGGCCCAGTCGAACGGCTTCGCGAGGAAGTCCCTGGCCCCCGCCGACAGCGTCCTCAGCTTCACCAGTGGGTCGACGTCGCCGGTGAGCACGACGATCGGGACGAAGCCGTGCTCCTGCTCGCTTCGGCGCGCCGCCACTCGCTCCATGAAGTCGAACCCGTCGGTGCCCGGCATGTGGAGATCGAGCAGGAGTATGTCGGGAGGCTCGTCGAAGAACGCGCGCAGGGCGGCCTCCGGATCGCGCACGCACCGGATGTCTTCGTACCCCGCTCTGGCAAGCACGCGCTCCAGCAGGTCGAGGTTCGTCTGCTCGTCGTCGACGGCGAGGATCCGCGCTGCCGGATATGCCGGCGCCGCGCCGCGCCGCCTCGTGTCCGAGATCACCGCCCCACCCTCTCGACCACCTCGTCGAGCACCTCGAGCAGCTGCCGGACGTCCATCGGCTTGGTCACGTACGCGGCCGCGCCCTTGTCCTTCAACCTCTGGATCTGGCCGCCGGTCGCGTCGGCGCTCAGCATGACTACGGGAATCGACGCCGTCGCTCGGTCTCGAGCGAGGGTGTCGAGGACCTCGTCGCCCTGGATGTCGGGGAGGTTCAGATCGAGCAGGATGACGTCCGGCCTCGCTTCCCGAGCCATCCGGACGCCGGCCCGCCCGGTGGCGGCCGTGAGGAGCTTCGTCCCCGGGCGGCGGCGGAAGATCCCGCGCACGAGCTGGACGTTCGCCTGGTTGTCCTCCACGTACAGCACCCTCAGTGGTCGCACCGCCCCCGCGGGAGGTTCCGCTTCCGAGACGTCCGCCGTCGCGGCCGCGCCGCCGGCGGCCGCGAGCAGCGCCACCGTCACCGTCGTTCCCTCGGCGACGCGGCTGCCGACGGAGAGCGAGCCTCCCATCGCCTCGGCGAGGCCCTTGCTCAACACGAGCCCGAGGCCGGTTCCCTCGACACCCGACTCCTCGGCTCCCAACCGGTTGAACGGCGTGAACAAGCGGCTCATCTGCTCTTCGGACAATCCCGGACCGGTATCGGATACGTCGACCTGCACGTGCCCGTCCGCCGCCGACACCACGACGTCGACGGCACCGCCGCGCACGTTGTACTTGATGGCATTGCTGAGGAGGTTGAGGATGATCTGCTTCAGCCGCTGCTGATCGGCCGAAACGGGCGGCATGCCCGCCGCCGGACGAAAGCTCACGCGCATCTCGATGTCTTCGTCGGAGGCGAGGGGTTCGGTGAGGCTCACCGTCTCCTCGACCACCGCTCTCACGTCGACCGGCTCCACCGAAAGCGACATCTGGCCGCTCTCGATCCGGGCGATGTCCAGCACTTCGTTGATGAGGTCGAGGAGGTGCCTCCCGCCTCGAATGATGTGGTCGACGTTGTCGCGTTGCTCGGGCGCAAGCTCGTCGAGCGTGAGGAGCTGCGCGAACCCCAGCACCGAGTTCAGCGGCGTTCGCAGCTCGTGGCTCATCCTCGAGAGGAACTCGCTCTTCTCTTTGTTCGCGCGGTCCGCCTCGTCGCGCGACTGCATCATCTTCGCCTCGGCGTGCTTGCGAAGCGCCTCCTTCCGCAAGAGCTCCGCCCGCGTCTCCTCGAGGACCCAACCAAGCTCCGCGATCTCGTCGCGGCCTCCGATCGGAGCGAGGGGGGCGTCGGTGTCGAGCAGCCGTGAGTTCTGCTGGAGGAGCCGGACGCGCCTCGCGATCTCCCGGACGAACAGGACGACTCCCACGGCACCCCCGACGACACCTCCGAGGGCACCGATCCAGAGGGCCACGTCCCTCTCGGCGTGCAGGGCCTCTCTCCCGGTCAGGGCCGCTCGCAGCTGAGCGCCCCTTTGCTCCAGCAGCGACGAGAGCGCCGCGCGGATCCGGTCCATGTTCTCCTTGCTCCGAAGGAGAAGCGGTTGCAGGGCGCGGGCCGGCTCGGAGTCGGCGCGCTCGCGGAGCCGGAGCAGGACGGCGTATTCGTCTTCGAGCAGCTCCTGGGTTCCCGGGCCGACACCGGCGGCGTCGACGGCGGCCGCCAGCTCGTCCAGGTCCGCCGCCAGACGCTCGAACGGCTCGAGAAAGACGGGGTCCTTCGTGGCGACGTATCCGGTGATGCCGATTTCGACATCGGCAGAGGCCTGAAGGAGAGCAGCCGCCGCGTCGCGGGACTCCCTGATCGAGGTGACGCGCCCGTCTGCCTGCGCGTCCTGACGTGCGTGCACCAGCAGCACCGCGAACGCGGCAGACAGCGGGAGCAGCGGGATGGCGAGAACGATGAGTCCCTTGACGCGCAGGGACGATCGCTGCCACAGCGACGTCTTCGCCGCGTCGTCTCTGCGGCCGGCAGGCGCGACGGCCTGCCCGGTCACCTCGTTGTCCACTAGACGTTTGTCCCCCTCGTTGATTGGAGTCAGGAGGTTCCCTGGGGCGCGTCGTCTCAAACCCGCTCATGGAAGAAGGCCGGTAATGGACGGCGCGACTTGCTTCGGCCGAGCGCGAACAGGAGCGCGCGGCTCGCGCGGCACAAGGCGGACCTGAAAGCAGACGAGGCGCCCGCCGCGGTCGGTGCTCGTCAGCGGCGCGGATTTGTCAGCGGGCCCAGAAAGACGGTGGGTCGCTCGCGGGAAACGAGTCCCTGCTCGCCTCGTCGACGAGCGCGTCCAGGGCGGCCTGGTCGGGCGCGGCCTCGGCGGCTTCCGGCGTCTCCCCGCTCGGGCGCGACGGCTCGTCCCCGTCCTTGGCCATCGGACCTCCTCTCGCTTGCTTCGAGTGCCGCCGCGAACCCGACCGCTACGAGACCCGGATCTCGGCCGCGTCCCGCAGCGACGCGATAACACGGCGCCCCTGCTCCACGCCCTCGACAAACCCCATCTTCGACCCCCGCTCCCAGGCGGAGTCGAGCTCGCGGCCCCACCGGCGACGGGCGGCCGCGACCACGGCCTCGAGAGACGCGCGGTAGAGGGCGCGCGGGGGATGCGGCCGGGCGGCGGTCTCGAACATCACGGCGTGGTGCAGCGATTGGATCGCCGCGTGGCGGCGGCCCGCTCGCCGGGCGAGGTCGAGCGTCGAGGAGACGAACACGCGCAGGCGCTGGTCCGGCGTCAGGGTCGTCCGGGGGGCGCCGCTCAAGAACGCTGCTCCAGCTCGGCGAAGGCGCGGACGGGAAACGATGCCCCTCGTTCGATCCGGACGGCCGGCGCGAAGAAGCGGAGACCGCGTGGCGGCAGCCGGTCGAGGTGACAGAGGTGCTCGACGACGAGGATGCCGGCGCCGAGCAGACGTGTGTGGACCGGGCGGCGCCGCGTGGCGGTGTCGTCGACGTTCCAGAAGTCGACGCCGACGAGGCCGGCGCCGCGCTCTACAAGCCGCGTCACGAGGTCGTCCGATAGGTAGGGGCCCGGCTCCCAGTAGGCGTCGGTTCCCCACCGGGCGTCCCACCCGGTGCGGATCAGGACGGCCGCGCCGGCGAGGTCGTCGGGCGGGAGCTCCGGGTCGGCCGCGCGCGCCCCGTCCACGGCCGCGTCCACGACGAAGCCGCGCAGGCCCACGAGACGCTCGAGGGGCACCTGCGCGAGGTCCTCGCCGTCCGGGAACCGGTGGAACGGCGAGTCGACGTAGGTGCCGACGTTCGCCGGCATCTCGACGATCCCGAGGTAGAACTCGTCACCGCCCTCGTATCGGGGACGCGACGCGGCGTGGTCTAGATGCGCGCCGATGCGCGGCGTCGGCAGCCCCGGGTACGGCGCCATCCCGTCCGCCAGCGCGTGGCTCAGGTCGACGAAGCGCGTCATGGCGCGCCGGTCACTCCGGCCGCGCGGCGACGCGGAATCCGAACATCATCCCGCCCTCCATGTGCTCTGCGATGTGACAGTGGGCCATCCAGAGCCCGGGATTCGACGCATCCAGCAGCAGGTCGACGGTCTCCCCCGTTCGCACCAGCACCGTGTCCTTCCAGACGAGGTTCGGCTCGCGCACGCCGTCCCGTGCGAGCACGAGGAACCGCTGCCCGTGGACGTGGAAGGGGTGGTGCATGGGGTGGTCGGACTCCATCTCGTTGACGAGGCGGATCTTGACCTGGGCGCCGGCCTGGAACGTCCAGTCGATGTCGCCGCCGACCTTGCCGGTGTCGCGGTCGATGACCTTCCACCTCATGTTCGCCGTCGTCGACGCGCGATTCACCTCCGGCATCAGGTCCTCCCACTCGATCCCGTCGGCGAGCCCACCGTCGTGATCGTGATGCCCGGCGTGTGGGGCCGGCACGTGCTGCGACGGCAGGAGCTTCATCCCGCACTTCGGGCAGATTCCCGGCGCGTCGCTCACGATCTCGGGGTGCATCGGGCAGACGTAGACGGCCGTCTCTCCGGGAGCGGGCTCGTCGACGTCCATCTCCGCCACCAGCGCGAGCGTCTTATCGGGTGGCGCGTCCAGGTACGCATCCGTGCGGCGGCGCTCGGCCGCCATCTCGGGAGCGACGCGCAGCGTCTCGAAGGTCCCCGCGTCCGCATGCCGCGTGCGTGGCTCGACGACAGAGATCGTCGACAGCGTGTACGTCGCGTGCGGAGTGACGTGCTGGAGCGCGAAGGCTCCGATCGCGTCGAAGCGGACGTCGACCACCGCGCGCTCCGACGGCGCCAGCACGACGTCGTCCACCCACTCTTCCCGTTCGTACCGTCCCGCGTCGCCGCCCACGAGCTTCATGCGGCCCCCCGGGAGCATCACCTTGAAGACGCGCGTGTTCGCTGTGTTCGTGAGGTAGAGCCGGACGACCTCGCCCCGCTCGACCTCGAGGCGCTGGTCCGTCTCGCCGCTCGTCAGCAGGACGTTCCCGAAGCGGCCCATCGCCACGAAGTTGGTCTCGTGGTGCGCGAACGGCGCGATGCGCCCGTCCTCGATCAAGAGGTCGTCCAGCGTGATCACGACCTCGCGGCCGGCCGGGGGCCAGTAGCCGGGGTCCTCCGGCTCGACCACGACGTTGCCGTAGAGCCCGAGCTCCTGCGCGTAGTCCTCGCGCATGTGCGGGTGGTACCAGAACAACCCGGGATCGGGAAACGTCAGGCGGTGGGTGTAGCGCCCGCCGGGCGGGACGGGGGCCTGGGTCTCGTGCGGGACGCCGTCGAACTCGTTCGCGAGACGCAACCCGTGCCAGTGGACCGTCGACTCCATCGCCGTCTCGTTGACGACCTCTACGAGCACCTCGCAACCCTGGCGCACCCGCAGCGTGGGACCGGGGATCGATCCGTTGTACGCCAGCATCGGGAGGACGTGTCCGCCGACCTGCTTCGCGACCGGGTGGATCCGGAGCCGGTACGAGCTCCCCGGCGAAAGCTCGATCGCACCGGGCGGCGACGCCTGCGGCAGGCTCGCGGCATCCAGCTCGAGCGGTAGAGGGTGGTCGTGGGACGTCGCCGCCCCTGCGTGTTCGTTCACCGCGTCTCTCTCCTTCGTTCCGCGCCCCGCGACCGGCGCGGGGATCGTCCTGGTCTCCGTCCGGCAGAACGGTCGCCCGCGACGCGGCCTTACGTCAATACGGAAGCCCATAAGTCGCTTTCGCCCGGGTCGGGGCAAGGGTGGATCCCGGAGGGAGCGGACGCCGGGCCCTCTATTCGCCTAGGTCGAGGAACCGGACCCCATCTCGTCCGGACCGCCGGTGACGAGGCCGACGAAGTTCCCGGCGGGGTCCTCGAAGTGCGCGAGCGTGGGGCCGCCCGGCACCTCCATCGGAGGGTTGATCGTCTTGCCGCCGAGGCTCTCGATCTTCTCGAGGGCCGCCTCGATGTCCTCGACCCACACGTACCAGGTCAGGTGACGCCCGCTCCCGTCGGGAGGGGCCTGGCCGATCCCGCCGTTGATGCCCCGGCCGCCGTTGTCCACTATGCCGTAGCCCATCGGGTTGTCGGCGTCGATCTTCCATTCGAACGCCTCGCCGTAGAACTGGATCAGCGCCGGCCCGTCGGGCCCGAGCGCCTCGAAATGGACCACCGGGTTCGACATGTTTGCTCCTTTCGTCCAGGTTTGCGAAACCTATTACGGGTCCGGTCCGGGCTCGACTCCGCGTGCCGGGCGCGGCCGCTAGAGAAATCACGCGATCGGGTTTGACCGCGCAACCAGGAGCATGCTCCCGAGCGTCTAACTATCGTCTAAAGGTGGCGAAAGGGGCACTCCGATGCACAGGACCGTTCTGCTCGTGGTCATGGCGGCTGTAGCGGTAGCCGGGAGCACGCTCCCGGCAGCCTCGCAAGAGCCACAGGTGCGGGTCGACGCGAGCCAGTTCGCGATGGCTCAGTGGAAGGTGACCGAGAAGGGCGAACGAACGATCTACTTCGCCGCAGGGATCACCCGAGGGGGCGGAACCGGGTGGCCCTTCATCGGATACGTCGGCCGCACCGAGTGCAAGAGGGTGGTCCGCGGCCACCACACGCACTTCGTCTGCCGCGGCCGCGCGCGGCCGGTCGACCTGGCGCCGGGCGATTTCGTCGCCGATCCCGCCCTGCAGACGGCGCGGCTGACGGTCGCCTCCGGCGGCATGACGCACACGTTCGAATGGGAGGCGACCGCCGACGAGCCGTACCCCTACTTCCACCAGCACCTGGGGACCGACGTCGGCGCGCAGGTCATGACCTCGCTGGCGCGGCGCGCCTCCGCGACGGGAACCGCGTTCGGCGAGCAGCTGGACGTCTCGCGCCTCGGCTACCTGTCGCAGGGAGCGATGGTCGACGCCTACCTCCGCGGCCGCGCGGCGCTCCCGCACCTGCGGTTCGGCGACGACGGGACGCTGATCTTCCGCCGGACGCTCGCTCAGTAGCGGTCGGTCCTGCGGTACCCGCCGCGCTCGTTCCACCACTCGATGTCGAGGTGGTCGGCGGCGGGCACGAGATAGGACATCTCCTTCACTTCCACCCGGAACAGGTGAAACCCGCCGAAGGCATGGCCGTCGCCGGGGCCGGACGCCCGCCTGTATCGGGCGAACGTCTCTTCGTCCTCCACGAGCACGGCGAGCCCCGACAGCTTCGCGTCGCCCGCCGCGACGTCCTTGTCGGTCGTCGCGCTGTGCAGCGCGAGCCTCGGGTCGCGCAGGAGATCCCTTGCCTTCAGCGACCCCGGCATCATCCCGAGCCACAGCTCGCCCTCGCCGAACAGCGTCTTGATCCCCGAGATCCGGGGCGCTCCGTCGGCCTTCAGCGTCGCCACAAGCGCGAGGCCGTGGGCCTCGAACCGCGCCCGCACCTTCGCGGCGAGAGCCGTGACCGACGACTCGACCGCGTGCCAGTTCATCAGCTGCCTCCTCTCGGAGCCGCCACGGTAATCGCTCCGCCGGCGCTACGAGGGCGCGCGCAGCCCCGCCGCCCGGCGCATCAGCGCCTCGCCGATCGGGTCGGCGAAGCGCGCCACCAGCGGGCCGGTGAGCGCGAGCACGAACACGTAGCTGATCGCGAGGGCCTCGAAATCGGCCGCGACTCCCGCGGCCGTGGCGAGGCCGGCGATCGCGATCGAGAACTCGCCGCGAGCCGTGAGCATCGCGCCGGCGCGGATCCGTCCCCTGACGGCGACGCCGGCACGCCGCGCACCGATCCAGCCGGTCGCGACCTTGGTCGCCGCCGTGACTACGGCGAGAACGGCCGCGGGCGTCAGGACGGGAGGTATCGAGGCGGGGTCGACGGAGAGGCCGACGAACGCGAAGAACATCGCGGCGAACAGGTCGCGCATCGGCATGAGCAACCCTTCCGCCGCCTCGGCCGCAGGACCCGAGAGGACGATCCCGACGAGCAGCGCCGCGACGGCCGCGGAGAGACCGAACTCCTCGGCGGCGCCGCCGATGAAGATCGTCATCCCGAGGATCGTGAGCAACAGCGCCTCGTCCGAATGGCTGAAGACGAGCCGGCTGACCCCGACCTCGATGCGCGTCGCGGCGCCGAGAACGAGGACCACGATCGCGACGGCGAGGAGTGCCGGAACGATCGTCGTCACGTCTCCCGTGCCGACGAGCAGCGCGGCCGCGACGGGAAGGTAGAGCGCCATCACGAGGTCCTCGATCACGAGAGCCGACAGGACGACCGGGGTCTCGCGGTTGCCCGACCATCCCTGGTCCGCGAGGACCTTGGCGACGATCCCGGACGACGAGACGTAGGTGACGCCGCCCAGCACGACCGCCACGACGACGCCCCACCCGAGGAGGAGCCCCGCGGCGAAACCCGGGACGAAGTTCAGCACGAGGTCGACCGCGCCCGTGCGCGCGTGGCCGCGCAGCGTCGATATCAGCTCGGCCGCGGTGTACTGCAGGCCGAGCATGAACAGCAGGAGGATCAGCCCGAGCTGCGCTCCGACCTCCACGAACTCGTCGGCGGTCACGACGGGGACGATCCCGCCCTTGCCGAACGCCAGACCCGCGGTCAGGTAGAGCGGGACGGTGGGCAAGCCGACCTTCGCCGCAAGCCGTGAGAGGACGGCCAGCCCCAGGAGGATCACACCGAGCTCGACCAGGAGGGCCGAGTGCTCCACGCGGCTACCCCGCGCGCAGGAGCTCGACGAGCTGCTCGACCCCCCGCGCTGTGCCGACGACGACGAGATAGTCGCGCGCGAGCAGCTGCTGATCCGGCCCCGGAGCGGGTATGGCCTCGTCACCTCGCACGATCGCAACGACCGAGACGCCGGTGCGCGATCTGATCCGGGCGTCGCCGATCGTGCGCTCCGCGTAGGCGGAGTCCTCGCGCAGGGGGAGCCAGTCGATCACGAGACCCTCGATGCGTTGCTGCAGCTCGGCCAGCTGCTGCGCGATCCGCGTCGCGCCGAGCAGCTCTGCGAGCGTACGTGCGTCGTCGGGCAACAGGCCCAGCACGCGGGTCATCTCGTCCGGATCGTCGGGTCGCGAGACGTAGATCTCCCGGGAGCCGGTGCGGTGCGAGATGACGCCGATTCGCTTTCCTTCGGAGGTCTCGAACTCGTACCGGATCCCTACTCCGGGAAGCTTCACCTCGTGGATCTCGCTCATCGCAGTCCTTTTCGTCACGGTGGAGGCTTCGGCGCCGCCAGTATCGCGGGCGGGTTACGGGGCTGGACGGTTAAAGTACCCTGGGGGGGTATGGTACCTATATGACGTCCGAGGAGCAGGATCACACGACAGCGCAGGAGCGGCACCCCGCCGGGGCCGAGACCGACGCAGGGCACGGCCACGGCGGGCACGCCCACCACGACCCGGCCGCGTTCCGCGACCGGTTCTGGGTCGCGCTCGCGCTGGCGCTCCCGGTCGTGTTCTTCAGCGAGATGTTCCAGGAGCTCCTCGGCTACGCGCCGCCCTCGTTCTCCGGCAGCACTCTGATCCCGCCCGTCCTCGGGACGGTCATCTTCGTCTACGGCGGGTGGCCTTTCCTCACCGGGGCCGTGCAGGAGGCGCGGTCGCGGCAGCCCGGGATGATGCTGCTGATCGGGCTCGCGATCACCGTTGCGTTCGCGGCGAGCGCCGCAACCGAGCTCGGCGCGTTCGACCTCGACTTCTGGTGGGAGCTCGCCGCGCTGATCGCGATCATGCTCCTCGGCCACTGGCAGGAGATGAAGGCGATCGGCCAGGCGAGCAACGCCCTCGCGTCCCTGGCCGAGCTGCTCCCGGACGACGCCGAGCGGGTCGCCGACGGCGGCGTCGAGACGGTGCCGGTCTCGGAGCTGCGCGAAGGCGACGTGCTGCTGGTGCGGTCGGGCGCCCGCGTCCCGGCCGACGGGCGCGTGGTGGAGGGCACCGCCGCCGTCGACGAGTCCATGCTCACCGGCGAGTCGCGTCCGGTGACGAAGTCGCCCGGCGACGAGGTCACGGCGGGAACGGTGGCGACGGACTCTGCCCTGCGGATCGTGGTCGAGGCCGTCGGCGACGACACGGCGCTCGCAGGGATCCAGCGCCTCGTGGCGGAGGCGCAGCGCTCGCGCTCGCGGGCGCAGGCGCTCGCCGACCGTGCGGCTGCGCTCCTCTTCTACGTCGCCACGGCGGCCGGGCTCGTCACGTACGCGGCATGGACGGCCGGCGGGGAGCCGCGGGGGGCGATCGAGCGCACCGTCACCGTCCTCGTGATCGCGTGTCCGCACGCGCTCGGGCTCGCCATCCCGCTGGTGATCTCGATATCCACCGCGCTCTCCGCTCGCAACGGGATCCTCGTCAAGGACCGGCTCGCGCTCGAACGCATGCGAGAGGTGGACGTCGTCCTCTTCGACAAGACGGGCACGCTGACCGCTGCGCAGCACGCCGTGACCGGGGTCGCGGCGGCCGCCGGCGACTCCGCGGCCGTCCTCCTCCTCGCGGGAGCGGTGGAGTCCAACAGCGAGCACCCTCTGGCACGTGCGCTCGCGGCCGCGGCCGCCGAGAAGGGACAGCTTCCTCAGGCGAACGGCTTTCGGTCGATGACCGCCCGAGGAGTCGAGGCGAACGTGGACGGCCGCACGCTCGCGGTGGGAGGGCCGAAGCTGATGCAGGAGCGCGGCGCCGGGGTCCCCGAGAGCATCGCGGGGGACGTCGAGACGTGGAAGCGTCGCGGCGCCGCCGTCCTGTTCCTGCTCGAAGGAGACCGCGTGCTGGCCGCGTTCGCGCTGGAGGACCGGGTCAGGGACGAGTCGCGCGAGGCGGTGCAGACGCTCCACGCCATGGGCGTGCGCGTCGCGATGATCACCGGCGACGCGCAGCAGGTCGCGGCTGCGGTCGCCGAGGAGCTCGGGATAGACCAGTTCTTCGCCGAGGTGCTTCCCGAGGACAAGGACTCGAAGGTCGCGGGGCTGCAGGAGCGAGGCGACCGGGTCGCGATGGTGGGCGACGGCGTCAACGACGCGCCGTCGCTCGCGCGCGCGGACGTCGGCATCGCGATCGGCGCGGGGACGGACGTGGCGATCGAGTCGGCGGGCGTAATCCTCGCCTCCGACGACCCGAGGGCGGTCGCCGGCGTGATCTCGCTGTCGCGGGCCTCGTACCGGAAGATGGTCCAGAACCTCGTCTGGGCGACCGGCTACAACGCGTTCGCGATCCCTCTCGCCGCCGGCGTTCTCGCCTGGGCGGGGGTATCGCTCTCGCCCGCGGTCGGCGCGGTCCTGATGTCTGCGTCCACGATCGTCGTCGCCGCCAACGCGCAGCTGCTGAGGCGGCTGGACCTCCGTCCCGCCGCCGTCGCTGGATAGGGACGGCCGAGGGAGGCGGAGGTGCCCGCCCCCGGGTACCCTCTGGGCACCCTCGCGGCGGGCGGGGGCGCAGCTTCGACCCGAGGGAGGCCCCGGTCCAGTACCCGGTGACGCAGTTCCTGTACAGGCCGATCTCGACGCGCGTCGCCAACGTGCTCGCGCGGACGAGGATCTCGCCTCTTGCGGTGACCTGGACGGGCGCGGCGGTGGCGCTCGCCGGTGCCGTGCTCCTCGCCGGCGGCTACTACGTCGCGGGGGCCGCGGTGACCCTCGCCGCCGTGATCGTCGACTGCGTCGACGGCGATCTCGCCCGCGCCACCGACCGCTCCTCCACCGTCGGCGCCTTCCTCGACAGCGTGCTGGACCGGTGGATGGACGCCGCCCTGGTCCTCGGTCTCGTCTACTCCGACGTGGACGACCTCGCTGTGGTCGGGGGCCTGGCGCTCACCGCGTCGCTCCTCACCTCCTACACGCGCGCGCGGGCGCAGAGCCTCGGCGCCGACTGCCCCGAGGGGATCGGGGGCCGCGACAGCCGGATCCTCATACTCGTCGTGGCCGCGGTCGCGGGGATGGCGTGGTGGGGACTGCTCCTGGTCGCCGTGACGGGATTCGTCACCTCGATCCAGCGAGCGGCGCTCGCGGCGAAGCGTCTGGGTTCGCTGCCCTAGGTCCGGCGCCCGAGCTCGCTCCGGTTCGATACCCTCTCCCGGCGACCTACTAGAAAGGAGTGCGGAAGTGGATGCGCCCACCGCGGCGCCTGTCGCCGGAGCCTGGTCGCCGGCCCGGATCTACCTCGTCACGTCGGGGATCTTCCTCGTCGCGGCGTCGCTGATCGGATTCACCGTCAACAGCGCGTTCCCGTCCACGCCCGATGCCGTAGATGCTGCCGGGAGCGGCCACATCCTCGGCGTCTTCGAGACGAACGGCTGGCACAACCTGACGGCCCTGATCAGCGGCGCGATCGCCCTGGGCTTCGCGGTGAAGCCGGAGTGGGCGAGGCTCGGCGCGTTCGTGAAGGGCTTCATATACGTCGCCGTCACGGCTTCGATCGCGATCTGGGGGCCGGAGGCGTTCAAGATCGCGTCGAACGCCGCCGACCAGGTCGTGCACGCGTCGCTCGGCGTGACGGGCCTGGCGGCGGCCGTCATGACGCCGCGCGGGTGAGCGCTCAGCTACACGGCTTCGGCTGCCACCGCGGCGCGGTCTCGTAGCCCGCGGAGCGCGTCAGCCGGCGCAGGTGCGTGCCGTCGGGATCGATCGCGTAGACGTCGGTCGAACGACCGTGCGATCCGAGAAAGACGATGCGCTCCCCGTCCGGAGACCACTGCGGCGACGTCTCGTTGCCCGGAAGGTCGGTCACGCGCCGCTGCGGGCCCCCGTCGGCGTCGACGACCCACAGGTCCGCGTCGCCCTCGTCGTGCCGGACGAAGACGATCTCCGTCCCGTCCGGCGACCAGCGCGGCATCGTCGTATCTCCTCCCGCGCGCGTGAGCTGCGTCGCGCCGTGGCCGCTGCGGTGGACCAGGAAGATCTCCCTCGCCGCGTTGTGGCTCGTCGTCTTCTCCGGCGTCGCCGCGATCGCGACCCACTGGGAGCTCGGCGCCCACGACGGGTCGTACGACATGTGCCCCGGCATCAGCTCGATCTCGCCGGCACCCGACGGCGTGATCAGGTAGACGCGCTTGTAGTAGTCGTCGTCGGTGTTTCCCTCGACCGCGATCAGCTCGCCGTCGGGTGAATGCTCCGGATGCATACGCCCGGACTCGCTGTGGGTAAGTGCGGCGACGCGGCCACCCGAAGAAGCGACCGAATACACGTCGAACGACTCGTCGCCGAGGCTCTCGGTCTCGAAGACGATCCGTCTGCCGTCCGGCGACCAGTCGGGAGTGAACGACGCAGCCCCCTCGCCCTCGTCGACGACCTTCCTCAGCGCCGAGCCCTCCGCGGAGACCGTGTAAAGGTTCGAGTCGTACCCGCCACCGTCGAATGCGATCCTGCGGCCGTCGGGCGACCACGCCGGCTCGTAGTCGTGTCTCTCGCGCGGCGGGATCACGTCGCCCGAGACGCGCCGCTGGTTCGCGCCGTCGGAGCGCATGACGAACACGCCCCTGTCCTCTTCGGTCCTGCTGAACGCGATTCGCGACGCGGCCGCCGGCGCCGCGCACGCTTCGCACCCGCCGTAACGATCGTCGCCGGTCCCGCCGACGCACGAGTCGTTTCCGGCCCCGCCGTCGAGAGAGTCGTTCCCGGCGCGCCCGCTGCTCGTGTCGTCGCCGGCGTCGCCGTGGATCGCGTCGGCCCCCGCGCCCCCGTCGGAGACGTCGTGGCCGTCGCCGCCGCGCAGGACGTCACGGTCGTCGCCGCCGAGGACGAAGTCCTGGCCGTCTCCACCCATCAGTCTGTCGCGGCCCTCGGCACCGTCGAGCGCGTCGTCGCCCCCCCCGCCGTCGACGGAGTCGTCTCCGGCGTTGCCGTAGACCACGTCGTTCCCGCCGCCGGAGGAGATGTCGTCGTCTCCCGCGAGCCCGCAGATGACGTCGTCGCCGGAGGTGCCGGTGAGCTCGTCGTCGCCGGAGGTGCCGGCGATCGCACCGTCGCTCGAGCACGGATGCGACCGCAGCCGCTGAGGTCCCGGGGGCGGAACGGGAACCGACTCGAGCTCGCACGCCTCGAGCTCCTCGCCGGAGAGACAGAGGTCGGTTCCGCCGCCGCCGTCGAGGGCGTCGCGGCCCCCGCGGCCCACGAGCTCGTCCGTGCCGCCCTCGCCGGAGAGGACGTTCGGGCCGTCGTCGCCGTGGAGCACGTCGCGGTCGTCCGACCCACGAACGTTCTCGATCGCGAGCAGCGTGTCGTCGCCCTGACCGGACGCGGCGCCCGCCGCGAGGTCGACCGTCACGCGTGCGGAGAACACGGCGGTGTCGCTCCCCTCGCCCCCGTCGAGGACGTTCGGGCCGCGCCGGCTGCGCAGGAGGTCGTCCCCCGCCCCGCCGTGCTGCTCTCGCCCGTCGAGGACGTCTTCGCCTCCGGCGCCGTAGATGACATCGGGGCCGTCGTCGCCGTCGAGCCGGTTCGACCCGTCGTCGCCGCGGATCGCGTCCCCGGCGGCGCTGCCCTCCGCGTGCTCGATCCCGGTGAAGACGTCGTTGCCGTCGCCGATCGCGGTCCCGCTCGGGAGATCGATCGTCACCGCGGTCAGCCCCCTGTAGGAGATGGTGTCGCCGCCGGGGCCCCCGGTCACGGTGTCGTCGCCGCCCCCCGGGCCCACGTCGTCGTCCCCTGCCTCGCCGTCGAGGTCGTCGCGGCCGTCGCCGCCGAGGACGAGGTCGTCCCCGCCGCGGCCTTCCACGCGATCGTCGCCGCCCTCCATCGAGAAGCGGTCGCCGCCGGGGGAGCCGATCACGACGTCGGCATGGTCGGTCCCCGAGAAGCCGGTGATCCCGCTGAGCGTGTCCGTGCCACCGGCGTCGGTCAACGTGCCGGCGGTCAGATCCGCAACCGCGCCCTCTTCTGGCTCGGGGCGGACGCTCGTGCGGTTGATCGTCTCGTCGCCGCTGCCGATCAGCGTGTCGTTCCCCGGGCCGCCGCCGACGGTCTCGCCGACGAACCCGTACGGGAACGGGTTCGTCTCGCCGGTGTCGAGGAGGTCGTCGCCGGGGCCGCCCCCGAGCTGGTCGGCCGCGGTGTCCCCGTGCAGCCGGTCGTCTCCCTCCTCGCCGCTGATCTGGTCGGGGCCGCCTCCGCCGCACACGAGGTCGTCACCCGCCCCGGCGTCGACGTCGTCGATGCCGCGCCCGGCGAAGATGACGTCCGGTCCGGGCGTTCCCTCGATCTCGTCGTTTCGTGGAGTGCCCACGATCGTGGCGCGTTCGCCGCGGCACGTCGGGGGGGCCGCGTGGGCGGGAAGGCCCGCCACGGCAATGGCTGCCACGGTAAGGAACGGAAGCCAGCGTCGTGGGGACGGGTCCATCGGTACCTCCGTTCGGAAGAGATGGCCTGTCCGGGTGACTCCCGGGCCGGCTCTTCCGTTCCGTAGCGGGCGGGCATGGCCGGATGCCGTGATACCTCGCGCGGGAGGCCCGAAGAGTGATGGGGGTGATGGTGCCGCACGGAACCATCACCCCCATCCGAATCGGGACCTCCTCACACGAGGGGCATCCCCGCAGGGCTGAACGGTCTGCCTAACCCCAATCGGTAGCATGGCGCCGTGCCAGAGCGCGAGCCGTTGTTCCGTCAGGAGGCCCTCGAGTACCAGAGGCGGAGGGCCGCGCCCGCGGACCTCGTCAGGCTCTCGTCGTGGCCCAGGAAGGCCTTCTGGGTCGTGCTCCTGTGCGTCGCGGGGCTCGTCGTCGCCGCCTGCGTGGCGAAGGTCGAACGGGTCGGGCTGGCGCTGGCGCTCGTCGAGGACGGGGCGGTTACCGCGCTGCTGCCCGAGGGACAGGGCGCTCCGCCCGAGGAGGGCTCCGACGCGGCCTACGTCCCTGCCGCGGGCGGCGGCGAGATCGACGTGCAGGTCGAGTCGGTCGAGGCGTCGGTCCCGGCGGAGGAGGCGCGCGACCGGTTCCCCGGGGTCGCGCTCGCGATCGACGGCCCCGTGACGATCCTGCGCACCACGCCCGTAGACGCCGGGGGGGACTTCGGCCAGCTACGGGTCCGGACGGGGTCGGAGCCGGTGATCGTCGCCTTCGTCCCCGGCCTGCGAGAGATCTTCGGCGACTCATGAGCCGGCGCATCCCGTACATCCAGCAGCTCGAGATCTCCGACTGCGGGGCCGCCTGTCTCGCGATGTCGATGGCGCTGCACGGCCGGACGGTGTCGCCGGAGGAGGTCCGCAACGCCACCGGGACGGGGCGCGACGGCGTCAACGCGGCGTCGATCATCCGCGCCGCGCGCGCCTACGACATGCGGGCGCGGGGCGTGAAGGTCGATCTCGACGGGATCAGGTACCTGCCGAAGGGGGCGATCCTGCACTGGGAGTTCAACCACTTCGTCGTCTTCGAGAAGATCGCGCGCGGCCACGTCGTCGTCGTCGATCCCGCCGCCGGGCGCCGCCGCATGCCGTTGGAGAGGTTCGGCGAGTCGTTCACCGGGGTCGCGCTGATCGTCGAGCCCGACGAGGGCTTCAGGCGCGACCGGTCGTACAACCGCAACGCCTGGCGCTACGTCCGGCCGATGATGCGGCAGTCGGGGATGCTCGGGCGCGTCGGGGTCGTGTCGCTGTTCATCCAGCTTCTCGCGCTCTCGGTGCCGATCCTCACCGGGGTCCTCGTCGACCGCATCGTCCCGACGGGCGACCGGAACCTCCTGCTCCTGTTGACGCTGGGGCTCCTGGCGATGGCGCTGTTCCACCTGCTCGCCTCGTTCGTCCGGGCGCACCTGCTGCTCCACCTGCGGACGCACCTCGACCTGAGGATCTCGCTCGGGTTCATCCAGCACCTCGTGTCGCTGCCGTACTCGTTCTTCCTGCAGCGCTCGTCGGGCGACTTGATGATGCGGCTGAACAGCAACTCGACCGTCCGCGAGATCCTGACGACCGGCGCGATGTCGACGATGCTCGACGGGACGCTCGTCAGCCTCTATCTGATCCTGATCTTCGTGCAGAGCCCCCGCATGGGCGCCGTGATCGTCGGCGTCGCCCTCCTGCAGGTCCTCGTCATGCTCATCTCGCACCGGCGCAACCAGCGCCTGATGTCCGAGACGTTGAACGCGCAGGCCCGCTCACAGGGATACCTCGTCCAGATCCTGAGCGGCATCGAGACGCTCAAATCCGTCGGAGCCGAGGACCGCGCGGTAACGGAGTGGACGAACTTCTTCGTCGACGAGGTGAACTCGACGCTCGCGCGGGGACGCCTCAACGCCGCGGTGGAGTCGCTCATGGGCTCGCTGCGCGTGGCGTCGCCGCTCGCGATCCTCGGCGTGGGCGCGTTGAGCGTGCTGAACGGGAGCCTCACGCTCGGGGAGATGCTCGCGCTGAACGCCCTCGCCGCGGGCTTCCTCACCCCGCTGGCGAACCTCGTCACGACCGGGCTGCAGATGCAGCTGCTCGGCAGCTACATGGAGCGGATCAACGACGTGCTCGGCACGGCCCCGGAGCAGGAATCCAGGGAGAGCCTGGCGGCGCCGGCGCTGAAGGGGCGGATCACGCTCGAGAACGTCTCGTTCCGCTACAGCGCCACGTCGCCGGACGTCGTCAAGGACGTGTCGCTCGAGATCGAGCCGGGGCAGAGCATCGCGATCGTCGGCAAGTCGGGCTCGGGCAAGTCCACGCTGGCGCACCTGATCCTCGGGCTCTACCCGCCGACCGCGGGGCGCGTGCTGTACGACGGGCACGACCTGAAGACGCTCGACCTCGCGTGGGTCCGCAAGCAGCTCGGGATCGTCCCGCAGGACGCGTTCCTCTTCGGGTCGAGCGTGCGCAAGAACATCGCGCTGGCCGAGCCCGACATGCCGCTCGAGCGCGTGGAGCGCGCCGCGACGCTCGCCGCGATCCACGACGAGATCGTGAGCTGGCCGATGGGATACGACACCGTCCTGGCCGACGGGGGCGCATCGCTGTCGGGAGGCCAGCGGCAACGTCTCGCGCTCGCCCGGGCCCTCGTGCACGACCCGAAGATCCTCCTGCTCGACGAGGCGACGAGCCATCTCGACGTCGAGACGGAGCAGGTCGTCCACGGCCACCTGAACCGTCTGGGGTGCACGCGGATCGTGATCGCGCACCGTCTCAGCACCGTCCAGAACGCGGACCTGATCCTCGTGATGGACGACGGCCGCTTCGTCGAGCGCGGCACGCACGACGACCTGCTCGGGGCGCGGGGGCGCTACTGGAGGCTCGTCGCGTCGCAGGGCGAGTCGCTCGTCCCGAAGGGGACCGGCCCGGCCCCCTCCGCCGCCTGACCGTCGCCGTGCCGTTCCCCGGCGGGTTGCTGCAAACCGAGCATAGCGGGGGGTTTATGGCGAGCCGCCACCGGCGCAGGATCGCTTGCACGCGCGGAGAACCCCCTCTCCAAGACCACCGATCGACGAGGTGACCAAACCGTGAAGAAGCTCATCGCACTCGCAGCGACCGCTCTCATCGTTGCCGCACCGGTCCAGAGCGCCTTCGCCGGCAAAGGTGGGAAGGGCGGCGCCCACCAGCACGTCCAGGGGACGATCGCCGTCCCGCAGGGCGGCAGCGCCGCGGCCCCCTGCGTCTACCGGACGCAGCGCACGCTCTTCACGCTTACCGGCACGAACGGGGTCTTCGGCTACACCTTCGACGTCGACCCGAAGACCGCCGGCAAGCCCTTCAAGCTCGAGGCCGGCAGCGGCACGGGCATGGACATCAGCTTCTACGCCGAGCTGGGGGACCCGACCGACCCGACCACGGCTCCCGCGAACGTGCCGTACGAGACGCCCGGCGCCGGCGGCGAGAAGGGCACCGTCCCCGCCGGTTACCCGATCGCCTTCGTCTGCATGACGGACGGCGTCAACGGCAGCTTCACGTACGCGGCCGGCAAGGGCGTCAAGTAGGAGGTCTCGTCTTCGAACAAGGGAGCCCCGGACCACCGGGGCTCTTTTCGTCTCGTTAGGTCATTCGCACTGCGCAACGCTCTCGCCGTTGGCGCACGTGTCGGTGTCGGGCCCGCCGACGAGCGTGTCGTCGCCGCCGCGGCCGTCGAGCGTGTCGTCCCCGCCGAGACCGTAGAGCGCGTTGTCGAGATCGTCGCCCAGGAGGTCGTCGTCGTAGGCGCTCCCGACTGCGCCCTCGACCGACGTGAGCGCGTCCGCGCCCTCGCCGCCCGAGGAGGAGCCGGCGGCGAGGTCGACGGCGACCGCGGCGCCGGACTGCGCGTAGACGACGAAGTCGAACCCGTCGCGCCCGTCGACGTCGTCGTCGCCCCCGAGCGGATAGAAGGTGTTGCTCTCCGAGTCGCCCAACAGCGTGTCGCCGTGGTGCGAACCGGCCACGACCTCCATGTTCACGAACGTGTCGTCGCCCTCCCCGGTGGCCGTCCCCTCCTCGAGGTCGACGGTGACGGGCGCGGGAGAGAACCTGAACGAAGGCGTGTCCTGGCCCTCTCCCCCGTCCATGAAATCGTCGCCCGGACCGCCGTAGTGGGAGTCGAGCCCGTCGCCGCCGTGGATCCGGTCGTCGCCGACCCCGCCCTTCTGGACGTCGGTCCCGCCGAGGCCCTCGATGCGGTCGGCCCCGCCGAGGCCCGTGATCGAGTTCTTCCCCGCGTCCCCGGTCAGCGTGTCGCCGTGGGCCGAGCCGATGAGCCTCTCGACCTCGACGAGCGCGTCGGCTCCCTCGCCGATCGCGGCGCGTATCTCGAGGTTCGCGTCGACCGGCGTCACCGACCTCTTGTAGCTCGCGGTGTCGACGTCGGCGCCCCCGTCGAGGCGGTCGTCGCCCCGGCCCCCCTGCATCGTGTCGTTGCCGCCGTGGCCCTCCACCTTGTCGTGCCCGTTCGCGCCCTCGATCTTGTCGTTGCCGTCGCCCCCGCAGATCATGTCGTTTCCGGCGAGGCCCTTGACGACGTCCGCGCCGCCGCGGGCGGCGATCACGTCGGCGAACCTGGTGCCCTCGATCCTGTCGGCGCCCTGGGTGCCGACGATCGTCGCGGTCTTGCCCATGCAGGACTCGCGGGCGGCCACGGGGACGGCGGCAACGCCCAGCAGCGCCAGCGCGAGCACAGCCGCCGCGGCAGCGGTCTTCTTCGTCACCAGGACCTCCTCGGGGCGGGTCGTCGCGTTGCCACATCAATACCCGCGCAGCCGCCCGGGAAGTCGCATCTCCACAGACGCGTGCGCGCAGCGGCCCCCTTTTCGATGGTAGCGATGGTGCACCACCGCGCCATCACGCCCCTCAATTTCCGCCGGCCGCCCCGCAGGATCATGTTGCTTCGGGGCCGCCGGCCGTGGCTCTCTCCTGCGCTCAGCGTCTCTGGCACGACGGGCAGTAGGTGGTCCCGCGCCCCCCGAGGACGATCTTGCGGAGCGGCGTCCCGCAGCGGGGGCAGGGCATCCCCGAGCGGCCGTATGCGATCAGGAAGTCCGCGTTGCGGCCGGACTCGCCGTCGACCATGCGGTAGTCCGAGAACGTCGTCCCCTCCCGCTGGATCGCCCCGGAAAGCACCTCGCGTATGGCCGCATGCAGCGCCCGAGCACGCTCCGGCCCCACGGAGCGTGACCGCGGATGGATGCGCGCGAGCCACAGAGCCTCGTCCGCGTAGATGTTGCCGACGCCGGCGACGGGGCGCTGGCTCAGCAGGAACGGCTTGACCGGCGCCGTCGTCCGTCGCAGCTCGGCGGCGAAACGCTCGGGATCGAACTGGTCCGACAGCGGCTCGGGGCCGAGCCTCGCAAGCGTAGGCAGCGACCGGTAGTCGCCGGCAGGCACCACCGCCATGCGCCCGAACCTCCGTACGTCCCTGAACACGAGCCTCCGGCCGTCGTCGAGGTCGACGGTCGCGCGCGCGTAGTCGTCCTGGACGTCGAATCGGAAGGAGCCCGTCATGCCCAGGTGCATCACGAGCTCGAGTCGTGAATCCAGCGGCGCGATCAGGAACTTTCCCCTCCTCCCCACGCACTCGATCCGGCGCCCCCTCAGCCGGTCCACGTCCTGGAACTCGCGCGGGATCGCGGGATGCGGGTCGGTCCAGACGGCGACGGCGCGGCGCCCGGAGAGCTCGGGGTCGAGCTGCCTGCGAACGGATTCGACCTCGGGAAGCTCGGGCACGAGCCGAGCGTAGCTGCCTGTAACTTCGGCGCATGCCCCAGCACTCGATAGACCCGCACGAGCTCCCCTATGCCCCCGACAAGCTCCCGCTCAAGGAGGAGGTCGGCGCGGCCGGGTTCTTCGCCGTCGACATGAGGGCCGGCCGCGTCGTCGCCGTCGAGGACTTCCCCGAAGCCCGTGCCCCCTCGTGGAAGGTGTCGGTCGACTTCGGGCCGGTGATCGGCGTGCTGGAGACGAGCGCCAAGATCAAGAACTACAGCCCCGAGGAGCTGACCGGACGGATGGTGGTCGGCGCGGTCAACCTCGGCACCCGCCGCATCGCGGGGTTCAGAAGTCAGTTCCTCGTCCTCGGCGCGCTGGATCCCGACGGGACCGTGCGGCTCCTGCAGCTCGAGGACTCGGTGCAGCCGGGCGCTCCCATCGCCTAGCCGGCCGTGGCGCGCGTCGTACTCGCGCTAGGCCTTCTCCGCCCACGGCACGACGATCTCCTGCGAGATCAGCTTGACCGCGGCTGCCGCCGGTATCGCCATCAGCACGCCCGGGACGCCGAGCAGCGCCGCGCCGGTGAGGGCCGCGACGAGGACCGCGGCCGGAGAGAGGTCGACCGCCTTCGTCATCACGCGGGGAGCGATGAGGTAGTTCTCGACCTGCTGATAGAAGACGAAGAACGCGAGCGTCGCGATCCCGACCGGCAACGAGACGAAGAACGCGACGACGACCGCGGGAACGGCGCCGAGCGTCGCGCCGACGAGCGGGATCAGGTCCGCGATGGCGACCCACAGCGCCAGGGCGACGGGGAACGGAACGCCGACGATCGTGAGGAAGACGAACGAGACGACGCCGGCGATGACCGAGATCACGACGTTGCCGGCGATGTACCCGCCGATCTTCTGCAGGATCGGGTCGACGATGCTCTGCACGCGCTCACGCCTGCTCTTCGGGATCAGCTTCAAGCTCCCCTCGCGGATGCGAGCGAGGCTCAGCGAGAAGTAGACGGTGAGCACGAGCACGGTGAGGGTGTTGAAGATCGTCGCGAGGACCGACCCCGCGACGCCCAGGATCGTCCCGAACGAGCCGCCGATCTGCGCCGGGATGTTCTCGGTCGCGCTGCGGAGCCGCTCCGCGATCGCCTGCTCGGACACGTACTCCTGGAGCCGCTCGTTGTTCTCGGCCAGGTCCTGGACGTAGCCCGGCAGGTCCCGCGCGAACTGGGTCACCTGCGAGACGAGCGGCGGGACCACGGCGGCGGCGAAGCCGGCGAGGAAGACGATGATGCCGAGAAGGATCACCAGGACCGCGTGCCCGCGCTTCAGCCCCCACTGCTGCAGCCGCCGGACGGCGGGGTCCATACCCACCGCGAGGAACGCGGCGACGAAGACGAGCATGAGGAGGCTGCGCACGAGGTACACGCAGTAGACGAAGAGAACGGCGATCGAACCGACGACGACGATCTTGAAGATGTCCTTCGCGCTGATCCGGCTCGATGCCGCCGCGGCCATAGACGGAGTGTACGGGCGTTACCCGTTCGGGAGGTGCTTTGCCACGAGCGCGAGCAGGTCGTCGTACTTGAACGGCTTGATGAGGTAGTCGTGCGAGCCGACGACCTCGGCCTTGCGGAGGGTCGGGGGGCTCGAATGCGCGGACATCATCACGACCGGCGTCTCGGCGAACTCCCGCCGCGAGCGCAGCGTCCTGAGCACCTCGAACCCCTCTGCGTCGGGAAGCCGGATGTCGAGGAGGATCAGCGCCGGCCTGATCTCGAGCGCGCGGGCGACTGCCTCCGCCGCCGTCGATGCCTCCTCGACCGCATAGCCGCTGCCCTCGAGCGTCATCCTCACCAGCAGCCGGAGGTCGGGCTCGTCGTCTACTACGAGGATCGTCTGCGTCACTCCGCGCTCTTCAGCTTGACGCAGAACCGCGCGCCGGTCGGCCGGCGCGGCTCGTGCCAGATCTCGCCGCCGCACGCCTCGACGAGCATCTTCACGATCGCGAGGCCCAGCCCCGACCCGCCGGTCGTCGACGAGGTCGAGCCGCGCGAGAACGGCTGGAAGAGCTCGCCGACCAGCTGGTCCTCGACCCCCGGCCCGTCGTCGGACACCGACAGGATCACGTCGCCGTTGCGCCGCCCCCCGCTGAGCGAGATGTTCGGGCCCCCGTACCGGTAGGCGTTAGTCAGCAGGTTCGTCACCACCTGGTCCAGCCGGTGCCGGTCGGCAAGCGCCACGGGCGTGTCGTCCACCTCGACCTGTACCCGGCGGCCGTCGGGAGGCGGCGTGTTGGCGACGACCTCGCGCGCGAGCTTGTCGATCGGGACCGGCTCGATGTCGACGCTGACCTGCCCGGCCTGGAGCTTCGACAGGTCCAGAAGGTTCTCGATCAGCACCGCCAGGCGGTCGCCGGATCGCGTCATCGCGTCGAACATCGTCTGGAGCTTGCTCTCGTCGAGACGGTGCCGCGCGCGCGACAGCATCTCGACGAAGCCCAGCAGCGACGTCAACGGCGTGCGCAGCTCGTGGGCGGCGTTGGCGATGAAGCGCTCCCGTAGAGCGTCCTGCTCCTTCTGCTCCGTGACGTCCTGGAGAGTCCCGATCATCGCGGTGGGCCGCCCGGTGGCGTCCTTCACGACCTTGCCGCGGGTGTGCACGATCATCACGGAGCCGTCGCGGCGCACGAAGCGGTGCTCGTAGTCGAGGGAGTGTCCCTCCTCGAGCGCTCTCCGCGACTGTTCCTGCGCGATCTCGCGGTCCTCGGGGTGCATATGCCGCTGGTACACGTCCGACGTGGGCTCGAACTCCCCCGGCTCGAACCCCAGCATCCGGTACATCTGATCGGACCACGTGATGCGGTCGCGCTCGATGTCCCACCGCCAGCTGCCGGTGCGCGCGATCTGCTGCGCCTCGAGCAGCTGCTCGGTGAGCTGCCGCTCTCTGCGCGAGTGCTCGGTGCGCGCGAGCGCGAGGTCGGCGAGCAGCGCGAGGCGGCGCAGCTCGTCGGTCTCCTCCTGGCCGAAGAACGGCGTGTACGGGCTGGTGACGACTACGAGCTTCCCCGACCTCATCGGCACGGCGACCGTCCCGGTGCCCTCGGGCGGCGTCTCGGCGCCGCCGGTCGCGAACGATGCCGCGAGGTCCGCGGCCTCACGGGGGCTGAGGCCTTGCACTCCGGTGACCGCACCCTCTCGGTCGAGGATCAGCGACCCGCGGCCCGCCGTCAGCTCGGTGACCTCGGGCAGCAGGATGTCGGTGATGTCCGCGGGGGACATTGCCTCCATCAACGCGAACTCCGCCTCCTGCAGGCGCGCGGTTCCCGCCTGCCGCCACGCGTTCCGCACGAAACCCGGCGGGGCGAACCCCAACAGGAAGAACGGCCCCGTGGCGAGCGCGAGGATCGCGGTGCCGATCTGCGTGCCGGTCACCTCTTCGCTCGACGTCGCGGTGCCGGCGACGACGAGCGTGATCGCGAGGCCCGCGGCGCCGATGCTCATCGTCCTCATGCGCCTCCGCGCGACGACGGGCTGGCCGCGCCCGGCCCGCCAGAGCCGGAACGTGACGGTGCCGAGGAGGATCACCCACTGCGTCAACAGCAGGTAGACGTACGCCCGGAAGGAATCCGTGCGCGGCTCTCCCACCTCCGGGAAGTGGTCGAGGAGGAACGTCCAGACGATCGTCGCACCGGTGAGTAACGCCGCGATCGCGTGCAACACCCGGCCCGGCGACTCGAACGCCGCCATGAACCGGAACATGAAGTAGGGGAACAGCACGAGCGCGACGATGATCGCTCGGCGCATCACGTCGACCAGCGGAGCGTCGCTGTGCTCGGGCAGAAGCTCCGAGATCAAGATCACCGACGCGAACGCGCTGAACGTGGCGGCGACCCATCCGGCGGGCTCGCCGCCGCGCCGGCGCCACTGGATCAATGCGATCAACCCCAGCGCGACGTACAGGGCGAGCTGTACGTAGCCCAGGACTTCGTGAAGCCTTTCCAAGAAGTCTCCGATCGCGGGAACCCGGGGAACAGATTGTAGGTTCGTTTCACCCGGCGTGCGAGGATTCGCACGCGCAGCTCCGTTCCGGGAAACGAGGAACACGTCTCCGGCCGGCTACACGTGACGTCCGCTGTAACTTGCGGTCGTGGGAGACCTCAGGGCGAAGCTGAACGCGAACGACGCCGGAGCCGTTCGCAGGCGCGCTCAACCGTCATGGGTCGAGCCGATGCTCGCGACGCTGACGAAGGACTACTTCTCGGATCCCGAGTGGGTCTTCGAGCCCAAGCTCGACGGGGTCAGGTGTCTCGCTTTCAAGAAGGGTGGCTCGATCAAGCTGCTCTCGCGCAACAAGCTCGACCTCACGCCGACCTATCGCCCGGTCGCGGACGCGCTCGCGGCGCAGGACGCGAGCTTCGTCGTCGACGGGGTGATCGCCGCGGTACGCGGAGAGCTCACGAGCTTCTCGTTGCTGCAGCAGGTCCACCGCCAGAACGTGCCCGCGGTCTACTTCTGCTTCGACCTGCTGCACCTCGACGGGTACGACGCGACGGCGCTTGCGTTGACGACGCGCAAGCAGCTGCTGTCGGAGTCGGTCAGGTTCGACGACCCCCTGCGGTTCGTGAGCCACGTCGAGGAGGAGGGTGAGACCTACTACCGCGAGGCGTGCAGACGCGGCTGGGAGGGGCTCATCGCGAAGCGCGCGTCCAGCCGCTACGCGCAGGGCCGCTCGAAGGACTGGCTCAAGTTCAAGTGCTCGTTCGAGCAGGAGCTCGTCGTCGGCGGCTACACGGAGCCACAGGGGGCGCGGTCGCACTTCGGCGCGCTGCTCGTGGGGTACTACGACGGCGCAGGTGATCTCGTCTACGCGGGCAAGGTCGGGACCGGCTTCACGCAGGCGACGCTTGCGGACCTGCACGCGCGGATGAGGGCGCTGGAGCAGGACGACTCGCCGTTCGCCGGACGCCCGCCGGTGCGGAAGGGGGCGCACTGGCTGAAGCCCCGGCTCGTGGCGCAGCTCGCTTTCAGCGAGTGGACGTCGGACGGCAAGCTCCGCCACCCGCGTTTCCTCGGGCTCCGAACGGACAAGAAAGCGCGCGACGTGGTGCTCGAAGGATAAGAAAGGCTGCACGCTCACATGCCCGACCCGAAGACCTGGGGCGTGGACACCGGCTACGTCGACGCCCGGGAGGAATGGAAGGAGGCTCCGTCCGAGACGATCGCGGCGGTCCTCCAGGCGATGGGCGCAGACGACCTCGAGCCTCCGGAGTCCCCCGTCGTGGTGGCGCGCGCGGGGCGGCCGGTCGACCTGGGAGAGGCCGTCGAGATCCGCTTCGAGGACGGCGGGGCGGCATCGCTCGATGGCGACCTCCCGCGCGACGCGCCCCTCGGCTACCACCGGCTCGTCGATCGTGACGGCCGCGAGCGGGATCTGATCCTGAGCCCCGGCACGTGCTGGTCTCCCGCAGGGCTGCGGTCGTGGGGTTGGACCGTCCAGCTGTACGCGGCGCGCTCGACCCGGAGCTGGGGCCTGGGCGACCTGGGCGACCTCGCCGAGCTCGGCCGCTGGGCCACCGGGACCGGCGCGGACGTGATCTTGCTGAACCCCCTCCACGCCCCGAAGCCCGGTCCCCAGCAACCGAGCCCCTACTTCCCGTCGAGCCGAAGGTGGCGAAACCCGCTCTACGTCCGGATCGAGGACGTGCCGGGGGCGCGCGGGCCGGCGGGCGACCTCGACCGTCTCGCGTCGCAAGGCCGCAAGCTCAACGCGGGCGACCGGATCGACCGCGACGAGGTCTACCGCCTGAAGATGGAGGCGCTCGAGACGATCTGGCGCCGGAGGAGAGAGCCCGACGAGAGGTTCCACCGGTTCCGCGCGCGCTGCGGCTCGTCGCTTACGGACTTCGCGACGTACATGACGCTCGTCGAGCACCACGGCGGGGGGCCTGCGGCGTGGCCGGAGAAGCACCGCGACCCGGGCCGCCCCGCGGTGACGAGGTTTCGCGTCGAGAACGAGGAACGCGTGCTGTTCCACGAGTGGGTGCAGTGGCTCCTGGAGGAGCAGCTCCTCGCCGCCGGCGCCGAGACGGGGATCGTGCACGACCTCGCGATCGGGGTCGACCCAGACGGCGCAGACGCATGGCTGTGGGGCGACGTCTTCGCGCGCGACGTCAAGGTCGGCGCGCCGCCGGATCTGTTCAACTCCCACGGCCAGGACTGGCGACTGCCGCCGTTCGACCCCTGGCGGTTGCGCGGCGCGTCGTACCGTCCGTTCGTCGAGACGCTGCGCGCGAACCTCACCGGCGCGGCAGGCCTCCGGATCGACCACGTCATGGGCCTCTTCCGGCTGTTCTGGATCCCCGAGGGAGCGGGACCGACCGAGGGCACCTACGTGCGGTATCCGTACGAGGACCTGCTCGACATCCTGGCGCTCGAGAGCCACCGCGCCGAGGCGTACGTGATCGGCGAGGACCTCGGGACGGTTCCCGACGTCGTGCCGGCGCAGATGGCGGAGCGGAAGATGCTCTCGTACCGGCTGCTGTGGTTCGACGAGAACCCCCGTGCTTACCCGGAGCTGTCGCTTGCCGCGGTCACGAACCACGACCTCCCCACGGTGGCGGGGATGTGGACCGGCGACGACCTCCGGGAGCAGCGCGACCTCGGCCTCGACCCGAACGAGGAGGCCGAGCGCGACGTGCGGGAACGGTTCAAGAAGGCGACCGGCTTGGACGACTCGGCGCCTCCCGAGGACGCGGTGAGAGAGGCGTACGGGCTGCTCGCGGCGGCGCCGAGCGCGGTCGTCGTCGCGACGCTCGAGGACGCGCTCGCGGTGCGGCGGCGGCCGAACCAGCCCGGCACCACCGGCGAGCGCCCCAACTGGTCCATGCCGTTGCCCGTGCCGATCGACGACCTCCCGACGAGACCGCTCGCCAGGAGCGTCGCGCGCACGCTCGCGCGCGGGCGCCGCTCGGCGGCCGCGGACGCGGCGCCGGAGATCGCGCACGCATACGCGTCGCTGAGCGAGGTGAAGCTGCACTACGCCGAGGCGGGGGCCGGGCCCCTCGTCGTGATGCTCCACGGCTACCCCGACTTCTGGTACTCGTGGCGCCACCAGATTCCCTATCTCGCCGCGCGCGGCCTCCGCGTCGTCGCGCCGGACATGCGGGGATACAACCTGTCCGACAAGCCGAAGGGCGTCGGCGCGTACCGCGTCGAGAACCTCGTGCGCGACGTGCGGGAGCTCGTCGAGGCGCTGGGCGAGCCGCGCGCGCACGTCGTCGGACACGATTGGGGGGGCGTCGTCGCGTGGTACTTCGCGATGGCGCACCCGGCGCTGCTCGACAGGCTCGCGATCCTGAACGCGCCGCACCCCCAGCGCTACGTCCGCGCGATGAGCCCGCGCCAGGCGATGAAGAGCTGGTACATCGGTTTCTTCCAGCTGCCGTTCCTGCCGGAGCGGTTCGTCTCCGCGAACGACTTCGCCATCCTGCGCAAGCTGTTCCGCCACGACCCCGCTCGCCGCGACGCGTTCACGGACGAGGACGTCGAGCTCTACGTGGAGGCCGCGCGCCGCAGCGACGACCTGCGCTACCCGATCAACTACTACCGGGCGCTGCTCCGGCCGAACCCGCTGCCGGCGCTACGGTGGCGCGCGATAGACCATCCCGTCCAGGTCGTCTGGGGAGACGGGGACAGGTTCCTGGAGAGGTCGCTGGCGGAGCCGGACCCTCGCTGGGTGCGCGACGTGAGGGTGCGCCACTTCCCCGAGGCGAGCCACTGGGTGCACCACGACGACCCGGCCACCGTGAACGGGTTGCTGGCGGAGTTCTTGGCGGGGGGCTAGGGAGTTACCAGGCCGGCGGGTCGCTGGCCGGGAACGAGTCCTTCGACTCCTCGTCCGCCTTCTCGTCGTCCGTCAGAGCTTTCCCCTTACGGCTCGGGTCGTCGCCGCGGCCCTCGTCCGCGTTCGCGTCACCGGGCGGCGTCGAGCCCGGCGGGATCCGTTCGGTCGACTCCGTCGTCTCGCCCTGCTTCTGGGGATCCTGTGACATGGCGGCTCCTCTCGTCGCGACGCCTTCGCGCGTTCCTACCCCGCAGGACCTACGGCGACTCGCAGTTCAGGCTCGTCTCCCCGTCGCGGCATACGTCGGAATCCGGCCCCCCGTCGAGGTAGTCGTTCCCGAGGCCCCCGTCGAGCATGTCGTCGCCGCCCTTGCCCTCTATGACGTCGCCGCCGGGTCCGCCCTCGAACGTGTTCGGTCCCTCGTCGCCGCGCAGGAAATCGGTTGCGGCGGAGCCGACGATCCCCTCGACCGCCAGCAGGTTGTCGGACCCCGAGGCCTGTCCCGTCGCGAACCCGGCCTCGATGTCTGCCGTGACCGGAGAGGTCACGAGCTCGTACGTCACGACGTCGGCGCCCGCGCCGCCCTCGAGCACGTCGTCGGACGTCCCGCCGTCGAGGACGTCGTCGCCGTCGCCGCCGGCGAGCTGGTCGACGCCGTCGCGTCCGACGAGAACGTTCGCGCCGCCGTCACCCGTGAGGAAGTCCGGCTTGATCCCGCCGGAGAGGTTCTCGACCGCGGCGATCGTGTCGAGTCCCATCCCGTCCGCGGTACCGGCGCCGAGGTCGGCGAACACCTTCTTGCGCGCATCGAGGTAGTCGAGCGTGTCGGTGCCCGCTCCGCCGTCGTACGCGTCGTCGTTCAGCCCCGCGTGGAGCAGGTCGTCGCCGGAGTCTCCGAAGACCTGGTCGATCCCTCCGAAGTCGTAGATCGTGTCGTTGCCGTCGCCGCCGCGCGAGACGTCGTCCCCGTAGTTCGCCTCGACGACGTCGTCACCCCCCGCGCCGTCGAGCGTGTCGTTGCCGCTCAGGCCGAGGAGGTGGTTGGCCGCGGCGTCGCCGGTGAAGACGTCGTCGAAGATCGAGCCGGAGAGGTTCTCGATGCCGGTGAGCGTATCGGCGCCCTGACCGGTCGCCCCTCCGGTCGTGAGGTTCGCGGTCACGGCCGAGGCCGCGCTCGCGTAGTCGGCGACGTCGATGCCCGCGTTCCCGTCGATGTGGTCGTCGCCGTTGCTGCCTACGAGCGTGTCGTCGCCGTCGCCTCCGTCGATCGTGTCCGCGCCCGAGCGTCCGGTGATGTGGTTGACGGCCGCGTCGCCGGTGAGCGTGTCGTCGTATCCCGAGCCGAGGAGGTCCTCGATCTCGAGGAAGCTGTCGGTGCCGTGGCCGGTCGCGACGCCGGTCGCTATCGAGGCGGCGACCGGACCGGGCGCGGTGCCGAAGTCGAGAGCGTCGAAGCCCTTGCCCCCGACGATCGTGTCGTCGCCGCCGCCCCCGTCGAGCGTGTCGCCGAAGAACTCCCCGAGCTCGGGGTACGAATCCTCGTCGCCTCCGATGAGCGAGTCGTCCCCGGGCCCGCCGCGCAGCGAGTCCTCGCCGCGCCCTCCCTTGACGTCGTTGGGGCCGGCGTCGCCGATCAACGTGTCGGTCCCGTAGGTCCCGGTGACGTCCTCGATGTCGTTGAGAAAGTCTTCGCCCGCGCCGCTCGCGGTCCCGATCTCGAGGTTCACGACCACGCTGAACTGGTCGATGTAGCTCGCCTCGTCGTCGCCGTCCCCGCCGCCGAGGTAGTCGTCGCCGTCACCGCCGAAGAGGATGTCGTTGCCGCCGAACGCCTTCAGCGAGTCGTTCCCGCCCCTGCCGACGAGGCCGTTCGGGCCGCCGTCACCCTGGATCCGGTCCGCGTACTGCGAGCCGCCGATCGTCTCGACCCCGGTCATCTCGTCGTCGCCTTCGACGCTCTGAGCGATACCGCGGCTCAGGTCGACGACGACGCCGCGCTCCTGCCGGTCGCGGTACTCGAACGAGATCGAGTCGCGTCCGCCACCGCCGTCGAAGCGGTCGTCGCCCATGCCGGGGGCCGCGTTGTCGTTGTCCGGCCCCCCGCGCAGCACGTCGTCGCCGTCGCCGCCCGCCAGGTAGTTCGAGCACGCGCGCTGTCTCTCCTCCTTCTGACACGCGCCGGCGTCGATGACGTCGTCACCGTCCGCGCCGTAGAGGCTGTCGGAGTTGACGCCGCCGATGAGCGTGTCCGCGCCTGCGTAGCCGTTCAGGTAGTTGCCGTCCTTGCCGCCGTTGAGCAGGTCGTTGCCCTCGTGGCCCTGGAGGTTGTCGTCGCCGGCGTTGCCGTAGACGGCGTCGGCCCCTTTGCCGGCACGCACGAAGTCCCCCGCGGTTCCGCCCGAGACGCGGTCGGAGCCCTCGGCGGCCTGGATGCGGTCGCGGCCCCTGTTCCCGCAGAGGAAGTCCTCGCCGGCGAGCCCGGAGATCACGTCGTTGCCGCCTCTGCCCACGATCACGTCCGTGCCGGCAGTCCCGGTGAGGTTGTCGGGGCCGTTCGTCCCGATCTTCGTGGCGCGCCGGCCGAAGCAGGTCGAGGGCGCGGCCGAGGCGTGCTCGGCCGCGAGGGGGACGACGGCGAACGCGAGGACGATCGCGAGGGCCGCGGCTGCAGCCGGTGTGCGGGCGGGGATCACGGTCATAGCTCTCTCCTGTGGTGAGTGCTCATCGGGTCCTAGACGCTTGAGGCGGTCGAACCGGTCCCTCCGGTTTGGTTGGTTTGGGGTGATGTCGGCGCGGCCCGTGCCGTCCGCGCGGCGTTCCAGTGCGTGACGTAGACGACGGCGGCGCCCGCGGCCGTGACGGCGGCGGTCACGAGCTGGACGAGGGCGGTCTCGCGCTCGTCGCCCGGCGGCCCGTCGGTCACGAGGCCGGGCGCGATCGCCCGCGTGAGCGCGAAGAGACCCGACGTCCCGGCGCCGATGACGACCATGACCGCGACGAAAGAGACGGCGTAGAGATAGGCGATGTAGGTCCTCTCTCCCGGCGAGGAGCGGAACGACGAATCGTCGACCAGGGCCCGCGTCCGTCTCCGGTGCCACATCAGCACCGCGCCCGCGGCCACCCCGAGCGCCGCGGCGTTGAGCGCGTCGCGCGTCCACGCGGTCTCTGCCTCCCGAGGCCCCCCGAAGACGTTCACGTAGCCGGTCGCGCCCGTCACCCTGCACTCGGGGTTTAGCGGGTCGGTGGAGCAGTCGACCGTCGTCTCGTCCGCCTCGAGGAACGCCAGCTTCGCCAGCGGGGCCGCGATGGACGCGACCGCGTAGAGGACCGTGAAGATCGCGACGAACGAGACGAGCGACAGGTAGAGCGCGTACGCCCGGTGGGATCCGGCGTCGAGCGCTCCGCGGTCCCCCGCGAGGGCGATGATCCCCAACAAGACGATCCCGACGAGCGCGAGCGGCACGATCACGAGATCCAGCACGCCGAAGCCGTATCCGAACACGGAGCCCTCCCGCCGTAGGTGTCCAGCCGCGCCGCGACTATATGGACATACCTCCCTTCTATGCTGGCGGCATGCGTACGGGGCGCGCCGATCTGCCGCTGCACGAGGGGCGCGCCCCCGCGTGGCTTTTCGAGCGGATGCGCCTGCTCGCGCGCGAGATCGGACGCGCGATCGTCCAGGAGGAGGGGCCTCACGGCCTCCTGCGGAAGGCGTCGGATCCCTTCTGGTTCCAGGCGTTCGGGTGCGTCCTCGGGTTCGACTGGCACTCGAGCGGCCTCACCACGACTGCGTGCGGCGCGCTCAAGGAGGGGCTGCGCCCGCTGTTCGGCGAGCTCGGCGTGGTCGTCGCGGGCGGCAAGGGCAAGACGTCGCGGCGGGCGCCGGTGGAGATCGCGAGCGGTTGCGAGGCGTTCGGGCTCGACGCCGCGCCGCTCGTGCGCGCGAGCCGTCTGTCGGCGAAGGTGGACTCGGCCGCGGTGCAGGACGGCTACGACGTCTACCACCACACGTTCCTGTTCTCGTCGGACGGGGCGTGGACGGTCGTGCAGCAGGGGATGAACCAGTCCAACGGGATGGCCCGGCGCTATCACTGGTACACCGCGCCGACGTTCGTCTCCGATCCCCACGCCGGCGTCGCCGGCCGCGCGGAGGCGGCGGTGACGAACCTCGTGGCGTCGTCGGGCGCGCAGAACCGGGATGTCTCGGTTGCGCTCGCGCGCGAGGAGCCGTCCAAGGTGTCGGGCGAGCTCGCGCGCATGCGCACGCTCACGATGCCGCGGCACCACTTCGTGCGCGTGGCCGACCTCCATCCCGGGCGGGTCGAGAGGGTCCTGCTGAAGGCATACGAGGCCCAGCCCGAGGACTACACGGCGCTGCTCGCGGTCCCGGGGGTGGGCGCGAAGGGGCTGCGCGCGCTGGCGCTGGTCGCCGAGGTGACGTACGGCGCGCCGGCGTCGGTCGAGGATCCCGTGTCGTTCTCGTTCGCGCACGGCGGCAAGGATGGGACGCCGTTCCCGGTCGACCGCGCGACGTACGACTCGACGATCGAGTCGCTCAAGCGCGCGGTCGACGACGCACAGGCGGGACGGAGGGACAAGCGGGCCGCGCTGCAGAGGCTCGCGCGCCTGAGGGCTTAGCGCTCTCGTGGCGTCGGCAGTCGGGACCGACTGCGCGTGGGCGTCCCCCGGGAGGTGGAGGGGGGGCCGCCGCGGGATGCCATTCCTTCGACGCCGCGTCCCAGGAGAGCCGGTCACCGGACTTCGTCTCCTGCCACCAGGTGCCATCGCGCTGTATCGGATCCGCCATCGTCACGCCCCCGCGGTTATCCGCCGGTTCCGGCCGATCGCGACAGCCTACTCACGGGTGCGTCGCCCGCTGCGGCAGATTTCGGCCGGGTGGGAAAGCGCGTCACCGACGGCCCGACCGCAGGAACAACCGATGCGCCGGAGGGGCTAAGGCTCGCCCCAGATCGCGTTGCGGATCGCGTCGATCCCCGCGATGAAGTTGTCCACCTCGGTGCGGTCCGGCAGCGGCTTCTTGCCGAGCAGGACGTCCAGCGCCAGCGCCTTCGACTCCGCGGTGACGACGCCGTAGCCCTGGTGGAGGTAGTAGACGGGCGTCGTCGGGCGGACGGCGTAGTCCCACGTGATCTTCTCGGGATCCGCGGGGACGGGGAACGCGGTCTTCTGCACGAGCGCCTCTGCCTCGAGCCTCGTCAGCTTCCCGTCGTCGAGCGGCCCCGCCGCGAGCTTCTTCTTGCCGGCCGCGACGACCTGGTCGGGACGCTGGCCGCCGGTGGTGTCGCCGAGCTCGACGCGCGCGCGCTCGACGATCGCGGAGAGGACGCCGGCGGTCGTGGGGGCCGCGCAGGACGTGCCGCCGAAGTCGCGCGTCTGCACGTTCTCCTTGTCCAGGACGGTCTTGACGCCGAACGCACCCGCGGCGCGCCACTTCGAGCCGAACGACGAGACGTCGACCGGGATCGAGTGCCACCAGTGGGCCTGGCCGTTGATCGGCGACGCGGCCCCCACGGTGAGCTGCCATGCCGGCCCCGACCACGGGTCGGTCATCGATATGTCGGAGTCCGGCGTCTTGCACTTGCACGGGTCCTCGACCGGGCCGCCCGGGGTGAACACCGTCGACGAGTTCGTGTTCGTCGCGCCGTTGCCGGCGGAGAACAGGATGCTCTGCCCCCGGCGCGTCGCGGCGCGGGTCGTCTCGGGATCGCCGAGCGGGAGGTTCGCCCGGTTCCCCCAAGAGTTCGAGACGACGTCGATCCACGGCTGTGCGGTCGCCCACTCGAGGCTGCGCTCGCCGAGGCCCTCGACCATCACGATCAGGGCCTTCGGGTTCGAGCCGAACTTCGTCCCCGTCCCGACGCTCACGACGCCGGTGCCGTGGCCCTGGTCGTCGAGGATCTTGCGCTCGAGCCAGTCGCCGGTCGTGTCGCCCGCGGCGCGGGAGATCCCGCCGATGATCCTCGTGCCGGGGAACCAGTAGAGCCGGTCGCCCTCGACGGCCTTCCACATGGCGTCGTCGGCCTCGCGCGCGGCCTCGTAGCCCTTTGCGTCGGCGACGCCGAAGGAGGGCCTTAGCGCGGGGGCCTGGGCCGGGTACCCCTCGATGAACTTCGACGGGTGGTGCACGAACTCCGGCGCACGGAAGTCCTGGTGGTACGGGTTGATGCCACTGTCGACGAACGCGACGACGACGAACGGCTTGCGCTCGAACGCCGCGAGCGAGCACGCGACCTGCTTGGGCCTCGGAAGCTTCAGGCAGCTCTGGTCGATGCGGATCCTGTCGCCGTTCGACCAGTGCCCGGTGTCGTTCTCCGCGAACCACTGGTCGCGCGGGGGCGTCGGCGGGATCTCCTGGGCCGCCGAGAGGGACGGGACGAGGGCGGCCGCGAGGGCCGCGAGCAAGACGAGGGACAGCGATCTGCGCATGCCCCTCAATTGGCGTCCGGGGGCCGGAATCCTGTCGACGCGGGGGCGCGGCCGGCGAAAGCGTCGATTTCTCCCGCGGTCCGGGAGAAATCGACGAGCCGGGCGCCGCCGGCCTCACACCCGGAGCGGCTTCTCTTCCTCCTCCAGCTGCGCCGCCTCCCGGCTAGCTCGTCGAGGTGCTCTCCCTCGCCCGCGACGGCGACCTTCGGGATCAGGCGGTCGGTACCGAGAGTGGATCGCGACGCGGCCCGTTGCCGGAAGTGCGCAGCCGGAAGAACGCAATTCGTCCCCTCGCGCCCGAAACCTCGACGCCAGGAAGCGTGGGCTACTGCGAAGGGGCGCTTCCGGGAACGTCTCCGGACGTAAGGACCCGCAGCATCCGGAGAAGCTGAGCGAGGACCTCCCGGGATCCGTCGCCCACGAGAGGGAGCGGAAGCGAAGGCAGCGGTGCGAACGCCTGCCGGGACCGCGACGAAGCGACGCCCGCGCCGTTCGTGGTCGATGTCTCACAGCCGGTGACGGTTTCACCTTCGACACACTGGTCGTCGCCGCGGCCGCCCTTGATCCTGTCGCGACCGTCTCCACCCGCGAGCTTGTCTCCGCCTCCGCCGCCCGCGACGAGGTCGTCCGCGCCTCCGGCTTTGACCACGTCGACGGCGCCGCCCCCGAGCAGCACGTTTCGTCCGCCGTCACCGATGATGACCTGGCTCTCGGAACCGCCGGCGACGTTCTCGAAGCCGGCGATCGTGTCGGAGAACTCCGTTCCCACCGCGGTCCCGGTCGAGAGATCGATCGTTCCCTGAAACTCGTAGTAGACGGTGTCGTTCCCGCGCCCGCCCCGAACCGTGCCCTGGCCATAGTGGCGATACGCGACGTCGTCTCCACCCCTGCCCACGATCCGGTCGTTCCCGCCGACTCCGCCGATGAGCTCGTTGTCGCCACTGCCGCCGGCGAGCACGTCGTCGTACGACGACCCGAAGATGTTCTCTGCGCTCAGAAGGACGTCGTTTCCCTCTCCCGTCGCCGTGCGGCTGCGAAGGTCGACGTGGACGGGCGCCGGCGAGTCGATGAACGCGGCGTAGTCGCGGCCGCGACTGCCGCGCAGGATGTCGTCACCCGAGTAGCCGAGGAGTGAGTCGCCACCGCCGCCGCCGTCGAGCACGTCGTCGCCGCCGTGGCCGATCAGGACGTTGCCCCGGGAGTTGCCCGTGATCGCGTCGGCGAACAAGGAGCCCTCCACCTGGTGCACCCCCCTGATCGCGTCGCGTCCCCAACCGCGAGCTCGTCCGGCGGCGAGGTCGACGACGACTCCACGCGGTGACCGGAGATAGTCGACGACGTTGATGCGATCCCCGCCGCCGACGACGCGGTCTCGACCCCCTGCCGGATAGAACCAGTCCATGCCGAGGCCGCCCCGCATGACGTCGTCGCCGGGGCCCCCGCAGATGGAGTCGTGGCCGGCGTAGCCGACGATGCGATCGTCGCCCGCACCCGCCCAGAAAACGTCTTGTCCTGCGGTCCCGCGAAGGACGTCGTCACCGGAGGTGCCGCGCACCGTGACCTTCCGGATGCCGCAGAAGTGCTCTTGTGCCGCGCGGGCGGGAAGAGAAAGAAAGGGCCCGGTCAGCCCGAGGAGCCCGATCGCGACGATCGCGCTGGCCGTTGGGGCACCGAGTGATCCCGGCGATCGCACACCGCGACGCGCGCGCCTCGGCGGCATTCCTCGAGCCAGCAACGCCGCCGCGCTCACTCCTCTGTCGGCAGCCATGACTCTGCGTACTCGATGGCGTCCGCGGACGCTCCGTCGACGGACATCCCGGGGCAATAGAGCTCGGCCGTGGCTTTCGCCGTATCTCGCTCTTCGTCGATCTGATTGGGACCGCCTCCGTCAACGGCATGCCCCCTGACACGAATTCTGTAGACAGCGGTCTGCTGTTTCGTGCACGGCTCTGCGATCTTCTTCGAGGCGTCCCCCCAGACGCCCCCCTCGCTGATGATCTTCTTCTTTTCCCTGCAGCCCATCTTCGTCCAGGCACCCGCCACCGCGCGATGGAGACATACCTTGATCTCGACGAACGATACGAACTCGCCACATTCGAAGGTTCCGCGCCCCACGACCATCCCACCTCCAGCCGAGATGCGAGGACCCGATACCGACGCTTCGCATTCCAGATCCGAGAGCTCCGCATCCATCTCCCAGGCCAGGTCGACAACGTCGTCTGGATCCGGGCACGTCTCGCGCGCCTCGTCCGCGTTGTCGAGGTCGCAGGCGCTCCACGGCCCGAGGGGATCCTGGGCCGCGTCGCACGCGCCGGCGTCGCATACCAGGCCCACCAGCTCCTCGGTGCCGTCGTTGCCGCACCCGTCGTCGCCACATTCGAGTGGACTTTCAACCGCACCCATCACCGTTGCGTCCGGCGGAGGAGTGGTGACGGGCGCGACTGGCTCCGGCACGACAGACGTCGCTTCGGTCATCGGCGCGGCGACGAACGCGCCGCTGTCGTGCGAAGTGGGGTCGGTGCGCGTCAGGCCGATGAGCCGGTTCGACGCGGCATCGGCCATCGCGTAGGCGAACGTCTCTTCATTCGTCGTCCCGGGCTCGAACACGGCTATTCCGCCACCAGGCGGAAAGCCCGTGGTGCTGTCGAGAGGGATCGACACGGAATCGCCTGCGAGCTCGGCGGCAACGGGCTCGAGCAGCGTCGCGCCGACCGGCTCCGCACCTGAGATCCCGCCGGCGCCCGCAAGACTCCCCACCACCACGGCCACGATGAGTGCAACGCGCGCAACCCCCCGATATCCCATCGAGCCGCCTTCCGCCTCACAAGCGGTCCCCACCGCCTGGCCTGGCGGGCAGTATGGCGTAGTTAACTCAGACTAGTCAAGGAGTACTTCTCATAGTTATTCGGCGGCCGCCCCGCCAAAGCCCCTCACGGCCAGTGACGGGTGCCAGCGCTAGCGGAGTCGCGGCCCCCCCACGATCGTGCCCACGACTCCTTCGTTGCCCTGGTTGCTCGGCCCCGTCTGCGCGCACTGGTTCACGCACGCGTCGACGAACGAGCCCCACGGGCGGCCCTGGTCGTCGATCACGACGTCGAGGAAGTCGTAGACGGCCTTGCAGCGGATCGGACCGCAGGTCCCGCGCACCATCGGGTCGGACGGGTCGTTTATCGACGCGGAGTGGAAGACCGGCGAGCGATCGAGCGCGTTCGCCGAGACGGTCATGTACCCGTTCCACGTCACGTCCTCGTAGCTCCCCGGGTCGGGGGGGCCGAGGAAGAAGAGCTGCCTGAAGCAGTAGACGGGGTCGGGCTTGCAGTCGTCGCTCTCCGGAAACGGCTCCCCCGGCGAGTTCGTGCTGCCCATGTACACGACCGCCACCTTGCCGCGGCCCCCGAGCGCGAGGCTCGGAAGCGCTGCTTCCTTCAGGCCGGGCGGCCCGACCATCAGCGGCTTGCTCCACGTCTTTCCGCCGTCGCGCGACACGGCGAGGTACGGGAGCCGGTTGCGCGCGATCCAGAAGTAGTAGACGTTGCCGTCGCCGTCGGCCGCGACGCTCGCCTCGTGCTCGTAGACGCCGGTCGGGCTCAGCGGCATCCCGTTGTCGGCGACCTGCACCCGAGTCCAGGTGGCGCCCTCGTCGCGGCTGATCGCGAGCCACGGCTGACCGCACAGCCCCTTGGGGACGTAGATCGTGCCGTCCGGGCCGCCGAAGCCGTGCCCGATCGCGCCGTGGCAGTAGCCGTCGATGCCGAGGTCGTTCTCGGGCTGCCGGTCGGTGACGAACGGGGGGGCGCCGGTCGGGACGTACGAGACGCCGCCGTCGAGCGACTTCAGGCACTGCGTCGCGACCGAGTAGATGGTCGCGCCCGCCTGAGTCGAGCACGCGTAGACGACGTTGTCGTAGACCACGGTGGGACTGAGGACGGGAGGCGCGGCGAAGAGGTTCTGGTGGTCCTGCAGCCCGCAGCCCCCGGCGGTCGTCGTCCACGTCTCGCCGCGGTCGTCGGTGAACGAGATCAGCGAGCAACCGAAGAAGAAGTCGAAGGTGAAGACGCGCTCGGTCGACGGATCGACCCAGAGGAACGGGTCGAGCGTCTGGGGGTGGCGGTCCATCGACCCGAGCTTCGGCGAGACGTCGCGCCACTTCCGGCCGCCGTTGCCGCTGGCGAGCACTTGCGGTCCGCTGCTCAGCGCCTGGAAGAAGATCGTGCCGCTCTTGGTGACGCCGAGCGTGGGCTCACCCGCGCCGACGCCGGTGCGGAAAAGACGCGGCGTCGCCCTGCCCCCGCGCAGCGGCGCGCCGCCGGCCGGGTGGATCACGGTGGCGGGGCCGGAGTCGGCGGCGATGCTGCGGCGGAACCTCGGTGTAGTCACGCCGGGCTCGAAATCGGGCGGGGCCTCCTCCATGTCGAGGCGGGCGTCGACGTGGGCGTGGGCGTGCGGGACGCGCGGAGTCGCCACAGGCGCCGCGGGGGCAGTGGCCACCCCCCACAGCACGAGCGCGGCCAGCGCGACGACGGGGACCCGGCGCGTCATGTCTTCCTCCCGCGGCTGGGACGGACGTCCTTTTCGTGAGGATTCGGTGCCGGCGCCCGGCGGTCCTGCGCCTACGGAGGAGTCGGAACCGCGGGGCACGTCTGCTCGAGCGCCGACCGTACCGGGAACTCCGGGTCCGGCCCCGGCAGGCCGGTCCTCCCCGCGACGTAGTAGCCGCCCTTCCAGTGCCCCCAGATCTCCTGCCGGCAGAACGAGTCGACGATCATCCACTCGCGCTCGCCCGCGGGCCGCTTCAGCTCGCGCGTCCGGCCGTAAAGGGGGCCGAGGATCCTCTCGAGCTCCTTCAACCAGGGGCCCGTCTCACCGCTCGAACGGGCGAGGTAGGTGCCGTGGCCCTCGGCCAGGAACTCGTCCTCGCCGACTACCGGCGCCGCTACGCGGTCGAGCGGATCGGTCGTCCCGGCGGCGGTGTGGACGGCCCCCAGCAGCAGCCGGCGGCGCAGCTCCTGCGCGGTCAGGATCCCGTCGGCGAGCTCGCAGCGGCGCCGCGCCCGGCCGCACGCAACGCCTCCACCGGACGCGATCACCCCGCGGCTCTGCACACGGCTCGAGCCGCTGAGGTCCCGGCGCGCCTCGTACAGAGCGCGCAGGTACATGCCGGCGACGGTGGGGGCCGCATTCGACGTCCCGCCGAACCCGCTCGGGCCGGTCTCGCTCACGGTCAGCGCGGTGTACGCCGAGGGGTACCGGCGCCCGACGCCCGACACGTCGGCCGGCTTTCCGTGGCCGACGTAGGAGCCCTGAGTCGTGGGGCTCACGGCACCGACCGTTATCAACCAGTCCGGTCCCTTCTCGGAGCTCAGATACGTCGGGTTCGGCGCGACGAAGGCGTTCTCGAAGCCGTTGCCGGCGGAGAAGAAGACCGTCTGCCCGCGGTCGGCCGCCTTGCGCTGCGCCTCCGAGTCGTCGCCGTTGTAGATCTTCGGCACGATGTCGCCGTTGCCGTACGAGTTCGACACCGCGTCGATCCACGGCTGGTCCATCGCCCAGTCGAGGGCGGCGACGGCCTCGTCCGCCGATCCGATGTCGATGAAGACGAGCAGGCACTCCGGGCACGTCCCGTGCAGGTTCCCGACCGAGACGCTCGTGGTGCCGGTGCCGTGCTCGGACGAGCTCCCGTGGATCTTCTCGGTCCCGAACTCGATCGCGCCGACGACCTTCGTCCCCGGCAGCCAGTAGTAGTTGATGCGGTCGCGGGTGCTGCGCTCGACCGCGTCCCACTTCGACGTGTCCTGCGCGTCGAGCTCCTGGAGGCGAGCGTCGGGGTTCTTCTGGTCGAGCGTCAGGTCGATCGCCCCGTACGACGCGAACGCCTTGTCCGGGGTCGGGAACCCGCGGAGCCACCGATGGGGCGGGGTCTCGAGTGGCAGGTCGTTCGAACGGTCCCGATCGAGATGCTGCGGCATCTTCGAGGCGGCGTAGTCCCAGTGGTACGGCGAAAACGTGTAGTCGATCACCGCGAGGACCACGGCGTCGTCGCCGGCGTCGGCCGGCGTGAGGGAGCCGCGAGGCGCCGAGCGCTCGGACGCGGCCGCCGGCGCGAGGAGCGCCGTGGTCAGAGCGGCCGCCGCGGCCAGCGCGATCCTCCGCATCTCGTCCTCCCCGTGGTGTCTTCGGCCGTCGGTGTGAGGGTTCGGGACCTGGTCCCCATCTCCTCCGCCCGGAGCCCGCGCCGGATGCGCCGTCGGCGCCGCCTCGACGAGCCGGGGCGCCGGTGGCGATCTACGCCTCGTGCCCCGGCTCGAACTCCTTCGCCCTCTGGAACGAGAAGAACGACGATCCGCCGGCCTCGGCGGAGACGGGCTCGAGCAGGAACCCGGTGTGATCCCCGACCGGCAGTCGATCGAGCACCTTTCCGACGAAGCGGTCCGGGCACTCGGTGAGGATCGGTACGCCCTCCGGCCCCGGCTCCCACGCGCACCGCTCGAACTTGTCGACCTCGTCCCCCGTCTCCTCCCCGAACAGCCGGGCCAGCGCCTCGCAGTCCTCCGGCACGACGTGGACGCCGAGGAGCTGCGCCCCCAGGGCGACGCGGTGCGTGTGGTTCTTGTCCGAGAGGAACGCCACGAAACGGGGAGGGTCGATGCTGCACTGCGAGCCGAAGCCGACGAGGCACCCGGCGCGCCCCGAGCCGGAGGCCGCGGTGACGACGAACATCGCGTGGTCGAGGTGAGCGGTGAGCTCGTCGAAGGCGTGGCGCGGCTCGGTCGTCATGGCGGAACGATTCTCTCGCCGCGCGCGCCTCGAACCACCGATCGGACCGGGGGCAACGCCGCCACCACCCGCGACCCCGCTGTGAGGTCGTGTAGCGCAGCCCGATCGGCCCGCCGGAACGCCCGAACGGCGTAGAGCGTCCACGCGAAGAGCATGCCGAGCAGGACGAGACCGCGGCGCACGCGCCCAGGCGCGCTCCGAGGGGAGAGCGGGCACGATCTGCGGGTGGCGTGCGGCCCCGCCGCCGCGTCGCACCCGCCCCGCGCGACGAAGCACGCCGCCCCACCCGCTGCGCACCACGCGGCGGCCAGACCCACGTTGAACGCGACCATCGCCCCTTCCGAGGAGACGGACCGCGCCGCCGTCGCGGCGAGGACATCCAGAACGTGAACAGCGACGGGAACACGGCCCCGGCCGCCGAGGCCCAGCGCGCGCTCCGGGGAAAGGCGTACGGAAGGCGGGCCCCCACGGCCCCTGTCTACGGCTGGTACGGCCCCGAGCACTTGCCGCCGACGTACACGCCGGTCGCGTCGCCGATCTTGCAGCGGACCGGCTGGATGATCGGGTCGGCCGAGGCCACCGCGGCCGGCGGCGCCCCCACGATGACGGCGGTGAGCACCGCCACGAACGCCCTGCGCATCGTCTTCCCCCTTCTCCTTCGTCTCCGCCAGACCGGATGTCTACCAAAGGGGTCCTCCGGCCGCAAAGGGTCTTTCGGGGTCAGGGGAGGAAGGAGAACTCCGCCGGGGCGGTGAACTCCTCGTATATGAGGAAGGCAGCTCTGCTGCGCGCGAGCGCCGCCGCCGCTGCGGCAGCCCTGGTGCTCGGCGTGCCGCCCCCCGCCCACGCGGCGGTCGCCGCGGCCGCGCCCGGAGGCTTCCTCGCCGGGTTCGCCACACCGGTCGTGGTGGCGGCGCAGGGCGAGGAGATCACGTTCTTCAACGCCGACGTCGCCCCGCACAACTTCGTCGCCGACGGCGTCTACCTCTCGAAGAAGGACGCGAAGAAGGCCCGGTGGTGCACGGCCTACACGTCAAAGAGCTGTCCGCTCTTCTGGAGCGCGACGATCACGGCCGGCGAGACCACCGAGGTCGAGGGCATCGAGCGCCTCGAGTCCGGGCAGCGGTACCCGTTCTTCTGCACGGTCCACCCGGGCATGAAGGGGACGCTGGTCATCCGCTGATGCGCCGGAGCCCGCGCCTTCTCGCCACTCTGGCCGTGGCCGCGACCTCCTTCGCAGCCACCAGCATCTCGGCGGCCCCGGCGTCCCCCGTCTCCCTCGTCCAACCCGGCTTCGTCGTCACGCCCTTCGCGGAGACACGGGGGACGCCGACGAGCCTCGCCTTCAGCCCCGACGGCGACACGCTGTACGTCACCGACCTCGTCAGCGGCAACGTGCTCGCGATCGACTCGACCGGGCTCGTGGAGACGTTCGCGGAAGGCTTCAGGAGCCCCCTGGGAGTGGTCGCGGGGAGAGACGGGACCGTCTACGTCGCAGACGCGCAGGCCGCGCGCGAGGGCCCGTTCGGCTTCCGCAGCTACGGGCGCGTCTGGCGCGTGCGCGACACGGACGACGACGGGATCGCAGACAAGCAGCGCGTGGTGCTGAAGGACCTGCCGAACGGACGGCACAACACGAACGGCCTCGCGTTCGGGCCCGACGGCATGCTCTACGTCGCGAACGGGAACTCGACCGACGACGGCGTCGAGGGCGGCGAGTCCGAGGTCGAGCCGTGGTCGGGCTCGGTCGTGAGGGTCGGCCCCCGAGCGCGCAAGGTCTCGGTGACGAAGCTCCCGCGCAGCGCGCTGGTCGCGCACGGCTGGCGCAACGTCTACGACCTCGCGTTCTCGCCGGTCGAGCCGACGAAGCTCTTCGTTCCGATGAACGGCGCCGACGACGCACGCCAGGGCTCGACCGGGGAGAACCCGGTGGACCCGAATCTCGAGGACTCCGACGACCTGCTCTACGTCACCGACGTGGACGACCGGCGCGTCGACGACTTCGCCTTCCCCTCGTGCCTCTACAACCTCGCCGAGCGCGGGAACCTCGAGCCCTACCAGAACCCCAACCCGGACGTCATCGAGCGCTTCGGGCCGTGCCGCAGGCGGACGGTCCCGCGGCCGGTGTCGTCGTTCGGGCTCCACCCGTCGGCGAACGGGCTCGCGTTCCAGACCACCGACGCGTGGGGGGAGGACTACCGCGACGACCTCTTCGTCGCCGAGTGGGGCAGCATCTTCGGACCTCCCGCGGGGCACAAGGTCGTGCGCGTCGAGCTCGACGAGACGGGGACGAAGGTCACGGGGCAGAGCGACTTCGTCGAGATGGACACGCCCCTCGACGTGACCTTCCATCCCGAGGGGGCCGCGCTGTACGTGGCGGACTTCTCGGGGGCGATCTTCAAGGTCGAGAAGGCGATCTGACCGGCCGCCGCTCAGACGGCGGCGCGGCCTCCAACGGCCTCATGCTCGCGTCGTGCGGCAGCGCGATACGCACCGGCGCGTATCGCGGGCTCGGCGGCGCGGGTGGGCCGCCGGCCCCTCAGACGCCCGCGAGCCGCCTCAGGGCCCCCATGTCCTTCAGGACGATCTGCCTTCCCGCGATGAGCAGGTAGCCGCGGCCCTCGAAGGTCTTCAGGATCTGGTTCACCGTCGGGCGGGATCCCGCGACCATCGCGGCGATCTCCCCCTGCGTGACCTTCAGGTCGAGCAGCGTCCCGGCGGGGCCCTCGGCGGCGTCCTCGGCGAACGACAGCAGCAGCTTCGCGACGCGCCCGTGCAGGTCGAGGAAAACCAGATCCTCGGTCCGGTCCTGCAGCCGGCGGATCAGCTTGCCGAGCATGCGGAGGTACGCGTCGACGAGCCGGGGATGCTCACCGAGGAGAGCGAAGAACGCGGCGCGGGTGAAGACGAGCAGCCGCGCGGCTTCGACCACCTCCGCAGACGCCGAGCGCGGGCCCCCGTCGACCAGCGCGACCTCGCCCAGGATCGCCGGCGACTCGAACACGCCGAGGTGCAGCTCGGCGCCCTCCTCCGACGTGACGAATGCCTTCACCCGTCCCTCGAGGATCACGTACAGCGCGTCGCCGGGATCCTGCTGGTAGAAGAGGATCTGCCCCTTCGGGTAGGAGCGCGCGATGCCCCTGCGGGCGATCGTGTCGAGGTCCCCGGGCGACAGGCCGCCGAACAGCTCCGTCCGCGCCAAGACCTCCGCACTCACTATCCAGCCCGCTCCTTGTGCCGTGCCCGGAACGCCGCGACGTTCACCCGCGTGGAACACTGCGGATCGCAGTACCGCCGCGATCGGTTGCGCGAAGTATCTACGAATACGTCGGCGCAGTCATCGGCGTTGCAGACGCCGAGTCTCTCCCATCCCCAGCGCACGATGACGGTAGCGAGACCCATCGCGGCGGCGGCGGCCACGCGGTCGGCGAGCGGCGCGTCGTCGGCCGCGAAGTGGAGGTGCCACCGCCCGTCGTGGTCGGTCATCTGCGGCGCCGCCCCCGACCGGGCGAGCAGCTCGTTGATCCGTCGCGCCGCCTCCTTCTCGTCGGGCGCTTCGAAGATCGCCCGCAGGGGCGCGCGCAGCGCCCGCAACGCCTCGAGGTCGGGCTCCTCCACCGGTCCGTAGCCCTCGAGGCCCTGCGCGTCGAGGAGCGCGCGGGCGTCGTCCGGCGTCCTCACGTGCTCGTATCCCGAGACGGACCCCAAGGAGTTCACGAGGTTTACGGCGATGCCGACGCCGGGATCTGTGTAATGGTCGAAATCCATTTGACTTCTTACCTTCGCCGGCATATGTTGTAACGGTCATCGAAAGTATAGCCCATTACGAAAGGAGGGCGCCAGTGCACCCGGTAATCCTCCGCCACGTCGCCCAGGACCACGTCCGCACGTTGATCGAGGAGGCCGACCGCCACCGGCTCGCGCGGCTTGCTCCGGCGCGGCGCTCTCCGCGCCTGCGCCGGCGCCTCGGCCTCGGCCTGATCGCACTCGGCAACAGGCTCGCCTGCGACGGCCCCCGCGGCCTCGCCGGCGTGCGCGGGGGCCGCGCCTGAGCCCTGCCGTGTGACGGCACGCGCCTAACATCCCGGGATGCACAGGCTCGGGCTCACGATCGGTCTGGAAGGCGCAGGCTTGCGTTCGGCCCTCGAGCTCTGCACCCGCGCGGAGCAGCTCGGCTACACCGATCTCTGGACCGCGGAGGTCGGCGGCGCCGACGGTCTGACGCCGCTCGCCGCGCTGGCGACGACCACCCGTTCGGCCCGTCTCGGCACCGCGATCCTCCCCGTCTTCACGCGGCCCCCCGCGTTGCTCGCGATGAGCGCCGCGGCGCTGCAGGACCTCAGCGGAGGACGCTTCGTCCTCGGGCTCGGGACGTCTTCGAACGTGATCGTCGAGAAGTGGATGGGCGGCTCGTTCACGCGCCCGCTGACGCGGCTGCGCGAGTACGTAGAGGTGATCCGCGCGTGCCTCGCCGGCGGGAAGGTCGAGTTCAACGGCCTGACGACGCACGTCGACGGGTTCCGCATCCAGCACGATCCGGGAGGGCGCCTCCCGGTTCACCTCGCGGCACTCGGACCGACGGCGTGCGCGCTCGCGGGCGAGATCGCCGACGGCGTGATCTTCTTCCTGAAGACGCCCGACGGCGTCCGGCAGGGGCTCGAGTGGGCGAACCCCGGCGCCGAGGGCTTCGAGTGCGTGATGCGCGTGCCGGTGCTCGTGGACGACGAGCCGGACGTGGTCGCGGCCGCGGCGCGGAGGCTGCTGCTGTCGTACGCGCCGGTCGAGGTCTACGCGCGCTCGCTCGCGGCGCAGGGATTCGGCGCCGAGGTCGCCGCGATCGGAGAGGCATGGGATTCGGGCGACCGCCGCCGCGCGACAGAGCTCGTCACCGACCGGATGATCGGCGAGCTGTTCGTGACCGGCGTCGGCGGCTGCAGGGCGCGCCTGGACGAGCTTCGCTCCGCCGGGGTGACGGCGCCCGTGCTGCTCCCGATGTCGTTCGTCGACGACGCCCTCGAACGTGCGCGGCGGGTCGCCGCCGCGGTCGAGGCGCTGGCTTTCTCCTGACTATGGACGAGCGCCTTCGCCGCGCCGCGGAGGCAGCGCGCGGGTTCATGCCGCCGGACGAGGGCATCGCGCTCTACGAGGCGGCGCGCGCGGCGCCGCCGGGTCCTTTCGTCGAGGTCGGCAGCTACTGCGGGAAGTCGGCCGTCTACCTGGGGGCCGCGGCGCGCGCGTCCCGTACCGTCCTCTACTCCATCGACCATCACCGCGGCTCCGAGGAGCACCAGCCGGGCGAGGAGTACCACGATCCCGGCCTCGTCGACGCGGCCGGCCGGGTCGACACGTTTCCCGAGTTCCGCCGCACGATCGAGGGGGCAGGCCTGAGCGACGTCGTGGTCCCGATCGTCGCGCGCTCGGCGGTCGCGGCGTGCGGCTGGGCGACGCCCGTCGCGTTGCTGTTCGTGGACGGAGGTCACAGCCAGCCCGCGGCCGACGCCGACTACGCCGGCTGGTCTCCGCACGTCGCACCCGGCGGGCTGCTCGCGATCCACGACGTGTTCGAGGATCCCGCCGACGGCGGCCGGCCCCCCTACGTGGTCTACAGGCGTGCGATCGACTCGGGAACGTTCGCCGAGGTCTCGGCCACCGGCTCGCTGCGGGTGTTGACGCGCGTGGGGTGAAAGAACGCGGACGTGGCGCTCGATCCCTTCAGCGCGTCCGCCGCGAGCAACGCCGCGCCGGCGCCCCACGTCGTGGTCTCGAGCGGCCACACCACGTCCTCCGGCCACGTCGCGCCGGTCCAGTAGTCCCCCGACGGGCACCGGAGGTGCTGGACCCACGAGAACAGCTCGGCGGCCGCCGCGCGCTCACCCGCAGCGTCCAGCGCGAGGACGAGCTCGCAGGTCTCGCCCGCCGTCACCCACGGCCGGTCCGACACGCAGCGCGCGCCGCGGCCGTCGACGACGAACTCGTCCCACCGCGCCGCCAGGTGTGCGCGCGCGGCCGCACCCGTTACCACGCCGCCGAGCACCGGGTAGTACCAGTCCATCGAGAACCGGTCCTTGCGCTCGAAACCGTGAGGGCCGCGGGCGACTGCGGCGGCGAGCGCGTCGCGTGCCAGCTCCCAGTCGAGGCGCTCGAGGCCCAGCTCCGCGGCCGCGGCCAGAGCGGAGTCGAGGCTCAGGTGGATGCACGCCGAGGACGTCAGCAGCGCCCCGGGCCACGGCCGGTACGCCGGGTCGCGCGCCCAGGCGACGGCGCCGTCCGCCATCTGCAGGTCGAGCACGAACGACAGCGCGCGGTCGGTGGTGGGCTGCGCCCACGCCAGGAAGTCGAGGTCGTCCGTTGCCAGGTAGTGGTGCCATGTGCCGGCGGCGAAGTAGGCGCAGAAGTTGGCGTCGAGTGTCGCGTCTTCCACGGCGCCGTCTCGGTACGCGGCCGCCCAGGCGCCGTCCGGCCGCTGCGTCCCCGCCAGCCATCGGTAGGCCGCGGCCGCCGCGGCGTGACGACGCGCGGCGTCGAGACCCATCGCGGCCTCGACCATGTTCCACGGGTCGAGGTGACCGCCTCCGTACCACGGGATCGACCCGTCCCGCAGCTGGACGCGCTCGATCGCATCCGCGGTCGCGTCCACCAGCGCGCGGTCAAGCGACACGGTTCAGCTCGCGGCGCGCCGGCTTCGTGAGGTAGACCACGACGCTCTTGCCGAGCACGGGGTTCAGCGCGCGTTCCAGCAGCCTCGTAACCGGGGGCCGAGCGGTCATGTCCCAGACGAGGAAGCGGTGGTAGAGCCGCGGCAGCAGCGACTCGCGGCCCGGCCCGGTCGCGCACCTGATCCACCAATACGGGGAGTGCAGCGCGTGCGCGTGGTCCACTCCGTCGACCTCGAACCCCGAGTCCTTCAGCCTCCGCGTCAGCTGCGACGTCCGGTAGATCCGGACGTGTCCGCCCTCGTTCGAGTGGTACTCGCTCGACAGCGCCCAGCAGACGCGCTCGGGCCACCAGCGAGGGACGGTGACGACCGCGCGGCCCCCGGGGGCAAGCACGCGGCTCAGCTCGGCGATCGCGACCGAGTCCGACGAGATGTGCTCGAGGGTCTCCGACGCGACGACCCTGTCGAAGCTCCCGTCGGCGAACGGGAGCCTCAGCAGGTCCGCCCGCACGGCGTCGAAGGAGCCGCCGGGACCCGCCTGCCCCTCGTCGCACATCGCGGCCGCCAGCGCGGCGACGTCCCGCAGCGCCCGTTCGTCGAGGTCCGCGGCGACCACCCGGGCGCCCCTGCGCAGGGCCTCGAACGCGTGCCGCCCCATCCCGCAGCCGGCGTCGAGCACCCTCGTCCCCGGCTCGATCCCGAGCCGGTCGTAGTCGAAGGTCAGCACCGGTCGAGCACCCTCCGGTACTCCTCGACCGTCGCCTCTGCGGACGAGCGCCAGGTGAAGCGTTCGAGCGCGCGCCGGCGCGCCGCGCGCGCGAGCCGCGCTCGCAGACGCCCGTCGTCGAGCACCCGGCCGATCGCCGACGCAAGGGCGCCTGCGTCCCCCGGCGGGACCAGCAGCGCGGTCTCGCCGTGGCGGCCGGCGACCTCCGGGAGAGCGCCTCCCCTCGTCGTTACGAGCGGCACGCCGCACGACATCGCCTCGACCGCCGGGAACGAGAACCCCTCGTAGAGCGACGGCACTACGGCGGCCTGCGCCTGCGCGTACAGCCCCACGAGCTCTAGCTTGTCGACGCGCCCCGCGAAGCGGATCGCGTCCTCCACGCCATAGCGGCGCGCGGCCGCGCGGAACCCCGGCGAGTCCGCGCCGTGGCCCGCGAGGACGAGGTCGGCGGCACGCTCGGTCCGGACCTTCGCGAGCGCCTCGACGAGGTGGACGACCCCCTTCATCGGCAGGTCCGCGCTGACGATCGCGATGATCCTCCCGGGGACGGCGCGCACGTGGTCGAGCGGGCGGAAGAGGTCGGGATCGACGCCGTTGTGCACGATCCCGATCGCGTGCTCGGGCACGCCGAACGCGCGCGCCGTGTCGGTGCGAGACGCCGCCGATACCGTGAGCAGGCGCGGGAGCCTCCGCGCGACGCGGGCCTGCATCCTCGTGAAGCCGTACCAGCGCCAGAGCCGCGCCCGTTCGCGGCGCCCGGGAGCCTCAGCGATCGCGAGGTGTCGGTCGACGGTGATCGGGTGGTGGACGGTCGCCACCACGGGGATCTCCCGAGCGATCCTCAGCAGGCCGTAGCCGAGGCACTGGTTGTCGTGGACGACGTCGAAGTCGCGCCGACGCTTTGCGAGCGCGCGGGCGGCGCGGAGGCTGAACGTCAGCGGCTCGGGGAACGCGCCGCAGCACATCAGCCCGTACTCCAGCGCGTTCGTGGGTGCGCGCAGCTCCGCGAGCCGCGGCCGCCGGAAGGGGTCGTCAGGACGGTAGAGGTCGAGGCTCGGGACGCGCGTGGAACGGACGTGGTCGTCCAGGTCGGGATACGGCTGCCCGGAGAAGACCTCTACCGAGTGACCGAGCTCGGCGAGCGCGCGGCTGAGGTAGTGGACGTAGACTCCCTGGCCACCCACGTGCGGGTGCCCCCGATAGGTGAGGAGGGCGACCCGCAGCCGCCGTGGGGAAGTCACGAGGCCGACAGCTTACGCAGTCTCTTGTGTGGTCCGGCCCCGCCCGTCCCGTTCCCGCCGCAGCCCGTGGAGGACCAGCCGCGCGCCGACGAGGACGAGGAAGACCCCGAAGCAGACCTTGAGCGTCTCGCCGGGGACCGCGAGCGCAAGCCGCGCCCCCGCGTACGCGCCCGCGATCCCGCCGGCGCCGAGCAGGGCGGCGCCCCGCAGGTCGACGTACCCCCGCCGCGAGTGGGCGATCGCGCCGGCGACGGCCGTGGGGACCACCACGAGGAGCGCCGTGCCCTCGGACGCGTGCTGGCCGAGGCCGAGGACGAGCGTCATGAACGGGACCATCAACACGCTGCCGCCGACGCCGAAGAGCGCCGAGAAGACGCCGACGACGACGCCGGTCAGCAGGACGACGACGTTCACCCGGCGACCATCGTGACGCCGACGGCGACGAGGAAGACACCGAACGCGGCCTCGAGCGACCTCTCCCCCACCGCCGCCATCGCCCGGGCGCCGAGCGGCGCGCCGGCTACCGCCCCGAGCGCGAGCAGCGCAGCAGTGTCGTACTCGACGGCCCCCTCGGTCGCGAACACCGCTACCGCAACCGACGCGATCGGGACTATCGCCGCGAGCGACGTCGCGTGGGCGCGATGCTGCGAGAACGCGAGCAGCGCCACCAGGAGCGGGACCATCACGGTCCCCCCACCGACGCCGAGCAAGCCGCTCGCGGCGCCGGCGGCGAACCCGATCGCGAGCAAGGCGGTGCCGCGTCTGCTTTCCCGATCGCCAACCATCTTGACCGCATCTTCGCGCGCTCTCTAGCGTGGGAGGCCGTCGAGAAGAAGGGGTGGGCTCATGCCGATCAAGCACGAGATCAAGGGCACGGTGAACCAGATGGCGGTCTGCCAGCTCGACCCCGGGCAGACGATGTACTGCGAGGCCGGGAAGTTTCTGTGGAAGACCGCGAACGTCGGGATCGAGACCCGCTTCACGACGCCCGAGCACGAAGAGCAGAACAAGGACAAGGGGTTTCTCGGCAAGGCGCTCTCTACCGCGGTCGAGGTCGGCAAGCGGCACCTCGCCGGCGAGTCGCTGGCGTTCCAGTACTTCACGCCGGCGGGGGGTTCGGGTCTCGTGTCGTTCGCCGGGACGCTTCCGGGCGAGATGAGGGAGATCGCGCTCGACGGCACCAAGACGTGGACGGCCGAGAAGGACGCGTTCGTCGCCGCCGAGAGCACGGTCAAGTTCGATATCCAGTTCGCGGGCTTCACGGCCGGACGCCGGGGCGGTGAGGGGTTCGTGCTCGAGAAGTTCACCGGGACGGGCTCGCTGTTCATCGCCGGGGCCGGGAACTTCATCGACCTGAACCCGGCCGACTACGGCGGCAAGCTGCAGGTCGACACCGGGTGCGTCGTCGCGTTCGACGACGGCATCTCCTACGGCGTCGAGCACATCGGCAAGCTCAACGCCCAGGGGGCGAAGACCGCGCTCTTCGGCGGCGAGAGCTTCTCGCTCGCGACGCTGGAGGGCAACGGGACCGTGATCCTCCAGTCGGTCTCGATGGTCGCGCTCGCCCGGACCCTCATGGGGGCCGGGGGACAGGCTTCGACCGAGGGGACGGGCGGGTCGATAAGGGGCATCCTGGGCGGCGGCACCGATTGACCCAACCGACCGGGCGCCATAGGCCCGGGCGTAGCATCGACCCGTCCGTCGCCGAAGGAAGGTAGACCGCAATAGATCCGCATAGGGCGGGATCGCAAGCGATCCCGCTAGAAAGAGAGGGAGCGACCGTCGCCGGAGGCGACGAAGGCAGACCGCAATAGATCCGCATAGGGCGGGATCGCTTGCGATCCCGCTAGAAAAGACAGGAGGCTGACATGGGATTGCTGGACAAGGTGAAGGCGCAGGCTCAGAACGTCGCGGCCGAGGCCAAGAAGGCCACCGCGACCGCGCAGGACAAGGTCGGCCAGATGCAGCTTCGCAAGAAGGCGGACGAAGCCGCGAAGCAGCTCGGCTACCTCGTGCACAAGGAGCGCACCGGCGGCGCTTCCGGCGGCGCCGATGCCGACCGGCTCGTGCAGGAGATCAGCGAGCTCGAGGCGCAGATGGCGGCGGACGAGGCGGACGCGCCGGCGCAGGCGGACGCGCCGGCGGAGACGCCCGCTACACCGGCTCCACCCACCGCATCGGACGCGACGCCCGGGGACTTCAAGCTCTAGCCCGGCTGCGGCGCGCTCGACGCCGGGTTAACTCGGGTCGGGCGTACGAGAAATACGGATAGACGGGTGAGCGCGGCCGCCGTCACCCTTTGGCGATGGAGATCCCGCGCAGCCCGGCCCTGCGGGCAGAGCATCCGCGCCTGCTCCTGGAGCTTAGCCGCCACGTCGTAGCGACGCTCGACCTGCAGGAGGTCTTGACGCGCAGCATCGACGCGTTCCGGCGCGTGGTGCCGTTCGAGGGTGCGCTCATCAGGCTGCTCGAGGACGGCGCGCTCCTCACCGCGGCAACCGCACCCCAGGGAGACGACGCTCTGCAGGTGCGGGTCCCCGCGGACGCAGGATTGGCCGGAGCGGTCCTGGCAACGGTCGAGCCCGTGTACGTCGCCGACGTCACCGGGGAGCAGGCGACGGACCCGTCGGTCCTCGCTCTTGCCGCGGAGGCGCCGGTTCGCACGTACCTCGGCATCGCGCTGACCGACGGCGAGGGGCTCCTCGGGATCGTTGAGCTCGGAGCGCCGGCGCCGAACGCGTTCTCGCGCGACCAGATCGGCTCTGCGCTTCTGCTCGCGCCGTCCGTGGCGGTCGCGATCAGCAACGCCCAGAAGGTGGCTGCCTCGTCACGCGAGCCGGCGGGGATGTCGCAGGCCCTCGACGAGGACTTCATCTCGCTCGTGGCCCACGAGCTGCGCACGCCGCTTGCGATCGTGCTCGGCTGTGCCGAGACGGTGGCGGCGAAGGCGCCGGACCTGGACACCGCCGTGGTCGAGGACCTGAGCCGGAGGACCGTGGCCGCAGGCCACCGGCTCGAACGGCTGATCGGCGACCTCTTCGACATGTCGCGGATCCGCAGCGGCACGCTGCGCCTGACGCCGGTGCCGACGTCACTGCAGAGCATCGTCGCGAGTGCCGCCGGCCAGGCCCCCGAGGGCCTCCATGTCTCGATCGACCTCGGAGCGGGCCTGCCGCTGGTGTCGGCCGACCCGAACCGCCTCGTGCAGGTCTTGCGCATCCTCCTCGACAACGCGAGGAAGCACGCGGGAGAGCACGCGGAGGTGGACGTTCGAGCGACGCGTGACCGCGACCGTGTCTGCATCGAGGTATCGGACCGGGGGCCGGGGGTCGCGCCAGAGGTGCTCCACCGGATCTTCGACCCGTTCGTGCAGGCCGAGGAGCCGATGACCCGCAGCGTCGGAGGCCTCGGCGCCGGGCTGTACCTCGCGCGGGGGATCTGCGAGCTCATGGGGGCGGAGATCGGCGCTGGCGCACGCGGCGGCGGCGGGATGACGTTCTCGATCCGTCTGGCGGCCGCGACGGACTCGCCGGAGCCGGCCCGGTGAATGCGATCAATCGGTCCGTTACTAGTCCACCTGGGTCATTTTTCGCCCATATCGGGACATCGCTCTTGCTCCAGTGGAATTGGCGGACATAGCGTGACGTTGCGCAGAGCAAGCGGAGAACCCTCTATGGCCCAGACCGAGCAGCACGCCCCGCCCACGACGGCCCCTGCGGTCGCGCCCGACGTGGCGCGTGAGCCCCCCGCGGAGCCTTCCCCGCTCGTGCTCGACCTCGGCGACAGACGTGCTCTGGACCCCGAGCTGGCGGGCGCCAAGGCCGCCAACCTCGCCCGGGCGCAGCAGGCGGGATTCACTGTCCTGGACGGGTTCGTCGTCACCGTCGAAGGCACGCGCGTCTTCTCGGCGCAGCGCGCCGGTCGCAGCGGGCGCGACCTCGAGAAGCTGCTGAAGAAGAGGTGGGCGGCGCTGTCCCATCGGGGAGCGCGTCCGCTCGTCGTCCGCTCCTCGTCGAGCGCCGAGGACGGCCACGACTCCGCGATGGCGGGCATGTTCACGTCGGTCCTCGACGTGAACAGCTGGGCGGACTTCCGCGAGGCGATGCATACCGTGGTCGAATCGGCCCGGATCATCGACCTCGTCGAGGAGACCGAGACGCTGTCTCCCATGGCGGTGCTGGTGCAGCCCCAGCTCGATCCCGACTGGGGCGGGGTGCTCTTCGGCATCGACCCCGTCACCGGCCGCACCGACCACCTCGTCGTCGCGGCCGTCCCGGGGCGTCCCGACTCGCTCGTTAGCGGGACCGTCGAGGGACACCGATACGTCCTCACGCACCGTGCCCGCGTGGTCGAGAAGTCCGAGCCGTCGGGCGGTCTTACGCCCGCGACGCTGAAGCGCCTGACGAAGCTCGCCGGGCGAGCGGCGGAGCACTTCGGCGGCGCGCAGGACGTGGAGTGGGCGCTGAACGGCGACGAGCTCGTCGTGCTCCAGGCGCGGCCGGTGACCGCCGTCGCCGATCCCGGTACCGCGACGGGACCGGTCCTCGGGCCCGGGCCGGTCGCCGAGACGTTCCCGCGACCGCTTACGACTCTGGAAGCCGAGCTGTGGGCCGAGCCGTTGCGCGTCGCGATCGCCGAGGTGCTGCTCCTGACCGGCGCGGTCTCGCGCCGTGCGCTGGCGAAGTCGCCTGTAGTGACGACGATCGGGGGCCGCGTCGCCGCCGACCTGCGTCTGCTGGGCGTTTTCCCGGACCGTAAGACGTTCTTCGAGAGGATCGATCCGCGGCCCCCGGCACGGCGCCTCGGCGCGGCGTGGCGGACCGGGCGGCTGCGGGCCGCTCTTCCGTCGATGGCGGAGTCGATCGTGACGAAGGTCGACGACGACCTCGCCGCGGTCCCCCACCTCGCGGAGCTGTCGAACGTCGAGCTCGTCGAGCTGCTTCACCGCGCGCGGCAGGCTCTGGTCTCGCTGCACGCGCACGAGGTGATGTTCGGGCTCCTCGCCGACGAGGAGTACACGGTGACCGCGGCGTCGCTCGGGCTGAGGCAGCTCGCGGGGGCGCGGGCCGAGGGGTTCGCCGACGGCGACGTCGTCGCGATGCGCCCCGAGGTGCTGGCGCTCGTCCCCCCGTCGATCCGCGGCGGCATAGTGCTTCCGGAGACGCCCGCGTCGCTTCCGGCGCGCAGCGACGGCGACTCCGCGCTCCCCCAGCGCGAGTCGCTGCGGCTGCGCGCGCGCTGGGTGCAGGAGCTGAGCGCGCGGGCCGTGCGAGAGCTCGGGAACCGGCTCTGCGCGCACGAGCGCATCGCCGACCCGCTGCAGGTGACGGCGTTGACGCTTGCGGAGCTCGAGACGGCGGTCGCGCTGGGCGCGCTGCCGCCGGACCTCGAAGAGCGGGAGGAGGCAGCGGGACCGCCGCTTCCGGCCGCGTTCCGCCTGGCCTCCCACGGAGCCGTCGTGCCCTATCGGGGGCGACGCAAGCAGCCGCCCGGCGACGGGACCGGAGCGAGCGCCGGCCGCGCCGAAGGGATCGTGCACGGCGGGGGCGGTGTTCCGCGGCGCGGCGACGTCCTCGTGGTCGCGACCCTCGACCCCGACCTCGCGACGCTGCTCCCGAGGCTCGGCGCGCTCGTCTCCGAGACCGGCAGCGTGCTCTCGCACCTCGCGATCATGGCGCGCGAGTACGGCGTCCCCGCCGTCGTCGGCGTTCACGACGCGGTGACGCGGTTCCCCGCGGGCTCGCATGTCTCGGTCGACGGCGCGACGGGCGAGGTCAAGCTCGTGGACGGGGGCGCGGCATGAGCGCGAAGCGGCTCGCGTACGCGGTCCTGACGGTCGTTCTCGTCGCGTCCGGGACCTACATGTTCGTCTACCTGTACCGATGGGAGTGGAACCGGACGCTGATCGCCGGCATCTTCTTCGTCGCCGCGGAGATTGGTCTGATCGGCGCGGCGATCCTCGAGCGCCTGAAGAAGATGGAGGCGCGTATCGCACCCGCCGCCGCCGAGCCTCCGGCGCTTGCGGCGATCCAGGAGACCGCGCCCGAGCCGAAGGCCGGCTTCAAGTGGCTCACGCCGACCGACGGGACGGGCGTCTTCGTGCCGGTGCTGATGGGGGCCGGGTTCGTCGTCTCCGGTATCGCGTGGCTGGTCGAGCGCTTCGCGCACGCGACCGCGCGTCCGGCGATGGAGCGCGGCCTCGCGTGGCGCCTCGTCCCCCTGTCGCTGCCGGAAGGGGGGTTCGTGGGAGGCGGCGTCCCGGCGCTGGCGCCGCGTCCGGCGCGCACCAAGGCGCGCATCAAGCACGGGCTCGTCGTCGTCGCCGTCGCCGCGGCGCTCTCGCTGGGCATCGACACGCTCGGCGACCTCACGCAGAACCGTCCCGACCGCGCGCTCCCGGGGACGAGCAGCACGCTCGTCGTGGAGATCAAGACCCGAACCGCGAATTCGTCGTCGGTCGCTACGGCGTCGCGGCTGTGGTCGGCATGCGCGGGAACCGTTCCCTCCTACATCGAGACGCCGAAGATCGCGGCGCTGGGAAGCGGGAAGGCGCTGATCGTGACGCAGCCCGCCCTCGGCGAGCATACGCAGCGGCGCCTCTCGGGCTGCCTCAGCGACACGACGCTGGACGAGGTCCAGGCGAGCGTCAGAAGCGTGGAGACGTTCGGCGTCGACTAGTTGATGTTCGACCAGATCCGGCGCGGCGCGTCGAGCACGCGGCTCAGCCCGGTGACGATCGGGTTCGGGCGATCGGCGTCGGTGGCGCTGAGGTCGGCGACGAACGCGAGCTGCTCGAGCGACGGCGGTCCCACCGAGAGGTTGCGCCGCAGCGCACCCGCCGCGCTCTCCTGCCCCGTGGCGACGAGATATGCGCCGACCATCGCCCCCGTCCGTCCGACGCCCGCCATGCAGTGCACGTAGACCTTGCCGTTGCTGTTCTCGATGATCGAGAGGAACTGCTCGACCTGCGCCTCGGTCGGCACCTGCCCGTCGCGCAACGGGATGTTGAACCGGGTGATGCCGAGCTTCTTCAGACGCTTCTGATCGACGTCGAGGTTCGTCTCGGCGCGCAGGTCGACGATCGTCGTGACGCCCCGCTGCGCCAGCTCGGGAAGGACCTCCTCCCTCGGGTGCGACCCGCGCAGCACCTGGTCGTCGACGACCTGGAAGTTGATCACGCCGTGGGGAGCCGTGACCATCTGCTCGGGCGCGGTGGACTTCGCCCAGACCATCGCCGAGAAGATGGCGAGGTTTCCGAGCACGAGGAACGCGACGAGGCCGACGAAGGCCGTGACCGTGATCGAGCGCACGTGATGGAAGACCCTTGCGGTCATCTTGCGCTCGCTCACGTTCTTACGTCCTCCGGTTCGTCGCTTTGCCGTGAATGACGGCTTACCCCCGCTCCGTCCGATTCATCCCCATCTGCCGCGCGTCGAACACACGTCTGCAAAGGGATCCCCGCCACCGGCGCCGATGCGCCGGGCTGCGGTGCGGATGCTGCGGGTGTCGCCTGGCTTGCTTCTGCCTGTGGCTTCGGCCCTTGGAGGGGGTTGCTTTAGTTGTTCGCCCGGGGCCCGGGGGTTCCTGCCGGGGGCATTGCGGGCCTACCCGCGCCAAGCGGGCGAAAGCCGGACGAAGTCGAGGCGATTTCTCGGTCTTTGGGGGCCGTGCCTCGGAGGCGCCTGCGGCCCCGGGGGTCGGCCCCGGCCGGTGCTCGTCTAGCGGCGACGCACGAGGACGGCGACCATCTCCCGGACGGGGTAGTCGGTCGAGCCGCTGGTGGAGAAGTACCCGAGGTCCCTCCAGGGCCCGCCGTTGACGCGCCACCGGGCCGCCCACACCACCTCTGCCGCGACCGTGTACCGGCCCTTGGTCTCGTAGAGGTGGGGGGCGTTGCCCGGTCGCCGAGGCGTCCAGGGGCGTCCGGGATGGGCCGTGCTCGTCCGGTTTCCGTCGCCGAAATCCCACAGGTAGCGGATCGGCCGCGCCTCCGCCGTGACGGTGAGGCCCGGAGCCCGGGCCGTCGCCGAGATCGGCGCGGGCCCGTCGACCCAGAAGAACGAGTCGAGCCCGGTGAGCCCGGTCCGCGCCGGGGCGACGTTGACGTCGGGGCCGGCGGCGAGGGAGATCACGCGGTCGTAGGCGCTGAGGGCGAGGCCCTCCGCGCTCGGCCGCGGGCCTCGCCGCCGGTTGCCGGGGCTTTTCGGTGCGGGGGCCGGAGCCGGCGACACGAAGCTGATGCAGTCGCCGGAGCCCTCGAAGAGATCGAGCGAGAGCGACACGCCCCGAGGATCGAACCGCGGGACGCAGTTGTGGGCCGAGATAGCGACGGGGACCGGCGTGGGGGCCCCGGGGGCCGCGGGGGTTCCCGAAATTCCGGCAGTTGCCACTAGGCTAGCCCTGTTGCGGTCCTGGCCGCCACGAGGAGACACGAACGCGACCGCCGAAGCACGAACTCCTGGCGATCGTTCCTGACCGTAGTAGATGATTTCTCCGTTCCAGTTGGATTCCGCGAGCGCGGGTCGAGACAGCATCACCAGAATCGCCACCATGGGAAGCCTGAGGGTTCGTCGGATCATTGACGTTTGCGGTCCACGTTCAAGATCCGCGTGATCGTCGCGTTATGTAGAAGCCACTCACCGTTTTCCACCCGGAGGGTCCAAAGACTTTCTTGTCGCTCACGCACCGGCTTTGCGGTCGTGACCTCATCTCCGCCTTCGGTAACAAATTTGGGCGACAACACCTGGACAAGGTTGATTTCCACCTCGTTTTCGTAATTCGCGACCACGTCAATGGAGAGGGGCTGGAAGCGGGTCTCGGATATCACGGACGCATCGAGCAACTTGTCGATCTCTCTGCGCACCCTCGGGAGCATCGGGCTGTCCGACGTGAAGATCGCTTCGGCAAGGGCTATGTTCCGCTGCCGGTACGC
>JBHELD010000013.1:0-20748 GCA_046263255.1 Actinomycetota bacterium
TCGATCGACCAGCAGCTTGCGTCCTTCGACGGTCAGCTTCGCCCTACGATGCGCCATGAGAGCCTCCCCTGTTGGTTGATTCGCCTCTTCCAACAGGGAGGCTCTCACCGCGTAAACGATGTCTGTGGGAACTACACCTAGCGGGCCGGCGCCCGCTCAGCGCGGCCCTATACTTGACCCGTCAGTCGAACCTCTTCGGGGCAGGGTGAGATTCCCGACCGGCGGTGAGAGTCCGCGACCCCGGCGCAGCCGCAGGAACGGCGCTCCGGGCTGACCCGGTGGAATCCCGGGACCGACGGTAAGCGGCGCAGCGACACCGCGAGTCCGGATGGGAGAAGAGGCGACGGAGCCGTGGTCGCGCGCTCCCGCCCTTTGCGGCGGGAGGCCGTTGCTGCACCGTCCCTTCCCGAAGCCGACGCCGCCGGGAGGCATGGTGCAGCCGGACGAGCGGTACATGCAGCAGGCGCTGGACCTCGCGCGCCGTCCCTCCTTCACCTCCCCCAACCCACGCGTCGGTGCGGTCGTCGTACGGGACGGCACCGTCGTCGGGGAGGGCGCGCACAGGGGCGCGGGCACGCCACACGCCGAAGCCGCAGCGCTTGCAGGGGTCGACGCCCGCGGCGCGACGCTCTACGTCACGCTGGAGCCCTGCACCCACCGGGGCCGGACGCCGCCGTGCACGCCGATGCTGGTCGCGGCGGGCCTCGCGCGGGTCGTGGTCGCGCTGGAGGACCCCGACCCGCGCGTGAGCGGGAGCGGCCTGAGGGCGCTGCGCAGCGCGGGAGTCGACGTGACGACGGGCGTGCTCGCCTCCGAGGCAGAAGGCCTCAACCGCGCCTACCTCCACCACCGTCGCACCGGGCGGTCGTTCGTGTCGCTCAAGCTCGCGCTCACGCTCGACGGCCACATGACCGCGGCCGACGGGTCGTCGCAGTGGATCACCGGGCCGGAGGCGCGCGCTCTCGTGCACGCGCGGCGGCTGGAGTGCGACGCGGTCCTCGTCGGCGCGGGCACGGTGCTCGCGGACGACCCCCGCCTGACGGTGCGGGACGTTCCCGCCGCACGTCAGCCGCTGCGCGTCGTAGCCGACGCGGCCGGGCGGGTGCCGGCGACCGCCGCGCTCTTCGCGGAGCCCTCGGGTGGAGCGCTCGTCGCCACGACCGCGGCGTGCCCGCACGACGCGCAGATCGCGTGGAAGGAGGCGGGGGCCGAGGTCCTCGTCCTGCCGGAGGCCGCGGGAGGCGTCGACCTCGGCGCGCTCGTCGAGGCCCTCGGGGGCCGGGGGATCGTCGAGATCCTGTGCGAAGGCGGAGCGCGCCTCGCGTCGAGCCTCGTCAAGGCCCGGCTTGCGGACCGGCTCGACCTCCACTACGCCCCGCTTCTGACGGGCGGCGGGGTCTCGATCGGCGACCTCGGCATAACGACGATGGCCGAGGCGTTGCGCTACTCGATGGACGACGTAACCCGCGCCGGCGACGACCTGATCGTCACGCTCGTGAGGAGCGGCTGATGTTCACCGGGATAGTCACGCACCTCGGCAAGGTCGCGGGCGCGCGGAGTCGCGGAGGCCTCCTCGAGCTGGAGATCGCCGCGCCGGAGATCGCTCGCGAGCTGCGCAAGGGAGACTCCGTCGCGGTCAACGGGGTGTGCCTCACGGCGACGGCGGCGTCGCGCCGGCGGTTCTCGGCGCAGGTGATGGACGAGACGCTGGCGCGGTCGGCGCTCGAGAGCCTCCGCAAGGGGTCGGTCGTGAACCTCGAGCTCCCGGCGCGCCTCGCCGACCGGCTCGGCGGTCACCTCGTCCAGGGCCACGTCGACGGGACCGCGCGGGTCGTGCGCGTCGAGGACGCCGACGGGGCGCGCAGGATCTGGTTCGACGCGCCCGACGAGGTGCTGCGCTACCTCGTCGAGAAGGGCTCGGTTGCGATCGACGGGGTGTCGCTGACGGTGGTCGAGGTCGGGCGCGCCACCTTCCAGGTCGCGGTGATCCCGCACACGCTGGACGAGACGACCTTCGGTTCTCTGGAGGTCGGGGACGCGGTGAACGTAGAGGCCGACGTCGTGGCGAAGTATGTCGAACGGCTGTTGGTACGCGATAAGAGGGAGTAGGCATGCCCCTGAGCCGGATAGAGGAAGCGATCGACGACGTCCGCGCCGGCAAGATGGTCGTCGTCGTCGACGACGAGGACCGCGAGAACGAAGGCGACCTGATCTTGGCCGCCGAGAAGGTGACGCCCGAGCACATCGGGTTCATGGTCCGCCACTGCTCCGGCATCATCTGCGTGCCCATGGAGGCCGAACGCCTCGAGGAGCTGAACCTCCCGCTGATGTCGCCGGAGAACTCCGAGTCGATGGGAACGGCGTTCACGATCAGCGTCGACGCGCAGGAGGGAACCACCACCGGCATCTCCGCGGCCGACCGCGCCACGACGATCCGAACGCTTATCGACCCCGCCAGCAAGGCGTCGGACCTGGCGCGCCCGGGGCACATCTTCCCGTTGCGCTACACGCCCGGCGGCGTGCTGCGACGAGCGGGTCATACGGAGGCGTCGGTGGACCTCGCGCGTCTCGCCGGCCTGTATCCCGCCGGTGTGGTGTGCGAGGTCGTGAACGAGGACGGGACGATGGCGCGCCTGGCCGACCTGGAGCATTTCGCGGCGAAGCACGACCTGAAGATCGTCTCGATCGCGCAGATCATCAAGCACCGCCGCCGGTGGGAGAAGCTCGTCCATCGGGTCGTCGAGGCGCGGATCCCGACCGCGTTCGGCACGTGGCGCGCGATCGGCTACGAGTCGTACGACGGACGGACGCACGTCGCGCTCGTCAAGGGCGAGCCCGCCGGGAAGAAGGACGTGCTCGTGCGCGTGCACTCGGAGTGCTTCACGGGCGACGTGCTCGGGAGCATCCGCTGCGACTGCGGGACCCAGCTGAGCGACGCGATGAGCAAGATCGACCGGGAGGGCGAGGGGATCGTCGTCTACGTGCGGGGACACGAGGGCCGCGGGATCGGGCTCCGGCACAAGCTCGAGGCGTACGCGCTCCAGGACGGAGGGCTCGACACGGTCGAGGCGAACGTCGAGCTCGGCTTCTCGCCCGACTCCCGCGATTACGGCGTCGGCGCGCAGATCCTCGTGGACCTGGGTATCACGACGATGCGGCTGCTCACGAACAACCCGACGAAGCGCGCGGGGCTCGAGGGCTACGGGCTCGAGATCGTCGACCGGGTGCCGCTCGAGAGCACGCCGAACCCCGAGAACCTCCGGTACCTGCAGACGAAGAGGGAGAAGCTCGGGCACCTGCTCGACGCGCTGGCCGAGACGATCGAGCCGTCGGACAAGGAGGCGTAGACGTGCGGACCTACGAGGGATCGTTCGAAGGGAGGCACCTGCGCGTCGCGGTCGTCGCGAGCCGGTTCAACGAGACCATCGTGCGGCGTCTGGTGGACGGCGCTCTCGACTGCCTGCGCCGTCACGGCGTCGCCGACCAGGACATCTCGCTCGCGTGGGTACCCGGCGCGTTCGAGGTCCCGCTCGCGGCGCGCCGGTTCGCCGGCTCGGGCGAGGTCGACGCGGTCGTGTGTCTCGGCGTCGTGATCAAGGGCGAGACCGCTCACTTCGACTTCGTCGCCGGGGGAGCCGCGCAGGGCATCGCCGGCGCGGCGGACGAGACCGGGGTTCCGGTGGCGTTCGGCGTCCTCACCACCGACAGCGCCGAGCAGGCGGCGGACAGGGCCGGCGGCAAGATGGGGAACAAGGGGTTCGAGGCGGCTCTCGCGGCGATCGAGATGGCGAGCCTGTTGCAGTCGCTGCCGAAGCCGGACCGGCAGCTCTAGGTGTTGAAGCTCGTTCTGCCGAAGGGGTCGCTCGAACGCGCCACGTTCGAGCTGTTCGAGGACGCCGACCTGAAGGTGCGGCGCGGCGACGACCGCGATTACCGCGGCTCGATCGAGGACCCGCGCGTCGCCTCGGTCGCGATCCTGAGGCCCCAGGAGATACCGACGTACGTCGAGGAGGGTCTGTTCGACGCCGGCGTGACGGGCGAGGACTGGGTCGCGGAGACCGGCGCCGACGTGGTCAAGGTCACCGCGCTCGCGTACTCGAAGCAGACGGACCGTCCCGTGAAGGTCGTGCTCGCCGCGCCCAGGGACTCCGGGATCACCAGGCCGGAGGACATCCCGCCGGGCTCGAAGATCTCCACCGAGCTCCCGAACGTGACGCGCGCCTACTTCGAGCGGCTCGGGATCCCCGTGCGGATCTTCCTCTCCTACGGCGCGACGGAGGCGAAGGTCCCCGAGATCGTCGACGCGATCGTGGACCTGACGGAGACGGGATCCACCCTGCGGCGGAACGGGATGGAGATCGTCGACGTCCTGATGGAGTCGCGCACGCAGCTGATCGCCAACCGGGCGTCTTACGCCGACCTCGACAGGAGACGGGCGATCGACGAGCTGACGATCCTGCTGCGCGGCGCGATCGACGCGCGCGGGCGCGTCCTGGTGAAGCTGAACGTCGCGCGCGAGAGCCTGGGCGCGGTCGTGGACGCGCTGCCGGCGATGCGTGCGCCGACGGTCTCCGAGCTCGCGGAGCCGGGCTTCTACGCGGTCGAGACCGTGGTCGCGAAGGCGACGATCAACCTGCTGATCCCGGAGCTGAAGTCCCTGGGGGCCGAGGACATAGTGGAGCTGCCGATAACGAAGATCGTGCCCTAGCGGTCCCCGCTCCTCATCGCGCGATCACGTACGCAGCGCGTGTGTTGCTGCGCAACGAGCGGCGCTCGTCACGGGCGCGGGCTCGGGCTCGGTCCCGGAGGCGCCGCCACCCGTTCCGCGTACGCCAGCTGCAGGTCCGCCAGCAGCTGCCGGAGCGGCTGCTCGGCCCCCGCGAGGCGCGGCCCCACCGAGCTCACGATCCCCGCCAGCGCGTCTATCGCGAGCTGCGCGTCGGCCGCCGCGCCCAGGTCGAGCTTGGTCCCCGCAACGTTCGCCAGCGTCGCCGCCGTGTTCACGACCCACTCCAGGCTCGGCGTCTGCGCGATCTCCTGCGCGATACGCCGCGCCTCGGCCTCCTGCTCGGGCGTCCACACGCGCTCGCCCGGTGGTGGCGCGGCGGAGGGTTCGCCCGGCTGCGGCTCCCGCGCGGCCTGCGATCCCTGCGGCTGCGGCGCGGCCTGCCCCTGCGACGGCTCGGGCCCTCCGCCGCCCCCGGAAGGGCCCTCCGGCACCGAGCCGACCGTCACCTCGGCGGTCGCGCCCGACCCCGCAGCGGGGCGCTCGGCCGAGCGCGCCGAGATCCGCTTGTCAACGACCTTCGGCCGCGGTCGCTCGCTCTGCTGCTCGTTATCGGGGGCGTCCATGTGCATTCGTTATACTTCAACGGCTAGCTTCGCCAAGAAGGGGCGGCAACGCGCCCCTCACCTCCCGGCAGCAACATCGAGGTCGCGGGGGTCTGCAGTCGCCGATAGGCAAGCGGTCCGGCGCGTCCGGCCCGTCGAGCCGGTGACGTCAGTCTTGGCGTCTCCGGCTTTTTTCATGTCGGTCGTCGGAAGGAGAGTGGCATCGCAACGGATCTGAGGATCAACGATCGCATCCGGGTCCCCCGCGTCAGGGTGGTGGGGGCCGACGGGAGCCAGATAGGGATCCTGGAAATCAAGGATGCGCTCGACATGGCCGCCGCGGAGGACCTCGACCTCGTCGAGGTGGCGGGCCAAGCGGACCCCCCCGTCTGCCGCATCATGGACTACGGGAAGTTCAAGTACGAGCAGGACCAGCGGCAGAAGGAAGCCCGGCGGAAGCAGTCGCAGGTCGTCGTCAAAGAGATGAAGATGCGGCCGAAGATCGACCGCCACGACTATGCGACCAAGCGGGGGCACGTGATCCGGTTCCTGCGACAGGGCGCCAAGGTCAAGATCACGATCATGTTTCGGGGGCGCGAGATGGCGCACCAGGAGCTCGGTCGCAGGCTCCTCGACCAGCTCGCCGCCGACGTCGCCGACATCGCCCGGGTCGACACGCCCCCGAGGGTGGACGGGCGGAACATGACGATGGTCCTCAACCCGTACAAGGAAGCGATCACGACGAGGGCGGCGCCCGTGTCGAAGTCGCGGCCACCGCTGGAGGAAGCGCCGGCGCCGGAGCCGGCGGAGGCACCTCCTCCTCCTTCTCCTCCGAAGAAGGTGCCGCCGCGGAAGGTAACGAGAGCCGAGGGAGGCTGAGCATGCCGAAGATGAAGTCGCACCGCGGCGCCGCCAAGCGCTTCAAGGTCACGCCCACGGGCAAGATCCGGCGCCGGCGCGCGTTCGTGAACCACATCCTCGAGAAGAAGTCGCCGAAGAGGAAGCGGCAGCTCCGCGCCCCCGACGCGGTCGTCTCCGGCGAGGACTCGAAGCGCATCCGCCGGATGCTCGGGAAGTAGCCCGCCGACCGCTTTCCGAAGGAGGAGCACCATGCCACGAGTCAAGAGAAGCGTCGCCGGCCGCAAGAGGCGCCGCGAGGTCCTCAAGCAGGCGAAGGGCTACTACTCCGCGCGCGGCAAGCACTTCCGCGCCGCGAACGAGCAGGTCCTGAACTCGGGCGTCTACGCCTACCGCGACCGGCGGGCGCGCAAGGGCGACTTCCGCAGGCTGTGGATCATCCGGATCAACGCGGCCGCTCGGGAGAACGGCCTCAGCTACAGCCGGCTGGTGGCGGGGCTCAAGCTCGCCGAGATCGAGGTCGACCGCAAGATGCTGGCGGAGCTCGCGGTGAACGAGCCCGGCGCGTTCTCGGCGCTCGCCGACGTGGCGCGCCGCTCGCTGGAAAAGGCGTCATAGCCGAAGGGCGGCCTCGGCCGGCCTCCGAGTCCACGTGCAGGTCGTCTCCAGCCTTCGGAACCCGCGGGTGCTGGCCGCCCGCAAGCTCTTGCGCCGCGTCCACCGGGACGCGGCGCACGCGTATCTGCTCGAGGGGGCCGTCCCCGTGCTCGAGGCGTTGGAGGAGCGTGCCGCGGTGCAGACGCTGTTCGTCGAGGAGGATCACGCCGATCTCGACGAGCTTGCCGCCGCGGCCGCCGAGCTCGACGTGCCCCTCGTGCGGGCGACGCGCGGCGTCGTGGCCGCGCTCTCCGGCACCGCGACGCCGCAGGGAGTCGTCGCGGTGGTGGCGATGGAGCACGTGGCGCCCGCCGACCTGGACGGCGCGATATCGCTCGTCCTGGTCCTCGACCAGATCCGCGACCCGGGAAACGCCGGCACTCTCGTGAGGTGCGCCGCGGCCGCGGGAGCCGGGGCCGTCTTGTTCACCGGGGGCTCGGTCGACCCGTACGCGCCGAAGACCGCCCGGGCCGCCGCCGGCGCCCTCCACCGTCTCGACGTCTGCCGCGACGTCGACCTCGACGCGACCGGACGGCTGCTCGCGCAACGCGGGTTCCTGGTCGTCGGCGCGGACGCCGGGGCCGAGGCTGCGTACGACTCGCTCGACTACACGCGCCGCGTCGCGTTCGTCGTGGGGAACGAGGCGTGGGGCATCCCCGTCGAGCACCGCGCGGTGCTCGACGGGGTCGTCGGGATCCCGATGCCGGGGAGGGCCGAGTCGCTCAACGCCGCGATAGCAGGAGCGCTCCTGCTCTTCGAGGCGGTGCGCCAGCGACGGATATCCTCGGCGGCTACATGACCGAGAACGCCCGCTTCGCCGACATGATCTCGAAGATCGCCCACGAGCTGCGGTCTCCTTTGACCTCCGTCAAGGGGTTCTCGGCGACGCTCGTGAAGCGCTGGGATCGGTTCACCGACGAGCAACGCCTCCAGTTCATCGAGACGATCCACCACGACGCCGAGCGCATGGGACGGATCGTCTCCGAGGTGCTCGACCTGGCGCGGCTCGAATCGGGAAGGCTCGAGCTCCAGCTACGGCAGACGTCGCTGCGCGACGTCGCAGAGCGCGCGGTAGCCAACCACTCCGGGCTCGCGGGGGCCGAGCGCGTGCGCATCGACGTGCCGGAGGACGCCGTGGTGTACGCGGATCCCGAGCGGCTGGGCCACGCGCTCTCGAACCTCGTGGAGAACGCGATCAAGTTCTCCGACGAAGGGCCGGTCGTCGTCGCGGCGGAGAACGGGACGATCACTGTCAGCGACCAGGGAGTCGGGATCTCCGGCGACGCGATCGGCGAGATCTTCTCCGGGCCGGCCCCGCACGAGCAGGCCGCGGGTCCCTCCGGCCTCGGGCTCGGGCTCTACCTCACGCGGCGCCTCGTCGAAGCCCACGGGGGGAGCGTCGCGGTGGAGAGCGAGGTGGGGAAGGGCACGAAGTTCACGATCTCGCTGTCGGGGGCCCCGCACGGATGAGCGAGAACGACCTGCGGGCCGAGCTCGAGGCCGCGCGAGCCGAGGGCCTCGCGACGATCGCGGCCGCGGAGGACCTCGCCGGGGTCGAGGAGGCGCGCGTCCGCACGCTCGGGCGCAAGACTGCCTTGGCGCGCGTGCGGTCGTCGCTCGGGAAGCTGCCCGAAGCCGAGCGAAGGGACCTCGGCCGCCTCGCGAACGAGGTGCAGGGCGCGCTGGAGGAGGCGCTCGCCGCGAGGGCCGCGGAGTTCGAGGCCGCCGAGCGCGCCGCCCGGTGGGAGCGCGAACGGATCGACGTGACGCTCCCGGGCGAGCACGTCGAGCCGGGCTCGATCCATCCCCTGACCAAGACGATCTGGGAGATCGTCGACGTGTTCCTCGGCCTCGGGTACGCGGTTGCCGACGGTCCCGAGGTCGAGCTGTCGACCCTGAACTTCGACGCGCTGAACGTTCCGCCCGAGCACGCGTCCCGGTCTCCGGCCGACACGTTCTACGTGGAGGGAGCCGACGAACGCGTCCTGCTGCGACCGCAGACGTCCCCCGCGCAGATCAGGGTGATGGAGTCGCAGCCCCCGCCCGTCTACATCGTCGTCCCGGGGCGGTGCTACCGGAGGGACGAGGAGGACGCGACGCACCTCGCGGGCTTCGCGCAGATCGAGGGCCTCGCGGTCGACGAGGGAATCACCGTCTCGGACATGAAGGGGACGCTCGAGCTGTTCGCGCGAGAGCTGTTCGGCAAGGATCTCGCGACGAGGCTGCGCGGCCACTTCTTCCCGTTCACCGAGCCGTCGGCCGAGATGGACGTCGAGTGCTTCGTGTGCCGCGGCTCCGGGTGCCGCGTCTGCAAGGGCGAGGGCTGGATCGAGATCCTCGGTTGCGGGATGGTCGACCCGGCGCTGTTCGAGTGGGTCGGGTACGACCCAGAGCGCTACTCGGGCTTCGCGTTCGGCCTCGGGGTGGAGCGCGCCGCCGCGCTCTCGCACGGGATCGGCGACATCCGGGCCCTGTACGAGAACGACGTCCGGTTCCTCGCTCAGTTCGAGGGGGCTCGATGAGGGTCGGCCTGAGCTGGCTCCGCGAGTTCGTCGACGTCGACGTACCGCTCGGGACGCTCAGGGAGATGCTGGACCTCTCGGGCACGAAGGTCGAGAGGATCCACAATCCCGGCAAGGGGATCGAAGGCGTCGTCGTCGCCGAGGTGCAGGAGGTCGACGCGCACCCGAACGCCGACAAACTCAGCATGGTCCTCGTCTCGACCGGCGACGGGTCGCAGCGCGTCGTGTGCGGCGCCGCCAACTTCTCCGTGGGGGACAAGGTCGCGCTGGCGCGCGTGGGGGCGACGCTGCCGGGGATGACGATCACCGAGCGGCGCATCCGCGGCGAGACGAGCGCGGGCATGCTGTGCTCGGCCTCGGAGCTCGGGGTGTCCCACGACCACTCGGGTCTGCTCATCCTCCCGCCCGACGCCTCGCTCGGCGAGGACGTCGTCCGGACGCTGGGCCTCTCGGACTCGATCTTCGAGCTCGAGATCACGCCGAACCGTCCCGACTGCATGAGCGTGTTCGGCGTCGCCCGCGAGGTCGCGGCTTTGACGGGGGCGGAGCTGAAGCCGCCGCGCGTCGACCTCGATCCCGACGAGGGCGTCGCGTCGCCCGTCCGCGTCGAGATACAGGATCCGGCGGGATGTCCCCGCTACCTCGCGCGCTACATGTCCGGCGTAACGGTCGGGCCGTCGCCACAGTGGATGACCGCCCGCCTCGTGGCCGCGGGCGTCCGGCCCGTGTCGAACGTCGTCGACGTCACGAACTACGTCCTGATGGAGCTCGGGCACCCGCTCCACGCCTTCGACGCGGCGCGCGTCGCCGACGCGACGATCGTCGTGCGGCGCGCACGGGGGGGAGAGACGCTGAGGACGCTGGACGGCGTCGAGCGGACGCTGCATCCCGACGACCTCCTGATCGCAGACCCCTCCACCGCGCTGGCGATCGCGGGGGTGATGGGCGGCGAGGGATCGGAGGTCGCGGAGTCCACGGCCGACGTCATCCTCGAGTCCGCGTACTTCGACCACGCCTCGATCGCCTATGCGAGCCGGCGCCACGCGCTGAGGACCGAGGCCTCGGCGCGCTTCGAGCGCGGGGCCGACCCCGAGGCCGTCGCGCTCGCGGCCGCCCGGGCCTGCGCGCTGATGGCGCAGGTCGCCGGCGCACGCGTGGCGGCCGCGGAGGTCGACGAGTACCCGGCCCCCGTGGAGCGACCTACGGTCACGCTGCGCCCCCACCTGACGCCGAAGCTCCTCGGCGCCGACGTTCCCGCCGAGCGCCAGGTCCGACACCTCCGCTCTATCGGCATCGACGCCGTCGAGGAAGAAGGGATCATCCGCGCGGTCGTGCCGTCGTGGCGGCCGGACCTCACGCGCGAGGTCGACCTCGTCGAGGAGGTCGTGCGACTCCACGGGATCGACCGCGTTCCCTCGACGCTTCCTCCGGGCCGCGCCGGCGCGTTGACCGAGGAGCAGCGCTTCGACCGCCGCCTCCGGCGCACGCTCGCGGGTCTCGGGCTGCGGGAGGCGTGGACGGAATCTTTCCTCGGCCACAAGGAGCTCGACGACCTGGGTCTCGCGCACGACCATCCGGCGCGGGCACTCGTGGCGCTCACGAACCCGGTCGCGGAGGAGAAGCCCGCCCTTCGGACGACTCTGCTCCCCGGGCTGCTGCGCGCGGCCGCGCACAACGTCGCGCACCGCGCCGAGGGCGTCGCGCTCTTCGAGGTCGCGCGGGTGTACGAGCCGTCGGGCGAGGACCTGCCCGTCGAGGCGAACGTCCTCGGGGCCGTCCTCTCCGGGCGCGGACGCCCGCAGACGTGGCGGGCTCCCGCGGCCCCCTGGGACTTCTTCTCCGCGAAGGGGATCCTCGAGGCGCTTCTCCGGTCGCTGGGGCTGCCGCAACCCGCCTTCGCCCCCGCCGGGGGGATGCCGTTCCACCCGACGAGGAGCGCGAGTGTCGCCGTCGGCGGCGCGACCGCGGGGGCGTTCGGGGAGCTCCACCCGGAGGTCTGCGACCGGTTCGACGTCCACGGGGGAACGATCGCGTTCGAGCTGTCGCTCGCGCCGCTGTTCGCGGCGCTGCCGCCGCGGGTGAAGGTCGAGGAGCTGCCGAGGTTCCCGGCGACGCTCATCGACCTCGCGGTCGTGGTGGACGAGGAGGTGGCGGCGGAGACGGTCGCGGAGGTAGTGCGCGAGGCGGGTGCGCCGGGCGTCACCTCGGCGCGGCTGTTCGACCTCTACCACGGGGAGCAGCTCCCGGAGGGGCGCAAGAGCCTCGCGTTCGCCCTCGAGATCCGGGCGAGCGACCGGACGCTCACCGACGAGGAGGCGCTCGCGGTGCGCGATCGCATCGTCGCCGCGCTCGGCGAACGCGTCGGCGCGGAGCTGCGCTCGTAGCGGGAGGGGCAGGGTGGAAGAGCGGGACTTCCTGTCGATCGACGACGTCACGCCGGAGGAGCTGGCTTATCTCCTGGACTCCGCGGACGCTCTCAAGCGGAGGCCGCAGGCGCTCGACGACCAGCTGCGCGGCAAGCAGGTCGCGTTGATCTTCGAGAAGCCGAGCACGCGCACGCGCGTCTCCTTCGAGGCCGCGGTCACGTCTCTCGGCGGTCACGCGATCGTGTTGCGCGGCGACGAGCTGCAGCTCGGCCGCGGCGAGACCATCGAGGACACCGGGAGGGTCCTGTCGCGTTACGTCTCGGCGATCGTGGTCCGCACGTTCGGGCAAGACCGTCTCGAGCGGCTTGCGCACGCTGCGTCGGTTCCCGTCGTCAACGCGCTCAGCGATTTCTCCCACCCGTGCCAGTGCCTCGCCGACCTGCAGACGATCAGGGAGAAGAAGGGGGGCCTCGCGGACCTGACGCTCGCGTACCTGGGAGACGGCAACAACGTCGCGCACTCGCTGATGTTCGGCGGGACGAAGATGGGCATGCACGTCCGGGTCGCCTGCCCGCCGGGTTACGAGCCTTTCCCGCAGGTCGTCGACCGCTGCGACGAGATCGCCGACGGCACCGGCGGAAGCGTCACCGTGACGAGCTCCCCCGCCGACGCGGCGTCGGGCGCCGACGTCCTCTACACCGACGTGTGGGCGAGCATGGGCCAGGAGTCCGAGGCGGAGTCGCGGGTCTCGGCGTTCGAGCCGTTTCGCCTGGACTCGGCGGCTGTGGACATGTCCGATCCCGGGTCGATCGTGATGCATTGCCTCCCCGCGCACCGCGGCGAGGAGATCTCGGCGGAGGTCATCGACGGGCCGCGGTCGGTGGTGTGGGACCAGGCCGAGAACCGTCTGCACGCGCAGAAGGCGCTGCTGGCCTGGCTGATCGGCTGACGGGACTGTGAGGAGGCTGACGCGCGAGTTCTACGCGCGCGACGCCCTCGGCGTCGCGCGAGACCTGATCGGCTGCGTCTTCGTCCACCGTCATCCCGAAGGCGTCGCGGCGGTGAGGCTGGTCGAGACGGAGGCCTACCGCGGCCCGCAGGACCCGGGCTCGCACGGCTACCGGGGGATGACGGCGAGGACCGAGGTCATGTTCGGTCCTCCCGGGCGGCTCTACGTCTACTTCACGTACGGCATGCACTGGTGCGCGAACGTCGTTTGCGGCGACGCCGGCACGTGCGAGGCCGTGCTGCTGCGCGCCGGCGAGCCCATGGCCGGCATCGACCTCATGCGGCGGCGCCGCGGCAACGTGCCCGACCGCCTCCTCGCGGCGGGACCGGCGCGGCTCGCGCAGGCGCTGGGCCTCGACGGGGACCACAACGGAGCGAGCCTGCTGAGGGGCGGCACGATGTGGTGCGCGGAGGACGAGCGCACGGAGGCAGTTCGGAGCGCCGAGGTGGCGCAGACGACGAGGATCGGCCTCGGCTCGGGCCGGGGGGACGAGATCCCGTGGCGCTTCGTGGTGCCGGGGCATCCCCACGCCTCGCGCAGGAGATAGGAGCAGTGGCCGTTGAAGTAGGGCTTTCACCCAAGAGTCGGAATCGTGTCGTACCCCCCGGCTAACCTGCAGCCGTCGTGGATGCGCTCGTGGGCGAGCGCGCTCGGTGGACCGGCAGCGGGTCGAGCGGCGGCAGCGGCGACGGTAGCTAGTCCCCCCTAGCTCGGGTTCACCCAGATCGTCACGGTCTCGCCCTTCTCGTAGCGGGCCCCCCCGCCGGGCGCCTGCTTCCACACCCGGCCCTTGTTCTTCTTCGCCTGCCCCCGGTTCGACTCGCGCTCGACGATCACCCGGACCGCGAAGCCCGCCCCCTCGATGCGCGCCTCGGCCTCGGAGCGGCTCATGCCGAGCACGCTCGGCACCTCGCCCGTCTCCTCCTCGGCCAGCTCCGACGCGATGTAGAGCGTGACGGTCGACCCCGCGGCGAGCCGGGTGCCGCCCGGCGGGTCCTGGTCGACGACGGTCCCCGGCGGGTAGCTGCCGGGGGGTGCGAGCTCCGTCGCCACGTCGAACCCCTCGTCCTCGAGGATCCGGATCGCCTGGTCGCGCGGGAACCCGATGAAGCTCTCGACGAGCTTGCGGTCGCCGGGCTCGCGGCAGCTCTCCTCTGGCTCGGTGCCGGCGGCGAACACACCCACGCCGCGGTACTCCGGAGGCGTGAACTTGCTGACGAGACATCCGTTCCGGGTGTCGATCTCGACCTCGACGATCTCCAGCTCGGGCACCTCGAAGTCCTCGACCGGGTACGAGCTCAGCGCCTTGAACATGAAGTTCGTCCAGATCTCGGTCGGCCACGATCCTCCCGTGACCGTGATGCGCGTCGGCAGGCAGTCCGGCAACCCGTCCGACCCGGTCGAGGTCGTGTAGCACGACGTCTTCATCTCGATCTGTCCCTGCGGATACCCGACCCAGACCGACGCGACGAGGTTCGGCGTGTACCCGACGAACCACGCGTCGCGGTATTCCTGCGCGGTCCCGGTCTTCCCCGCGGCGGGCCGGCCGACCGCCGCGGCGCGTGATCCCGTCCCGCGTTGCACCACCTGCTCGAGCGCGCTGGTCGTGAGGTACGCGGCCCCCTCGTCGAGGACCTCCAAGAGGTCGGTACGGTCCCTGTAGATCTCCCTGTTCTTCTCCTTGCTCGCGTCCACGATCCGCGTCACCGCGACGGGTGCGTGGTAGTCACCGAGGTTCGCGAGCGTCCCGAACGCGCTTGCCATCCCGAGAGCGTTGACCTCGTTCGTTCCCAGCACCGCGGAGAAGTAGGGCTGGAGCGGCGTGCGGATCCCGAGCTTCGCGGCGATCTCGACCACGGGCGCGGTCCCCACTTCCTCGACCAGCTGCGCGTAGACGACGTTGACGCTGCTCACCGTCGCCTCGAGCAGCGTGATCTCACCGAACTGCCCGCCCTCGTAGTTGTTGACGGTGTAGTCACCGCCATTGTCGGCCCCGGGGATGACGAGCGGGCCGCTGCCGTCGTACCGCTTCGAGAGCGGGATGCCGTCGTCGATCGCAGCCGCGAGCGCGAACGGCTTGAAAGCCGATCCCGCCTGCCGCCCCGTGCCGGGGGCCTGGTGGAGGTACCTCTTCGTTCCCGGGATCTTGACGCGCCCGAGGTCCGGCTCGGCCAGGATCGCGAGGTTCAGCTTGGCGTAGCGGTCCTTCTTCGGCGGCACGAACCAGTCACGGCCGCCGACCATCGCCTTCACGTGCCCCGTGTCGGGCTCCATGGCGACGAGCGCGGCATACGGATCCGACGGGTAGGGCAGCGTCTGCCGCACGGCTTGCTCGGCGGCGGCCTGCATCTCGAGGTCCACCGTCGTGTAGATCCTGAGCCCGCCGGTGAAGATCCGCTTCGTGCGCTGCGCCGCGGTCTTGCCGAGGAAGTCGAAGTCCGGGTGGTAGGTGAGCATCCGCTGCACGTAGTCGACGAAGTACGGCGCGGGGTACTCGTCCTTCTCCCTCGTCGGCTGGAGGCCGAATCCCTTCGCCGCCGCCTCCTCGGCGTGCGACGCCGTGACGTAGCCCAGGTCTGCCATCTTTCGCAGGACGACGTTGCGGCGCCTCTTCGCGGCCTTTCCGCGCTGGTACGGATCGTAGTCGCCCGGCGCCTTGATCAACGCCGCGAGCAGCGCGGCCTCGCGCAGCTTGAGCTTCCACACAGACTTTCCGAAGAAGACCTTCGACGCGGCCTGCACCCCGTACGCGCCCTGCCCGAAGTAGACCGTGTTGAGGTAGCGCTCGAGGATCTCCTCCTTGGTGAGCTCCTTCTCGATCTGCCGGGCGAGCGCGGCCTCCTGGAGCTTGCGGTCGAACGTCTGCTCCGCGATCTCGTTGGGGGCGATGATCACGTTCTTCACGTACTGCTGCGTGATCGTCGACCCGCCCTGCTCGATGTCGCCGCTCGCCGCATTCGCGATCGCCGCGCGGAAGATCGCCTTGACGTCTACACCCCCGTGCTCGTAGAAGCGCTCGTCCTCGATGGCGATGACGGCGTCCTCGAGGTGCTGGGGGATCTGCTCGAGCGTGACGTTCGTCCGGTTCTGCCCCCGGTGCAGCGTCGCGATGAGCCGGCCCCCGGCGTCGAAGATCTTCGACGACTGTGCAAGCTTGAACTCGAGGTCCTCCGGCTGGAGCCGCGGCAGGTTCTCGAGCCGGGCGCATGCTGCTGTCAGCAGCGCGACGAGCAGGAAAAGCGCGGGAAGACGGCGGCGCGATCGGGGCATAGACCTCGATTCTATCGACGCCGCGTCGGCAGCCGCGGTTCGTCCGGAGCAGCGGTCGTCTAGCATCGCCCGCAATGGAACGCATCGCGAGGCAGCGCCTGGAGCGGCTGACGCGGCACGCGGAGCACGTGGTCCCCGCCGAAGACCTCGGCGCACGGTTGGAGGAGGGCCGCCCCCTGCGGGTGAAGCTGGGCCTCGATCCGACCGCCCGCGCCGTGACGCTCGGGTGGGCGGTGCCGCTGCGGAAGCTGCGCGCGTTCCAGGACGACGGCCACACCGCGGTTCTCATCGTCGGCGACTTCACCGCCCGCATCGGCGACCCGTCGGGGAAGTCGCAGACGAGGCCCCAGCTGGCGAAGGAGGAGGTGCAGGCGAACGCCGAGGCCGTCCTCGACCAGTTCCGCGACATCCTGTCGGAGGAGAACCTAGAGGTCCGCTACAACTCGGAATGGCTCGAGGGGATGAACCTCCCCGACGTGCTCGGCCTTACCGCGCGCTACACCGTCGCGCAGATGCTGGAGCGCGACGACTTCTCCAAGCGATACGAGGAGGGGCGGCCGATCTCGATCATCGAGCTCATGTACCCGCTGCTCCAGGGATACGACTCCGTCGCCGTGCGCGCGGACGTCGAGCTCGGCGGCACCGATCAGCTCTTCAACCTCCTCGTCGGGCGCGACCTGCAGAAGACGTACGGGCAGCGTCCTCAGGTCGCGTTGACGATGCCGCTGCTCGTCGGGACCGACGGCGTCCAGAAGATGTCGCAGTCGCTCGGGAACTACGTCGGGATCCGCGATGAACCCGACGACATGTTCGGCAAGCTCATGAGCGTGCCGGACGCGCTGCTGCCGAGCTACGCCGCGCTGGCGGCCGGATGGGACGAGGCGGGCGTGGCCGAGGTCGAAGCCGCGATCGCGGCAGGGGGGCCCGGCGCGGGCGAGGCGAAGAGGCGCGTTGCCCGCGCGGCCGTCGCGCTCTACCACGGCGACGGCGCGGCCGCAGCCGCGGAGGCCGCGTTCGACCGCGTGTTCCGCCGGCACGCCGCCCCCGAGGAGGTGCCGGAGGCGGCCATCCCCGGCAGTGCGATCTCGGACGACGACGTCTACGTGCCGGCGCTGCTGGCGGACCTCGGCCTGGCCTCGTCGCGCAACGAGGGACGCCGGCTGGTCGCGCAGGGCGGCGTGAAGATCGACGGGACGGCGCTGGCGTCCGAGGAGGTCCCCCTGGTCGACCTCAAGGGGGCGCTGCTGCAGGTCGGCAAGCGGAGGTTCGTCCGCCTCCTCGCCTAGCAGGCGCGGTTGCGGTCGTTGCTCGGCCGCGCCGACGGCTCCGCCTCGACGCCGTCGAGCGTCCGCGTCCACAGCAACGACCCGTCGCCGCCGTCGAGCGCGGCGACGTACCGGCCCTTGCGCGCGGCGATCGACACCACGAGGTCCGGACAACGGTCGCGGTCCAGCGACGCGGCGACGACGTCCAGGGGGACGCGTCCCGGCTCGACCGTGATCCCGAGGGAGATCATCGACTCCCACAGGGTCCGATCGAGGGGCGTCGCGGCAAGGACCTCTACCTCTCCGCCCGTCCAGCGCGCCTTGGCGACGTCGGATCCATGGAGGTCCAGGTCCGCCGCGAGCGGGAACAGCTCCTCGCCCGAGACGAGCGACCGCTCGCCGGTCCTCCCGTCGACGAGGTAGCGCACGTTCGTCTCGCTGCCGGGGTCATGGTCGACGTGGGTCATGACGTAGCTGTCCTTGATGCCGTCGGGCTGGAGGTCGCCGGCCGAGCCCAACCCGACCCCCGCGCCGGAGGAGCACCCCGCCGCGCACGTGAGGGGGCCGTCCGTGCGGACCGTGTAGCTCCTCTTCCAGATCGTCTTGCCCGCGACGTTGTATGCCCAGAGCTTCGTCGTCACCCGCTTAAGGCCGCGGCCGAAGACGACGTCCCGCGCGATCAGCTCCTGGTCGCCGTCGGCGTCGACGTCGCCTGGCACGTAGGGCCACGTCCCCAGGCGTTTCCACCGGACGCCGCCCGACGCCCCGTCCAGCAGGTAGATGTCCCACTCGCTCTCGCGCTCGTCCTCCGCGTACGCCATCCACGCGGTGAGCACGACGTCGCCGCGCGGGTTCCCGACTATGTCGCGGATCGAATACGCCCACACCACGAGAGCGTCGGAGAAGTCGAAGCCGCCCCGTTCCCACACGAGGTCGCCGTCCTCGCCGACACGGCCGCGCACGACACCGCCGGGCTCGAGCGACTCCTCGCCCTGCGCGACCGACGGCATGGGGTTCACGAACACGTAGTCGTCGAGGCCGTCGCCCGAGAGGTCCCCGGTCGTCCAGGGCGCGGGGAGGACGTTCCCCGCGGCGACCTCGTGCACGGGATGCTCTTTCTCGGCGCCGTCGGCTCCGGCGACCGTCACCGCGCGCACGTCTGCCACCCAAGCGACGCCGGCGAACGCGATGTTCCCGAGGCCCACCAGGTAGTCGGTGGGACGCCCCTCGTAAGCGTCGAAGGCCCCGAGCGTCACCGGCACGTTCGCGTACCCGTAGAAGGGGAACTCCTCGACCGTCACCGCTTCCCAGCTACGGGCCCAGACGCGCTTGCCCGCTCCCGTGATCGTCCGGATCGTGAAGCGCCTCTGCTGGACGGGGCCGAGCGCGCCGTCGAACACGAGCAGGGCGAACCCGTTCCGGCCGGCCGCGCCCGTGCGCGCCTCGACCACCGCCATGTACCCGTTCTTGAAGCGGGCGCGCTTCGTCCACAGGAGGTCACCGGTCGCGCCCTCCAGGACGCGCACGACCACTCGCACCTCGTACTCGACGTCGGGGAACACCAGGCCCTCCGAGATCGTGAAGACGACGGTCGTGTCGACCGAGAGCACGTCCTCGCGGCCGTCCCCCGTCACGTCGTGCACCGGCTCGGCGTAGACGAAGTGAGCGGTGTGGGTCTCCTCCGCCTGCGCGAGCGCGGCGAGGAAGTCGTCGGCGTGAGGCAGCCGGCGGAACGACGCCAGCGTCGCGGCCGCGGCGGGATCGAGGCCCGAGCCGTCCGCGAGAGCGCGGGCGAGCGGACCCACCGAAGCGTCCCGCCCCGCGGCGCCGGTGACCGCAGACGCGGGCAACGACGCTCCGAGCGTCACCACGGAGACGGCGGCGGCAACGCCCGCCCTGATCGCTCTCACCGGATCACCCCCCCCTCGCTCTCCCAAGGTTCGGCGCCGGCGCCCGCGTCCCTTCCGCCCCTGGCCTCTTGGCGCCAGGGCTGCTCGCGACGTCCCGGCCCGACCGCTAGCGCGTACGGGCGCGCGTTCCTCCTTCGTAGATCCCCTTCGATGCGTCGGCAGGATGGAAGTAGAGGTCGAGGCTCATCCACAGGGTTCTCGAGTAGGGGAAGAACACGACCGGGAACAGCCCGTTGGTCACCACCGCGAGCACGAGCAGGAGCGGCCAGTTCACGTCCGGCAGCGTCGCCACGAGCGTCCCCACGAACAGAACGAAGAACCACGCCTCGCAGGCCGCGATGTTCACGGTCATCGCGCCCGTCCAGTAGCCGGGCTCCCGCAGGAACGCGTACCCGCAGACCGAGCACACGTCGTTCATCCTGAAATACGTCCGGAACACCTTGCCTTGCCCGCAGCGAGGACAGCGCTTGCGGAGGCCCCGGGACAGGGCCGTTCCCGCCGTCATGGTCGTGGCGTGCCCGGGCGCTCGTGCCATGCCCCTCCTATACCCGGCGCCGGAGGCCGTAAGGGCTGCCTGCTCCGCTCAAGGCCCCCGCCGCCGCAGCCGATCAGGAGCGGGCCAGCCGCTTCCGGTGGGCCCCGGCGGGGGAATGAGCGGGGGTGCCTGGACGTTTGCGATTCCCCGAGCGGGAAATCTTTACCTGGACGAGTGGTTGCCGGACCCCCTGGGGGCTGGTAAATTACGTAGGCTGTACTGACAGAGGAACACTGACAGAGAAATGTTGTCATGCTCTCCCCCCGGGGTGGGCCCGAGAGGATAGGGAGTTGCCTATCAGCACCTGAGCCTGACGAAGGTCTCGGTCGCTTGGCTGCTCGCCGGTTCTCTCGGAACCGGCGCTTTTCTTTGTCGGAGAAGGTCGCTCCTTGAGAACTGAACAGTGTGCCTGCCGAAAGATCTCCGGTTCGCCGGCGATCGATCGGACATAACCAGTGCGAACCTCGTCAAGAGGGAAACACTCCAAGAATGAATCCGGCAAAGCGCTTTCGAGACACTTCGGAAGTAGTCAGCCGTTCATGACAGCATCAAACTTTGGCGCGCCGGCCGGCAGCTCACGGCTGCCTTCACGACCGGTGCGTTGAATCTCTACGGAGAGTTTGATCCTGGCTCAGGACGAACGCTGGCGGCGTGCTTAATACATGCAAGTCGAGCGACGAAAGGAGAAGGGGTAACCCTTCTCCCTGAAAGCGGCGAACGGGTGAGTAACACGTGGGTAACGTGCCCCGAACTCCGGGATAACAACGGGAAACCGTTGCTAATACCGGATGATCCCTGCGTACCGCATGGCATGCAGGGCAAAGTTTTTCGGTTCGGGATCGGCCCGCGGTGTATCAGCTTGTTGGTGGGGTAACGGCCTACCAAGGCTTTGACGCATAGCTGGCGTGAGAGCGCGACCAGCCACACTGGGACTGAGACACGGCCCAGACTCCTACGGGAGGCAGCAGTAGGGAATCTTGCGCAATGGGCGAAAGCCTGACGCAGCGACGCCGCGTGAGGGATGA
>JBHELD010000014.1:0-78663 GCA_046263255.1 Actinomycetota bacterium
CTACCTGTGCGCGCAGCTCGTGCGGATGCACCACGGGCGGATCTGGGTCGACTCGACGTGGGGCAAGGGGTCGAATTTCTCGTTCTCGATCCCGCGCCGGGAGCCCGTGAGCGAGATAGTGCACATAACGAGCCCCGAAGCCCGCAGCGCCTAGCAAGCCCTCGCGATACGTCAGACATGTCTGACACCCCTGTGCTTACTCCTGATAGGGCCTCGCGATTTCTTCTGCGAGGCGCCGCGCCTCCTCCAGCGTCTCCCGCGGCTCCACGTTCCGCGCCCCCGGTCCCAGCTGCAGCAGCAACGTCGCGGCCCAGCGTCTGCCGCTCGCGGCCAGCTCGACGCGCTGCCAGCCGTCGTACTGCGGCCGGACGCTGCGGGGGTGGTAATACTCGGCGAACCACCGCGCCACCTCCGGGGAGATCTCCATCGTCAGCGTCGCCTCGTCGCCGCGCTCGCGAAACGCGCTCTTGTACGCGTCGGGGTCGAAGTCCTCCGGCACGTCCGCGGGCTCGTCCAGGATCGCCACGTCCTTCATCCGGTCGGTGCGGAACATCCGCTCGTCCTCGCTGAGGTGGTCCCAGCCGACGAGGTACCAGCGCCCCAGCGCCGCGATCAGCCCCCACGGGTCGACCGTCCGGTGCGTCAGCTGCCCGCGGGTGGCCGAGAAGTACTCGAGCCGGACCCGGCGCCGGTCGAGCAGAGCCTCCTCGAGCGTCTGGATGTGCCCCTCAGCGGGCGCGAGCCTCACGTCGATGTCCGCCCCCGCGGAGTCCTCGCGGCTCACGCCGAGCGCGCGACCCAGCTTGCCCAGGGCGCGGCGCAGCGAGTCGGCCTCCTCCATCCCGGGTGAGTCGACGAGCGCAGCCGCTCCGGCGTACAGCGTGAGGGCCTCCGCCGGCGTGAACCGCAGCGGCGCGGCGAAGTAGTCCGCCATCCTGACGTGCACGCGATCGTCGTCGATCGAGACGTCGATGAGGTCGCCCGGCCCGTACCCGGGGAGCCCGCACAGAAAGACGAGCTCGAGGTCGGCGAGCAGCTCGCGCTTCGGCACGTTGAACTTGCGCGACAGCTCGTCGACGCTGACACCGGGGTGGTGGATCGCGTACGGGAGCAGCAGCAGGATCCGCTGCAGCCGCCGCCCGACGCGGCCCGAAGCGGGGGCGCTCACGAGGGGTGGACCTCGAGGAACGGCGCGAGGTGGGCCAGCATCGCCTCGCGCGCGGCCGGCGGCTCGAGGATCTCCACTCCCGGCCCGAGCCCGATCGCCCACGCGACCAGCGCGTCGACGTTCGACACCTGCAGCTCGACGTCGAGCGCTCCGCCGGGCCGTTCGAGCCGCGGAGCGTCGGGATGGTTCTGCTCGGCCCACCAGCGCACCTGCGAGGCGAACCGGACCGTCGCGGTCGCCGGCTCCTCGCCTAGCTCCCAGGCCTCGCCCGCCACGTGCTCGTCGGCGCGGAAGCCCTCGGGCACCTCGTAACGGTGCTCGAGGGCGCGTGGGTCGCCCTCGATCCGCGTCGCCTTGAACACCCGCACCTCGTCCTTCGCCCGGTCGCGCCCGACGACGTACCAGCTCCCCCTGCGGTGGACGAGCCCGTAGGGGTCGACCTCTCGCTCGCGCGCCTCGGAGTCGGCCGCGCTCCTGTAGCGGAAAGCCACCGACCGCCGGTCGAGCAGAGCGGGGTACAGCGCGGCGAGCGCGGGCTGCTCGGCCGCAAGGTCGGCACCCCACACGACGCGGGGACCCGCCCACGTCTCCGTGGCCGCGTCGACCGACAGCTTCATGAGCCCGGACTCCGCGATCTCGCCCCCCCCGAGCACGCTCTCGGCCGCGAGCTTCAACGCGGCGAGCTCGTCGGGCTCGAGATCGAGCTGGGGCAGGTAGTAGAGGTTCTTCGGGATGACGTACCCCTCGGTCTCGCCGAGCGGGTCGACGCTGCGGAGCTCGATCGGGATCCCCATCGCCCGGAGGTCCGCCTTGTCGCGCTCGAACGCGCGCCGGAACGCGTCGAGCGACTCCGAGTCGTAGCCCGCGATCTCGCGCCTGATCTCCTCGGCGGTCATCGGCGTCGGCGTCTCGAGCAGCGCCGCGATCAGGTTGATCAGCCGTTCGATCCGCCGCATCAGCCGAGCGTATCCAGCAGTCGCGCGGCGTAGGTACCGGCCGCCGCAGCCGCGGCGAACGTCTCGGGGGCTTCGTCCGGCCCGCGCCCCATCGACGAGACGGAGACGCCGGAACGCCTCAGCGCCTCCATGCCGGCCGCCGGGTCGACGAGGTGTACCCGGTGACGCGGCGCGGCGTCGCCCAGCTGCGCGACCAGGTCTTCGGTCGCAGCGCCCAGGTCCGGCACGACCACGTCCGCCGGCTCGCGCGCCGCGACGCGCAGGGCCGTCAGCGTGTGGTGGCTGACGCCGCGGTGACGTTCCCGCGCTTCCGCAAACGACACCCGCAAGCAGGCAACCGCGCGGCCCCCGAGCGCCGTCGCCGCGTCGAGCACCTGCCCCTGCTCGATCGCGGTGAAGCCGAGGGCTGTGTTCGTGCCCACGACCCCGGGGCCCATGGCGACGATGCCGACGTCCGCTCCCCCGGCGCGCCGCAGCGCGGCCAGGCCGCTGAAGACGTTCACGGTCTCGAGGTCGCCGCCGAACGCGTGCCCGCACGTCGCGGTCACGTCCAGGAGACCGGCGGCCGTGGAGGCGCGGACCAGGTCGCTCCACGCGAGCGGCAGCGCGCCGGCATCGGTCATGAGGTAGCCGATCCGGGCATCCGGTCGTTCGGCCTTTATGCCCGCGGCCACCCCAGGGACCTGGGAGTGGAGGCCGCAGGCGACCACCGGCGTCCCGTCGATCGTCTCGACGTCGGCGAGCGCCGCGCCGTGGGGGCTCGCGTCCTCCTCCGCCGCCAGAACCTCGGTCTGCCACGGCGTGTAGCGCATCTTCACGATGTGCCCCGCCGGCCCCGGCGCGGGCGGAGGCGCGTCGAGGTCCCACAGCACGAACGCGCGGCCCCCGGTCCCGAGCCCCAGCTCGATGCCCGTCGTGTTGACGACGACCCGGTGCCCCTCCTGCAGGCGGCCCAGCATCGCCGGGAACGCGTCGGCTCCGCACGCCGAGCCGTCTTCCAGCTCGACCTCGACGCGCACGAGGTCCTCGAGCTCCTCGGAGAGGCGGCGAACGATGCCCTGCCTGAAGAAGGCCATCTACAGCGAGGCGATGAGCTTGCTCACGCGCTCGTCCTGCGACCTGAAAGGGTCCTTGCACAGCACCGTCCGCTGCGCCTGGTCGTTGAGCTTGAGGTGGACCCAGTCGACCGTGAAGTCGCGGCGCTTGCGCTTCGCCGCCCGGATGAACTCGCCCCGCAGCTTCGCGCGCGTCGTCTGCGGCGGCTCCTGCGTCGCGGTCTCGATGTCGTCTTCGTCGCACATCCGCTCCATCCTGTGGCGCCGCTCCAGCAGGTAATAGAGGCCCCGCTTGCGGTTGACGTCGTGGTAGGCGAGGTCCATGAGCGCGACCTTCGGGTGCGCGAGCGAGATCTTGTGCCGCCCGCGGTAGGTCTCGATCAGCCGCCGCTTCGCGATCCAGTCCACCTGCTCTGCGAGCGCCTCCTGGTCGTGCTCGAGCGAGACGATCGCGTGCTCCCACATCTCGGCGATCTCGACGAGGACCTTGTCGTCGCGCCGTTCGACCCACCGGAGCGCCTTCTCGAGGTACTCCTTCTGCATGTCGAGGGCCGAGGCCTCGCGCCCGTTCGCCAGCCGCACGCGGCGCTTGCAGGTGGTGTCGTGCGAGATCTCCCTGATCGCGCGGATGGGGTTCTCGAGGGTCAGGTCGCGCATCTGGACGCCCTCCTCCACCATCCGGAGCAGCAACGCAGTCGACCCGACCTTGAGGTAGGACGCCCACTCGCTCATGTTCGAGTCGCCGACGATCACGTGGAGGCGGCGATACTTCTCGGCGTCCGCGTGCGGCTCGTCGCGCGTGTTGATGATCGGGCGGGACCGCGTCGTGGCGGACGACACCCCTTCCCAGATGTGCTCGGCGCGCTGCGAGATGCAGAAGAGCGCGCCGCGCGCCGTCTGGAGGACCTTTCCGGCGCCGGCGAAGATCTGCCGCGTGACGAAGAACGGGATCATCACCTCGGCGAGGCGCCCGAACTCGCCGTAGCGCGAGACGAGATAGTTCTCGTGGCTCCCGTACGAGTTCCCCGCGGAGTCGGTGTTGTTCTTGAAGAGGTAGATGTCGCCGGAGATCCCCTCCTCGCGGAGCCGCGCCTCTGCCGCCTTCAGCAGGCCCTCCAGGATCCGCTCTCCCGCCTTGTCGTGGACGATGAGGTCGTAGACCGAGTCGCACTCGGGCGTCGCGTACTCGGGGTGCGAGCCGACGTCGAGGTAGAGGCGCGCCCCGTTCTCCAGGAAGACGTTCGACGACCGTCCCCACGACACCACGCGCCGGAAGAGGTAGCGCGCGACCTCGTCGGGCGACAACCGGCGCTGCCCGCGGAACGTGCACGTGACGCCGTACTCGTTCTCGGTGCCGAAGATCCTCTTCTCCACGGGTTCCATTCTGTACGGAAAAGCCGCGGTCTCCGGCGCCATGCGAGCCCAATTAGGGGCGCGGCGGCGATCTCGGTAGTATCGGCTGCGGGGTCGGGCGGTGGAGACGGGACAGGGAAGGCGGGTGCCATGAGCGGTTGCGATCGCTGCGGGGCGCCGACGCCGCAGGGCGCCAGGTTCTGTCCGGCCTGCGGCGCCTCGCTGGTCGACGTCGCGCCGGCGCTCAAGACCGTCACCGTCCTCTTCACCGACATCGTCGACTCGACCCTCCTGGGCGAGCGCCTCGACCCCGAGACCCTCCACGCGGTCATGCTCGAGTACTTCGACGTCATGCGCGGCGTCGTCGGCCGGTACGGGGGCTCCGTCGAGAAGTTCATCGGCGACGCCGTCATGGGTGTGTTCGGGATCCCGGAGCTCCACGAGGACGACGCGCTGAGGGCCGTGACGGCCGCCGTCGTGATCCACAAGGCGGTCGCCGAGCTCGGTCGGCGCGTCGGCCGCGAGGCTGGCGTCGCCCTGGAGGTGCACAGCGGGATCAACACCGGCGAGGTCCTGTCCCAGATGAGCGACGGGTCGACCGGCAGGTTGGTCGGCGACGCGGTGAACGTGGCCGCGCGCCTCCAGGCCGCCGCGGCCCCCGGCGAGATCCTCATCGGCCCGTCCACGCTCCACCTCGTGCGGCACGCGGTACGCGCCGAGGCTCTGCCGCCGTTGTTCGTCAAGGGGCGGACCTCGCCCGTCCTCGCGCACCGCGTGGACGCGCTGCTCCCGCGGCACGGGGCCCGGCCGCGTCCGCAGACGCCGCTGGTGGGCCGCGACCGGGAGATGCGGTTGCTGCGCGAGACGCTCGACCGCGTGGTCGAGCGCAGGACGCCGCATCGGTTCACCGTCCTCGGCTCGCCCGGCGTCGGCAAGTCACGCCTGGTCGCGGAGCTCGCGGCGGCCGCGCCGGTGCGGGTCCTGCAGGGCCGCTGTCTTCCCTACGGCGACGGCATCACTTACTGGCCGCTCGCGGAGATGGTCCAGGCTTCAGCCGGCATCGATTCCGCCGACCCGCCGGACGAGGCGTTCGCGAAGCTGCACGCGGCCGCAGGCGGAGGCGACGACGCGCGGGCGGTCGCAGAAGGGGTGGCGCAGGCGGTCGGCCTTGCCCGCCCGGACGTCACGACGGCGGACCTCTCGTGGGCGGTGCGCAAGTACCTCGAGGCGATCGCGGCGCGAAAGCCCCTCATGCTCGTCGTGGACGACCTCCACTGGGCCGAGCCCGCGATGCTCGACCTGCTCGACCACGTGGTCGACTCGATGCACGAGATCCCGCTCCTCGTCGTGTGCACCGCGCGGCCGGACCTCCTGGACCTGCACCCGGAGTGGAGCGGGGGGAAGGGGAACTCGTCGAGCCTGGTGCTGGGCCCCCTGAAGGAGCCCGAGTGCCGGACGCTGCTCACCTCTCTGCTCGGCGAGTCTCCCGCGGTGGCAGACGTCGCCGCCGCCGTGTTCCGGGTCGCGGACGGCAACCCCCTCTTCGTCGAGGAGATGGTCTCGATGCTCGTAGAGGACGGGTTGCTCCAGAAGGTCGGCGGCCGCTGGACCGCCGTCCGGGATCTCGCCTCGGCCGCGGTCCCCCCGACGATCCACGCGCTGGTCTCGGCCCGGCTCGACCGGCTGAGCCGCGCCGAGCAAGAGGTCGTGGGCATAGCCGCCGTCATGGGAAAGGTGTTCGCTCCGCGCGCCGTGACCGATCTTGCGTCGCCGGCTGCCGGGGACGCGGTAGAGGAGTCGTTCGACCGCCTGACGCGGATGCAGCTCGTCGAGCCCACAGACACCGACTTCGCCGGCGACCGCACGTACGCGTTCCGTCACCTTCTGATCCGCGACACCGCATACGAACGGCTCCCGCGCCAGGCGAGGGCGGAGATACACGAGCGGTTCGCGAAATGGCTGGTCGGGATCCTCGGCGACAGGCTGGCGGCGTACGAGGAGGTCGTCGGCTACCACCTCGAGCAGGCCCACCTGTACCGCCGGCAGCTCGGGCCGCGCGACGACGGCCTCGCCGCGCGCGCGGCGGAGCACCTTGCCGCAGGCGGCCGCCGCGCCGCCGCGCGCCAGGACGTCGACGCCGCCGTGAAGCTGCTGACGCGCGCGGCGGACCTGGTGCCGGAGCCCGACGTGGCGAGGCTGGCGGTGCTCCCCGACCTGGGCCGGGCCCTGCACGAGGCCGGCGAGTACGCGCGGGCGATGTCGGTGTTCGAGGAGGCGATCGACCTGGCCTCGGCCGCGGGCGACGATGCCACCGCGACGCGCTGCACGATCTTCAGGGAGAGGTCGAGGATCCACCGCGACCCGCAGGTCAACACCGAAGACCTCAGAGCAGTGGCCGAGGGCGCAGTCAAGGTCCTGGGGGACCTGGAGGACGACTACGGGCTCTGTCACGCCTGGGACCTCGCCGCGTACGTCCACGATTGTGCGGGCCGCTCTAAAGAGGCCCTGCACGCCCTCCGTCATGCGGCGATTCATGCGGAGCGATCGGGGATGCCGTCCCTGATCGCCTATCAGAAGCGTGCTCTATTGGCCTCGCTGGCATGGGGTGCCGGCGCAGTCGACGAGATCATTCCCTTCGCCGAGGACCTCCTGGCAGCGTCGAGGGCGACAAACGACCGATATTCGGAAGCTCGGGCGCTGCTGACGCTGGCGCAGGCAAAGGCGATGCTTGGCGACTTCTCGTCCGCCCGGGAATACGTGCTGGCCGAGACGGAGCTCTGCGCCGACACCCATTTTCGGTTCATCCATGGAGCCGGCGCGTTCGAGCGCGCACACGTCGAGCTGCTGGCGGGGAACTTGACTGCAGCCGAGACCGAGGCGCGCGCGGGCTGCGAGATCCTGGACCGGATGGGTGAGAAAGGGGTCCTGCCGACGCTACAGGTCCAGCTGGCCGACATCGTCTACGGCCTGGGACGCCTGGATGAAGCCGAATCGATGGCCGACACGGCTATGGCCTTGTCGGCGCAAGACGACTCGTTGACGGAGATGAAGTGGCGTTCGGTGAAGGCGAAGGTCCTCGCGCGGCGCGGAAAGATGCCGCAGGCGATCGGCCTCGCCGAGGAGGCGGCCGAAATCGCGGCCGCCACGGGTTATCTCGACTGGCAGGCAGGGGTCTTTGTGGACGTCGCCGCGGTGATGGACGCTGCGGGACGTGGGGAAGGCGCGTCCAGAGCGCTCCACCGCGCCCTTGCCCTTTACGAGCGCAAAGGCAACGCCGTGTCGCGGCTTGCGGTGGAGCGCCGTCTGAACGAGAAGACGAGCGTCTGACCGACTATTGCTACCAGCGCGGAGGCTTCGGGAGCTTGTTCTCCTCGCACGCCCGGCAGATCGCGTCGTAGTCCTCCCTGAGCCAGTTGACGATCTCCTGGATCTTCTCTTCCGTGAGAAGCGTCTCGCCCATCACAGTCCTCCTTTGTCGCACCCGCCTGCCTGTCCGCGGAAGTATAAGGAGGTCGTCGCAGCGGCCGCTGTTAGGTGCCTGACACCTCTATAGCAGTGACTTCAGCTCCTCGGTCGTGAGCCTCCGGAACTTGCGCCTCGCCCGCGCGCGGTCGAGCACCGCGACCTCGAGCCCGTCGGGCGTCGGCTCCCGGCCCTCGACCGAGACCAGGGCGTCGTGACCGAGCTTGAGCCCCGCCTTCAGGTCCGGCTCCTTCTTCGGGTACTTGTCGCTCAGATAGGTGCCGAGGGCCTCGGCCTGGCCCCCCATCGCGACCCACCCCTGCCGGTCCGTGACCGATCCGTCGTAGAGGATGTGGAACAGCTCGTTGGTCGCGGTGCTGTCGCCCACCGCAGCGACGAGGACCTCGCACTCGTACGGCTTCACCTCGGACGTGAAGATGTTCCCCAGCGACTGCGAGTAGGCGTTCGCGAGCCCCTTAGCCGTCACGTCCTCCCGCGAGTACGAGTACCCCTTCACGTCGACGAGCCTGATGCCGCCGATCCGGAGCTGCTCGAACTCGTTGAAGCGCCCGACTCCCGCAAAGGCGATGCGGTCGTAGATCTCCGAGATCTTGTGGAGGGTCGCGCTCGGGTTCTCGGCGATGAACAGGAGGCCGTCCGAGTACTCCAGCGCCATGACCGACTTGCCGCGGGCGATGCCCTTGCGCGCGTAGTCGGCCTTGTCCTTCATGAGCTGCTCGGGCGAGACGTAGTACGGGACCGGCATTCGTCAGCTCTCCTGCTCCGGACGGCGGACGTCCACCGTGTGGGTCTCGGGGAGGACCATCCGGTCGCGCCGCTCGGAGATCAGCTCCTCGAACAGCCGCTGTATCTCCGGCTCTGCGATCTCGATCAGACCTCCGGCCGTGATCGCCGCGACGGTCGGGAAGATCCCGCGCATGAGGTCGGGACCTCCGGTGCCGACATCCTCGTCGGCCGCGTCGAACAACGCCTCGATCGCGACCTTCACGGCCTCGTTCCGCGTGAGGTCGGACCGGAACCGCTTCTTCAGGCTGCTGCGCGCGTCCTTCCCCCCCGAGCCCGTCGCGTGGTAGTCGTCCTCCTCGTAGCGGCCTCCGGTGATGTCGTACTTGAATATGCGGCCGTCCCGGCGCGCCTCGTCGTACCCCGCGAACAACGGGACGACCGCGAGTCCCTGGATCGCCGCGGGCAGGTTCGCCCGGATCATCTGCGAGAGCTTGTTGGCCTTGCCTTCGAGGCTGAGCCGCTCGCCCTCGACCTTCTCGTAGTGCTCGAGCTCGGTCTGGAAGAGCCGCACCATCTCGACCGCGGGGCCCGCGGCGCCGGCGATCGCCACGGCGGACATGTCGTCTGCGGCGAACACCTTCTCGATCGAGCGGTGTGCGATCTGGAAGCCCTCGGTCGCGCGCCTGTCGCCGGCGACGATCACGCCGTCGGCGAACCGGAGCGCGAGGACCGTGGTGCCCTCGGGGGCGTGGAGGCGCGCGTCCGTTTCCGCGGGAGGCAGGACCTCGGACGTGGTCGCCTTCAGGACGTCGGAGAAGGACGAGCCGGGGCCGTAGACGGGCATGCGGAGGAGGTCGGCGAGGGCGTGGTCGTCGGGCGTCATGGGCCAGAAGATAGTCGATTGCCGCCGGGTCGCAGGGATTCGAGACGAGGCTCAGCGGCTCTTCGCCACGTCCAGGCGCATGATCCCCGCCGCCGTCACCGCCTTGCCCGGGACCGCCGTAGAGGACCACCGGTCGAGCCTCGTCGCATCCATCGGGCGGGCGATCAGGTATCCCTGGGCGAGGTCGCACCCCATCGCGCGGAGGCGGTCCAGCGTCTCCTCGTCGTCCACCCCCTCCGCGACGACGTCGACGCCGAGGTTGTGCCCGAGCTCGACGATCGAGCGGACGATCATCTCGTTTCGCGGCTCCGTCGCCATGCTCAGCACGAACGCCTTGTCGACCTTCACCTCCGTCAGGGGCAGGTCCTTCAGGTACGCGAGCGAGGAAAAGCCCGAGCCGAAGTCGTCGAGCGAGACGCGGACGCCGTGCGACCGCAGCTCGTCGAGCATCGTCACCGCGGTCGCGGGGTCGCGCAGGAACGCGTTCTCCGTGATCTCGAGCGAGAGGCTCTCCGCGCGAAGCCGGTGGTGGGCGAGAGCAGAGAGCACCTTCTCGACCAGCGCGCGGTCGACGAACTCCCGCGGTGAGATGTTCACCGCGACGCCCGCGTCCAGCCCGCCGCGCTGCCAGGCCGCACAGTCGCGCAGGGCCACGTCCAGGACCCAGGAGGTGAGCTCGGCGATCTGTCCCGTCCTCTCCGCCAGCGGGACGAACGCGTCCGGGTAGATCAGCCCGAGGCTCGGGTGGTTCCACCGCACCAATGCTTCCGCCCCCCGCACTTCGCCGGAGGCGATGTCGACCTTCGGCTGGTAGTGGAGAACCATGTCGGTCTGGGACGACAGCGCCCGTCGCAGCTCCGCGACCATCGCGAGCTGCATCGGGGTATGGGTGGAGAGCCGGGGCTCGTAGACCCTGCACCTCGACCCGGCTTCTCTCGCCGCCGACAGCGCGACGTCGGCATGACGCATGACGTCCGCCGCGTTCCCGTGCTCCGGGTAGAGCGCGATCCCCGCAGCGGCCCCGACGTACAGCGGGAGGCCGTCCACGTCAAGCGGAGCGTCCAGCGCATCGAGCAGCCGGGCGGCGACGACTTCGGCTCCGGCACCCCCGTAGGCATCGGGCCGCAGCAAGACGGCGAACTGGTCGCCGCCGAGATGCGCGAGGAAGACCGACCGGTCGTCCGACTCAGCCTGGAGCCGCTTCCCCACCTCGCAGAGCACCCGGTCGCCGCTCTGATGGCCGAGCGTCTCGTTGATGTCCCTGAAGCGGCCCAGGTCGAACAGGACCACCGCGACCCGCCGCTCGCCCGCTCGTCTGGTGGCGCCGGCGAGCTCGCGGGCGAAGGACGCCCGGTTCGGAAGCCCCGTGATCGCGTCGTGCAGCGCTTGGTGCAGCGTGCGCACGCTCAGGCGTCCCTGCATCCACACCCCGAGCAGCGGAACCGCGACGAGGGGAGTCACGAAGAGCCCGAACTCCCCCATCGCCACCAGCATCGGCGCCATGAGCAGGAGCGCGCCCATTGCCGGCGCCTCCGAGGTGACGTCGTCGCCGAGGTACCTCAACAGCGGCCTCTGCTGTGCCCTCGCCAGGGCGATCCCGTTGAGGGTGACGTTCGCGACGAAGAAAGCGGCCGCGCTTCCGACGACGGCGGGGAGCTCCGCGACGTTGAAGCGCATCGACTCGCCGGTCGGCAGATCCGGCGTCAGGCGCAACACCAGACCGGCCGCGGCGAGCGTCAGCGCCAGCTGTCCGACGTTGAAGCAGGTCTTCCACCACGGCTTCCTCTGGAAGACGTCGACGAGGAGAGTCGCGCCCGCCTGGGCAGTGACGGCCGCCGCCGCGCCGTAGACGATCAGCAGCGCGAACGCGAACGTCGTGGAGATGTTGCTCTCGTCGTCCTCGTTCCGCCTCGGGATGCGGACGCGCTCCGTCAGGAGCAGGAAAGCGGCAAAGACCCAGAACGGCGGACCCACGCCCGCAGCGAGCTGCGGAACCCATTCCGTCACGGACGCACCGACGACGACCGCGCCCGTCCCCGCGACCGCCGCGACGTACAGCCTGAGGGCCCTAGTAAGCGGCAACGTTCACCAGCTTCTCTGTGATCCCGTCCTTGTCGTCGGCGCTGTTCCAGTAGAGCGTCCCGGAACGCTGAAGCTCCGATGCGACCGTGGCCGGCGAGGGCACTGCACGTCCCGCCGCCAGCTCGCGTGCGATGAACAACGCGGCCGCACCGGAGACGTGCGCCGCGGCGTGCGACGTCCCGCTCGCCGACGTGTATCCGTCGCCCTTGTTCGTGGAGTAGATGCACACGCCGGGCGCGATCAGGTCGACGTCTGCACCGAAGTTCGAGAGGTTTCCGAACGTGTCGTCGACGTCCTTGGAGCATCTCGTGGTGCCGAGGCCACCGGGCTTCCCGTCGTAGTCGGGCATCGCCGAGACCGTGACGACCTCGTCGAACGCCGCGGGAACGTAGCCGGCGGCGTTCGCCGCGTTGTTCCCTGCCGCGGCCACGTACGTCACGCCCGCGAGCACCGAGCGACAGATTCCGTCGTGGTATGCGTTCCCGGTGGTGCAGCCGGCGCCGGGAGGCTCGGAACCCGACGCCTGGAGGCTCATGTTCGCCACCTCGACTTCGCTCGCGTATTGCGTGACGTAGTCGACGCCGCAGAGGACGGTGGAGAAGGTCCCCCGGCCTTTGGAGTCGAGGACCTGGACCGGCCAGAGGCGCGCGCCGGGAGCGACGCCGACGGTCCCGATCGAGTTGTCGAGGGCGCCGACGATTCCGGCCATCTGCGTCCCGTGCCCGAACGCGTCCTCACCGGTCGAGCCGGTGCACGACTTCTTGCGCGCCGTCATGACGTTGAGGTCCGGGTGGTTGAGGTCGATGCCGGAGTCGAGGATCGCGACGTCGACCGCCACCCTCTGGTCGACACCGGCGTTGGTCCCGCCGATCAACGCCGTCGCGCTCAGCTCGGCGTCGATGCGGTCGATGCCCGGCGGCACCGTCTGCGCCGCGGCCGTCACCGGCTGGTCCGGGACGACGTACTCGACCTGCGGATCGGCCTGGATGGTGGAAAGAACCGCTTCCGGGATACGCGCCGCCAGCCCGTTTAGCGCGAAGCGGTAAGTGTGGGTCACGCGGGCGTCGTAGCCGGTGACGAGACCCGAGCCGAACGTTCCTGGGTCCACCCCATCGCGCAGGACGACTATGTAGGTCGAGACGGTCGCGGCGGGGGTGCTGCTCGCGGTCGCGGCCGCGTGGCCGAGGCCGGCGACGGCGACGACGAACGCCGCGGCGAGCTGCTTCGAGGTCCTCACGACGGCGCGGGAAGCGTGGTCAGGCGCCCGGGGCCGCTACTTCCACTTCTTGCCGGAGCTGGTGGTCTTCGTCCCCGCGTGTGCGACGGGAGCGGCAACGCCGCCACCGAGGACGGCGAGGACGACCAGGGCGGCGGCGATGCGGCGCAGGCGGATCTTGCGGCTCATGGGTTTCTCGCTTTCTCTCCCGCTCCCCGAATCGAGACCGCCATCCGGGCGGCTCGCCATCATGTTAGTTGCGGAGCGTTGTGGAGTCACTACGTAGCGTTACGTAGTCCGCGAGCGGAAAGCGCTGAGAAGCGCGCAGCGGCATCGGGATAAGGGCCCCGGGGGGCGCTCGCGCCGCATGCAGGCGCGCGGTCGTCGATCCTGGTCTCGGGTCGAGAACCTGTCCGACCCACCGGTCGAGAGCCGGTCCGGAGCCTACTGACCGCCCTTCTGGACGTATGAACGCACGAACTCCTCGGCGTTCTGCTCGAGCACCTCGTCGATCTCGTCCAGCAGCTCGTCCACGTCCTCGGTCCGCGACTCCGCCGTCGCCTCCTCGGTCGCCTGGGGCGCCTCGTCCTGCTTCGGCTTCGGCTTGCGGGTCTGGTCGGCCATGCTCCACTCTCCTTGCGTCAGGTCGAATCGTACCCGCCCGGTGCGACCGAACCTCGTTTCTTCATGGCGGCCCGCCGAGGCGACCCGTCGCTCTTGTCCTAATCGTCGGTCAGGCGCTGAGGTTCTTGAGGAGCTCCGCCGCGTCCGGGGAGGCGTCGAACAGCGCCTGCACCCGCTCCTTCGTCCCCCGCGTGGGCTCGAGCGTCGGCACCTTGCGCAGCGGCTCGTCGCCCACGTCGAAGATCAGCGCGTCCCACGAGGCGGCGACGATCACGTTCGAGAAGCGCCGCAGGCACTCTCCGCGGAAGTACGCGCGGGTGTCCTCGGGGGGATGGTCCACCGCGAACGCGACCTCGTCCTCGTCCACGAGCCGCTGGATCTTCCCCGAAGCCACCATCTTGTTGTAGAGGCCCCTGCCCCTCTGCACGTCGTGGTACTGGAGGTCGACGAGCTTCAGCTTCGGGTGGTCCCAGCCGATGCCGTCGCGCTCGCGATACGCGTCCATCACCGACAGCTTCGCAACCCAGTCGAGCCGGTCCTTCAGCGCCATCGGATCGCGCTCGAGCGTCTCGAGCACGTCCTCCCACCGGTCGAGCACGTCCTCGGCGACCGGATCGGTCTCGTTGTCCTGCGCGTACTTCTTGCACAACCTGAAGTACTCCCACTGGAGCTCGAGCGCGGAGATCGTCCGGCCGTCGTCGAGCTCGAACGCCTCCGTGAGCCCGGGATCGTGCGAGATCCTCCGCATCGCCCGCACGGGCTCCGCGATCGTGAGGTCGTCGGTGATGAAGTCGTCCTCGATCAGGCGCAGCACGAGCGCGGTCGTGCCGACCTTGAGGTACGTCGACAGCTCCGCCATGTTCGCGTCGCCGACGATCACGTGGAGGCGCCGGTACCGCTCGGGGTCCGCGTGCGGCTCGTCGCGCGTGTTGATGATCGGTCGTTTGAACGTGGTCTCGAGCCCGACCTCCACCTCGAAGAAGTCCGCGCGCTGCGAGATCTGGTAGTCGACCTCGTCGGCGCCGTTCTCGGCTCCCACCTTCCCGGCGCCGGTGAAGACCTGCCGCGTGACGAAGAACGGCGTCAGGTGCTTGACGATGTTGGGGAACGGCGTCGCGCGGTCCATCAGGTAGTTCTCGTGGCATCCGTACGAGTTGCCCTTGCCGTCCGAGTTGTTCTTGTAGATGAAGACGCGCTCGCCTTCGGGCACGATCGCCTGCGCGGCGTCGATCGAAGCCTCCAGGATGCGCTCCCCCGCCTTGTCCCAGACGACTGCGTCGAGAGCGTTCGAGCACTCGGGGCTCGAGTACTCCGGATGCGCGTGGTCGACGTAGTAGCGGGATCCGTTCGGCAGGATGACGTTCACCAGCCCCGAGTCGTCCTCGACCGCCACGTCTGGCGCGGCCCGCTCGAACCCGCGCGCGTCGCGCAGCGGGCTCTCCTCCTCGTAGTCCCACTTCACTCGCTTGAACGCCGGCTGGGCGTACGCGTTGATCAGCAGCGAGGACGTGAGGATCGGATTGAACTCGGACGCGTTGCGGACGGAGATCCCGTACTCGGTCTCGATCCCGCAGATCTTCGGCGTGGCCATATGACGAGAACCCTACGACGGGAGGCTTACAGGTACTGCCCGGTCGTGACCCTCTCGACCTGACGCCCCGCCTCGCCGTCCTCCTTGTGCTCGCCGACGAGCGTGCGGATGTAGACGATGCGCTCGCCCTTCTTGCCGGAGATCTTCGCCCAGTCGTCGGGGTTCGTCGTGTTCGGCAGGTCCTCGTTCTCCCGGTACTCCTGCACGATCGCGTCGAGCATGTCCTGGAGGTTGATGCCCTTCGGCGCGCCGGCGATGGTGCGCTTGATCGCGGTCTTCTTCGCGCGCCGGACGATGTTCTCGATCATGGCGCCCGACGAGAAGTCCTTGAAGTAGAGGACCTCCTTGTCGCCGTTCGCGTACGTCACCTCGAGGAACCGGTTGGAGTCGTCGTCCGAGTACATCGTCTGGACGGTCTCGTGGATGATCGTCCGCAGCGCCTGGTCGACGCTCCCGTGTCTGTCGACCTCGCTCTCCGCGATCGGCAGCTCGGCGGTGAGGTACTTGGCGAAGATCGCCTCCGCCGACCGCTCGTCGGGGCGCTCGATCTTGATCTTCACGTCCAGGCGGCCCGGCCGCAGGATCGCGGGGTCGATCAGGTCCTCCCGGTTCGACGCTCCGATCACGATCACGTTCTTCAGAGACTCCACGCCGTCGATCTCGGCGAGGAGCTGCGGGACGATCGTCGACTCGATGTCGCTCGAGATGCCCGAGCCGCGCGTGCGGAACAGCGAGTCCATCTCGTCGAAGAAGACGATGATCGGGACGCCCTCCTCCGACTTCTCCTTGGCGCGCTGGAAGATCATGCGGATCTGACGCTCGGTCTCGCCGACGTACTTGTTCAGCAGCTCCGGGCCCTTGATGTTGAGGAAGTAGGAGCGCCGGTCGTCGCGGCCGAGCTTCGCCGCGACCTTCTTCGCCAGCGAGTTCGCGACCGCCTTCGCGACCAACGTCTTGCCGCAGCCCGGGGGCCCGTAGAGCAGGATGCCCTTCGGCGGGTCGAGCTGGTGCTCCCGGAACAGGTCGCCGTGCAGGTAGGGAAGTTCCACCGCGTCGCGGATCTCCTCGATCTGGTTGTCGAGGCCGCCGATGTCCTCGTAGCTGATGTCGGGGACCTCCTCGAGGATGAGCTCCTCGACCTCGGGCTTGGGCAGCTTCTCGAGGGCGTGGCCGGACTTCGGCTCGAGCAACAGGCTGTCGCCGGCGCGGATCTGGACGCCCTTCAACGAGTCGGCGATCTCGATCACGCGTTCCTCGTCGGTGCGCCCGATAACGAGCGCGCGGCGCTCGTCGAGCCGCTCCTTCAGCACGACGACCTCGCCCTGCACGTCGAAGTCGCAGATGCCGATCACGTTCATCGCCTCGTTCAGCATGACCTCGACGCCGCGGCGGAGGTCCGAGAGGTCGACCTCGGGCGCGACGTTCACGCGCAGCTTGCGTCCGTTCGTGAAGACGTCGACCTGGTTGTCGTCGTACGTCTCGAGGAACACGCCGTAGCCGGAGGGAGGCTGGCTGAGCTTCTCGATCTCTTCCTTCAGCGCGACGAGCTGGTCGCGCGCCTCGCGCAGCTTCTCCGCCATCCGCTCGCCGGTCTCGCGCGACTGCGCCAGCTCGGTGACGGACTCGGAGAGACGGCGCTCGAGCTCGTGGATGCGGCGGGGGGCGGCCTCCAGCTTGCGGCGCGTGAGCGCCAGCTCGTCCTCGAGCAGCTTGACCTGACCGCGGAGGTCCTGGACCTCACGGTCGTAGTCGGCGATCTTGCGCTCGAGCTCGTCGGCCGAAACCGGAACCACCTCCCCGAATCAGGGGTCCGGGAACGCCGGAACGAACGGCCACTGCCCCCGGACCTGCCAAGCCTCGATGCTACTCCCTACGACTGGTAACGGCGGGTTTTCGGGCCTGCTTGAACACCTTCTCGCGGCGGGGCGAACGGCCGGTCAGGCGAGCTTGCGTCCGGTCACGACGAACCCGGTGTGGGCGACCATCCGGTGGTCGGGCCGCACCGACTGACCGTCGACGTTCCATGTCCTCACGAGGCTCTCCATCGTGACGATCTGCCCGAAGCCGCCCCTGCGCATGCTCTCCACGAGCTGGGACACCTGGGGGATCGTCGGGAGGTAGCAGCAGAGTATCCCTCCGGACCGGAGAGCGCGCGTCGAGGAGCCGATCGCGCGCCACGGCTCGGGCAGGTCCAGGACCATGCGGTCGACGGCGACGTCTTGCTCGACGTCCGTGAAGACGTCGCCCACCCTCAGCTCGACGTTCTCGGGCTTGCCGCCGCCGGCCCCCTCGTACCAGGACGAGACGTTCGCAACCGCGCGGGCGTGATGGTCCTCCCGCAGCTCGTAGGAGATCACGCGTCCGGCCTCGCCCACCGCGCGCGACAGCGCGAGCGTCAGCGAGCCCGACCCCGTGCCGGCCTCGAGCACCGTCGCGCCGGGGAACACGTCCGCGTACACGAGGATCAGCGCGACGTCCTTCGGGTAGACGACCTGCGCCCCCCGCGGCATCTTCAGGACGAAGTCCGCGAGGGTCGGTCGCAACGCGATGAGCTTCGCACCGCCGCTCGTGCGCACGGCGCTGCCCTCGGGGAGCCCGATGAGCGCGTCGTGGTCGACGGAGCCCGCGTGGGAGTGGAACTGCTTGCCCGTGGCGAGGGTGATCAGGTAGCGCCGGCCGCGCGCGTCGAGGAGCAGGACCTTGTCGCCGGCCCCGAGCGCCGTCATGTCCTGCGCGACCGGCGCGGCCGCGCCGCCGTCCCCTCCGTCTTCCGCTTCAGCGCGAGCGCCTTGGTCTTGCAGAAGGAGCACTGCGGGTCGTCCTGCCCCCAGTCCAGCGTCGGCGCGCCGCAGGTCGCGCAGCGGACCAGCGTCGCCTCGTCGTCCGGCTCGGCGAAGCGCGCGGCCGCCTTCTTCAGGAAGCCGAAGTACATCTGGTGCTTGGTACCGGGGGACGCCTCCTCCAGGAGGGCGATCGCCTCCTTGTAGCGGTGCTGCGTGTTGCCCTCGACCATCGGGCACTCCTCGACGATGTAGTCGATGCCCTGCAGCAGCGCGTACGCCGCCGTCTCGCGCTCCGCGATCTTCACGAGGGGCTTCACCTTGCGGACGAGGACCACCTCGGCGGCCTCTCCCAGCACGCGCTCCTCGAGCACGGGGGCCTGGCGGCCGAGCTGGTCGACGTTCCAGTGCAAGACGTTGCCGAACAGCGTCGCGACCTCGTCGTCGAGGTTGTGGCCGGTGACGAGGACGCCGAATCCCTCCTCCAGCGCGGCGCGGTTGAACTCGTAGCGCTTGTTCAACCCGCACCCCGAGCAGGGCACGCGGCCGGTCAGCTTCGCCAGCTCGGGGACCGTGAAGCCGTGCTCCGCGTCGAGGGAGCGGACGATCAGCTTCGCCTCCTTACGCTCGGCGAACGCGATCGCCGCCTCCTTCGAGCGGTTGGAGTAGCCGCCGATCCCGAGGTCGAGATAGAACCCCGTCGCGTCGTACCCCAGGTCGATCAACACGTCCCAGAGCGCGAGCGAGTCCTTCCCGCCGGAGATCGCGACGAGGAGCCTGTCCTCCGGCGAGAACATCGAGAACTCCTTGACGGTCCGGGCGACCTGGTTGCGGACGTGCTGGACGAAGTGGTCCTTGCAGAACGCGGCATTGTGGCGCCGGACGTCGACGACCGCGTGGCCACGACAAACCTTGCACTTCACGGGGCTCGCCCTTCGGGGGAGCGGGGGCCGGGGCCGGCGCTGCCCCCGGACAGAACCGGGCGGACCTCGATCTCGTCGGCGTCGGTCACGGCCTCGTCCCGCGTCAGAAGGGTCGCTTCGCGGATCACGAGGACGGCCTCCGGGACGATCCCGAGGTGCGCGAGGAGCGCGGAGACCGTCTTCGGCCCCGTCACGTCGACCACGCGGTCCGGGTTGCGGAGCTTCACCTTCATACGGTCAGGGTAGCCGCGGAGAGGCGCAGGTCGCGAGATTCAGCCCAGCGTCACGGGCCGCTGCTCGAGCCTCACCTCGACCGTGTCCTCGCCGCGCACGTCGACGACGTCGAGCTCGACCCTCTCGTCGGGGTCCTTGTCCCGCAGGATGTCGACGAGGTCGTCGGCGTTCTCGACGTCGTCGCCGTCTATCTCCACGATCACGTCGCCGACGTCGAGATCCGCTTCGTCCGCGGGGCTCCCGGGCACGACCCCGAGGACGAGCGCGCCTTCGAGCTCGCTAGGGAAGCCGAACTCCAGCGCGGCCGACGGCGAGGCGTCGCCGAGCGTGACGCCGAGCCAGGCCCTCTCGTCGGGAGGATCGCTCAGGATCTCCTCGACCACCGGGAGAGCGTCGTCGATGGGGATGGAGAAACCGATGTTCTCGGCGGCGCCGGCCTGGACCGCGGCGGTGTTGATCCCGACCAACCGGCCCTCGGTGTCGATCAGCGGCCCGCCGGAGTTGCCGGGGTTGATCGCGGCGTCGGTCTGGAGAAGGTTCTGGAGGCTCTCCGCCTCGCCCGACGCGTTCGACGCGGTGATGCTCCGCCCTATCGCGGACACGATCCCCGCGGTGACGGTCGCGCCGCCCAGCCCCAGCGGATACCCGATCGCCACGACGTCGTCGCCGAGCTTCAGGTCCGCGGAGCGCCCGATCTCTATCGGGACGAGGTCGTCGGCCTCGATGCGGATGATCGCGAGATCCTGCTCCGGGACGCCGCCGATCACCTCGCCCTCGACGTCCTCGTGCTCCTCGCCGCTGAAGATCCGCACGTTGACCTCCGCGGCCCCCTCCACGACGTGGAAGTTCGTCAGGACGATCCCGTTCTCGTCGATGACGACGCCCGAGCCCGATCCGCCGCCGGAGTCGAACCCTCCGAGGTCGAACGACTTGACGCGCACGTTCACGACCGACGGGAGCGCGGCCTCGACGATCTCGGACAGCGGCGAGTGCGGGATCGTCCTGGTCTTCTGCGCCAGCGTCACCTCGGGAGCCGGAGTGGCGCCCGCGGACGAGCCGTCCGGGACGCTCTCGATCGAGCACCCGGACGCGACCGCGGCGAGGACGAGCAGGGACGCGAGGGCCTTGGCTGTCATGGGCACGAGGATAGGGCCGTCGTGATCCAAAGTGAGGCCGCGAAGAGGCCGGCTGCTGTGATCGCCGTAAGGGGAAGCTCCGGCGCTCTCAGTAACCGGCCGCTCTTCAGTGTGCCCGACCCGCGTGGACCGGTCAAGACGTCCGGATCACCCCGTTGGGACCGCCTCGACCTCCTGCTGGCCGCCCATCTGGCCGCCGAGCGCGAAGACGACCAGGTAGGACCCCGGCTCGAGCGGGACCGGCTCGGTCACCTCGTCGACGACTTCGGTGAGGCCCTGGAGGCCCCAGATCGCGCGCTCTGCGAGCGGCCCCTCGTAGAGCACCTCGCGCGTGTCGGGACGGACGAGGAACCACTGCTCCGGGTAGACGCCGTCCGGGGCGGACCACGACCTCTCGACGCGGAACGGCAGCGCCTTGCCGTCGCGGAGCGGGATGCCCGACCCGCCGTGGGAGAGCTTCGCCGGGCGCACCGACGACCCCATGACCTTCCTCTGCGTGCCGCCGATCTGGGCTTCCATCGCCGCGAAAGATATAGGTCGCGCGCCGGCGGCGCCTACAGGACGCGCAGCCCCACGATCTTCGGCGTCCCGTCCCGCTCGGACCAGCGCGACTCGACGACGATCTCGTCGCCCCCGCCCGAGTACCTGATCTGCACGAGGGCCTCGTCGCCCTGCGCCTCGACCGAACCCACCTCGGCCGCCTCGAGGGGCTTCGGCATCTGCTGCATGACCTCGCCGGCGGCGCCGAACGCCTCCTTGTCGAGGTACCCGCCGGCCGTCTTCAGGTCGCCCGCGACGGTCGCCTGGGCGTGTGCGTCCGCGTCCTCCCTCAGCCTTGCCTCGTCCATCACCGGCCTCCTCTCGTCGGTGCGCCCGTCGCCGCCGCCTCGAGCAGCCGGTCGTAGACGGCGGGGTCGTCCTTGTCTACTACGGGGAAACCCTCGCCGTGCTCGCCCTCCCAGTGCATCTCGATGCCGGGGTTGTGAAAGCCCTCGCCGTGCGGGAGGAAGACGTGCGGGCTGCCGGCGACGGCGTCGGTTCGTGCGAGGTCGAAGTCCGCGGCGAGGAGGCGCCGGGCGCGGCCGTCGTCGAGCGCGCGGCGCAGCGCGTCGACGTCCAGGCCCGGTACGGCGGATGCGACGTCGAGGATCTCGTGACGCATCGAGACGTTGCGACTCTCCCCGAAGAACGCGCGCCGGAGCGCGCGGTCGAGCCGCTCCGCGACCTCGAGACCCTGCTCCTTCGCGGCATGGACGGCCGCGAGGGCGGGGAGCGTCGTCACCGGGTACTCGTGGTCGGGGCGCTGCCACATCTGCCAGCCCGCGCCGGGCGCGAGGGCCCCGGTGACCGGTATCTCCGCGTCGAGGACCTTCTTCGGCGTGGGGCGGCGGTTGACGACCTCGAGCGGGAACGCGTGGACGTCGAAGGCGACGCGTCCCCCGAGGCCGAGGCGCGCGCGGGTCTCGTGCAGCCGGTGCACCGCGACGTGCGCCCACGGGCAGGCGATGTCGGCGAAGACGACGATGCGGCCGGCGGGGACGTCGATCACCGCCACAAGCTAACCGTAGGCTCGGCCGATGTGCGTCTTCTGCGAGATCGTCCGCGGTGTGACGCCGGCGCACGTCGTCTTCGAGGACGAGGTCTCGCTCGCGTTCCTCGACGTCCGGCCGGTCTTCGAGGGCCATTCGCTGCTGGTCCCGAAGGCCCACCACGAGACCCTCGCCGACCTTCCGGACGACCTGGTGGCGCCGCTGTTCACGAACGCGCGGACGCTGTCGGTCGCGATCGCCGGGGCGCTCGGCGCGACGGGATCGTTCGTCGCGATCAACAACAAGGTCAGCCAGAGCGTCCCGCACCTCCACGTCCACGTGGTGCCGCGCCGGCCCAAGGACGGGCTGCGCGGGTTCTTCTGGCCGCGGCGCAGGTACGCGAGCGACGACGCGATGCGCGTCGTCGCCGAAGCGATCCGCGCGGCCGTGGGGGCCGTGCGATGAGCCTCACGATCCGTTCCCGGGACGGTCTCTCGCTCGAGGCGGAGCTGGACGCTCCCGACGAGCCGAAGGCGGCCCTCGTGCTGTGCCACCCCCACCCGCAGATGGGCGGGACGATGAACGCGCCGCTGCTGCTCGCGCTGCGCGACGAGATGGTCCGGCGGGACTGGGCCGTCCTCCGCTTCAACTTCCGCGGGATCGGCGGGTCCGCCGGCTCGCCCTCGACGGGGATCGAGGAGGTGGCGGACGCCGCCGGAGCGGCGGACGTCGCGGCCGAGCGCTTCCCCTCCCTGCCCCGCGCGGTCGCGGGATGGTCGTTCGGCGGAGCCGTCGCGGTCCGGCTCGCCGCCGCGGAGCCCGGCCTCGCCGCGTGCGTCGCGATAGCGCCGGCGGTGACGGAGAAGCCGGGCGTCGCCGCCGGGCTGCCCCCGGCGGACGAGCTGGGGTTGTCGCTGCCGTTGCTCGTGGTCGTCGGAGCGAACGACCGGCAGGTATCGCCCGACGCGTGCGCGGCGTGGGGTGAGGGCGCCGGGGCCCGCGTCGAGCGCCTCGCGGGGGCGAACCACTTCTTCTGGGGAAAGTACGACGGGCTCTCCGAGATGGTGGGGAGCTGGTTGGACGAGAGGCTGAGGGAGGTCGCGTGAGGCTCGGGATCGACTGCTCGCAGCATCAGCTGACGTGGGACGAGCTCGCGGGGCGCGTGCGCTTCGCCGAGGAGGCCGGGTTCGACGGCGCCTGGGTCTTCGACCACTTCAAGGCGTTGTACGGCGACCCGTCGGGACCTTGCTTCGAGGCGTGGACGGTGCTCGCGGCGCTGGGCGCGGCGACCTCGCGGATCAGGCTCGGCGCGCTCGTGACCGGCGTCACGTACCGCCACCCGTCGATCCTCGCCACCGAGGCCGTGACGGTGGACCACGTGTCGAACGGGCGGCTCGAGCTGTCGCTCGGCGCGGCATGGTTCGAGACGGAGCACCGGGAGCTGGGCATCGACTTCCCTCCCGCGGGAGAGCGCGGGCGGCGGCTCGAGGAGGCGCTGCAGGTCGTGAAGCTGCTGATGACGCAGGACGGGGCGTCGTTCGACGGCCGCTACTACCGGCTGGAGAACGCGTCGTACCACCCGAGGCCCGTGCAGCAGCCGCACCCGCCGCTGTGGATCGGTGCCGGGGGCGAGAAGGTCATGCTCCCGATCGCCGGGAGGCACGCGGACGTGTGGCACGGGTTCGGCCGCGCGGCGGAGCTCGCGCGCAAGTGGCGGATCGTCGCGGACGCCGCCGCGGCGGCCGGGCGCGATCCCTCCGCGATCACGCGCTCGACGAGCCTGTCGATCTCGGAGCCGTGGGACGAGGTGAAGGCGGCGGCGGCGGCTCTGCGCGACGCGGGCATCGGATACGTGGTCGTCAGCTGGCCGTCCGAGGGCCGCGGCCGGGTGGAGGAGTTCCTGGAGAAGGTGGGGCCGGAGCTGGCCGGCTAGGGTTTCGCCGGCTCGATGCGGCCCCGGCGGGCTTCGTAGATCAGGACCCCCGCCGCCACCGCGAGGTTCAGCGACGAAGCCGCACCCGCTTGCGGGATCCGCACCGTCAGGTCCGCGTCGTGCAGCACCGCCTCCGCCAAGCCCGTCGCCTCGCTGCCGAACAGAAGCACGCATCGCTCCGGGAAAGCGGCGTCCCAGTGCGCGGCCTTGCCGCGCGCGGACGTCGCCACCACCGGCAGCCCCCCGTCCCGCGCCCACGCGAGCAGCTCGTCCAGCGAAGCCGTGACCACCGGGGTCGAGAAGACCGTGCCCATCGAGGCCTTGACCGCCGCGGGGTGCCACGCGTCCGCGGACTCGCCTGCGACCACGACGCCGGCCGCCCCCGCGGCATCCGCCGTTCGGACGATCGTCCCGAGGTTCCCGGGATTGCCCACCTCGTGCAGTCCCACGACGAGCGACGAGGCATCGACCGTCAGGTCCCGCAGCCCCCGCCGCGGCGTCTGCACGACCGCGCCGAGACCCGCGGGGTGCTCGCGCTCTGCCACGGCGGCGAAGGCGTCCGCCGTCAGCGCCGCGACGCGGACGCCGCGCGCAGGCAGGCCGGCCACGAGGTCGCGCGCCCCCGCGCTCGTCAGGAGGTCCGGCGCCGTGACGACGATCTCGACGCGGGCGTCCGACTCGAGCGCCTGCCAGACCACCGCTATCCCCTCGACGAACAGCGCTCCCTCTGCGTCGCGGTGCTTGCGCTGCCGGAGCTTGCGGATGCGCCTGAGGAGCGGGTTGGCGGGGCTGGAGATCAGCTCCGGGGGCATCTCGCTACGGAGCGTCCGGCGAGAGCTGCCTCAGGAACTCCTCGCACCGCGTCGCCTCGTCCGACTCGCCGACCGCCTCGGCGGCCTTAGCCAGCCCCGCAAGCGATCGCAGGAAACCGCGGTTGCCTTCGTGCGACCACGGGACGACGCCGCTCCCCTTCCAGCCGGCCTTGTGCACGCCGTCGAGCCCGCGGTGGTAGCCGACTCGGAAGTACGCGTACGCGTCGACGTATCGCCGCGTCGCGAGCGCGTCCTCGCCCAGGACGGCCCACGCGGTCAGACATGCCGGCCACGCGCTCGCGACCTCCGCCGCGACGGCCGGATCGGTGGTGGAACCGAGCTCTTGGAGCGAGCCCGGCGGCTCCTCCAGGAGGATCTTCGCCGGCTCGCTTATCGGGATGGGCGCCATGGGGGCATCGTAAAGGTCCCGCGCCCGGGGACCTGCGACCGAGCGATCGCTAGGCTTCGGCGGCCGCCCGCAGCTTCGCCCACTCGAGGACGCGCTCGGCGTCGAGGGGCGAGTCGAGCCAGTCCTGGACGCAGCTCTGGAAACGCTTCACCGCCGCCTGCAGCTTCACCTCGGCGGTTGCACCGAGCAGGGCCAACGCCGCGATATCGACGGGAGTGGCCGGGGCTGCGTGTGCATTCGTCACGGTGATCCCCTTCCAATCGGTGCGCGAAAAGCGACTCGACTATTGAATAGTGGGACGTCCCGTAGATATCGGACAATACGTAATAGGTCCTAGAACGCTCGCGTGCGCGCCGGGCGTCCGCCGGCCCGAAGAACTACTGTCACACCGTGGAGACGGGTCACCGCGGAGTCTGGGTCGTCGTCGGGGTCGCGCTCGCCGCGGCGGCCGGCTCCAACGTCGCGCAGAGCTCGCCCACGCCGCAGTGTCACGGCCACCAGCAGACCACCCGCAGCTCCTGGGGCGACGACACGATCCGTGGCACCTCGGGCCGTGACGTGATCGCCGCGCGCGGCGGCGACGACGTCGTCTACGCCGGCCGCGGGCGGGACCTCATCTGCGGCCACGCGGGCGACGACCTCATCTTCGACGGTGGCGGCAGAGACCGCGTGTGGGGCGGCCGGGGCCGGGACCGCTTGGAGCAGCGGTACATCGGGGGCGGCAACTCGCTCGACGGCGGGCGGGGACGCGACGTGCTCAGCTACGCCACGGCGCGGACGGGCGTCGTCGCCCTCCTGGCGGATGGAGAAGCGGACGCCGCGTGCTCGGGCCCCGCCTCCCGCGGAGGCTGCCTCGCCGTGTGGGACCCGGACTTCCTGGCGGATCTCGAGGCGGTCGCCGGCTCTTCCTATCGCGACACGATCGTGGGCGACGGCGGCGACAACTCGCTGCGCGGCCGCGGGGGCCCGGACACGCTGCGAGGCCGGGAGGGCGACGACAGGATCCACGGCCGGCGCGGCCGCGACCTGCTCAACGGCGGCCGCGGGCGCGACGACCTGCGTGGTGGAGCGGACCGCGATCGCTGCCGCAACGGCGAGCGCTACCGGAGCTGCGAGCGACGCGACCGCGACTAGGGAAGCCCGTGCGGCGGGGGGGATTTTAGCCCCGCTGAGCATCTGAGCTCGGTGAGGTTGCGCCGGAGCTCCTCGTGCTCGACCGGGATCGAGAAATCCACGAGATCACGGCGCGGGTGTTCAGCTCTGAGCAGACGGGAACCCTGCCCCCCGCGATCCTGTGGTTCCAACCCACCAAAGGATCGACAGACGATGAAGATCAAGACCGGTCTCCTGCTGAGCGCCGTCTGCGCGGCGTTGCTCCCCGCGACCCCTGCGGCTGCCGCCGTCAAGTGCTTCGGCAGGCCCGCGACGATCGTCGGGACGAAACACGACGACCAGATCGAGGGGACCCCCGGCCGCGACGTGGTCGTCGGGCTCGGCGGCGACGACACGATCAAGGGGCTCGGCGGCGACGACGTCCTCTGCGGCAGCCCGGGCATGGACCGTCTCTTCGGCGGCTACGGCGACGACCGCATGAACGGAAACCTCGGGATCGACGTCGTCAGTGGCGGCCACCTCGAGGAGGACGGTGCGTCCGGAACCGACGACGGCGACGACCTCGCGCGTGGAGGACCCGGCCGCGACTCGTTCGGGATCGGCCGCACAGAGGGGCCCGCGGTCGTCGACCTGGCCAAGGGCACCGGGAGCGCGCCCGGGACCGGCGAGGACCGCCTCGAGGAGATCGAGGACGTCTATGGCACGCGTGCGGCGGACACGCTCCTAGGGTCGGGCGCGGCGAACATCCTCGACGGCGGCCCGGGCAACGACCTGATCAAGGGCCGCGGCGGCGACGACTCGCTGACCGGCAGCTACGACATGAGCAATTTCGAGGACGACGACACGATCTACGGTGGCGACGGCGACGACTACATCACCGGCGAGTACGGCGAGTACGAGGGCGGGAGCGACGTCCTCTACGGCGGGCCGGGCGCTGACCGGATCGCCGGCGAGGCCCTCTGGTACGTCGACCACGCGTACCCCGACGAGATCCACGGCGGGCCTGGCGACGACGAGATCTACGGCGACAAGATCTTCCCCGACGCCGGCAGCAGCGAGCTCTCGGAGGACGTGGGCGAGCCCGACGTCATCACCGGCGACGGAGGGGACGACGTCATGTACGGCTTCGCGGGAAACGACACGCTCGACGGCGGACACGGGACGGACGTCGCCGAAGGAGGCGAAGGTCACGACCGTTGCGTCGGCTCCGAGGACGCCCGGGAGTGCGAGGAGTGAGGCGGCCGTAGCACCTGTGCGCGCGCTTCTGCTGAAGGTGCGAAGGCGGTTCGGCACCTCTGCGGCAGGGGGCCGATCTCACACGGACGTCAGCGGGGCTTGTCGGCATACTGCACCATGATCTCGACCGGATCCTGGCCGCACGAGACCACCGTGACGCCCCCGCGCACGCCGCGCCGGTCCAGGAGAACGGTGCTGTAGCGCCCGGTCGGGTCGCTTCCGCTAGAGCGGTTGCCGGTCGACCATCCCTCCTCGGCCAGCTTGTCCTCGTAGAGCTCCTTCGCTTCGCGGTGACTGCCGTCGAAAGACAATCGAACCTTTTCGAAGCGACCCTCCCGAACCCATCCCTGCGGCTGGGCGCCGGAGAGGACCGGAAAACCCCGCGGGAGCTGGTCTTCGTAGGCGCTCTCGGTCCTTCGGAGCGTTTCCAACTCGTCGCAGCTTCGTTCCACGTAGGGGTTTAGCCATGCCTCGCCCGGGATCGGCCGTTGGGGTGCTCCGTCGGCTCCGCAACCGACGAGAACGATCAGCGCGACCACTGTCACGGGTACCCGCATGCATCAAGACGTTCGCCGGGTTGGGCGGTGTGTCCTGGCGGAGGTTCGGCGCCTCTGGCGCCGTCCAAGATGGCGCTCCCTCCGCCTCCCGGGGTCGCCGACGCCGTTGCCTCCTGGAGGGGAGGTGCACCGTGAGCGGCGAGCTTGGCTCGACGTTCGTTGGCAGATTGCTGGCAGCGGGCCGCCGACGCTCTCCGTAAACTGCCCTCTGACCTGCGGATGCTCTCGTGCGGTGGGGGGGATTTGAACCCCCACACCCTTGCGGGCACCAGCCCCTCAAGCTGGCGTGTCTACCGTTCCACCACCACCGCCCGATGCGAAGGCCCCCGATCGCTCCGAAAGGAACGGGGCCGGAAGAGAATTATAGGCGCCGGGGCGCGCCCTGAACGCTCCGTCGCTGGTGGCCTCCTTCTCTCCTCTTCGGTCTGAGCTCGAAACGATGTCGCTCGCACATCGGTTTCCTCGCCGCCAGTCAACCTCGAACCCCCGCGGCGCCGCGTGCGGCCCATACTGTTCGACCGGCCGTCCGTCACTCGTCGTCGGGTGAAAGTGAGACCGAGGGAATTCGGAGAGCCTCTAGCTCGGCGAGACGTTGAAGAGGTCGCACATGCGCGTGTCGTCACTGATCTGTGACGACTCGCCCGAGTTGTTTCCCCCGTATCGCGCCCTCGGCGCCCGCCACTTCATGACGCACTCTATGTGCGTTCCACGCGGCCCCCGAGCTTTGAGGGCCAGCTCCGCGTCTGCGGGAGCGGTCATCTCTTGACTCGTCCACGGCGCGTCGACCAGTCGCCGGACCTCCCGGCCGGCGCCGTTGACGAAGGTGACCTCGATACCTCGACCGTTGCCCCGCAGCCGATACACGAAGAAGTGATCACGAGCGCGTGCATTCGCCGTCGGCCGTCGCGAGATCGGCGGGGTCGCGGACGGAGGAGGCGCAGCCGTCTCGCCCGCGCCGTCACACGCCGCCAGAAAGCTCAGGACGAGACACAGTGTCAGGTGACGGCGCACGACTCAGGATCGCGCCGTGCTTCCAGCACGTCTACGTCAGGCGCCTCCGAAGGTGGAGGTCCTGCCCGCTCTCGCCGCGGCGCGCTTTCGTCACAGGACCGATCGCCGGGCGCGGAAGGTCGTCGTCACCATCCCCGCGTTACTCCGGCCGCTCTCGCAGCGAGACCTCCACCGCGTCGAAGCCCCCCATGACGTCGAACTCGATCTCTTCCACCCACGGCTGCGCGACCCAATGCGTCACGAACGAGCCGATGGGCACTACGGGAAGCTCTCGCAGGATCGCCTTCTCGGCCTGGATGTACGTCTGGACGCGCACGGCCTCCTTCTCCGTCCGCCGCGCCCTCGCCAGCAGCGCATCCACCCTCGGCGACTCGAAGCCCGAGTGGTTGTCGGGTGAGTCGGACTCGAACAGCCCGGAGAGGAACATGTCGGCCTCGGGATACTCCGCGATCCACCCGAGCCGGTACGCGGACTGCCGGCCGTCGCGCAGCAGGCGCAGGTACCGAGGGAACCCATACCCCTTGATCGACACCTCGAGCCCCACCGCTTCGAGGTTCCGCTTGACGAGCCGCGCCACCTGCCCGTGCGGGTCTTCCCTGTTGAACTGCAGCGACACGCGCCGCGCCTTCTGCGGGACGGGGCGCAGAAAACGCTTCGCGACCTCGGGCGAATAGCGGCACAGCGTCACGCAGACGTTCTCGTGGAAGCCCGGCATCCCCGTGGGGACGATGCCGCGCGGGAGCTGCATGTTCCCCTTGTAGACGGACTCCGCGATCTCGCGCCGGTCGATCGCGCGGCTGATCGCCTTGCGGATGCGGACGCCGTCCAGCTCCTCCGAGCGCAGGTTCAGCCCGAAGTAGTAGCCGGCGAGGAACGGGCGGTAGCCGTCCTCGCCGAACCGCTCCCGCGCCGCCTCGAACTGGCCCGAGGGCACCTCGGCCACGTCGATCCGCTCGTCGACGAACAGGGGCCACGACGCCGCCGCGTCGGGGGCCGGGACGAACCGGACGCCGTCGAGGCTCGGCGTCTCGACGAAGCCGGGGAAGTCCTCGAGGATCACCGGCTCCCCCGGCACCCACGGCGTCGCCATCTGGAAGGGGCCGTTCCCGACCGGCGACGAGAGGAACGAGTCGTAATCCCTCACGGACGCGGCCGGCAGCGGGACGAGCCCCGGGTGCGTGAGGACCGCGGGGAACCCGTGGAACGGTTCCGACAGCGTGACCCGCAGCGTCAGCTCGTCGGCGACCTCGAGCCCGGCGAGATGGTCGGACTCGCCGAGCGAGTTGACCTCCTGGAAGCCCTCGACCCGCTCGAGCGTGTAGGCGAGGTCCGAGGCGTTCGTCTTCTTCGCGATGCGGTCGAAGGCGAAGCGGAAGTCCGTCGCGCGCACCGGCGAGCCGTCGTGGAACGTCATCCCCTGGCGCAGCCGGAACGTGTAGACCCGGCCCCCGCCGGACACGCTCCACGACTGCGCGGCCGCCGGCACGACCTTCTCCGTCACCGGATCCCAGCGCGTGAGCCCCTCGTACAGCTGCCGTGCGACGAGAACGGACCCGGGGTCCTGGATCCGCATCGGGTCGAGCGTCGAAGGCTCCCTGATCGCGACCGTCAGCACGTCGTCGCCGGACGTGAAGCCCCCGGGCTCCGACGGCGAAGCGCCCTCGTCGAGCGGGGCCGCGGTGGCGCCGGGATCGTCGGTGGACCGGGCCTCCGAGCGGGGGCCCTCGCCGACGTCGTCTCCCCCGGTGCACGCGGCGAGCAGCAGCGGCGCGGCGACCGACAGGACGGCCGCCCGGGCGGCCCGGCGAAGCCACATGAGGGGGATCTCTAGGAGAGGCGCATCGCCAGCAGGATCGTGGTGCCGGCGAAGACCAGCGCGGTGATGATCGTGATGCGGTCGAGGTTCTTCTCCATGACGGTCGATCCCATCGCCTGGCTCTGCATGCCCCCGCCGAACATCTCGGAGACCCCCCCGCCGCGCCCGGCGTGGAGCAGCACGAACACGATCAGCGTCACGGCGGCGACCGAGTGGATGACTACGAGCAGCGGGGTCATGGGAGCACCTCTTGGGATCCGTCGGCGATGAGATTGCGGCCACCAAGGGTAGCCGAAACGCCGGTCGAGGCTAGGAGTAGGCCCCCGGCGGCGGGCCCAGGCGGTAGATCGTCAGCGGCCCTCCCGCCGGCTGGCGGAAGACGGGGACCGCCCGCCATTCCCGGCGCAGCTCCCACTCCAGCGAGGACCGGGAGATCCCCTCGGCCCGGCGCGCCATCCACTCGAACCACGCGGGCAGGTTCTTCTCCTTGACGAGGACCTCGCGGGTGAGCTCCGGGTAGCGCGGGGCGGGCGCCTCCTTCTTCTGCGCCGTCGTCCGGCTCGCCGCCACCGAGTGCCGGCCGTTGACCGTTCTGTGGTGCTTGCGGATCTCGGCGGGCGTCCAGAACTCGGCATTGGCGCTCGAGGTGTCGCCGAGGACGATCGCGAACCCGTTCATGTCCTGCGTCGCGACGCGCGCCCCGACCTGCAGACCCAGGACCGCGACGAGCAGCCCCGCCATCAGGTACGGGAGACGCCCCGACGGCGCCACGAGCGTGCGGCCGTCGGCGAGCGCGATCAGGTGAGAGACCCGGCGGCTGATCTGACGCCCGGGCCGCAGGAACGCCATGGCCCCCTGGTCCAGCGCCCGGGATTGCGTCCTCATCAGGTCGTACATCTTCAACAGGCCGGACGCGACCGCGAGCGGCCGGGTCGTCAGCACTGCCGCGCGCCGGTCCGCCTCGCGCTCGCGGTCGGACGCCAGGCGCCGGAACGCGACGTGCGCCAGAGGGTTCCACGCGGCCAGGTCCCGCAGGAGCCCGGCCGCGAACACGACCCGGACGTCGTGGGTCTCGAGGTGCGCGACCTCGTGCGCGAGCACGCCTTCCAGCTCCTCGCGGTCGAGGTCGAACAGCAGGGCTTCGGAGACGAGGATCCGCCCGTTGCGGCCGCCGACGGCGAAGGCTCCCTGGACGCCGTCGGGCAGCACCAGGACCTCGGGCATCCGCGCCAGCGACGACAGCCGGACCGTCTCCTCCAGGGCGGGGTCGACGACCGCGCGGTGCTCGTCGTCCAGCGGGCGCGACCGGGCGATCAACCGCCTTACGAGCACGACGCCGACGACCCGGCGCACGAGCATGAACGACGTCACGAGGCCCCCGGCCAGCAGGATCCACGGCCCCGCCGACCCCGACAGCGCATACGGCGTGACCGCGTGCGTCGTCTGGTCCTGGAACAGCAGGAGATGCAAGAGCGTGCCGGACCCGTCCAGCAGCGCGGAGCCCGCAGGCCTCAGCACCGAGACCTCCGGCAGGAGCGCGTGCTCGTAGAACAGCGCGGCGACGAGCGGGAGCACGAGCGGGAGGCCGAGCAGCACTCCGGAGAGCACGCCGCCCGGCCGGTTGATCAGACGGCGGAGCACGAGCGCGGCCGCCAGCGTCACGAGCGAGACCGCAAAGATCACGACCCATGCCGAGTCCGTCTCCAGCGCGAGGACTGCGGGGGCCGCGCTCGTCACGTTATTTCGGCGCTCTCCGCTGGTCGATGGCCTCCCGGAGGCGGGCGATGACTTCCTCGTCCTCGTTGCCGACCTTGTCGACGAAGTAGGCGACCGCCGGGTCCGGGAAGTGGTGGACGAGCCAGTCGACGACAGACTTCACGGTCGAGCTCGCGTACTCGTCGCGGGAGACGAGCGCGGAGTACCGGTGCGCCGGCTGGTCCTCGACCCTACGCAGCAGGCCCTTGTCGGTCAGCCTGCCGAGCGTCGTCATCACCGTCGTGTAGGCGATGGGCCGGACCTCGTTGAGGGCCCGGTTGACGTCGCGGACGGTCACCTCCCCCGCGTTCCAGACCACGTCCATGATCTCGGACTCGAGGGGGCCGAGCACGTCGGCGAGCGTGTGCTTCCTGCGAGCAGCCATGTAAGGGACACACCCCATTCCGTCGGAAGAACTACGGCAATAGTAGGGCGCGCCTCAGCCTTTGGCCAGCGCCACCAGGCTCGGCATGATCTCCGGCCCCCTGAGGTGCCCGATGGCCCCGTCGCGCGACGCCGTCTCGCCGTAGGTCTGCACGCCGTCCGGCGTGACGCCGCCGCCGGACACGAGCAGCGGGACGGGGCCGTCGGTGTGCGCCTTGCGGGCGCAGCTCGTCGAGTGGTCGGCGGTCACGGCGACGATCGTGCGCGCGAGGTCGAGCTCGTCGAGCAGCGGAGCGAAGAACGACGAGTCGATCTCCTCGATGCTCGCGATCTTCGCGGCGTGGTCGCCGTCGTGAGCGGGCACGTCGGGTCCCTTGATGTGGATGTACAGCCCGTCGTATCCCTCGATCGCCTCGAGCGCGAGCGCCGCCCACCGTCCGTACTGCTCCTGCGGAGGGATGCCCGTCGGGGCCTCGACGATCCCCATGCCGGTGAGCCGCGCGATCCCGAGCTCGACCGGCATCTCGACGAAGCAACCCATCCGGGGGCCGAACTTCTCGTGGAACGGGACGAGGTCCGGCAGCTGGTCGCCGCCGTCGCGGGTGAGGATGAAGTTTCCGGGCAGCTTCCGCGCGGCCGCCCGCTTTTGGTTCGTCTCCGATCCCGCCAGGACCTCGTACGACGCCGCAAGCCACTCGTTCGTCAGGCGCGCCGCGCGCTGCGCCGCGGGGTCGTCCTCGTGCCCGGACACGGGCGTCACGTGCACGACGCGGTTGTCGAACGTCTCCTTCGCCACGCCGAGCGCGCCCTGCCGCCCGTAGGCGGGGTCGGAGTTCTCAACCTCGGCAGAGAGCGGTCCCTCGTCCGAGCGGATCACGAGCACGCCGCGATGGCCGATCGTCGCGCGGAACTCGAACGACGCTCCCGGGATCCGCACTTTCTGCTGCACCTCTTCCGCGAGCGCGTGCGCCTCCTCCGACGACAGGTCCCGCCCGACGCGGCGGTCGAGGATCGTCCATCTCGTCCCCTGGCCGCTCACCGAGCCGACCGGTCGCCCGACGCCGTCGCGCTCGACCGTCGCGAAGTTGACCCGGTACGCGAGGTCCCCGTCCTTGACGTCGAGCCCCGCGCCGACGGCCTCGAGGGGGCCGCGGCCGGTGTGGTGCTCGTGCGGGTCGTAGCCGAGTATCGAGAGCACCGCGATGTCGGACTCCGGTGCGATCCCTTCGCCGACCGTCGTCACGTAGCCGTTGCGCCCGCCGCGCGCGAGGCGGTCGAGGAGCGGCTTCCGTGCCGCCTCGAGCGGCGTGCGCCCGCGGAGGGCGGGGAGCGGGTCGTCTCCGAGCCCGTCGAGGATCACGTAGCAGATGCGCTTCAACGCCATACGTGCGGCTCCTCTCTCGCGGCCCGCGGGACCTAGCGAACGGCTTTGACGATCGCGGCGAAGTCCCCCGCGTCGAGCGAGGCCCCTCCGACGAGGCCGCCGTCCACGTCCGGCTGCCCGACGATCGCCTTCGCGTTGCCCGGCTTCATGCTCCCGCCGTACAGGATGCGGATCGCGTCGGCGACGTCCTGCGGGAAGACCTGCGCGAGCACGCCCCTGACGAACGCGATCGTCTTCTGCGCGTCGTCGGGCGTGGCGTTCACCCCGGTGCCGATGGCCCAGATCGGCTCGTACGCGATCACGATCTGCGCCGCCTGCTCCGCGCGCAACCCCTTGAGGCCCTCGCGGACCTGGCCCTCGACCTTGCGCTCCGTCCGGCCGTTCTCGCGCTCCATCGACGTCTCGCCGCAGCACATGATCGGGATCAGACCCGCGCCCAACGCCGCCCGGACCTTCGCGTTGACGTCGTCGTCGGTCTCGCCGAAGAGCTCGCGGCGCTCGGAATGTCCTGCGATGACGTAGGTCACCGCGAGCGCCTTCAGCATGTCGGCCGAGACCTCACCCGTGAAGGCGCCTTCTTTCGCCGGGTGCAGGTTCTGCGCCCCGAGGCCGATCAGGTAGCGGTCCGAGTCGATGAGCGTCTGAACCGTCCGCAGCGCGGTGAAGGGCGGGCACACGACGACCTCGACCGCGTCGTAGTCGTGCCCCGCGAGCTCGTGGTTGAGCGCCTGCACGAGCCGCATCGCCTCGAGATGCGTCTTGAACATCTTCCAGTTGCCGGCGATCAGCGGAGTCCTCATCGAAGCTTTCCTTTCATGCCGTGGCCCGCGCCCGCAGCACGGCGACCCCGGGAAGCTCCCGGCCCTCGAGGAGCTCGAGCGACGCCCCGCCGCCGGTCGAGAGGTGCGAGACGGCGTCCTCCATCCCCAGCTGCGCGAGCGCCGCCGCGGAGTCGCCGCCGCCGGCGACCGTATACGCCCCCGCTCGCGTCGCGGCCGCGATCGCCTCGGCGACGGCGCGCGTGCCTCCCGCGAACTCGGGAACCTCGAAGATGCCCATCGGACCGTTCCACAGCACCGTCCGGGCGCCGTCGATCGCCTTCGCGAAGCGCGTCGCGGTGTCGGGACCGATGTCCACGCCGGCCCGGTCGCCGATCGCGTCGAGCGGCACGGTGTCGCACGACGACGGGTTATCCGGGGCGTCCGCCGCGACCACGTCGGTCGGGAGCACGACCTGAACGTCCTTGTCGGCGGCGCGGCCCAGGACGTCCCTCACCTCGTCCACGCGATCGTGCTCGACGAGCGACCGCCCGACGTCGTGCCCCTGCGCGACGAGCAGCGTGAACGCCATCGCGCCGCCGATGCAGATCGAGTCGACGCGTTCGAGCAGGTTGCCGACGACGCTCAGCTTGTCCGAGACCTTCGCGCCGCCGAGAACCGCGACGAACGGGTGATCGGGCGAATGGAGCAGCCGCTCGAGCTTCGCCACCTCGTCCGCCAGCAGGTACCCGGCGGCGGCGGGAAGCACCTCCGCCACGCCGGCGATCGAGGCGTGGGCGCGGTGCGCCGCCCCGAACGCGTCGTCCACGTAGGCGGCGGCCAGGTTCGCCAGCGCCTGCGCGAAGTCGGCGTCGTTGCGCTCCTCGCCGGGCTCGAACCGGAGGTTCTCGAGCAGCACGACCTCGTAGTTGCTCGCGCACGCGAGGCGGGCGCTCTCGCCCACGACGTCGCCGGCGACCTCCACGTGACGTCCCAGGAGCTCGGCGAGGCGGTCGCCGACTGGCTTCAGGCTCAGCTCGTCGACGACCTTGCCTTCAGGACGGCCGAGGTGCGAGCAGACGGCGAGGCGGGCGTCCCGCTCCAGCAGCGCGCGCAGCGTCGGAAGGCACGCCCGGATCCTGAGGTCGTCGGTGATCCGGCCGTCCTTCAGCGGGACGTTGAGGTCGCAGCGCACGAGGACGCGCTTGCCCTGGACGTCGAGCGAGTCGATGCCCGGCAGTGCGGTGGGTGTCTCTGGAGCGGGGCCCACTTCGGGCCGAGTGTAGAAGGTCGGGCCGGGGCCGCGGGGTGCTCCTGCGGCTACGCACGTGCCGCAGCGCTCACGGCTCGTCGGGAACGGGATCTTTCTCTGTTCGAGATGTCGTGCCACCGGCACTGAGTAAGCTGCCTAACAGCGCGATTCCGGCCCCCACGCGATGCTCGACCCAAGGGCGGATCGCACGCGCCGCACGAGCGACTGGAGAGGCCAATGGAGTTCGAGTCACCGCGGTTCATCGGTAATCCCGTCCTCGAAGAGATCCTCAACGATCCGGACACCGGCACCAAGAAGCTCCAGAAGGGCAGCGACCCGGACGCGGTCCGGGCCGTCCAGCAGGCCCTCTTCGACCTCGGCTGGTCCCTCCGGATGGACCCGCCGGTCGCCTCGGCGGAGGAGTTCGTCGACGGCGACTACGGCCCCGCCACCGGGCGTGCCGTCCTCGCCTACAAGACCCACTACAACCTGCGCTTCCCGCCCGACGACCCGAACGGGTTCGTCGACGAGTTCGCCGGGCCGCGGACGCTCCGCAAGCTCGACCCCCAGTGCGTGTTGCTCGACGAGGCGAACGCGGCGATCGACACGAAGGTCGCCGAGCTCTCGGTCGTCGGGGTCGACGTCTCGCCCACGGGAGCGACGACGATCTTCGACAACTCACCCGGAGCGGTTCGTCCCGCGACGATCGCCCAGACGAACGGCGGGATCTTCTACAAGCGCGGGATCGGGGCGTTCGAGGTCCACGGCGCGATCTTCGCTTCCTACCAGGCAGAGCATGGCTCGGCCGAAGGACCCCTCGGCTACCCGGTGACCGACGAAGTCGACAACCCCGAGGTGACCGGCGGACGGATGAGCGAGTTCGAGAACGGCGTCCTCTTCTGGGATCCCGCGTCGGGGGTCACGACGGAGCCCGTTGCGACCGAGACGGTCCGCCAGGTGATGGTCAAGGTCGTCGACACGATCCCGCTGGGGATCGAGCCGGGAGGAGCGGTCACGCCGGGTGAGATGGCGTCGCTCGTCGGCTCCAACGAGGGCGCCGCAGTCGCGCAAGCGCTGGAGGCACTCGCTCCCGGCCTCGCGCTGCGGCCGATCTTCGAGCTCGCCGGGACGCCGGAGCTCGACGCGATGATCGCTCAGGCGAAGGAGCAGGATCCCGAGTACTCACCGCCCAATTTCTCGAACTTCCTCTCGATCGACTGCCCGGACGAGGTCGACCCGGAGGCGATCGCCACTGCGCTGAGACAGTGGGACGGGGTCGTCGAGTTCGCCTACGAGGAGCTCGTCGCGTCGGACCCGGCGGTGGTCGGGACGACGAACCCTCGGTTCGCCGGGCAGGGATACCTTGCCGCGGCGCCGGGGGGCGTCGGCGTGCAGTCGGCATGGGCGAAGGGGGTCGACGGGAGCGGGACTGGGTTCATCGACCTCGAGCAGGGATGGTCGCTCGACCACGAGGACCTGCCTCCCGGGATTCAGCTCCTCTCGGGGGACATCCGCCCGACCAGCCGCTTCCACGGCACGGGGGTCCTCGGTGTGGTCGCCGGTGTCGACAACACGCTCGGCGTCGCCGGGATCGCGCCGCAGACGTTCGCGCGGGTCATCTCCTACTTCAGGAAGGGCAGCACGACGTTCAACACGCAGAAGGACAGGCAGCAGATCGCCAACACGATCATGAACGCGACGCCCGCGCTGCGGTTCGGGGACGTGTTGCTCCTCGAGGTTCAGCTTGCGACACGCCTCAACGGCCGGCTGAGGTTCGCGCCCGTCGAGATCTCGCCCGTCGTCGCCACTGCGATCCAGCTCGCGACGAAGGTCGGCGTGATCGTGATCGAGGCTGCCGGCAACGGCAGGTCCAACATCGACGACATGACCGATCCCGCCGGCAAGCGGACGCTTGCGCGCGGGCACGCGGACTTCAAAGACACCGGAGCGATCATGGTCGGCGGGTGCACGTCGACGCAACCACATGGGCGCCAAACGATTTCGAACTTTGGGAGCCGAGTGGACTGCTGCGCGTGGGGCGAGAACATGGTCACGGCCGGAAACAGTGCGACGCCCACGAAGAAGGACGCGTACCAGACGGACTTCGGAGGGACGTCCGGCGCGTCTGCGATCATCGCGGGCGTGGCGCTGCTCTTCCAGGAGCTGAGGACCAAGCTCACGCCGAAGTCCGGCGCGGGCAAGGCCTCACCGGCGACGATGAGGAGGGTCCTCGCGAACGCCGCGAACTGCACCGCGGTCGCGACCGCCGAGCCCATCGGCCACATGCCCGACTTCGCAAGGATCATCGCGAACGAATTCACTCCGTGACGATCTTGGTCCCCGTCTGAAGGGACTAGTGGTCGTCGTGGTCGCTTCCGGGCCGGGAGCGTGCGCGCACGAGGGCCCGGGGAAAGACGCGCGGCGATCCGCCTCGGTGAGCCAAAACGTGCGGCGTGCGTACGTATTCGCGCAACGAGGGTGCGGGTTGCGCCCGCCGGCGGGCTACAGCTTGCTCGCCACCAGGGCGGTCAGGTCCACCAGACGGTTCGAGTAGCCCCACTCGTTGTCGTACCAGCCCAGCACCTTGACCATGTTCCCGATCACCATCGTCGAGGCGCCGTCGATGATGCACGAGTGCGAGTTGCCGACGATGTCGCTCGAGACGATCTCGTCCTCGGTGTACTCGAGGATCCCCTTCATCCCGGCGGACTGAGCCGACTCGCGATACGCGTTGTTCACCTCTTCCTTCGTCGGCTCCCCGTTCAGCACCGCGACGATGTCGGTGATCGAGCCGTCGGGCACCGGGACGCGCAGGGCGAGGCCGTCGAGGCGCCCCTTCAGCTCGGGCATCGCGAGCGACGCGGCCTTCGCGGCCCCCGTGGTCGTCGGGATGATGTTGACGGCCGCGGCCCGGGCGCGGCGGAGGTCGTCGCGGGCGAGGTCGAGCGTGTTCTGGTCGTTGGTGTACGCGTGGCAGGTCGTCATGAAGCCCTTGTCGATGCCCCAGCTTTCCTGGAGGACCTTCGTCATCGGCACGACGCAGTTGGTCGTGCACGACGCGTTCGAGATGATGTGGTGCTGTGACGGGTCGTACTCCTCGTGGTTCACGCCGATCACGATCGTGATGTCCTCGTCCTTCGCGGGGGCAGAGATGATGACCTTCTTCGCGCCGCCGTCGACGTGCTTGCCGGCGTCCGCGCGCTTCGTGAAGAAGCCGGTCGACTCGATCACGATGTCGACGCCGAGGTCGCCCCAGGGGAGCTGCCCCGGGTCGCGCTCCGACAGCAGCTTGACGTCCTCGCCGTCGATCGTGAACCCGCCGTTGCTCACCTTGACCTCGCGGTCGAACCGCCCGTGGACGGAGTCGTACTTCAGGAGGTGCGCCATCGTCTCGGCGTCGCCCAGGTCGTTGACGGCCACGAGCTGCAGGTCCGCGCCGTGCTTCTTCAGCGCTCTGTAGAAGTTGCGGCCGATCCGGCCAAAGCCGTTGATCCCGATACGCGTCGCCATCGACGATCCCTCCCGAGGTGTTGGTCGAAGTGTGGGTGTCCGCCCATCCTAACGGCGGGAGGTCTCAGCGAAGCGAGGAGAGGACCTCGGCGAGCCGCTCGGGGTCGTGCGCGCCGCTCTCCGACGCCACGTCGGCTTCGACGACGCGCACTCCCAGCCCCCTCAGCGACGTCACGTCGACGCCGTCGACCGGCAGCGCCGGCGACTGTACGACGGCCACGTCGACGGTGTTCGCGCCCGCGTGCGCCAGCAGAGACTCCACGTGGGCCGCGGCATCCAGCCCCTCGGTCTCGCCCTTCTGCATCCGCGCGTTGCACACGAAGACGCGCGTCGCCGCCGTCTCCTGCAGCGCCTTGCGCACCCCCGGGACCAGGATGGTGGCGATCAGGCTCGTGAACAGGCTGCCGGGCCCGAGCACCACCTGGTCCGCGCCGCGGATCGCCCGGACCGCGGCGGGGTTGGCGCGCGGGTTGCGCGGCTCCAGGAACAGCGCCTGGATCGGGTCCTTCGTCTGCGCGACCGCGACCTGGCCGCGGACCACGCCGTCGCGCACCTGCGCCATGAGCGCGACGACCTCGCCGGTCGCGGGGTAGACGCGGCCCTCGCAGCCGAGCATCCGGCCGGCGGCGGCGACCGCCTCCGCGAAGTCGCCGGTCATCTCGGTGAGCGCCGCGATGATCAGGTTCCCGACGGTGTGGCCCGTCAGCGCGCCCTCGCGGAACCGGTGCTGGTAGAGCCGCGCCCGCTCGTCGTCGCCGGCGAGCGCCACGAGGCAGTTCCGGATGTCGCCGGGCGGCGGGATGCCGAGCTCGCGCGTCAGCTTGCCCGACGAGCCGCCGTCGTCGGCGACCGTGACGACCGCGGAGATGTCCTCCGCGTAGTGGCGGGCGGCCAGCAGCGTCGCGGCGAGACCGTGCCCGCCGCCGATGCCGGTCACCCTCACGGCGCCGTCACCGCCGGCGGTTTCTCGACGTCGCGGTGGATGACCTTCGCGAGGTATCCCTTGTCCTGGAGGAACGCGCCGATCTCCTCGGCGAGAACGACCGAGCGGTGCCTCCCGCCGGTGCACCCGACCGCGATCGTCAGATAGTGGCGCCCCTCGCTCTCGTACCCCGGGAGCAGCACCGCCAAGAGGTCCTTCGCCTTCACCAGGAAGTCCCCCGTCACGTCCTTCTCGAGGACGTACTCGCGCACGGGGGGCTGCAGCCCGGTCAGCTCGCGCAGGCCCTCGACCCAGTGTGGGTTCGGAAGAAAGCGGACGTCGAGCACGAGGTCCGAGTCGAGCGGGAGCCCGAACTTGTAGCCGAACGAGATGATCGTGGTCTTCAGGCCCTCTGCGGGATGTCCCGCCTCGAAGTACGCGCCGAGCTTGCGCCTGAGGTCCCGGACCGTCAGGTCGGACGTGTCGATGATGAGGTCGGCGCTGCCGCGCAGCGACTGCATCAGCTTGCGCTCGCGCTGGATGCCGATCGCGACCCGGTCCTCCAGCGCCAGCGGGTGGCGGCGGCGCGTCGCGTCGAACCGCCGCACGAGGGCATCGTCGTCGGCCTCGAGGAAGACCAGACGGAAGGTCCCCACGTCGCGTCGCAGCTCCGCCAGCGCGGCCTTGGCCTCGCTGAAGAACGTCCCGCCGCGGGAGTCGACCACGATCGCGATGCGGGAGATGTCGTTGCCGGGAGCGAACGCGAGCGAGAGCATCTTGCCGATCAGCGCCGGCGGCAGGTTGTCGATCACGAACCACCCGAGGTCCTCGAAGGCCTTGCCCGCCTCCGACATCCCGGCTCCCGAGAGGCCGCTGATGACCGTGACCTCGACGTCCTTGCGGACGATCTCGTCGCTCACGACGCCTTCTTCGGCTCCGCCGAGGGAACCCCTCCGGGTTCCCCGGCTCCGAGCGTCTCGAAGACGGCTTCGGCAACGGTCGCCGGCAGGCCCGGCACCGCACGCAGCTCCTCGAGGCTCGCCTCCCTCACGCGCTTCAGCGACCCGAAGTGCTTCAGCAGCTTCTTGCGCCGCACCTCGCCGAGCCCCGGGATCCCGTCGAGCGCCGACCGAGTCATCTTCTTCGTGCGGCGCAGGCGGTGGTACGTGAGCGCGAAGCGGTGGGCCTCGTCGCGGATCCTCTGCAGGAGGTAGAGGGCCTCGGAACCGCGCGGGATGACGATCGGGTCGGGCCGTCCCGGCAGGAAGACCTCTTCCATGCGCTTGGCGAGAGAGATGGTCGTGACGCCTTCGACGCCCAGCCCCTCCATCACCTCGACGGCGCGGTTGAGCTGGCCCTTGCCGCCGTCTATCACGACGAGGTTCGGGGGGTAGGCGAACTTGCGCGGCACCTTCTTCGTCTCGGACCGCTCGCCGAGACGAGCGGTCCCGGCGGGATCCAGCGCGGCCTCGCTCTCCTCCAGGTAGCGTCCGAAGCGCCGGCGGATGACCTCGCCCATGTTCGCGAAGTCGTCCTGCCCCTGCTGCCATTTGATCGCGAAGCGCCGGTAGTCCGACCTCTTCGGAAGCCCGTCCTCGAACACGACCATCGATCCGACCGCCTCCGTGGGGCCGGTGTTCGAGATGTCGAAGCACTCGATACGCAGCGGCGCGTCGTCCATCCCCAGCGCTTCCTGGAGCTCGTTGAGCTGCAACGAGCGAGCCGCGAAGTCGCTGGAGCGCTTGAGCCGGTGCTGCGCGAACGCGTGCTTCGCGTTCTCGGTCACGGTCTCGAGCAGCCTCCGTTTCTGCCCCCGCTGCGGCACCCGCACCTTCGCGTTCGCTCCCCGCAGCTCCACGAGCCAGCGCCCGATGAGGTCCAGATCCGGGGGCTCGACGGGGACGAGCACCTGCGGGGGCGGCTCGGTGTCGGCGTACAGACGCTGGAGGAAGCCCTCGACGAGCGCGGGGGTCGTCAGGTCCTCGACCTTGTCCACCACGAACCCCTTGCGGCCGGTCACGCGGCCGCCGCGTACGAAGAAGACCTGGAACGCGGCTTCGAGCTCGTCCTCGGCGAGACCGATCACGTCCATGTTCTCCGCGTGCGCGGACACCATCTGCTGACGGGCGATCGCCTTGCGGACGTTGTCGAGCTGGTCGCGGTACTTCGCCGCGAGCTCGAACTCCTCGGTGGAAGCGGCCTCCTTCATGTGCGCTTCGAGCCGCCGGACGACGGGCTTCGTGTTGCCGTCGAGGAAGTCGCAGAGCTCGAGCGCGATCCGCCGGTGCTCCTCCTCCGTGACCGCTTCGACACAGGGCCCGGCACAGCGCTCGATGTGGAACAGCAGGCACGGCTTGCCCCGGCGGCGGCACCGGTCGAAGACGCCCTGGCTGCAGGTGCGCATCGGGAACGTCCGCAGCAGAAGATCGAGCGTGTCCCGGATCGCGTACGCGTGCGCGAAGGGGCCGTAGTAGCGGACGCCGGCGCGCTTGCGCTCGCGCAGCACGCGCGCCCGGGGGTACTGCTCGTCGAGCGTGATCGCGAGGTACGGGTACGTCTTGTCGTCGCGGTAGCGGACGTTGTACCGGGGACGGTGCTGCTTGATGAGGTTCAGCTCGAGGTGGAGGGCCTGGACCTCGCTCTCGGTCACGATCCACTCGACGTCGGCCGCGGCCTCGACCATGGCCTTCGTACGCGGGTGGAGGTCGGTGGCGAAGTAGTTCGACAGCCGCGACCGCAACGACTTCGCCTTGCCGACGTAGATCACGCGTCCCTCGGCGTCCCGGAACAGGTACGCGCCGGGGCCGGCGGGGATCGTCCCCGCGGCCGGGCGCTGGAGGGTTCGGCTTCCGGGCACGGCCCCATTGTCGCGGGGCCGGGGGTCATCCGGCGCTACGGCGTCAACGGGTGCTCGCCCGGCCCCTGCCCGAGAATCACGAAATTGCAATTGGTCCCGTCGATCCCGGTCAGCGTCAGCTCGGACGGAGCTGTGAAGCCGGTCCCGAACGACAGCACCTCATTCGGGTTCTGTGCGTTCACCGTGAAGTTCGCGAGCGGCAGGTTCGAGTTCAGCGCCGCAGTCGTCATCCTCACGGTTCCCGTTCCGGTCACCACGATCGCCGTGACGACCGCGCCGTGGGGGAGCGTGACCGTGTTCCTGAGCGCACCTTGAGCCGGTTCGCGCGACGCGGTGCAGTCGCCTGCGCCCAGGACGCCGCTCCCGCCGGCGAACGTCCTTACCGCGACCGCGCCGTTCGTGCCGCTCGCTTGGAAGATCCCCATCGGTCCTACGGCCTCGGACTCGATCGGCGCTCCGCGGGACGACCTGATCTTCGCGGTCGCCGTCCCTCCGGCGAGCTTGACCCTCGACATCGCCGCATCGACCGCCGGGCCTGCGCTCACCACCACGGCAAGCGCGCACACAACCGCGACTGCGAAGGCGCGTGGCCGCTCTCGATGCGTTACCCAATCCGGATACATGAGCACTCCTCACGTGACGACCGACAGGTTCCGCCCAATGTAGGGGAAACCGGCGCGCTGAACGGCCCTCAGTCGCGTTCGCCACCGTCGGCGAGCAGGTCGGGTCGCCGCTCGCGCGTCAGCCGCTCCGACTGCTCGCGCCGCCATCTGGCGACGGCGTCGTGGTCGCCCGAGAGGAGCACGTCCGGAACCCGCAGCCCCCGGAACTCCGCCGGGCGCGTGTACTGCGGGTATTCGAGAAGCCCGGCGGCGTGGGACTCGGATGCCGCCGACTCCGCGTTCCCGAGCACGCCCGGCACGAGACGCGAGATCGCCTCGATCACCACGAGGGCGGGCAGCTCGCCCCCGGAGAGCACGTAGTCGCCGATCGACAGCTCCTCGTCGACGGCGGCCTCGACCACGCGCTCGTCCACACCCTCGTAGCGGCCGCACACGAGCACGAGGTGCTCCAGCGACGCGAGGCGCGTCACGTGTCCGTGGTCGAGGCGGTGGCCGCGCGGCGACAGCAGGACGACGTGCGACCGGGGGCCGCGGACGGCCTCGATCGCGGCGAACAGCGGCTCGGGGCGCATCACCATGCCCGCGCCTCCGCCGTAGGGCTCGTCGTCCACGGACCTGTGTGTCCCGAGACCGTGCTCCCTCAGGTCGTGCACGCGCACCTCCAGCAGCCCCGCGGCGGTCGCCCTTCCGAGAAGGCTCGTCTCCAGGGGCGTCCGGAACAGCTCGGGGAACAGGGTGACGACGCCGACGGCCGGCCGCGTCACAGCAGGCCCTCCGGCGGGTCGATCGTCACGCGCCCCGCCTCGACGTCCACGCCGGTAACGATCGCCTCGACGAACGGCACGAGGCGCTCCCCCGCCGGCGTGTCGAGCACGAGCAGGTCCTGAGCGGGCCCGGGCCGGACGTAGGCCACCGTTCCGAGCGCCGCGCCCGTGCGCGCGTGCACGGCTGCGAGACCTTCGAGGTCGCGCTCCCAGAACTCGCCGCTCGCGAGCTCCCGGACCTCCGACTCCTCGACGTACAGCGCACCCCGGAGCGTCTCCGCCTCGGTGCGGCCGTCGACTCCCTCGAACTTCACCAGGAGCCGGTTGCGATGGTCGCGCGCCGACTCGATCGTGAGGGCGCGGCCGTCCTCGTGTCGCAGGGTCGAGCCGGGTTCGAAGCGGCGCGGGTCGTCCGAGATCCGGATGACGTAGACCTCGCCGCCGAGCCCGTGCGGCTTGCCGATCTGCCCGGCCAGAAGGAGCCCGGAGCGCCCTTCTGTTCCTGGAGGATCGCCGAGGCGATCCTTGGAGCTCAGTCGAGGACCTCCACCGAGACCGAGCGGCCGTCTCGCTGGCCCGCGGCGCGCGCGAGAGCGCGGAGCGACCGGATGATGCGGCCGCGCTTGCCGATGATCTTGCCCATGTCGTCGGGGTGGACCGTCAGCTCGTAGACGATCTCGTCCCGTTCTCCGTCGGCTTCGGTGATCAGCACCTCGTCGGGATGGTCGACGAGCCACGGAGTGACGTACTCGAGGAACTCCCTACTCATCTTCTTCCGGGCGGGAACCGGCGCCGTCGCCCCCGTCCTCGCCGCCGGACGCCCCGCCGGTCTCGCTCAGCTGCTCGTCCTCGGTCGGGGTGGACTCGATGCTCGGGGTGTCCGCCTCGAGCCCCTTCTCGCGCTCGCCGTCGCCGACCGACGCGGCCGGAGTCGCCTTTACCGACGAAGCCGGCGTCGCTTTCCGGGGGGACGTCGCGGCCGCGGGCTCCGCGGCGCCTGCAGGCGGCGCCTCGCCGGTGAAGGTCGACCACGCCCCGGTGATGCGGAGCAGCTGCCGGACCTGGTCCGAGGGCTGCGCGCCCTTCTGGAGCCAGTAGACCGCCCGGTCCTCGTCGATCTGGACGACCGACGGCTCCTCGCGCGGCTGGTAGTGCCCGATCGCCTCGATGATCCGGCCGTCGCGGGGGCTGCGGGAGTCCGCCACGACGACCCTGTAGGACGGCTGCTTCCGCTTGCCGACGCGCATCAACCTGATCTTGACCACCTGGACCGCGCTCCTTCGGATGTCCGATGTCGAACGGGAGAGATGGATCGTAGCAGGTCAGGGGCATCTTCCCCGCCCTAGAGGCCGTCCCGAAGCGCCTCCGCCCTCGCCCGCTGCGGCACCCATCCGAGCTCGGCGTACCCCGCCTCGGCGGCGTCCAGGAGGCGGTGGGCCCGTTCGGCGTCGCCGGGAGCGCCTCGCCGCGCCAGGAACTCGGCGAAGTACATCGAGGTGTCGAATCCGGCGTGCCGGAGCCCGATCTCCTCGGCCTCCTGCAGAGCGCGCTCGAAGTGCTGCGCGGCCGCGCCGTCTCTCCCCGCTCCCGCTGCCGCGAGCGCCGCCAGCAGCTCCAGCGACTGGGCGTCGAAGCGCATGACCGCCCCCGTCTCCTGGAGCTGTCTCACCAGCTCGTACAGGCGCGGCTCCTCCCGGCGCAGCCCCAGCACCGCCGATCCCTCGACCACGAACAGGAGGATCGACCACAACCCGTTCGGGTTGGGACGGCCGGGCTGCGGGAGCAACCCCTCGAGCGACGGGAGGAGCCCGCGCGCCTCAGCCTCGCGCCCGGCGGCCGCGTAGATCAGGAAGCGGAGCCCCTGCGCGAAGCCCCACAGCGCGCTCGGCGGCTCGGTCGCCGCGGCTTCGTCCGCGAGCCGCACTGCTTCGTCGAGGTTGCCGCGCCTCCATTCCGCCTCGGCCCGGAAGCTGACCGAGTACGCCTCGAACGGGAGCCCGGAGATGCGGCACAGGTCATAGTCGCGGTGCGAGAACGCGATGAAGTCGTCGGGCCCGACCTCGCCGCGGCACGCCTTGACGAAGAACGCGACGCGCTCGCCGAACAACTGCGCGGCGAAGTGCCCCAGGCGGCGCCCGACGCGAAGCGCCTCCTCCGCGAGCTCGGCGGCACGGTCGAGACCACCGCAGATGTAGTGGGCAAGGGCGGCGAAGGAGACGGCGGCGCCGTAGTTCCACTCCCCCGCGGTCGCGCGCAGGAGCGAGATCGCCGGCTCCCCCGTCTCGACGGCGGCGCGGGTCTCGGTGTACGCGAAGTGGTGAGCCGTCTTGACCGTCATGCACTCGCCCAGCACGAGTGGGTCGTCCAGCTCGCGTGCGAGCGCCTCGGCGGCATCGATCATCTGCATCGCGCCGTCGTAGTCGCCGGCCCATCCGAGGCCGATCGCCGCGATCCCGTGCAGCCGCGCCCGGTCCGCGGTTGCCGCGTCGCCGATCGCGGCGAGTCCCCGGCCGGCGATCTCGAGCGCCTCGGGCCAGCGCGCGGCCCACCCGAGCTGCAGCCCGATCTCGGGAGTCACGGCCGCCACGGACGCGACGTCGCCGGCGGCCTCGTACAGCGCGAGGGCATCGCGCCACGCCGACAGTCCCTCGTCGAGACGTCCGAGGCTCCGCCGCGCGAGACCGACCCTGTAGAGGAGCGAAGCCCGTTCGGAGTCCGACTGCGCCGCGCGCAGCTCGCACGCCTCCTCGAAGTACTTGAGCGCCTCCTCGAACGCAGTTCCCTCCATGGCGCGGTCGCCCGCCATCACGAGGTACTCCTGCGTCTTCGCCGGGTCGGCCGCGACGCCCGCGCTGTAGAGGTGGTGCGCGATCCCGGCCGCGTGCGCCGGGAGATCCTCCGCGTGGACCTTCTCCATCGCCTCCGCGACGCGCAGGTGCAGGCGCTGGCGGCGCGGGAGGGCGACCGCGCCCAGCAGCGTGTGGCGGATCAGCTCGTGGACGAAGACGATCTTGGCGTCGCGGCCGTCGGCGCGCGACATCACGACGTGGCTCCGCTCGGCCTCGTCGAGGGCGTCGAGCAGCTCGTCGGCGTCGTCGCCGGCCGCGACCGCCTCGAGCAGCCGGAAGTCGACGTCGCGGCCGATGACCGCGGCCGCGGTGAGGACCCTGATCGTCTCGGGCGCGAGCCGCTGGAGCCGGCGCCCGATCACGAGGCGCACGCCCTCCGGGACGTCCAGGTCCTCGACGCTCAGGTCGGGACGCCATCGCCCCCGCTCGTCGCGCAGACGGCCCTCCTCCTCGAGGTGGCGGAAGATCTCCTCGACGAAGAAGGCGTTGCCCTCGGTCTCCTTGAAGATCGTCGCGGTCAGCGGCGGCGGGGGCGTCTCGCCGGCGAGCTTCGCGAGCATCGCGGCGACGGTCTCCTCCGGCAGGCGCGACAGGCTCATGCGCGTCACGAGACGGCGGCGGACCATGTCCTCGAGCGTCTTCGCGAGCGGCCGGTAGACGTCGAGCTCCACGTCGCGGTACGTCGCGATCACGAGCACCGGCATGTCCGCGAGCTCCGGCGCGATGTGCCCCATCAGCTGGAGGCTCGCGTCGTCCGCCCAGTGCACGTCGTCGAACAGCACGACGAGCGGCTTGACGGAGCTGGCGCGTTCGATGAAGTCGCGGATGCTGTTGAAGAGGTAACGCCGCTCCTGCTGCGGGGGAAGCTCCAGCGGCGGCGGGATGTCGTCGTAGGTGTGCCGGAGCTGCGGGAGCACCTTCGCGACCTCACCGGCGGACGGACCGAGCGCCACGCGGAAGGTCGCCGGGTCGACCTCTCTCGACGCGGCTTCGAGCACCTCGACGAACGGCCCGTACGGCGGGGGCGACTCCATCTCGTAGCAGCGTCCGGTCAGGGTCCGGAACCCGCGGGCGGCCGCGTCGCGGATCAGCTCCTCCGCGAGGCGGGTCTTCCCGACGCCCGGCTCGCCCCCGATCACGACGAGGCCCCCTCGACCCTCGTCGAGCCGGCCGAGCCACGCGCGCAGCTCCGCGCGCTCCTTTTTCCGGCCGACGAACGGCGTGAGCCCGGACGCGTCGGCGGGCCGCGCCGCGCGCCATTCGGCGCGGTAGAGCCGGTAGGGCTCCGCGAACCCCTTCAGCGCGACCTCGCCGCGGTCCTTCCACGCGACGCCGGGGACCGTCCCGGCGAGGACCTTCACGACCTCGGCCGCGAGGACCTCGCCGCCCGACGCGGCGCTGCAGATCCGTGCGGCCGCGCTGACCGCGGCCCCGAAGAGGTCGCCCTCCTCGACGATCACCTCGCCCGCGTTCAACCCGATCCGGACGGGAGGGAGCTCCGCGGACGATGCGCCGGCGGCGCGGTCGAGCTCCCGCTGGATCGCGGCCGCACACGCAACCGCCTTGCGGGCGGAGCCGAACGCGACCATCAGGCCGTCGCCGAGGGCCTTTACCTCGTGCCCGCCGTGGTCGCGCACCTGTCCGCGGATGATCTCCTCGAGGCGGCGCAGGACGCGGCGGGCCGAGTCGTCCCCCGCCCGGGCGCCGAGCTGCGTCGACCCCTCGACGTCGGTGAAGAGGACGGTGGTAGTGCCTTCGCGCAGCTCGCTCATGGGAGTCGTCCGCCCGTCTGATAGATCGTCACCGGCGGGGACAATGATGCGTCAACCGGCGTGTGAGCGCCCGCGCCCGCCGGGGGGCCGGAGAGCGTGGCCGGGCCGCGGCCCGTCACACGCCCGAGCGGTCCCGGTAGATGCGGTGCAGGCGTGCACCGCTTGTAGCCCCCCGCGACCTACGGCTAGAGCCCCAGGCCCGGCGGGAGCTTCATCCCCCCCGGCAGGCGCATCTTTCGGCCCCCCGACATCGACTTCACCATCTTGCGCACCTGCTCGAACTGCTTCACGAGGCGGTTCACGTCCTGGATCGTCGTGCCCGACCCGCGCGCGATCCGCTTGCGCCGGCTCCCGTTGATCACCGACGGGTTGTCGCGCTCCTGGAGGGTCATCGAGCGGATGATCGCCTCGACCTTCGGGAGCTGCGAGTCGACGTCGTCGCCGCCGATCGGCAGCTTGCCCATCCCGGGAAGCATCCCGAGGACCTGCGACATCGGCCCCATCTTCTTCAGCGCCTGCAGCTGGTTCAAGAAGTCGTCGAACGTGAACTCGGCTTTGCGGAGCTTCGCCTCCATCTTGCGGGCCTCGGCCTCGTCGAACGCCTGCTCCGCCTTCTCGATGAGCGTCACGACGTCGCCCATGCCGAGGATGCGGGACGCCATCCGGTCCGGATGGAACGGCTCGAGGTCGTCGAGCTTCTCGCCGACGCCGGCGAACTTGACGGGACGCCCGGTCACGTATGCCATCGACAGCGCGGCGCCGCCGCGCGCGTCGCCGTCGAGCTTCGTGAGCACGACGCCCGTCACCTCGACCTCCTCGAGGAACGCCTCTGCGACGTTCACCGCGTCCTGCCCCGTCATCGCGTCGCAGACGAGGAGCGTCTCGGTGGGCGAGACCTCCTTCGACACGCTCCCGAGCTCGGCCATCAGGTCGGGGTCTACGTGCATCCGGCCGGCGGTGTCGACCACCAGGTCGGTGTGGCCTTCGGCACGCGCGTGCGCCAGCGCGCGCTCCGCGACGCCCGGGGCGTCGAGCGTCCCGTCCTCCGCGTACACGGGCACGCCGACCTGCTCTCCGAGGATGCGCAGCTGGCTGATCGCGGCCGGACGCCGCAGGTCGCACGCCGCCATCAGCGGCCGCCGCCCCTGGCTCTTGAGGTGGCGCGCGAGCTTCCCCGAGGCCGTCGTCTTGCCCGAGCCCTGCAGGCCCGCCACGAGGATCACGCGCGGGGGCCGCGGCGCCGCCTCGAGCCCCACCGTCTCGTGCCCGAGCACGTCGACGAGCGCGGCGTGGACGAGCTTGATGACCTGCTGCGCCGGAGTCAGGCTCTTGTGGATCTCGGCCCCCGCGGCGCGCTCGCGTATGTCCGTCACGAAGGCCTTGACGACCTTCAGCGACACGTCGGCCTCGAGCAACGCGAGGCGGATCTCGCGCAGCACCTCGTCGACCTGCTTCTCCGTGAGGCGCCCGCGCGACCGAAGGCGCGTGAAGATCTCGTCGAAGCGGCCGCTCAGAGAGTCGAACATCGGCTCAGGGTAAGCGAGGGACGGTGGCCAGCAGCGCGACGGCGGCCAGCGCGAGCGTCGCCGCGTGCAGGATCGTCGCCTCGCGGCGCGTGCGCGTGAAGATGCGCTCCCGTTGCGCGCTGGTCCGCAGCCAGACGAGCTCGATCGCCGACAACGCCCCCACCGCCGCGGCGAACGCGGTCGCGGCGGCCGGCGCCGACAGCTCCTGCTCCTCGAACCAGCGGTACGCGAGGAAGACCGCCAGAACCTTCAGCGCGAGCCTGAGCCGCTCGCGGAGGTCGAGAGGGGGCCGCAGCGCCTTCTTCTCGCGGTCCGTCTCCCACGGCCTCAGGCTCTTCATGCGGAGTAGAGGAACAGCCCGAGGGCGACGAGGCCGACGCCGAGGACGACCTGTCCCACGATCAGCATCTCCGGCCGGTCGCGCCGCCAGAGCGTGTACCGGTCGACGAGAGCCCATCCCAGCGCGATCGTCCCGGCGCCCACCATCACGCCCGCCCCGAGCTCCTCGCGCTGGACGAGCAGGTACGCGCCGAACGCGATCACGACCACGACGATGCGCAGGAACATGCGATAGCGCTCGTCTATCGGGGGCTTTCGTTGCTCCGGCTGGGGCCTCGCCATCGAATGCTCCTTCGCAAGCTACAGGTACCGCGCGAGACCCTCGCGCAACCGGAGGGGCTGCACGCCCAGACGCTCGGTCAACGCCGCGGTGTCCACCACGCCCTCCTGGATCGCGAACTCGATCCCCTGCGGCGTCATCGGCGGGCTCGGCAGCAGCTTCAGCGGCGCGGTGCCGGCCTTGGCGAGCCATGCCGGGACGGGCAGGACGGCCCGCCGCTTCCCCAGGACGTCGAGCAGCGTGTGGATGATCTCGGCCATCGTCATCACCTCGGGTCCGCCGATCTCGTAGACGGCGTCCCAGGCACCGCGCTCGAAGATCCTTCGGGCGGCCAGGGCGATGTCGCCCACCCAGACCGGCTGGACGCGCTGCGGCTTGGTCCCGAGCTGGGGGACGACCGGCGAGTAGCGCGCGATCGCGACGAACTTGTTGAGCGCGCGGTCCTCCGGCCCGTAGGCCCACGAGGGCCGGAGGATCGCCCACCTCAACCCGCTGCTCCGGACGGCCTGCTCGGCGCGTCCCTTCGCGCGATACCAGGGCTTGTCGCTCAGCGCGTCGGCGTTCGCGCCGCTTACGTAGAGGTAGTGGTCGACTCCCGCCTCCGCGGCCTCTGCGAGGAGGTTCTCCGTTCCCTCGCGGTCGTACCGGTCGTACGTGAGGCCCTTGCGCGGGACCTCCACGGGATGCTTCGGGAACTGGACGGCGCCGGCCACGGCCTCTGCGCCGGCAAGCACCCCGGTCAACGAGCGCGGATCGGTGACGTCCGCCCTCACCGCGCCGGCTCGCTCCAGCTCCGGGATCGCCGCGACGCCGCCCGGGTCGCGCGTGAGCACGGTGACGCTGTGGCCGGCGTCCATGAGGGACCGCGCTACGTGCCGGCCGATGAAGCCCGTCCCGCCGGCGACGACTACGTTCACGCCAGAAGAGCGTCCACGAACGTCTTGGGGTCGAACGGCTCGAGGTCGTCGATCCCTTCGCCGACGCCGATCAGCTTGATCGGGATCCCGAGGTCGCGCTCGATCGCGAGCGCGATCCCGCCCTTGGCCGTGCCGTCGAGCTTCGTGAGGACGATTCCGGTGACGCCGGCGGCCTCGGCGAACTCCCGCGCCTGGACGAGGCCGTTCTGCCCGGCCGTCGCGTCGATGACGAGGAGCGTCTCGTGGACCGCCCCCTCCTTCTCGATCACGCGCCGCACCTTCGCGAGCTCGTCCATCAACGGCGTCTTCGTGTGGAGCCGTCCGGCCGTGTCGACGATCAGCACGTCGACGCCGCGGGCGCGGGCGTGCCGGTACGCGTCGAACGCGACCGCGCCCGGATCCGCTCCCTGCTGGTGCTTCACGAGCTGCGCCCCCGACCGCTCGGCCCACACGCCGAGCTGCTCGTCGGCCGCGGCGCGAAACGTGTCGGCCGCGGCGAGGCTGACCGAACGCCGGCGCTCCGTGAGGTCCCGGGCGAGCTTGCCGATGGTCGTCGTCTTGCCGGTGCCGTTCACGCCGACGACGAGCCATACGGACGGCCCCTCGTCCACGAGGCTCCGCCCCCGGTCGCGGTCGAGGTCGAAGAGAGCGACGAGCTCCTCCGCGAGCAGCCCCTTCACCTCCGACGCCTCCGCGATCCGGCGCTCGCGGGCGCGGTCCTTCAGGTCGGCAGTGATGCGCGCCGCCGCCTCGACGCCCACGTCCGCCTGGATCAGCGCGGCCTCGACGTCCTCCCACGTCTCCTCGTCCCCCCGCCCTGCGGGGCCGAACGCGTCGGCGAGCCTGTCGGCGATGAACTTGCGGCTCTTCGCGAGCCGGTCGCGCAGCGTGGGCCGCGGCACCTCGACGGGCAGCGGCTCTTCCGGGGCCGCCTCGAGTGGCGGCGCCGCGACCGGAGGAGCCCCCTCCACGGGGGGCGTCGTGGTGACCGGCGGCGCCAGCGTCTCGACCGGCGGCTCGGCGACCGCGACTCCCCCGTCCGCGTCCTCGCGCGCGTCGCGACGCGGCGGCTCGTCGCGCGGCGCCCGCCGCGATAGGAATACCGCTCCGCCGGCGACGAGCAGCAGAGCGAGCGCGATGACGAGCTCGGGAACCATTCCCTCGGGCATGGGGCAAGGCTAAACGCGCGCGCCCGCGCTAGGAGACGACGACGTCCTCCATCCGCTGCGCGACCACGTGCGAAACGCCGTCCATCCCCATCGAGACGCCGTAGAGGACGTCCGCCGCCTCCATCGTCCGCTTCTGGTGCGTCACGACCAGGATCTGTGCTCGCTCCTCGAGCTCCTCGACCAGCGCGAGGAAGCGCTGGAGGTTCACGTCGTCGAGGGCGGCCTCGACCTCGTCGAGCAGGTAGAAGGGCGAGGGGCGCGACCGGAAGATCGCGAACAGGAACGCGAGCGCGACGAGCGAGCGCTCGCCGCCCGAGAGCAGCGACAGCTTGCGGACGTTCTTGCCCGGGGGCCGCGCCTCGATCTCGATCCCGCTCGTGAGGACGTCGTCGGGGTTCGTCAGCTTGAGCTGCCCGGAGCCCCCGGGGAACAGCCGCTGGACGACGCCCTCGAACTCCGCGGCGACGTCGGCGAACGCCTGCGAGAACACCTCGACGATCGTCTCGTCGACCTCGGTCACGACCGCCATCAGGTCGCGCTTGGACGCGCGCAGGTCGCTCATCTGGGTCTCGAGGAAGGTCTCCCGCTCCGCGAGCTCCGCGTACTCCTCCGCCGCACGCGGGTTCACCGTCCCGAGACGCTTCATCTGTCGGTCCAGGTCCTCGACCCGGGCCCTCGCCTCGGCCTCGTCCTCGGTCTCGAACCGGCCGAGCCCGGCGAGGTTCTCCGGCGTCAGCCCCCACTCCTCGAGCGCCCGCTCGGCGACGGCGGCGGCGCGGGCGCGCGTCTCGGCGCGCCGGACCTCCGCCACGTTCCGGCGACGTGCGACCTCTTCCAAGCCCCGACCCAGCTCGCGCTCGCGCGCTCGCAGCCTCTCGAGCTGCGTCTCTCCCGCCCTCTGCCGCTCGCGCGCTCGGTCCGCGCGTTCGTCCGCGTCCCGCGCCCACGCGGCGGCGCGCGCCGCGGCGTCGGCGGCCGCGAACGCGACCTGCTCGGCCTGCCGCCGTTTGCGATCCAGCGCCGCCCGCAGGTCCTCGAGGCCTTCGAGCGCCGCCTCGGCCTCGGCTATCCCGACCTCGGCTTCGCGCAACCGGATCCGCGCGGCTGCGGCGCGCTCCTCGGCCGCGCGCGCCGCGACCTCCTGCTCGGTCGCCGCCGCAGCCAGCGCGCCCGCGTTCTCCCGCGCCGTCGCCAGCCTGCGCTCGGCGGCCTCGCGCCGCTCGCGCGCGACCTCGACCGCCGCCTTCCTCTCCGGGAGCGCCGCGCGTTCTTCCGTCGCGGCCCGTTCGGCCGTCGCCAGCGCGTCGCGCGCGCGCGACAGCTCCTCGTCCAGCGCGGCGAGCTCGACCTCGCGAGCCTCGTGCCGCCGGCGCCGCCCCGCGAGGCGATCGGCAGCCGCCGACAGCAGCGCGTCGAGCCGGCGGAGCTCCTCGTCCTGGCGCGCGACCTCCTGCCAGCGGCGCTCGGCCTCCGCCTCGGCGTCGTCGAGGATCGCCGCGGCCTGCTCCTCTCCTGCCGTGGCGACCGCGGCCGACGCCTCGGCCGCTTCGAGCAGAGGCCGCAGCCGGACCCGCAGCTCCCCCGCGTCGGCGAACAGCACGTCCACCTCGCGCAGCGCCTCCAGACGCGCGCTCGCGGCGGCGCGCCCCGCTTGCGACGCGCCGAGCGACCCCTTGAGCAGGTCGGCTTTGTCCCGCGCCTCTTCGAGCGCGGCTTCGGCGGCGGCGGCCGCCTCGGTCACGCGGTCGAGCTCGGTCTCGAGAGCGGCGACCTCCTCCTCGGCCGCGGTCGTCTTGGTGGCGTCGGCCGCCAGCTCGCGCACCGCGACCTCGCGCCGCTCCTCGACTGCGGCCACGCGCGCCTCGATCGAGCCGAGCGTCGCGCGGCCCGCCGCCTCGCTTCCCTCGGCGCGGACGAGCGCCTGCGTCGCAGCGGTCTCCTCGGACCGCGCCGCGCTGAGGATGGTCTCCTCGCCCGCCGCGGCCTCGGCGGCGCCGGAGGCCGCGCGCGCGGCCCCGGCGGCGCGCTCGCGCGCGTCGGCGGCGGCAGCGGCCAGGACCTCGGACTCGTTCGTCCAGCGAGAGCGCTCTCCGCCCAGGAGCCGGATCCTCTCGCGGTACCCCTCCTCGGTCTCGGCGGCGAGCCGCGCCGCTATCGTCTCGGCGCGCTCCGCGGCCAGCCGCCCCAGCGCGCGCAGCCTGTCGGACGAGCGGTGGATCGCGTGCGCCACCGACCGGGCCTCGTCGGCGGCCTCGGCGAGCTCGGGGCGTTGCGAGGCCGCGGTCTCGAGCCGTGCCCGCACGGCGTCGAGCTCCTCCGCCAGCAGCTCGGCGCGGCGGATCTCCGACGACACGTCCAGCCCGGCCTCGTCGCGGGCGAGCCTCGCCAGCTCGGTCGCGGCGAGCTTCTGTCGCAGGGCGACGTGCTCGGCGACCAGCTCGGAGTGCACCGCGGCGACCGACGCCTGGCGCTTGAGCGGCCGGATCGACCGCCTGAGCTCCGTCAGAACGTCGTTCAGGCGGGTCAGGTTGTCCTCGACGCGCTCGAGCTTCTTCAGCGCCCGGTCCTTGCGCCGGCGGTACTTCCCGATCTGCCCGGCCTCCTCGATGAACGACCGGCGGTCCTCGGGCCGGGCCTGGAGCACGGCGTCGAGCTGCCCCTGGCCGACGACCGTGTGGATGCTGCGGCCGATGCCGGTGTCCGACAGGAGCTCCGCGACGTCGAGCAGACGGCAGGGAGCGCCGTTGATCCGGTACTCGGACGCGCCGGTGCGGTCGGTCGAGCGGCTGATCGTGACCTCCGAGAGGTCGAGCGGCAGGACGCCGGAGGCGTTGTCGAGCGTCAGGTCGACCTCGGCGATCCCGAGGCGGGAGCGTCCGGCGGACCCGGCGAAGATCACGTCCTCCATCGAGGCGCCGCGGAGGGTCGTCGGCGCCTGCGAGCCGAGGACCCAGGTCAGGGCGTCGGCGATGTTGGACTTTCCCGACCCGTTGGGGCCGACGATCACGTTCACCCCGCGCTCGAACTCGAGGACCGTGGGGTTGGCGAACGACTTGAACCCGGAGAGCCGCAAGGACTTGACGTACATGGCCCCTCAACCTAGCAGCGGCCCCAGCACGGTCCCCGGCATTAATCGCGCCTTAGCCCCCTACTTGATCTTGAACGTCTTCTCGTTCTTCGGGGGCTCCCGGTCCACCTGGACGCCCGCCACCCGGGCCCCCCTGGGACCGGCGCGGCACAGTCCGACGACCCGGTAGACCTCGTCGCGGGGACCCTCGAGCACGGCCTCGACGCGCCCGTCGCTGAGGTTGCGGACCCATCCGGTCACGCCCTGCTCGTTCGCCTTGTCCGCGATCGCCTGCCGGAAGTTCACTCCCTGCACGTCCCCGGACACGAACACGTGGACGCGAGTCCTATCTTCCACTTCGACTCCTCCTGCTCACGACTGACATTGCGGACAGAAATAGGTGTGCGAGTCGCCGAACGGCTCTTTGACGATGTCGTTCCGGCACCTCCGGCAGAACTCACCCTCGCGGTCGTAGACCTTCAGCTCGAGCTGAAACGCCCCGGGGACGCCCTGGAGGTCGGTGAACGGGAGATCTCCCCACGAGGTCCCCCGCGCCTTGACCGCGTCCTGCAGGGTCTCCATCAACGCGCGGTACAGCCGCCGTACGTCCTGCGACGAGAGCTTGTTCGACGGGTGGTCGTGGCGGAGACCCGCCGCGAACAGGATCTCGTCGGAGTAGATCTTGCCGAGCCCGACGACGAAATCGTCGTCCATCAGCAGCTCCTTCAGCTCCTTCTTCCGCTCCTCGAGCAACGACGAGAAGTGGTGCCACGCGAGCGGCTGCTCGAGCGGGTCGATCGCTCCGCCGGTTTCCGTCAGCGCCGCGACCTCGTCCCTCGGGGCGGCGTAGACCTCCCCCTGCTTCGCGGGGTCCGAGAAGCGCAGGTGCCCGCCGATCGTGAACGCGATGACGACGTGGGTGTGGGTCGGGATCTCGTCGGAGGCGCTCGTCTTAAGGAGCTGCCCGGCGCGCCCGAGCTCGAAGACGAGCGTGCGGCCGTTGTCCAGCTCGAGCAGCAACGACTTCCCGCGGCGGTCGATCCGTTCGACCTTCGCGCCCAGCAGCAGCTCCTGGAAGTCTTTGCGCCGCCCGTGCCGGGCGATCGCCTTCATCGCGTTCGTCCCCGGACGCACCTCGGCCTCCCTGATCCGGCGCCCGACGATCTCCTTCTCCAGGTCGCGGCGGAGCACCTCGACCTCAGGAAGCTCGGGCATCCGAAGCACCTCCTTGGAGCGCGCCCTCGTCCACCGCCGTCAGAGCCCGGCGGGCGGCGTCCTGCTCCGCCTCCTTCTTGCTGCGGCCGCGCCCGGTGGCGAGGAGCCGCCCCGCGACGTAGACGTCGGCCTCGAACCGCTTGTCGTGGTCGGGGCCGGAGCCGGTGACGCGGTACGAAGGGAGCGGGTGCCCGTCCGCCACCGCTTGCTCCTGGAGCTCCGCCTTCGGGTCGAACCGCACCCCGGTGGCCACGGCCGCGGCGATGCGCTCCTCGAAGATCGGGACGATCGCCTCCCGCACCGCGTCGAGCCCCCGATCGAGGTACACGGCCCCGACCACCGCCTCGAGCGCGTCGGCGAGCAGCGACACCTTGTCGCGCCCCCCGCCCAGCTCCTCGCCCTTTCCCAGCTTTATGTGCCGGCCGAGGTCGAGCTTGCGCGCGATGTCCGCGAGCGAGTGGGTGTTCACGACCGAGGCGCGCAGCGGCGCCATGACGCCCTCGGACAGCCCGGGATAGCGGTCGAAGATGAGGTCGGTGACGACCGCGCCGAGGATCGCGTCGCCGAGGAACTCCAGCCGCTCGTTGTGCTCGGTGGGTTTCGTGCCGGCCGCGCTCGCCGCCGGAGGTTCCGCGTTCTCGAACGCGTACGAACGGTGCGTCAGCGCAAGGTCGTAAAGGGGTCCGCCCCCCTCCGGGACGCCCAGGGCCGCGAGGCCTATCGCCGCTACTCCGTCTCGACGGCCTGCCGGCCTGCGTAGTGGCCGCAGTTCGGGCAGACGCGGTGGGGCAGCTTCGGCTGGCGGCACTGGGGGCACGACGCGTACGTCGGCGCCTCGCTCTTCCAGTGCGCGCGCCGCATCCTCATCTTCGACCTGGTCTTGCGCCGCTTGGGTACCGCCATCGATCCTCCTCTACTGGTCCAGCTTCGTGCGCAGGGCTTCGAGCCCCGCCCACCTCGGATCCGCGTCGTCGGGGGCGCAGGTGCATTGGGCCTCGTTCAGGTTCTGGCCGCAGCCGGCGCAGTATCCTTTGCAGTCGGGCGAGCAGACCGGGTTGAGGGGCAGCGCGAGCACGATCGCGTCGCGCAGCATCGGCTCGAGGTCGATCTCGGTCCCTGCGACCGCGTACGAGTCCTCCTCAACCTCGTGCCCCGGGCCGGCGAAGAGCTCGCAGACCTCGACCGAGACCTCGGACGGGAACTCCGTGAGGCACCGGGAGCACTCCAGCGTCACTCCCGCCCGAGCCGTGCCGGTGATCAGGATCCCCTCGACGACGCTCTCTGCCCGGAGCCCGGCCTCGACCGGCGAGCCCGTCAGGCGGGCGAGGGCGACCCCGGCGTCGGGCAGCGGCGCGGCGACGTGGACGTCCCGGTATTCACCGGGGCGCCCGAGGATGTCGACGACCGATTTGGTAAATCCCTGCACGCGCGCGACTCCTGAGATCCGCCGTGGAAAGTGGCCGGCGCGTGCGCCCGCGCCGGGCGTCGATGATACCAGAACGACCTGTTTTACCAGGTTGTTCCAGGTGCCCCCGACCGTCGCGGTAGGCGACGTAGCCGACCGCCGCGGGCTCCGGATAGGACGGGATCGCTTGCGATCCCGTCGGAATCTTTAAACGCTGGGCTGGCTCAGCTCGGCCGCGTCGAAGGGGGCCTCCCCCGCCCCCGCCTCGGGCGCACCGTCGACGACGTGCGGGGTCCGCTGGCCCCGCAGCTGCTCGCGGCCCTTGGCGACGGTGGCGAGCGTCTTGTTCAGCAGGATCTCGAAGGCGGCGAGCTTCTGGTCGATGTAGTCCTCCGCCTCGACGCGGAGCTTGACCCCCCGCTCCTTGGCCTCGTCGACGATCCGCTCGGCCTCACGCTCCGCGGCATGGACGATCTCGGTCCGCGACAGCAGCCGGTCCCGCTGCTCCCTGGCCTCGGCCACGATCCGCTCGGCCTCCTTGCGCGCCCGGGAGAGCAGCTCGTCGCGGTCTCTCGTCATCCAGCGGGCCTGGCGGACCTCGTCGGGGACCTCGTCCTTCATCTGGGCGAGCATCTCGAGCAGCTCGTCCCGGTTGATCACGGCGGACGAGGACAGCGGCACGGACTTGGCCTCCTCGATCAACACCTGCATCTCGTCGATCCGTTCGATCAGGTCCATGAAGGTCGCTACCTTTCCGGCTGCGTCGAGGCGGGGTCGCTGAGGTCTTACAGCATGCCACGTCGCCGCGGCGCGAGGGGGTGGGTCAGGGGCCGAATCTCTCCTTCAGAGCGGCCGCGACGCCCGCCGGGACCAGCCCCTCGACCGAGCCCCCGTACCGCGCGACCTCGCGCACGAGGCTCGAGGAGAGAAACGCCCATTCGGGCTTCGCCGAGACGAACAGCGTGTCCAGGCCCGGCGAGAACGCCGCGTTCATCTGCGCCATCTGCAGCTCGTACTCGTAGTCGGAGACGGCGCGCAGGCCCTTGACGACGACCGAGACCCCCCGCTCCCGGGCGAAGTCGACGAGCAGGCCGTCGAACGACGCGACGTCGACGTTGTCGAGGTGCGACAGCGCCTCCGACAGCAGCGCGGCGCGCTCACCGGCGTCGAAGAGCGCCTGCTTCGACGGGTTCGCGATGACGGCCGCGACCACGCGGTCGAAGTGGCGCGACGCCCGCTCGATGACGTCGACGTGGCCGTTCGTGGGTGGGTCGAAGGACCCGGGGCAGAGCGCGGTCGCCAATCAGGCTTCCTCTTCCTCGTGCCCGAACACGAGGATGCGGGACTGCCCGTACTCCCTCTCCCACAGGAGCTCGAGGCCCAGCGGCTTCAGCTGTCCCTCCTTCGCCGGGCGGTGCACGACGATCCGGCCGTCGTCGGACAGGAAGCCGTTCATGACCAGCGCCTCGAGGTCCGCGCGCACTCCCGCGAGCGGCATCGAGTACGGGGGGTCGACGAAGACGAGGTCGATCCGCTCGACGGTGCCGAGCTGCAGCGTCGACGTCACGTCGGCCCATATCACCTCGGCCTTCGACCCCAGGCCGGTCGTGTCGATGTTCTCCTCGAGCTTCACGATCGCGTCGCGCGCGCTCTCGACGAAACGAGCCGAGGCGGCACCGCGCGACAGCGCCTCGAGGCCGAGCGACCCGGAGCCGGCGTAGAGGTCGAGGACCGCCAGGCCCTCGAGGTCTCCGAGCGAGGAGAAGACCGCCTCCTTCATGCGATCGGTCATCGGGCGGGTCCCGAGGCCCGGGGATTTCAGGCGGCGGCCCTTGGCCTCACCCGCGATGACTCTCATCGTCCCAACCTAACCAAACGGGGGCTGCGGCACCAACCCGTCAGCCGGAGTGGACGACGTCCAGCGCCCGGTCCGGGAAGCGCGCGTGCATCTCCCGCGCCAGCTCCGCGTTCTCGTACGAGCGCAGCTCGGGGTCCTCGTCGAGCAGGGCGACGGCGATGTCCCGGGCCCTCTGGACCACGTCCTGGTGCTCGAGGACGCGGGCGAGCTTGAGCTGCGGCATCCCGGACTGGCGGGCGCCGAAGAGCTGCCCCTCGCCCCGGTGCCTCAGGTCGACGAGCGCGAGCTTGAACCCGTCGCTCGTCGACGCGGCCGCGTTCAGCCGCTCGGCCGCCACCGCCACGGCGGGGTCCTTCTCCGCCTGCGTGAGGTCGAGGTCGGTGGCCAGCACGCAGTACGACGCGTGGCCGCCGCGGCCGATCCGGCCGCGGAGCTGGTGGAGCTGCGCGAGCCCGAAGCGGTCGGCGTCCTCGATCAGCATCACCGTCGCGTTCGGCACGTCGACGCCCACCTCGACCACCGTCGTGGCGACGAGCACGCCGGTCTCGCCGTCGCGGAAATCGCCCATCGCGCGCTCCTTGTCGGCGGGCTTCATGTCGCCGTGGACGAGGCCGACGCGCAGGTCGGGGAAGACCTCCGTCGCGAGGCGCCCGGCCTCGGCCTTCGCGCTGCGCAGCTCGGTCTTGTCGGACTCGTCGCGCAGCGCGTAGACGACGAACGCCTGACGCCCCGCCGCGACCTCGCGTCGGATGAGGTCGTATCCCTCCTGTCTTCCCTCCTCGCCCGCAGCGAGCCTCGTCTCGATCGGCTTTCGACCCCGCGGGAGCTCGTCGAGGATGGAGACGTCGAGGTCCCCGTAGATCGTGACCGCCAGCGTCCTGGGGATCGGCGTCGCGGTCATGACCAGGATGTCGGGCTCGCCCTCGGCCCCCTTCTCGCGCAGCGTCTTTCGCTGGTGGACGCCGAAGCGGTGCTGCTCGTCGACCACGGCGAGGCCGAGCCTGCGGAACTCCACCGACTCCTGGATCAGGGCGTGGGTCCCCAGGAGGAGGTCGACCTCGCCCGCGGCCACTTCGGCGAGGATCGTTCGCCGCTGCGCCGCCGGCGTCGAGCCCGTGAGCAGGCGGACGACCGGGCGGCGAGACACCCCCGCGAACAGGTTCGCGCGCTCCGCCTCCCCGAACGCCCGGTCGAGCAGCTCTCCGACGGTGAGGTGGTGCTGCTCGGCGAGGACCTCGGTCGGGGCCATGAAGGCCGCCTGGTAGCCCCCCTCGATCGCGCCGAGGCACGCGTAGAGCGCGACTACGGTCTTGCCCGACCCGACCTCTCCCTCGACGAGCCGGTGCATGGGATGCGCCTTGGCCATGTCGCGCGCGACCTCGGCGCAGGCGCGGCGCTGCGCATCGGTCAGCTCGAACGGGAGCTCCGCGGCGAACGTCTCCGCCAGGGAGCCGGGGCCGGGGGGCGCGTGCGCGATCCCGCGGACCGTGCGCTCGAGCTTGCGCTTGCGGTAGACGAGGCCGAGCTGCAGCGTGAACACCTCGTCGAAGACGATCCGGCGGCGCGCCTGGATCACGTCCTCCTTCGAGTCGGGGAAGTGGATCAGCCTGACCGCGTCGGAGCGGCTCATGAGCCCGAGCGAACGGAACAGCGGCTCGGGCAGCGGGTCGAGGATCTGCCCGTGCCGCTGCAGCGCCTCCCACATCAGCTTGCGGAGCTGGTCGCTCGTGAGCTCCGCGGTCGCCGGGTAGATCGGGATGATCCGTCCGACGTTGAAAGGCTCGGCCCCCGTGCGCACGCGTTCGAAGCGCGGCGCGCTCATCTGGAGACGGCCGCGGAACAGGCCGAGCTTGCCGTAGAAGAACGCGACCGTGCCCGGCGTCAGCGCCCGCGCCACCCACTCCTGGTTGAACCAGGTGACGTCGATCGACCCGGTCTCGTCGGCGATCTGCCCCTTGATCATCCGCTTGCCGGACCGGGTCCGGAACGGCGGCGCGATCCTCTTGACCGTCGCGTGGACCTGCACCTCGCCGTCGTGTCCCTGAGCGGCGAGCCGTCTGAGATCCGCGATCGTCCGGAGCTGCGTGCGGTCCACGTGGTAGCGGGGGTAGTGCTGGAGCAGGTCCTGGATCGAGCGGATCCCGAGCTTGGCGAGGGCCTCGGCCCTCTTGCCGGCCACCGGAAGAGGGAGCGCGCCGCGGCGGGCGGCGTAGAGCTCGAGGCCCTTCGGGCGGGCGCGCACCGTGTGGCTCATCTCTCGGAGGTTAGTAGGCGGGCGGGGGCCGCCCCGTCATTTGGTAGCCTCTGGCGCCTATGGCCTCCGTTTGCGACATCTGCGGCAAGAGCCCCGGGTTCGGGAACAACATCTCCCACTCCCACCGGCGCACGCGCCGCCGGTGGAACCCGAACGTGCAGAAGATGCGGGTCCTCGTCGGCGGCGCGCCGAGGCGCGTGGCCGTGTGCACGAAGTGCCTGAAGGCGAACAAGGTCAGCCGCGCCGGGTAGGCGGGCCTGCTCCTTCTTCCTCATCCCTTCGTTAGCCCGCGCCCGCAGCGGGGTAACTCCCGCGCGATGCCGGACCTGAAGCAGATCCCAGCAGAGGCGAAGCTGCGCGTCGAGAAGGCACGGGCTTCCCACGGCGCCGTCGACGTCGCCGTCAGGACGTTCAAACGGTTCTCCGAGGACGACTGCGGGTTCTACGCCGCGGCGCTCACCTACTACGTCTTCTTCTCCATCTTTCCCCTGCTGATCTTCGCGGCGGCCGTCCTCGGTCTGGTCAGCGAGGTCTTCCCCGGCGTACGCGAGGACCTCCTCGAGCGAGGCTTCGGGAGCTTCCCCCTGGTGGGCGAGCTGATCACGCCCTCGACCCTCGACGACCTCGAAGGCGCTGCGGGGCGGCTCGCCCTCCTCAGCATCGTGCTCGCGCTCTACTCGGGCAGCGGGGCGATCGTGGCGCTCGCCCACGCTCTGAACAAGATCCACCGCGTCGAGGACGAGGGGAACTTGCTCGGCAAGCGGCTCGCGGCGCTGAAGTGGCTCGTCGTGTTCGCCGTGACGTTGCTGGGGTCTCTCGTGGTGGCGGGATGGGCGCGCTTCGCGCCCGGCGCCCTTGCCGACGTCCTCGGATACGCGCTCGGGCTCGGCCTGAACGTCGCGATCTTCGCGACCGCGTTCAAGTTTCTCCCTCACTTCCGGAGGAGCTTCAGAGAGGTGATGCCGGGCGCGCTAATCGCCGGCGCGATCTTCGAGCTGCTGAAGTACTTCGGGACGGTGTACCTCGACCGGGGGGCGGCGGCGCGGTCGGCGACGTTCGGGGCGTTCGCGACCGCCGCGGGACTGCTGGTCGCAAGCTACCTTCTCGCGCAGATCACGCTGCTGGCCGCAGAGGTGAACGCCGTTCTCGCGGAGCGACGAGTGACGCGACAATCGCTCACGACCGGATAGGAGGGAAACGTGGCCGAGCCACCGAGGGCGCAGGACATATACCGCGGCAACGGCGCGGGGGCCGAGAAGTCCGCGGGTCAGCTGATGAAGGAGGTGACCGAGGACTTCTCGACGCTGATCCGCAAGGAGGTGGAGCTCGCGAAGCAGGAGGTCGGCCGGTCGATCGCGACCAAGGTCAAGGGCATGGTCGTGATCGCGGTAGCCGCCGTCTTCGCGCTGTTCGCGTTGATCTTCCTCCTCCTCGCGATCCGGGACGGTTTCGACGAGATCCTGCCGACGTGGCTCTCCGACCTCGCCACCGGCGGCATCCTCATCCTGTTCGCCGGCGCCGCGGGGCTGATCGCGAAGAGGAAGCTGGCCGCGCCGATCTCGGCCGACATGACGAAGCAGACGCTCAAGGACGACGTCGAGATGGTGAAGTCGCTGGGCAAGAGGTAGCCACGACCGGATAGAGGAGACGCGGATGGGCAAGGACGCGCGGCAGACGATGGGCGAGATCGAAGAGACGCGCGAGGACCTGGCGCGCAAGGTCGACGAGCTGGTCGACCGCGCCAAGGTCGAGGCCAGTGAGATCGGGAAGAAGCTCGCCGTGGGCGCCGCCGCGTTGACGGTCCTGCTCGTCGTCGGCCTCATCGCGAAACGCCGGGTCCGATAGTCCCGCGGCAGATGCCGACCCGTCTGCGTCGCCCGCGCTAGGAGAAGAGCTCCCAGCCCGGGTTCACCGGGCCGTATCCCTTGCCGATCCGGAGCGACCGCTCGATCGCGCCGGAGACGAACCGCTTCGCCGCGTGCAGCGCGTCCACCGTCGAGTCCCCGTGAGCGAAGCGCGCCGCGATCGCCGCCGAGAGCGCGCAGCCGGTCCCGTGCGTGTCGCGGGTGTCGACGCGCGGCGCCCTGAGCTCGAGGAAGTCGTCGCCGTCGAAGAACAGGTCGATCGCCACCGCGTCGCCGCCCGGGCCTCCGCCCTCGAGGTGGCCGCCCTTGACGAGCACGCTCCGGGGGCCGAGCGCGTGGATCGCGCGCGCCGCGTCCTTCATGCCGGCGACGGTCTCGATCGAGCCGGCGCCGGCCAGCGCCGCCGCCTCGTGGAGGTTCGGCGTGACCACCTCCGCGAGCGGCAGCAGCGAAGCGCGCACCGCCTCGACCGCGTCCTCCGCGAGCAGACGGTCCCCGTGCTTCGACACCGACACCGGGTCGACGACGAGGCGCCGGATCTCGAACGCCTCGACCGCCTTCGCGACGGCCTCGACGAGCGGAGCCGACGCGAGCATCCCGGTCTTCGCCGCGTCGACGCCGATATCGGTCGCAACGGCCTCGACCTGCTCGACGACGAAGCCCGGGTCGACCTCGTAGACAGCCGTCACCGCGACCGTGTTCTGCGCGGTCAGCGCGGTGATCGCGCTCATCCCGTGGCATCCGAGAGCGAAGAAGGTCTTGAGGTCCGCCTGGATCCCCGCCCCCCCGCCGGAGTCCGACCCCGCGATCGTCAGAGCGCGCGGCAGCCCCGTCACCGGCCGCGCAGGTGATCCCATCCGTGCCTCCCCAGCTCCTCCAGGTCGTCGTCTCCGAACCGCAGCGCTTCGTCGTCCGTGACCTCGCCGATCACCGAGGTCGATTCGTCCGCGTCGCGCATCGTCGCGATCAGCTCGAAGTCCTCTCCTCCCAGGATCGCACCCCGCAGCAGGTCCTCCGCGCGGACGATCCCCAGGTCCACCAGCACGTGGAGGTCCGGGTCGAGCGGGACGCTCGCCGGATCCACGCGGCACCCGGCCCCCGAGGCGTTCACGACCCTTGCGAGATCGATTGCCAGACCGTCCGACACGTCGATCATCGCCGTCGCCCCGGACGCCGCGAGGCTCTGCCCTTCCGTCACGCGCGCGCGCGGCCGCAGGTGCCGTTCGGCCAGACGCGGCGCCCGGTCCCCCAGCCCGCGCCGCAGCAGCTCCAGGCCGCCCCACGCGCCGCCGATCGAACCGGTGAGGCAGATGAGGTCGCCCGGGCGGGCTCCCGAGCGCCGCACGGGAGCCGCGGCGTCCCCCAGCACCGTCAACCCCACCACCACGACGGGCGCGGAGCTCACGTCGCCGCCCACGACCGCCAGCTCCCATTCCGCGGCCGCCGCCGCGAGCCCGCGCGCCACGCCCTCGACCAGCGAGACCTCCGTCGACGGCGGCAGCGCGAGCGACGCAACCGCGTGCGCGGGGCGGCCGCCCATCGCGGCGACGTCGGAGACGTTCACGGCGACCGCCTTCCATCCAACGTCGAAGCCCTCGCAATAGGAGAGGTCGAAGTCGGCGCCCTCCACCATCGTGTCCGTCGTGAGGACCGCGCGGTCGCGCGCCACGGCGACGACCGCGGCGTCGTCTCCCGTCCACAGCTCCCCCGTCGGCGCGGGTGGCAGGAACGATGCCACGAGCCGGATGAGGCCCGCCTCCCCCAGCTCGGATACGGTGCGGGCGTCCTCAGTCATCGCCGGCAACGAAAGGTGGCGCCGTGGCGGTCCTGAACACGATCGAGCTCACCGGGGTGTCGGCGGAGAGCTGGGGCGACGCGGCTCGTGCCGCGCTCGCCGAGGCCGCGCGCACGATCCGGCGCATCACGAAGCTCGACGTCCTCGCGAGCAGCGCCGTGGTCGAGGACGGTGTGATCACCGAGTACCACACCGAAATCCGGATCTTCTTCGAGATCGAGAGCTAGTCCGCCCTCGGCCCGGCCTTCACGACTTCGGCCGGCACCGAATCGACGAACCTCTCGAAGTTCTTGACGAACATCTGCGCCAGCTCCCGCGCCTTGTCCTCGTAGGCCTCCGGGTCGCTCCACGTCGACTGCGGATCGAGCACGTCGCCGGGCACGCCCGGGCACGCCACCGGCACCTCGAGGTTGAAGATCGGGTGCGTCTTCGTCTGGATCCCGTCGAGGGCTCCCGACGTGGCGGCGCTCACCATCGCGCGCGTCGCGGGGAGGCTCATGCGTACGCCGGTGCCGAACGGCCCGCCCGTCCACCCGGTGTTGACGAGGAACACCCGGGCGTCGTGCTTCTCGATGCGCTCGCCGAGCATCTGCGCGTACACGCTCGGCGGAAGCGGGAGGAACGGCGCGCCGAAGCACGCGGAGAAGTTCGGCACGGGCTCCGTCCCCAGCCCCGCCTCGGTTCCCGCAAGCTTCGAGGTGAAGCCCGACAGGAAGTGGTACATCGCCGCGTCCTGCGGGAGGACCGAGATCGGGGGCAGGACTCCGAACGCGTCGGCGGTGAGGAAGACGATGGTCTCGGCGTGTCCCGCGCGGCCCTCGGGCACGAACCCGGGGATGAACTCGAGCGGGTACGCGACCCGCGTGTTCTCGGTTATCGAGGAATCGTCGTAGTCGACCGCACGCGTCTGCTCGTCCACGACCACGTTCTCGACGACGGAGCCGAACCTGATCGCCTCCCAGATCTGCGGCTCGTTCTCCTGCGACAGACGGATGCACTTCGCGTAGCAGCCGCCCTCGAAGTTGAAGACGCCGTTGTCCGACCACCCGTGCTCGTCGTCGCCGATGAGCCGGCGCTCGGGGTCCGCGGACAACGTCGTCTTGCCCGTCCCGGACAGGCCGAAGAACAGCGCGACGTCGCCGCGGGGTCCGAGGTTCGCGGAGCAGTGCATCGGCAGCACGCTCTGCTCGGGGAGCAGGTAGTTCGCGGCGGTGAAGATCGACTTCTTTATCTCCCCCGCGTAATGCGTCCCGCAGATCAGCACCTGCTTGCGCTCCAGGTCGACGCCGATGAACGCGTTCGAGTTCGTCCCGTCCCGCTCGGGGACCGCGTCGAAGGACGGCGTCGACAGGACCACGAACTCCGGCTCGAACCCCGCGAGCTCCGCGGGGTTCGGACGGCGGAACAGCTGCTTCGCGAACAGCGCGTGCCAGGCGAGCTCGGCGATCACGCGCAGGCGGATGGAGTGGTCGGGGTCCGCGCCGACGAAGCCGTCGACGACGAAGAGCTCGCGGCCCTCGATGTGCGCCCGCACCCTCTCCAGCAGCGCGTCGAACGCCTGCGGCTCGACCGGTTGGTTCACCGGACCCCACTCGATCTTGTCCTTCGAAACGCCGTGTGCGACGAAGAACCGGTCCTTCGGCGACCGGCCGGTGCGCTCCCCGGTCCTCGTCACCAACGCCCCGGACTGCGCGAGCGTCCCCTCTCCGCGGGCTATCGCCATCTCCACCAGCTCCGGCGCGCTCGGATTCAGGTGGACCCGTCCGGGGCGCTCGATTCCCGCCAGTGAAGCGGACGACATGGAGAAGCTCCTTTGAGAAATCGCGGGAGTGAGGCGTCGAGCCTACCGGAAGGGGCGCGAGGCGGCCCTGCTAGACTCCCCCACCATCCGAACCGCGCAATCGATCGTTGACGGAAGGAGCGAAGTGGCCGCCGTCCAGGCGTACATACTCATCCAGACCGAAGTCGGCAAGGCGGCCCAGGTGGCTCGCGAGGTGCGCGAGATCGAAGGCGTCGACGCGGCCGAGGACGTGACGGGCCCGTACGACGTCATCGTCCGGGCCAGCGCCGGGAACGTCGACGACCTCGGCAAGCTCGTCGTGGCGAAGATCCAGGCGGTCGAGGGCATCACGCGCACCCTGACGTGCCCGGTCGTCCACCTCTGACGACCCGCGCCGCATGAGCGGCCCCGTCGACCGGCCGCGCCGCGGGTTCGCCACTCGGGCGATCCATCGTCCCGCGCTGCCCGCTCAGGACGGTGACCCGCTCGCGCCGCCGCTCGACCTCTCCTCGACGTACTCGTTCGACGACACCGGCGCGTTCGCCAAGGCGTCGGAGCAACGCGTCGGCGCCGGCTACGTCTACACGCGCTGGGCGAACCCGACGGTCGACCTCTTCGAAGCCGCGGTCGCGGACCTGGAGGGCGCAGCCGACGCCGAAGCGTTCTCCAGCGGCATGGCCGCGATCTGGTCCACGTTCCTCGCGCTGTGCCGCCCCGGCGACAGGATCGTCGCCGCACGCCAGCTCTACGGCAACGCGTACTCGCTCCTGAACACGCGGATGAAGGACTTCGGCGTGACCACCGACTTCTTCGACGTCGGCGACCACTCGGGTACCGAGGGCGCGCTGCCGGGGGCCGCGATGCTCTACTGCGAGACGATCGGGAACCCGCGCATCGTCGTCGCCGACCTGCCGGCGCTCGGAAGGCTCGCCGCCGACGCACGCGTCCCGCTCGTCGTCGACAACACGTTCGCCAGCCCCGCCCTCTGCCGGCCGATCGAGCACGGCGCGACCGTCGTCGTGCACTCCGCGACGAAGTTCCTCGGCGGTCACCACGACCTCGTCGGGGGCATCGCGTGCGGTGATCCCCCGACTATCGACCGTCTCCGCGCCGTCGCGCGCGACATCGGGCCGACCCTCGCGCCGTTCAATGCATGGCTCGCGCTCAGAGGGATCGCCACCCTTCCCCTGCGGGTGGAGCGGTCGTCGGCGTCGGCGCTTGCCGCAGCCGAGATGCTCGCGTCGCGTGACGGCGTGGAGAGGGTGGACTATCCCGCGCTGCCGTCCGATCCTTCGCACGCCCTGTGCCGGTCACTGTTCGGGGGCCGCGGCGGGGGGACGATCGGCTTCGTCGTCGCCGGGGGCCGCGACCGGGCGGCGCGCTTCCAGGAGCGGCTCGAGGTCGTGCGGCCGGCGGCGTCGCTCGGAGGGATCCACTCGCTCGTCGTGCACGCGGCGAGCATCACGCACACGCAGCTATCGGCCGAGGAGCTGCGGGCAGTCGGGATGGACGAGGGCTTCTGCCGGCTGTCGGTGGGCCTGGAGGACCCGGAGGACATCATCGACGACCTCGCCGGCGCCCTCGACGCCACCGCCTAGGTCCTCAGGTAGTCCTCGACGCCCTCGAACTCGCTCCTGATCTCGCGACTCAGCAGGTCCTCGACCAGCTCGTCCACCGTCGCGCCCTCGTGGCAGATCCGCACGACGTTCTCGGTGATCGGCATCCACACGCCGGCCGCCTGGCCGAGCTCGAAGATCGGCTTACAGCTCTTCACGCCCTCGGCGACCATGTTCATCGATCCGATGATCTCGTCGATCTTGCGGCCCTTGCCGAGCTCGATCCCCACGTAGTGGTTGCGCGACTGGGGGCTCGCGCAGGTCGCCATGAGGTCGCCGACGCCGGCGAGGCCGAGCATAGTCAGCGGGTGCGCGCCGAACTTGACCCCGAAGCGCGCCATCTCCGCGAGCCCGCGCGTCATCACGGTCGCCTTCGTGTTGTCGCCGAAGCCGAGGCCGTCGGCCATCCCGGCGGCGATAGCGATCACGTTCTTCAACGCGCCGCCGAGCTCGCATCCCACGAGGTCGGTGTTGCGGTAGCACCGGAACCGCAGCGACTGGAAGACCTCCTGCAGGTCCGCCGCGACGCCCTCGTCGCGACAGGCGATCGTGGAGGCGGCCGGAAACCCCCGCACGATCTCCTTCGCAAGGTTCGGCCCCGTGAGGACGGAGATGCACGAGTCCCCGATCCCGGGAACCTCCTCCTTCAGCACCTCGGACATCCGCTTGCGGTTCTCGACCTCGATGCCCTTCGTGAGGCTCACGTAGCACGCCGCCGGCTCGGCGACCGTAGCGACGTCTCTCAGCACGCCGCGAAAGCCGTGCGACGGAACGGCCATCACCACGACCTCCGCCCTCGTCACCGCCTCCTCGAGGTCGTTCGTCGCGCGCAGGTCCGGGGGCAGCGGCGCGTCGGGGAGGTATTGGGGGTTCTCGTGGTAGAGGTTGATCGTCTCGGCCAGCTCCGCCCGCCGCGCCCACAGGATCGTCTCGTACGAGGCTTTCGCGGCGACGAGCGACGCGGTCGCGGTGCCCCAGGAGCCCGCGCCGACGAAGGCGACCTTCACCCGGTCTTCCGCCGGGGCCGGCGGCGGTCCGGGAGCTGCGGGCGGAGTCCCTCCAGCAGATGGCCGATCGAGCTCATCAGCTTCTCTCCGGTCTCGGCCCACGCGTCGCGGGACGCGGGATCCCCGTGAACGTCGAGAGGCGCTCCCACCGCCGCGAAGATCTCCTGGCGGGGCCGCCAGTTCTTGCGCTGCCCCTTCGGCCAGATGTTCTGCGTCCCCCACAGCGCGCAGGGCAGCAACGGCGCACCCGACTGGAGCGCGAGGCGGGCCGCGCCCGTCTTCGGCACCATCGGGTTGAGGTCGGAGTCGTTCGTGATCGTGCCTTCGGGGAAGACGACGACGATCTCCCCGCGGCGCAACGCGTCGAGCGCGTGGTCGAGCGCCATCGGCGCTCTTGCCGTCCCCCGCCGGACCTCGATCTGACCGCAGCCGCGAAGCAGCCACGCGATCCGCTTGTCCTGGAAGAGCTCGGACTTGGCGAGAAAGCGCGGGCGGCGCTTGCGGTCGTCGACGATGTACGCGGCGGCGAACGGGTCCATGTAGGCGATGTGGTTCACCGCGAGGATCGCCGCGCCGTGCCGCGGGATGTTGTCCGCGCCGGAGATGCGCCACCGGAACCACGCGACGAGCCAGGGCTTCAGGATCGCCTTGGTCATCAGATAAACCGGCTCCACGGCCCCCCGATCCGCCGAACGAAACGACCTGCGTCAAGAGACCGTGCCGGCTGCCTCCGGCCGCGGCCGGCGCCTATCATACGGACCCTCGTGAAGGGACATCGCCTGACGATCGACGCGGCGGTGGAGAGCGCCGACTACCGGTCTGTCAGGCGGGAGCGCAAGCGCTCCCGCCTGTCTAACGGGAGCGCAAGCGCTCCCGTCCTATGCGGGTTTGATCTTCGCTCGACGTCGTCGCCTACGGCGACGGCGCGATCACCATCCGGCTAGGTGGGCTCTGCTGCTTCGGCAGCGCGCGCGGCTTCGAGCGCCTGTCTCGTCGCGTACGCGGCCTCCGCGTGCGGGTCGTCGGGCCCGACCCTCGCCCTCTGCTTGCGCGCCAGGCGGTCCATGACCTCCAGCGCCTTCGGCTCCTCCTCGGCGTCGCGCAGCTCCACGACCCCCGCCTCCACCGCGCGGCGCAGGTAGTCGTCGCCTTTCTCCGAGCGCACGAGGATCATCGTCCAGCCCTCCATGCCGAGGCCCCCGCAGGAGAGATCCGCGTGCTCCGCGGCGAAGTCCGGGCAATGGTGGCACCACTCGTTCGCGAACGGCCGCGCGTGCTTCAACGGGATGTCGACGTCGCGCCCGTCCTTCAGCGTGAGGATCACCTTCCCCTTCACGTTGACCTTCTTTACGTCCTCGAGCGGGATCCCGAGCTCGTGCTTGACCTTCCCGACCATGAACGCGTCGTAGTCGAACGTCTCGCAGCACATCAGCCCGATCACGAGGCCGACGCGCCGGGTCCACCGCTTGATGCCCTCCGCGGCCAGGCTCCTCACCGCCGTGGACTCGCACGACACGCCGACGAGCGCGATGTTCTTCAGCTTCAGCTCCGCGGCCTTCTTGAGCGCCAGCGGCGTCGCGCAGTACGTGTAACGGGAGCCTGCCTGTGACAGCAGCTCGTCGCGGGTCCGCACGATCGCGGGCTCGTCGAGCCACGGAACGTCGTCCGAAGGAGACGACACCGCAGCGCCGTCGAGCTCGCCGGTATCGAGGCCCCACGCGAGCAGCGCGGTGACCGCGCCGCCGTCCTGGCCGCGCTCGAGGATCGGCGCATAGGTCGCCCGCGCGAGCGTCTTCCGGCGGTACGCGCCCTCCGGCTGCGCGTCGTCGCGCCGGCGACCGTGCACGTTCGTCTCGATGACGTCGATCTTCGGGTCGAGGCGCAGGCACGCCATCGCGCACAACGAGCAGCCCTCCTGCCCGTGGACGCAGTCGTCGAACGGCGAGTTGAGGTCGGTCTGGACGGGATCCCAGTCCTGCAGCTCGAGCACGTGGTGGGGGCAGGCGACGATGCACGCGGAGCATCCGCAGCAGATCTCGGTGGCGACGACCTCCGCGTAGAGATGCTGCCAGTGCTTGCGCTCGGCAATCGCCATCTGCCGGTCCTCCTGGTCCTGGCTGCCGCGTCGTGGGTCGCACGATCGTACGGCCGGAAGGCCGGGGGGTCGTCGAGGCGTTCGTCCGGATCGGGCGATACGAGCACGAATAGCCCGGCCGGGCTCTTCGCCGCCGGGCTTGGCGTCGCCGCCGGCAAGAACCACGGCGACGGACGGGTCAACCGACAGGCCTTCCGGATCGCCCGCGCGGCCGGCACGGCGACGAGCGACGAGTTCGTGCGCCTGACGGGCATGTCGCTGCCGGTCGCCAATGCCCGGGGCCGGTGACCGTGACGTTCGACGGCGACCTCGGGGGGCGCCGGTCGACGTGCGCGTGAGGGTCGGCGCCGACGGCCCGGTCCTCGGGAGCGGGCCCGCCCACTTCGCCCGTCGTCGGGCACCTCGTCGTTCTCGTTCACGTTCGCCGGAAACCTCCAGTCGTGCGCGCAGCTCGAGGTCGAGTGGCGGTCGACCACCGGCGCGGAGGCCGAGCTCCGCCACGGCAGCGCCGCCGCGCGCTTCAAGGGGCTGAGCCGCGACGGGACCTGCCGTTAGTGCTTCCGCGGCTGGATAGGCTGCTTGCGCGATGGACGCGGCGATCCTTCCGGTGAAGGCTCTGGAGAAGGCGAAGTCGCGCCTCGCGCCCGAGTTCGGCGCGGCGCAGCGCCTCGAGATCGCGCACGCCCTGCTCGACGACGCGCTCGCGCTCTGCCTCGCCGCCGACTTCCTGCGGTGGTGGGTCGTGAGCGAGGACGACATCGTGCTGGGGCGCGCGCGGGATGCAGGGCTCGCGACCGCGTCCGATCCGGGGACGGGGCTGAACGACGCGATCGCAGCCGCGGTCGCGCCGGCGATCGCGGCAGGGGCCGAGTCCGTCACCGTCGTCCCCTGCGACGTTCCGCTGGCCTACAAGGGAGACCTCGTCGACCTGCTCGACACGGGTGCGACCTCCGACATCGTCCTCGTGCCGTCGGGCGACGACGGAGGGACCAACGCGCTGTTCGTGACCCCTCCGGACCTCATCGAGCCCGCCTTCGGCCCGGGCAGCCTGCAGCGTCACATCGCCCTCGCGGATAGACACGCCTACCGCTGCTCGATACTGGCGCTCCCCCGGCTCGCGCTCGATATCGACACGCCCGCCGATGCCGACGCGTTCCTCGCGAGCGCGGGGACGTTCGGGGGGCGTACGGCCGAGGTGATCAGGAAGCTGCGGGCGGAGCAGGCGCCTTAGGAGGCGGTCCCGAGGTCGGGGGTGGCGGAGGGTGCGTTGCGGCGTCGGCCGCCGCGACCTTCTCGGCTCGCTCGATCGCCTGGGACTCCGCCCTTCCGACGAGCTCCTCGAGCCGCGCCGGCGTCGGCACGCGGACGCTCCCGTCGCCCTGCAGGAACACCGCTCCCGCGAGAGCCGCGAGACCGAGCGCTCCGAGGACGACCGTCTGCACGCCCGACGGGCGCCGCGGCGCGTCGATCGCGCCCGACTTCGCGCCGGCTTCGTATCCGGAGCTGCGGCCGAGCGCGTAGCCGGCGAACATCAGCAACGCCGCGGCCGTCCCCACCAGCAGGATCTGGACGAACCTGATCGCCCGCCGCTGGCGCCGGAGCCCGACGGGCCCCCGGTGGGTGCCTCCGCCCATGGACCTCTTCACGCCGCCGACGATAACCCCGCCGCAAGAGCACCCTATTCGACGCAACGAATCGGCACCGCGGGCGTTCTAACCAGACGTAAGGCAGCGCGAGCATCCCGCACCGGGTTCGAACAGGGCCACGTTGCAGGACTAGTCCAGGCGACTCAGGGGAATCAATGGCCTTGCAACGCCGCAGGACCGCCCGGCAGCGCGGCGAACCAAGGAGATAGCGACGGCACGGACCTGGGAGGAACGATGAGGCAGATCAGGATCCAGAGGGGACGGAGGCCGCGCTAGCTCGTCTGCCTGGCAACCAAAAGAGCCCCGGGAACCCCGGGGCTCTTCCATTTGCGCCGGACGCGCTATCTCTTGCCGGATACGAAGCTCTTGAACCCGGCGCCGGCCTTGAACGCCGGGACTTTCGAGGCCTTGACCTTGATCGGTTCTCCGGTCTGAGGGTTGCGTGCGGTCCGGGCGGCGCGGGCGCGGCGCTCGAAGGTGCCGAAGCCGGGAAGCGTGACCTTCTCGCCCTTCTTCACCTGCTTCTGGACCGTCGTGACGATCTCGTCGAGGACCCCGGCGACGACCCTTTTGCTCTCACCGGTTGCGTTCGCTACCGACTCGACGAGCTCTGCCTTGTTCAAATCCATCCTCCTTGTGGCTAGCCGGCCAACGGCGCCACCCTATAGGCCGGGCGCTCGCGAAATTCGACAGAGGGCACCGGAGACGCCGATTTCCACGGCGTCGCGCGCGCCGAGTGGAACGATCGCCTACGGGCTTCCGGGCGCGGGGGCCGCGTCGGCCTCGACCACGACCTCCAGCGTCCCGATCCCGACGAGCGCGAGGAAAGTCGTCTCCATCTCCGCCGTCACCTCGACCTCCACGCGGTCCTCCGTCGCCGCGACCGAAGCGCGCGCCGCGACGCCGCGCCGGTCGAGCCAGCGCGCCGCGACCGTCTCGCTCGCGGCCGCGTCGAGGGCGATCGTCCGGCCCCCAGCCTCGTAGTACGCGCGGTCGTCGAGCTCGCCCGCACCGGCTAGCGCGGCCGCGTCCGCGGCGTTCTGCAGCGAACGTCTCAACAGCCACGCCCTCGTCCCGTCTACCGCGAGGCCGGCGACGGCGAACGCGAGCAGGGCCATGCCGAGCACGAGCACCGTCACCTGCCCGCTCTCGTCGCGCGGCGTCATTCCCTGCTCCGGTAGGGGTCTATCCGCGCGTCGTGAGACGCGCGGATCCACACGGACGGACCTGCCACGCGTCCGAGGAAGGGAGCCTGCAAGACCGGGATCGGGTACGACACGCGCACCGCGACGGCCCCACCGCGCTCGAGCCCCCCGGTCGTCCACTCGACGCGCGCGGCGGCCGGATCCAGGCCGTGGTCGGCGAACGCGGCCGCGACTGCTGCGTCGATCCGTCGCTGCGCCTCCGCGCGCGTCGACGCCCTCGCCGCGTCGAAGCCGGCTTCCCGGACCGCCGCCGCGCCGGCGAGCGCCGCACGGTGCAGCTCCGAGAGGACGCCGAGGCCCCACACGAGCGGGGTCACGAGCAGCAACCCCAGCAACAGCGTCTCGATCGTCGCCATGCCGCGCTCGGCCCGCGTCACCGCGCCGGGACCTCCCGCACCGCCGTCGCCTCCGCGCTCACTGGCACGTCGATCGGCACGGGGCCGAATGCCGAGACGGTCCCACGCACGGTGACCCTCAGCACCTCGCGCTCCCCCGACGCCGACGCGGCGGCCTCCACCTCCAGATCCGACACCAGGCCCCCTGCAGAGCGTGTGACGACCGACTCGACGAGCGGCCGCGCGTCGGCGGACGACGCGCCTCGTTCCACGACGGCGCGCGCGCCTTCGTGCGCGGCCGACATCAGGACGTTGCGCGCGTAGAGCACGAGCGCGACCTGGAGCGCGCCGAGCGTGAGCAGCACCAGCACGACGATCGCGAAGACACTCTCGACGGTCGCCGAGCCGCGTTCGCCGCTCAGCAACCGATCGGGCCGCACACGGTCGACAGCGCGGAGGCGACGATCGCGACGAGGCGCTCCCGCGCGACGCCCCAGATCGCGATCACGAGGGCGCTCGTCATCTACCCGGGGCAGGTCCTGGAGCTGCCTCCGGAGCGTCCATGAGCCCAGACGTCCCGCAGGTCGCCGTCCCGTACGGCACCGGGAGCGCGGCCCGCATCCGCAAGGGCGGCGACCTCGCGGGCGACGGCGGGCGCTCGCGATGAGCCCGCGAACGAAGAACCTGCTGCTTGCCGGGGGAGCCGCGGCGCTCCTCGGGATCATCGCGGTGAACGTGCTCGTGAGCCCACCGGCGGCCGCTCCCGCCGATGCCGCGGCCACCGTTGCGTCCGAGGGGGAAGGGGTCGCACCAGTCGAGTCGTCGTCTCCCGGAGGCGTCGCGTCGGCCGTCGAGCACGCGCGTGTGGGGGCCGATGCGTCCGGCGACGCATCTCCCGCGGAAGGGGCTCTTTCGGGGGCCGCGCTCGCGTCGCCTCAGCCGGCGACGCCCGGAGCCGGATTGGGCGCTGCCGCGCCGGCGCGACGCAGCTACGCGATCCGGCTGCACGACCTCCAGGGGCTGCCGCCCGACGCAGCGCCGGGGACGGCGTTCGAGCTCTGGGTCACTTGGGAGCCGCCGGTGACGGAGGAGCCGCGGCTGCACCGGCTCATCGGCGACGTGGTGCTCGAGCGGACGATTCCGGGAGCGGTGCCTGAGGCGCCGGTGACGGTTCTGGTCTCGGTCCCGGCCGACCGCGCCGGCGACCTGATATATGCCGACACGTTCGGGCGGCTGAGCGTAGTCCTGCCGGGCTGACGACTCGTCTGCGTGGGGAACCTCGCAACCAGGACCTCCCGCTTGAGCGGATCCCACGACCCTCGGCCATCGCGCTCTCGAACGTCGCTCGACGATACGAGCGACGTGTGACAGAAAACGGACGCGCGAAAGAGGCGGCCCGAAGGCCGCCTCCTTAAATCGTCGCTCCCTAGAACTGAACAGTGTGCCAAACCAGTGCGCTTCAACTAGGAGCAATAACTCCTTAGAAAGGAGGTGATCCAGCCGCACCTTCCGGTACGGCTACCTTGTTACGACTTCACCCCAATCGCGAGCCCCACCTTCGACGGCTCCCTCCCTTGCGGGTTGGGCCACCGGCTTCGGGTGTTGCCCACTTTCGTGGTGTGACGGGCGGTGTGTACAAGGCCCGGGAACGTATTCACCGCAGCGTTGCTGATCTGCGATTACTAGCGACTCCGCCTTCATGGGGTCGAGTTGCAGACCCCAATCCGAACCAGGCGCGCTTTTTTGGGATTCGCTCCACCTCGCGGTATCGCAGCCCTCTGTAGCGCGCAATGTAGCATGTGTGCAGCCCTAGACATAAGGGCCATGCTGACT
>JBHELD010000015.1:0-78117 GCA_046263255.1 Actinomycetota bacterium
GCGCTGTACCGGCCCGGGACCGGGACGATGTGGATCCTGAAGAACGACGGCGGCGCCTTCACGCCCGTCTACCAGCAGGGTGATCCCGGCAACGGCATCGGGGGCTACGACCTCGCCAGTCCCGGCGACCGCGCCTTAGCCTTCGACTACGACGGCAGCGGCAGGCTCGACCACCTCGCGCTGTACCGGCCCGGGACCGGGACGATGTGGATCCTGAAGAACGACGGCGGCGCCTTCACGCCCGTCTACCAGCAGGGTGATCCCGGCAACGGCATCGGGGGCTACGACCTCGCCAGTCCCGGCGACCGCGCCTTCGCCTTCGACTACGACGGCAGCGGCAGGCTCGACCACCTCGCGCTGTACCGGCCCGGGACCGGGACGATGTGGATCCTGAAGGGCGCTTACGTGCGCCGAGACGTCTGGTCGCTCCAGGCGAACCCGCCGTGGGACCCCGTCACCGAGGCGTACGCCCTGGCCATTCGCGTGATGCAGGCTCGTTCGGCAACGGACCCGACGAGCTGGACCTTTCAGGCCGCAATGCACGGCTCGTACCAACCCGTCCCACCGGGAGCGAAGTGGAACCTGTGCCAGCACGGCCAGTGGTTCTTCCTCCCGTGGCACCGTATGTACGTCTACTACTTCGAGCGGATCGTGCGTGCGGCCGTCGTGGCCGGGGGAGGCCCGGCGGATTGGGCACTGCCGTACTGGAACTACGACCAGGCGACCCCGCGGAACACGATGCCGTTGCCGTTCCGGCAGCCGACCATGCCGGACGGCTCGCCGAACCCGCTCTACATAGTTCCTCCTCAGCGAGCGGCCGCGTACATGAACGGCAGCGGGCTCGCCACGACGATCACGTCGAGCGCCACGGCCATGGACGCGTTCCATACGCGTTTCTTCCCGCCGCCGAATTCGCCCGCGGCGTCGAGCTTCGGTGGCGGCCGGACGACACCGAGCCACTTCAGCGGGAACTACGGGGCTCTGGAGCTCACTCCGCACAACGCCATTCACGTCGCGATCGGGGGCCAGGGGAGCGGGCAGTGCCAGGGCGGACTGATGAGCGATCCGAACTGCGCAGCTTTCGATCCGATCTTCTGGTTGCACCACGCGAACATCGACCGTCTCTGGAACGTCTGGTTGGGTCTCGGCGGAGGACGGGCCAATCCGACCGACGCCGCGTGGCTCGGTCAATCCTTCGACTTCTACGACGAGACCGGTGCGGCCGTCACTCTCACGGGGGCGGAGGTAGTCGATGCCGCAAGGCAACTGGGGTACGTATATGCGTGACGGCCGGTCGACGAATGCGAGGGACAATGGCTGACGAATGGCGCAGTGCACCTCCCGAGCTGGTGGCCGCCACCGAAGAGCCGGTCGTGCTGGCCGGGGAGCCGATCGCCATCGTTCTCGAGGTCCCCCCCACGGTCCAGGACACGGTGCGTCGCGCTGCCGACGGCGACTCGCCCAGCCGGATGTTCCTGAACCTGGAGGGTCTGCGAGCCGAGCACAACCCGGGCGTGGTCTACGGCGTCTATCTCAACCTCCCGCCGGATGGAGCAGACGCCGACCGCCTCGACGCTCACGTCGGCAACGTCGCCCCCTTCGGCATCGAGCACATGAGAGACGCCGACCGGACCGGCGACGGGCCGCCCGGCATGCGCCACGTGTTCGACGTGACGTCCCGTGTCCGTGCGCTGCAAGAAGCAGGCCAGTGGGATCCGGCGTCTCTCACCGTGACGTTCGAGATCATCGCCCCGATCCCGCCCGAGGGAGAAGAGGCCACAGTCGACGCGATCCTCGAAGAGCAGCTGGGATTCGCCAAAGCCGAGCCTTTGAGCATCGGCAGGGTCAGCCTCTTCGTCAGCTGAGCGCGCGATGGCTGAGAGCCTGTCGGGCCAGATGCGACGACTTCGCGCCGCAGCAGCCTGGCGACCCGAATGGCCGCTCGCGGTTGCTGCCGCCTTAGCGTGGACCGTGATCCTCGTCTTCGGCGGCGTCCACGGTGAAAGCACGCTTGCGACAACCCCCCGCGACGCGCCGACTCCCTTCTGTCCGATCGGCCCCGCCGGCTCGGCACCGCAAGCCGGGATACGCACGACGTCGGGTTCGCCCCCCGCCACGGGGTGGGCGGTGATGACCGTCGCCATGATGACCCCCGCAACGTTGCCCGCGGCGCGCTACGTCGCGCTGAACAGCTTCCGCCGGCGGCGTCATCGAGCTATGGCCGTCTTCGAGGCGGCGTATCTGGCGATCTTCGTGGTCTTTGGGGCAATGATCGGCTTGGCGGCGAAGATCGTGCCGGCGGGCACGCGCCTGCCGCTCCTGGTCATGATGCTCGCGGTCGCCGCGGCATGGCAGCTGACGAAATGGAAACGCCGGGCGGCCCTCTCGTGCCGACGAGTCACGCCCCTGGCGCCTTCGGGCCTGCGGGCAGATGCCGCGTGCGCTCGCTTCGGGCTACGGCAGGGATCGAGGTGCCTCGCGTCGACCTGGCCGCTGATGGCCCTCGTCGCGTTCCTCGGCCACGGTGAAGTGGCGGCAATGGCTGCCGTGACGGCCGTCATGGTCGTCGAGGAGCACCGCGTCGCCGGACGGCGCCTGTTGCGGCCGATCGCGGCGATCCTCGCAATCGCGGCGGTCGTTGCCATGGCTCTGGGCGGGTAGCAGCACCACCACGTCGGCGCGCCGCGGCCGGTCGGTTCGACCGACGCGGCGGAGGTGTGGCGGCGGCAGACACCTCTTCCCGATCCTCCGAGGCCGGCCTCGGCCGACAGGAACAACCGGCAGCCTGTTAGCTCCCAAACAGCGCCGCTGCCGCGCGTCCCGCAGGATGACGTCGGGCGCGCAGAGTGGGCACACACGAGTCGACCACGGCAAGAGCAAGGGAGGAAGGCAATGCACCAGAGCGTCCGTGACGTCTTCGTGAGCTTCCAGACGAAGTTCGAGGGCCGCGTGAAGCACATGTACCTCGACATCAAGGGCCTCGTGACGACGGGGATCGGGAACCTCGTCGACCCTTTGACGGACGCCGTCGTGAACCTCCCGTGGGTGCATCGCGGGACGACGAACCGTGCGAGCGAAGCGGACGTACGCGCCGACTGGGAAGCCGTGAAGGCGGCCGGCGCCGGCAAGGTGGCCAGCGCGTATGCCGGCGTCACGAAGCTGGAGCTGACCGACGAGGCGATCGACAGCCTCGTCCTAGCCAAGGCCGAGGCGAACGAGGACTTCGTCCGCAGGACGGCGGAGTTCGCGTCGTACGACAGCTGGCCCGCCGACGCGCAGCTCGGCCTGATGAGCATCGCGTGGGCGCAGGGACCCAGCTTCGCGAAGTGGCCCAAGTTCCGAGCGGCGGTGGCTGCGGGCGACTGGGCTCGCGCCGCGGAGGAGTCCCGGCTGGACGAGACCGGCAATCCCGGCCTGAGACCCCGCAACGAAGCGAACCGGGAGCTCTTCCTGAACGCGGGGCGAGTCATCGACGAGGGGCTGGATCCTGCGGCCCTGGTCTACAGGACGGGTCTCCCATGACGCCGAGAAGGCCTGCTTCTTCCGCGGCGACCAGTACGTGCGATAAGACATCGCGGGCGACACCGTCGATCCCGAGTAGCCCAGGCCGACCGCCGGCAACTGGGCGGGAACGCAGGAGACCGGGTTCGGCGACGGCATCGAAGCTGCCCGGGTCGAACAGCCGAGCCGGTGTCTCACGGGAAGTGCGGGTTCGCCACTCCCCCGGATTACCTCTCCGACGACCTTAGGAGGAATCATGACGAAATTGACCGGCATCACCTGGACGGACGGGACAACGTATCTGTTTCGCGGCGACGAGTACGTAGCCGTCGATCCGTCCGGCGGAAGCGAGACCGGACCGTCGAAACCGATCGCGGCATCGTGGCCGGGCGTGTTCGAGTCGGACATCGACGCCGTCGTCGTGTGGCCGAACGCAAAGGCGTATTTCTTCCGGGGCGGCGAGTACGTGCGCTACGACATCGCCACCGACGCCGTCGACGACGGATACCCGCAGCCGATCGCCGGCGCGTGGAAGGGCGTCTTCGAGGACGGCGTGGACGCGGCCGTGGTGTGGCCGAACGGCAAGGCTTACTTCTTGCGAGGCGGGGAGTACGTCCGCTACGACGTCGGGACGGACGCCGTCGACGACGGATACCCGAAGCCGGTTTCCGAGGGTTGGCCCGACGTGCTCGCCTCCGGGATCGACGCGATCATCCTGGGCTCCGACGGGCGAAAGGCGTTCATCGTCGGCGGCGACGAATACCTCTCCTACGACGTCGCCACGGACGCCGTAGACGACGGGTACCCGCAGCCGGTCGCGGGCTCCTGGCTGGACGCGTTCGCCTCGTCCGACGGCGGCGTCCAGCCGCTCGACGACGAAGAGACCCGGCCGCCGATCGAGGACGATGGAACGGAGCCGGGCGACGACAAAGAGGGGACCTTCACGTTCGAGGTTCGCGCCGGCGAGAGCATCCGCGACCGGATCGTTCGCTGCTGCGAGGAGGCGCTTTCCGACGGCCCGCTCGGCCAGACCGAGCGGCACGACGTCTACCGCGAGTTCATCTCCTGCGGCCAGGAGAAGACTCCCGACGCGGCGGAGCGTCTGACCGGCGTCAAGACGAGCTGCGCGATGTTCGTACGCGCCGTCCGCCACTGGTGCGGCGCCGCGCCCCAGGGTCCGTACAAGCCCGGGACCGGGATGTTCACGAGCATGGGCGGCGTGAGCTTCGGCCACGCGTCGTTCGTGAAGAACGACGGGTCGAACGTCCCCCAGCCGGGTGACTACTTCTACATCTCGTCGTCGCAGAGCAGCAACGACGGCCACACCGGAATCTTCATCGAGGAGCTCTCGCCGGGCACGTGGCGCACCGCCGAAGGCGGAGGCGGCGACGGCACGCTGTGCCGCTTCGCCGAACGCACCATCGCCGGCAACCGGTTCGGGAACGATGCACGCACGTTGTGGGGATGGTTCGACTGCACCCTGGTCGGACTGCCGGAATAGTGATCGAGCCGCGTCGACCGCGCGACGCCTTCATCCGCAAACCGCGTCCCAGGTGGCTCGACCCGGATCCCACGCCGGACTGGTCCTGACGGGGGCGACGCGAGGCCGTCAGGACACGACCCGATACGTGTGGTCGGTCTAGGGACGCGGCGGGAGCAGGCGGCGGAGGTCGTCGAGCGTGTCCGCCTCGTCGGCGCGCTTGTCGGGCCGGTAGCGCTTGACGCGCGCGAAGCGCAGCGCGATGCCCCCCGGATAGCGTGTCGAGACGTGCACCCCGTCTAGCGCGACCTCGACGACCAGCTCCGGGCGCACGAGGACGGCGATCCCCCGCCGCCCGACCTCGCGCTCGAGCAACGCGTCCGTCTGCCACCGGAGCAGCTCGTCCGTCAGCCCCTTGAAGCACTTGCCCACCATCGCGAACTCGCGCGTGCCCGGCACCCGCGCGGCGAGGTGCAGGTTGGGGAGCCAGCCCTGCCGGCGGCCGTGGCCCCACTCCGCGCCGAGGACCACGAGGTCGTACGTCCGCACCGGCTTCACCTTGCGCCATGCCTTGCCACGCCGTCCCGCTGCGTAACGCGACGTCGCGTCCTTCACCACGACGCCCTCGTGTCCGGCGCGCAATGCCTCGTCCAGGACCCGCTGGGCCTCGTCCGGGTCGGAGGTGAGCACCGCGGGGATCTTGAACCGGGGCGCGACGGACTCGAGCCTGGTCGCGCGCTCGTGGAGGGGCACGTCGAGGAGATCCTCGCCGTCGACGTGGAGTAGGTCGAAGACGAACGTGACGATGCCCTCCGGCGGCGCGTCGGCGTCGATGCGCGACACCGTCTCCTGGAACGGGGCCGGCCGGTCCAGATCCATCCACAGCGCCTCTCCGTCCAGGACCGCCTCCCGCACGGGAAGGCGGCGCGCCGCGTCGGCGATCCCCCGGAGCGCGTGCGTGATGTCGTTGAGGTTGCGAGTGTAGATGCGCACGTCCTCGCCGCGGCGGTGGATCTGGATGCGGATCCCATCGAGCTTCCACTCGACGGAGGCGAGCTCGAAGCCGGCGATCGCCTCGGCAACGCTCTCGGCCGTGGAGGCCAGCATCGGCAGGATCGGCCGGAAGATCTCGAACCCGATCGCCCGCAGGCCCTCCTCTCCCGACGTCAGCGCGACCGCGGCCGTGCGCGGGAGATCGCCCGAGAGCATCGACGCGCGTCGGACGATCTCGGCGGAAACCTCCGTCGCCGCCGCGATCGCCTCCAGCATCAATCCGGCCAGCGCACCCTGTCTCAGCTCGCCGGTGAAGAGCCGCCTCACGAAGTCGGATTCCCCCTCGGTGGCGCGAGCGAAAAGGTCGCCGAGGATCCGGCGGCGAAGCGCGGCCGAGCCGGCCCCCGTGGCACCTTGGACGGCTGTGATCGCGTGATCGACGTCCAGGACCGTGAGAGACGGGACGGGCGCCGGAGCGCGGTCGACGCCGTACGCGATCGAGTAGCCGACGCCGACGCGTCCCTGCCGCGGCACGCCGGAGAGAAAGCCCACCGCGACCGGCACCTCGTCGGCGTCCAGCCTCCGCAGCAGATCGGCGAGGGCCGCGACCTTGCGGGATCGGGACCTCGTCCCGGCAAGCTCACCCGAAGCGGCGACGACCTCCGCGAGCAGCGTCATCGTCCAAGGGCTATCACAGACGTTGAGGGCCACCCGACCGATTCGAACGAGCCCCGGCGGATGCAAGGCAAGCAGACTACGTACAGACCGATCGGGGTCCTGCGCGGTCTTCTTGTCGAGCATCGACGAAAGTGTGGGGGCGGGCATCAACGAGGACGCGATCGCTTCGACCCGACTCTCGCCACGCAACGGAGGAGGGACCAAAATGACCCGGCGGATCGTCGTCTCGGCACTGGTTGCAACGCTTTTCCTGTCCGTCCTGGTCACGCCGGCGGGGGCCGCTGCGACGCGCCTCACCTCGAACCCCGCCAAGGACCTGGGCCCGGTGTACTCCCCCAACGGCAACAAGATCGCCTTCATCAGCGACCGGCCGACGGGTGAGCTCACTTGGGGCCACCACGTCTTCGTGATGAGCGCCGACGGCACGAACGAGATCAATATCACGTGTCCGTCGGGAGATCCCTGGGGGGAGGGAGAATGCGACTTCGTCGATCCACAGAGACCGCTGGCCTGGGCTCCGGATGGGTCCGACGTCATCTTCGGCGGAGGGGGCATCTATCGCGCCAACGTCAACGGCAGCGGCACGGAACTCCTCTCGACGAATCCCAACTCATACGACCACCACCCCATGTACTCCCCGAACGGTTCGAGGATCTTCTTCGAGCGCACGCCCACCGTCTGTGACGGGAACTGCCAGAACCGGATCTCCGTGATGAACGCGGATGGCACCAACAGGCGGGACATCGCCGTCGACGGGTACTGGTTCGATCTCGCGCCCGGGGGAGGCCGCGTCGTCTACGGATGTGGTTGCTCGGGAGGGATTCACATCGTGAACTCCGACGGCACGGGAGACGTCCAGCTCACGAACGGCCCGTCCGACGGCTTCCCGACGTTCTCTCCCGACGGCGACGAGATCATCTTCGTTCGCGAGATCCTGGACGGCAGCCATACCGCGGACCTCTGGCGCGTCAACGTCGACGGTACGGGGCTGACGAGGTTGACGAACGACGGTCGTTATAGCGGCGGAGGGGTCTTCGACTGGTCGCACGACGGGGCCAAGATCGCCTACGAGTGGTCGACGTCGGACGAGTCCCAGTTCGGCGTAGCGGTGATCAACACGAGGGACGGGAGCTCGCGGCAGATCTTCGGGACCCCCGCGTCGGACGACGGAGACCCTTCGTTCTCCCCGAACTCCTACAAGCTCGCGTACTTCAGCGACCAGAACGAGATTGGGAACGTCGACGTCTACGTCGAGACCGTGTACACGGCGACTGCCGAAGCAGCCCCCTTGAGCACGACTAGCACCGACGCCGGCGAGGGCGCAACGGAGTCGGATCCGACGACGACGGCGGTCTTCACCCATACCGGCGGGACCGTCTCGATCGAGGAGACCCCCGTGATCACGCAGGCGGCTCCAGCCGAGTACCAGCTCGTCGGCGAGCAGGTGAACATCGAGGCGCCGTCGTCCACGGAGGTCACGCCGCTCGGGATCACTTTCCGGCTCGACGCCTCGCTGATCCCCGCGGGGGAGAACGAGAGGACCGTGCAGGTCCTAAGGAACGGCATCCTGGTTCCCGACTGCGCCGGGCCGGCCGGCGTCGCGTCGCCGGACCCGTGCGTCGCGGAGCGGCGCCTGCTGGAAGACGGCGACGTTCTGCTCGAGGTCTTGACCTCGCATGCGAGCGCGTGGAACTTCGGCGTCCGCCTGGTCCAGCCCTACCTCCCGGGACACATGTCCGGCGCGGGGACGCTGGTCACCAAAGAGGGGCAGCGGGTAAGGCACAACTTCGACGTCCAGTGCGACCGGGCCCGGGGGCCGAACCGGCTCGAGGTCGACACCGGCTCGGGCACTTTCTCCTTGCGGCAGCTCACCGCGGCCCTCTGCCACGACGACGCATCGGCGGGTGCTCCCGCGTCGCGCTCGGGCTTCGACACCCACTCCGGAGCCGGCAGCGGCGTCCTGAACGGCGTCCCCGCGCACGCGGAATGGACGTTCGTCGACAACGGCGAGCCGGGGCAGGCGGACGTCGGGCGCTTCGTCGTGGAGGACGCAGCCGGCGTGGTGGTCGTGACGGCATCCGGATCGCCTATCGGTGGCAACTACCAGGCGAAAGGCTGAGGGTCGTCCCTGAGCTCGGGTCGCCACCCCGGCGCCGCATCGCGCGGCAACTTGACACCTGCTCGCCGGAGCGGGCAGGGTATCGGTCGGCGACTATAAGGGGGGGATGATGGACGACGACAAAGCGCACATCCGCGAGCTGTTCATCCACGAGCTGGCCGAGGTACGAGGGGGGACGCGCCCCCTTCTGCCCTGTCCCTGGGTGACGACGCTCGCGTGCGGGGAGGAGCAGTTCCCCTGCAGCACCTGCCAATAGCGCGACCTGACGGCATCCCCTCCCGCTGCACCGCCCTGAACGGGTAGCGGGCGTCGTCGCGGCGCGCTTCCCCGGGGCGACCGCTCCACCCGAGCACGGGCACCTTGACGGCCGCATGCTTCGCGCCCCGGCGATGCGGCCCTTCGTCACGTGTGGCGTTCGGTCACTGCGTCCACGGCACGGTAAGCGCGCCCGACCCCGCTGAGGGGCTCCAGCGAAACTCCGCTCCCGCCTGCGCGAGCGCGTGCATCCCGATGACGCAGTGGGGATATCCGGGCGGAGCGATGTAGAAGTCGACGTCCTTCTTCACCAGGGTCTCGTTGCCGGCGCCGTCCGTGACGAAGAACGCCATCCGGATCCCGCCTTTGCGAACCAGCGCCGTCATCCCGCCGAGACCGTACGCGACGATCCCGCCGGATTTCGGCGGTTGCAGCTTGAACTCTTTGGCGACGGCCTCCGGTAGTAGACATGGGTCGGAGCCGGTATCCACCATCCACTCGACTTTTTTCTTCAGCGGCTGCCCGGTCGCGGCCGAGACCCCTACCACGGCTCCATCCGCCTGCCCGGGCCGGTGGCCTCCGAGATAGCGCTCGAGCTTTGCGGCCATGGCCCACCCCTCTCGCTAAGGAACCTTCAGCTGTCCGGCCCGCCCCTTCGGGTCCCAGGCGATCTCGACGCGCTCCTTCACCAACGCGTGCATTCCGAGGATGCACATGCCGTCCCGTGGGAAAGGCCCCACCAGGTAGTCGTAGTCGTCCTCGATGCGCTTCTCCTGACCGCCGGGATCGACGGCGCCGAACTGGATCTTGACGCCGGCGCGGCGCACGAGCACCACGCCGCCGACCCCGCGAGCCTGTGTCCCGCGAACCGCGACCGGCCGTCCGCCGAACTGGTCTGCGAGGGCTTTCGGGACCACGCACAGGTCGGACCCGGTGTCGATCAGCGCGTCGACCGTCTTCGTCATAGGGTTTCCCGCCGGCGACTTGCCGATGAGCTTCACGCCCTTCTGGCGCGGTCGGTGGTCGTCCTTGCCGACGGGAACGAGCTGGGAGGGCACGTCAGGACTCCTCGGCGGCCGCCGGCACCACTTCGAAGTACAGCAGGCGGTCCGGCGCCAGAGCCTCCGCCTGGTCGAGGACGTCGCCTTCGCAGCTGCCGACGACGATGCTCCCGGCGACGTACCCGACGCAGCGTCCGGCGTGCTCCTGCACGATCCAGCTCCGGTTCAGCTCGAACAGCGCCTGCTGCGAGGTGAGCTCGGCCGCTTGCAGGAGATCCATCCGTCCGGCCGCGACCTCTTCTTCGAGCAGCTCGGACAGCGATCTATCCGTCACGTCCTCCTCCTCCTCCGTTTCGCAGCGATCACTACAGCGGGAGCTCCACTGTGTCCGCGTAGACGACGCGGTCGAGGTACGGGCCGTCGATCTTCGGCGCGATCTCGTCGCGGTCGAGCTTTCCGACCTCGGGATCCGCGGCGAAGTGCTCGAACTCGCAGACGAGCAGGCGGACCTTGCCGCGCACGCCCTCTGGCACCGTGATCGACCCCGACCAGGTCTCGTACCCCCTCAGCAGCGCGGGCGGGAACTTCGCGACGAGCTCCTCGGGGAAGCCCTTCGGCAGGATCTCGCGCATCACCCGCGCGTCGACCACGGGCAGGTTTCCCGGCTCGACCACGCGCGCGAAGTGCAGCGCGGCCCCCGCGTCGACGGCGGCGACCTCTCCCTCTCCTTCCCCACCGCCCGCCGCGGGCGTCCCCGGCTCGACGCGCGCGGTCGTCGCGACGTCACCTCCGGGCCGGGCTCCCGAGAAGATCCTGCCGCGGAGCAGGACCTCGGAAATGCCGGCAGGGACCGTCGCCTCGTCGGGGAAGCCCGGTCGCAGGATCACCGGGTTCGGCTGGTCCGGGGAATGCGGGAGCGAGGTCCATCCGAGGTCACCCGCGACCGTCCCGTCGTGCACCTGCAGCTCCACCTCGACGCGGTTCGGGAACGGCGCATCGGGCGCGGGGCCGTAGACGGTCACGTCGAAAGCGCGGTCGCCCTTCTTCGTCACCGTCAGCGTCCGGTTGGGAACGACCTGCGCGTAGTCGGTCTGGACGACCCGCGAGAGCTTCGCGTCCGGCAGCGAGTCGGGCTGGTATCGAGCAAGCGCCAGGCGGATGAACGGGTAGTAAGACGTCTGCGCCTTCGGCCCCAGCTCGACGTCGCAGAACCACATCTTCCGGCCCGGGTCGAACTCGGGCGCGAACCCGACGACGCCCACCTTCTCGAGGTCGGTCTCGTCCAGCGACAGCTCGTCTTCCCCCGGCGGGTCCGCGGGGAAGAACGACCGGTCGACTCCGGGATCGAGAGGTCCCGAGGCCCACACGGGATCCCTGCCGAAAGTAGACACGAGCGTCCGGAAGCGCTGGTTCTCGTCCGAGTAGAGGGTCTCGAAGCCCTTCGTCCACAGGACCACGCCGAGGAGCTCACCCTCGCCCGAGGAGAACCAGGGACGGTGCAGGTAGACCCGCAGCCCGCCGCCGACCCTCTTCCTCACGAGCTTCCAGCCGCCCTCCTCGGACAGCTCCTCCTCCCACTTGAACGACGGCACGATGTACTCGACCCTCGGCGCGTCCGGCCGCGCGGAGCTCAGGACGTTGAGGCGCGCGACCGGCCCCTCACGCGTCAGGTTCTTGGGGTCCTTCGTCAGCGCCGGCGGGAAGTACTCGCGAAAGCGCGTCGTCCCGACGAGACTGTACTCCACCCAGCGGTGCTTCGTGTCGCCGAACTCGTGCTTGATCCGGCGGCCGACGAGCTTCTCCCACGTCCGGAGGACCTCCTCCCACGGCGTGGCCCCCGGGACGCGGTCCATGTCCGGGAACGGGATCGGCACCTCCGGCTCCTGCAGACGCGAGTGCACCGGCAGTGTCTCGACGAGCGCCGCGCCCGGAACCATCTTCCACGTCGGGTCGGCCAGCAGGTCCTTCGGCTCCTGCCACTTCGCGCGCACGTCGACCTGCGCGGTCGTCTTGACGCTCAGCCGCACCATCCCGGTCAGCGTGGCGAACGTGTCGCCGAGCTCCCGGTGCGTCGCGGCGAGCGGACGCGATTCGTCGCTTCCTTCGACCTTCTGCGTCGCGAACGCAGGCGCGCACAGCGGCTGCTGGACCGCGTGCACCAGGATCAGCTCGCGGTGCGGGGTGAACATCCAGTGCTCGCCCCGGTCGACGATCTCCCCCAGGTCGTCCCCGCCGCCGCCGAGCCAGCGCTGCTGCCCCATCAGCCGGTAGTCGTCTCGGTCGACGAACGAGCTGTAGCGGACCCGCGCGACCTCTCCCTTGGGCAGCGGGACGATCAGCATGCCGTCCTCCATCCGAGGCTCCGGCGGGTCGTCGAACTCCTGCACGCACGTCTTCGGGTCCAGCGTCCCCTTGCGCTCGACGATCCTGATCCGGATCGGGCGCCGGTCCGGCCACTCCCCCTCGTAGACGTGCACGTAGGGCTCGTCGGTCCCCGGCAGACCGCGGAAGGCGACGCCGCGGGCAAGCCAGTCGGGCAGGTACGCGAGGGGGAACCTCTCCTTCGTGTTGACCACGTAGCCCCCCGTCGGCGGCGTCCCCGCGGGCGCGCCCGGCGGAACGCGTCCCGGAACGGTCTCCGACCCTTCCAGCGCCTCGTATCGCGGGTTACCGTCGGCGTCCTCTCCGACGACGACGTGCGTGTGGTCGAGCGCGCCGGCTTCCCGCGTCGCGAGCTCGAACGCCTCCTGGTGCGATTTGCCGCGCCCCATCCACTCGTCGAACGCTCCGTGGCACTCGGCCATCTGCTGCGACGTCTTCGGCGGCACGAGGTGGCGGTCGTTCGCCACCGTGTAGTCGTGCTCGGCGTCCTTCAGCGCGCCCTCGACGGCCTCGCTCTTCACGTACGTCTGCGCGTCGGCGTCGAAGTTGCTGCGGATCACCATGCGGTTCAGGGATTCGCCCTCGGTGAAGCGCGCTCGCGGGACGAGCTGCGGCGGCACGACGGGGTCGAACCGGACGTAGGTGATCTCCTCCGACGCGTGGACGTCGCCGACCTCGTCGAGCGCCAGGCTGTTGCCGGCGAGGTCGACGCAGCGAGCCCTGATCTTGTAGGTGTGACCGAAGCGGAGCCGCGGGAGCGTTCCCGGCTCGACGCGAAACGTCGCCTCCATCTTGAACTGCGTCGCCGCCTGCGGCTTCGGACGCTCGACGACCTCCCGCTGGCGGCCGTCGGAGTCGACCTCCGCCCGGATCGTTCGGCCCGGGCGAGGAGCGCTGAGGCTCCAGCCGTCCCAGCGGAACATCGTCTCGTGCAGGTAGAGGTCGCCGCCGTCGGTTCCGTCGGACGTGGTCGTGGCGCCCTTGACGTAACCCTCCTCGGCGATGTCGCGGGAGCCGTCCTCCGCCTCGAGGAAGAGCGGCTTGCCGTCGCGTGTCTCGAGCCTGTAGCTCCCGATGCGCCGGCACAGCGAGTGCCACGTACCGGTGTGGTCGTCGAAGATGTCGACGCGGTACCCGCGCACGAGGTTGTCGGCGAAGTGGACGATCTCGTCCTCGTCCGTCTGCCCGTGCGCGGCGGCTGCGGCCTCGAGCTTCGCCGCGACCTGCGTCGCTCGGGCGACGCGAGCAACCGCGATCCCGGCCGAGCGCATCGGTGCGAGCCCCGCGCGGTCGGGCGGCGGAGGCGACGGGTCCGGCCGCGTCTCCTCGGCCGGCGGGGCGCCTCCGTCCACGGCCTCGACCACCTCGGGGATCCGCCCGGCCACCATCTTCTTGACGCTCGCAGCCTCGCGCCCGAGCGTCAGGCGGCCGGCGGTGAGAACCTCCGGCCGGATCGCGCTGCTCGCGAGGTCGTGCGCGACGCGCAGGTCGGCGGTCTTGCGAGCGATGTCGAGCCGTTGCCTGGCTATGCCCCTCGCAGCGGTCACCGCGAGGTTGACCGCCTTCAGCGCGGCTCCGTCGACGTCGACCTGGATCACGTCGTAGTCGGCGCTGGTGCTGTCGGGGTCGTCGTTGACGTCGTCGAGACGGAGCATTCCGTCCTCCATCTCGTCCTTCTCGGGCGACGCGACGAACAGACCCTCGGTCGTCTCGAAGCGCGTCCAGGGGAAGACGTGTGTGGTCTCCGTCAGCGGCTGGGTCTCGCCCGGGTTCGCCCGCACACGCATCCGCCCGCTCGGCGGGAGCCCTTCCGCGACGAGGTCCACGACTATGCCGAGCTTCCTCATGAGGTACGGGTGATCGCCGAGGAGAGACATCATCTTGTGGAAGTCGATCTTCGGCGGCTCGGGAGGCGGCGGCGCCTTCTCCCGGGCGATCCCGGCGACGCGCTCGGTCAGCTTCTCCGGGCGGTCGTAGAACCGGTGCGTCTGGAAGAAGTCGAGCGCCGCTTTCGACGCGAAGCCGTGCGTCTCGTCGGCGCGGGTGTCGATCACCCGTTTCTCCGCGAGGACTTCGTCCAGCGCCGTGAACCTTGCCGACGCCTTCAGCTCGTCGAGCTGTGGCTGCGCGAGCGGCGCGCGCCGCATCGTCGCCGCCAGGGGCGTCATCATCCGCGGCAGGGAGAACAGGGCCGCGGTCTCGTCGTCGACCTCACCCCCGGCGAACCTGTCGAGCGCCCCGTCCGGGTCGTTCACCTCCAGGGGGAGGACTCCTCCGAGGTCGCGCAGCAACGGCGCGAGCGTGCCGGCGTCGTCCTCGTCGTCGTCGGCGGCGAATAGCTTCGGCACGACCTGGGGAGACGCCGTCGCGACGTTGCGGTAGAGCCCGGTCAGGTACTGCGTCACGCTGCGCACCGGGAGCGTCCTGATCGCGCGCTGCGCGAAGTCGCGGAACTCGAACGGGTCGACGAACGTATCGGGGCGGAAGAGCGCCGTCCACACGGCGGGGTCGGCCTCGGGCGAGATCCGCCGGCACTCGAACGTCCCCTCTTCCGTCTCGACCGTGAACGTCATCGCGTTGATCCGCGCGGGCCATTCCATGAAGTCGGGGAACTCGTCGAGCCGGCCGGTCGTCGACGTGAGCCTCGGCGAGACGAAGGCCGACAGCCTCGGCGCCCCCTCGTGGAACCCGTGGGGAAGAGCGGTCCACATGATCTTCTGCGACGTCACGACTCTCCCTCCCCGCTCATGCGAACGCCTCGCAGTACTCGCTCCAGGGGTCGTAGTCGTCCTCGGGAGCCATCAGCTGCGCGAAGGTCGGGTCGCCGTTGGAGCCGGCGAACTTGCGCTCGCAGCTGATCTCGACGGTGGTGCTGAAGAAAGCGATCTCGATCTCGATCGAGAGGGTCGCGCGCCCGACGCACTTCCCGGTCGCCTCCTCGTAGGTGAGCGACATCATCAGCTCGATCGACACCGAGACTATGCCGAGCACCTCGACGTTCCCGCCCATGCGCAGGTAGCCGGTCAGCTCGACGGCGCCGTCCTGGATCTTGAAGTAGATGCCGGCCATCACGTAGACGCCGCCGCTCGCGACCCCGAAGTCGACGGACAGGCTGGCGCCGAACTCGAAGGAGGCTTCGAGCAGCTTGACGCCCTTCGGGTCGAGCTCGATCCCGAAGAAGCCTCCGCCGCCGAACGCGGAGACGGTGAGCAGGAACGGGCTCTCGCGGTCGCAGAACTGGAACCGCACGCTGAGGGGGTCGCCGACGAACGGGACCTTGAAGCCGGCGCCGAGGCTCAGGTTCTGGAGGCTGAAGACGCCGACCGCGATGTCCGGCAACGGCAGCGAGAAGCTCGACTCGATCCCGCGCTCGGATACGGTGAGCGCGGGCGGGTCGCTGAAGCCGTCGAGGGGGATGAAGTCGCGCAGCGCCTCGACGAACGAGAGCGGGCCGACGAACTCGATACCCGCGAACTCGACGTTGACGTCGCTCTTGCTGCCGCCGGTGCTGAGGAACTCGATCTTGTCGAAGTGCAGCTTGATGAAGCTCTCGACGTTCCCGATGAGGTCGAGCGAGAAGTTCTCGAGCCGGCAGACGATGTCGATCTGGGGGTCCGGGTTCAGCTTGCTCTTGGCGGAGATCTCCGCGGCGACGACGAGGCTCGCCGGCTTCCCGTTGCGCTCCGCGACGAAGATCGGCTTCTCGGGCCAGCTCTTCAGCTCCGGCTTCCACTCGAACCTCATCTTGAGCTCGTCGGGAAGCCGCAGGACCTCGAGCAGACGCGTGACGTACGCCTTCGCGTCGGCGATCGTCGCCGCGAAGCGGTCTATGGTCGCCAGGACCCGGTCGCGCACCGACGCGACCTCCGGCGGCAACGCCCTGAGCACCTCCTGGGTCTGAGGAAGGTGCTCTACGAGCTTGCGCAGCGCGTCCTCGAGGTCGACGCTCTCCGCGCCGGCGATCACCTGCTGGATCCCCGACGTCAGCCTGTCGAAGTCGGCCTGCAGCCGGTCTATCTCCGCCTGGACCTTCGCGGCCTCCGCGCCGGCCCGCGCCTTCAGGTCCTCGAGCTGCCGCCTGATCTTCTGCAGCTCGGCGAGGAACGCCTCCGCGGCGGTGAACTGCTCGCTGATGAACTTCGGAACGGCGTCGAGCGCCTTGTCGACCCCCGCAACCTTCACGATGTCGGCGAGGTTCAGGACGCCGAACAGCTTCGCCTCGAGGTGGCTGAAGAAGTCGCCCGGCTCGAAGGTCCCGGCGGCGATCTTCTCGAGTGTCGCGGCGCCGGAGACCGGCCCGAGGAGACGCGACAGACCCTTGACCCCGAGGTTCGGCTGAAGCAGCCCGCCGGCGCGGTCGCCCGCGCTGCTGAAGTCGAGCGGGAGCGTCAGGTTGTCCGCGACCTCGAAGAAGACCTCGCCGACGTTGCTCCCGCCGAACCCACCCTCGGCGGCCTCGCGCAGGAACGGCCCCGCGTAGGAGAAGACCGCGGGGCTGTCCTGTCCGGTGAACTGCTTTACCGCCGGCACCCGCGACTCGGCGCGCCGGATGCACGGGTAGTAGCCGGGCTCGTGCTCGCCCAGCCGCGTGCCGCCGGGGACCTCGGCGCCGAACGTGACCGTGTCGGACTCGAAGGAGGTGTCCCCGGAGCGCTCGCTCTCGGCGTACGCGATCTTCTGACCCGACATGCCGACGCGCGAGCGGGCTGGCTTGTCCTCGTATTTGTCGCGGAAGGTCTTCAGCGTTTCGGTTTCCTGATAGACGCTCGTCCCCGTGAACGCGAGCGGAGCCGTGAACTCGATCGTGTTGCCCTCGAGGTCGACCGCGACGAGGTGGAACCTGAAGTCGCTGCCCCCGACGCACGGCCAGAACAGCGACTGGCCGGGGTCCGGAGGATCGAGGTTCGGCGTCACGAGCGTCGTCACGCGCACGCTCGAGAACGGCAGCTGGCGATCGAGGAGCCTCGCCCCCGAGGCGAGCGGAGCGGCGTCGTCGACCTGCAGGCCGGTCGCGACGTACTCCTTCAGCGGCCTGCGGACCACGATGAACATGCGCTGCCGCAGGTAGGCGGGGTTCCCGTCGCGCTCCGGGTGGAACTTCCTCTCGGTGACCTTGACGAGCGAGGCGCGGTGTCCGAAGGGAAACAGGTACCCGGCGTAGACGACGCGCACGTAGTGGTCGCGCCCCATCGTGCCGCGGTGCTTCCACTCCTCCACCTCGAGCTGCGGCTGCTTCCAATCTTCGGGGTACTTCAGGAGCTCGAGGTCCCATCTCCCCCTGGTGTCGATCCAGGCCCCCATCGACGACAACATGAAGTTGTCGACGTCGACCGGCTCCGGGCTCTTGGTGAGGGCGTAGTTCGTCGTCAGGTGGACCAGCTCCCAGCGATCGGCGGCGTCGAGGGACGTCCGGAAGGGATCGAAGGGGTGGTTGTCGGCGTCGTAATGCGCCGGTTTCTCCGCCGTCGGCTCGCCGATCCGTTTGGCTTCGGCGTCGCGTGCGAGGCCGGACCGCGCCCACACCGCACGGAGCTTGCGCAGATAGTGCGGTCCCTCGACGACGGTGGCGTCGGAGCGGGTGCCGAGGCGCGTGTGCCACAGCTCGACGCGCCCCGACCCGGCTGCGGCCGCGTCGTTCCTGTGGGCCCACCCGTTCGCGCCGCTGGGCGAAACGATCAGCCGGTAAGGCGCCTCGATCGCCGTCTGCGTCGGCCCGGGCTCGGCGACCTGAGGCGTCAGCCGCACGCGGCCGAGATCGATCGGCGCGCTGATCGCCGCGCTCAAGCGCGCGCCGGTCGCCGGCGTCGCCATCCGCATCTCGACCGCGGCTCCTTCGCTCCACCTCAGGCTGCGCGCCGCGTGCATGACGGTGCGGATCGTCGGCGTCTTGCCTCCGGAAGGCGGCCCCGCGCCTCCGTCACCCACCGCCTCCGCGAAGACCTGGACCTCGCGGACCCACCGCGGCGCGCCGAACAGGTCCGGGACGACGTCGAGCCCGGGAGGCCGCGGCGGCAGCGCGGTCCCGACGACGCTGAGCTCGAGCTCGCCGCAGGCCTCGAGCAGGCCGTCGATCGTGTAGGGGATCGCGCGGAAGCCGGCCGAGACCCGGAACGCAATCCGGCTCGTCCCCGCGATCCGGCTGAGGACCGGGGGATCAACAGGTGTCTCGTCTGACGATGGGTCGGCCGGCCGGCCGGGGCGTGGCTCGACCGTGTACTTGGGAGCCGTCTCCCAGAAGGCCTGCTCCGCGATGTTCTGCGGCGGCAGATGGAGGATCAGGAAAGCCTCGCCCTCGGCGTCCCGGCGCACTATCTCCGACGGCTTGCCGTCACCGGCCGGTCTGACGTGGAGGTTGACCAGCTCGAACTCCGCGACCAGCAGGTCCGCGGGCCGGATCACCGGGATCGTCTGCGGCCGCAGCAGGTCCGGGATCCGCTCCGTGATCCGCTCGGGTATGCGCTCCTCAGGGACCGACGTCGCCCGGGCGTTCGACCGGGATCCGCGCGGGATCGACGCCGGCGACGACGCGGCCCTCGACCACTCGCCCTATGGGGGTATCCGAAGGAGGGCCGGGACTCGGGATGATCCGCCGGCCGATGGGCGTCGGAACGAGACGCCGAGCAGCTGCCGCGAATTCGTCACCGTCAGGTGCCACGCCCGCTCCCTCCGGCGCCACCCGCAAGCGGCGCCCGCTCCGCCCCCACCCGCCGTGCCAGTATGCGAGCCGGACGATCCGGCGTAAAGCCCGCCGCGGCAATTACCGACGGTCTCCGGGCCGCGCGCCGAGGCAGCGGCCGAGTCATCGCAGGATCACGCTGTACCGGCCGCTGTCGCCGGTGTCGTGCGCGGCGCCGCCGTAGCAGCGTTTGCTCGTGCCCGCGGAGAACACCGTGCCGCCGCACGCCTTGCACTACAGCCACGGCGTCTGCCCGACGTCGGGTGGAGCGAACAACGGAAGGGAGTAGTGGCCGCTCTCGCTCGCGTCGTGAGGCCCGCCCTGGGGACACATGCTGGCAGCGCCGGCGTAGAAGAGCGCGTCGCAGCGCTTGCACCAGCGCCACAGGTCCTGCGACCACGCCGTGGTTATGCCTTCGAGCATGACGTAGTCGCCGCTCCCGCCGGCGTCGTGGACGCCGCCCTCGGGGCAGGCCGGCGACGCTCCGGGCCGCGCGAAGAAGAGGATCTGACACTTGTTGCACCAGCGCCATCCCTGCTGGCCGAAGCCCCGTGTTCGGGACGGGGTCCCCCGTGGAGTGCAGGTCGATCGCGTTCCCCTCGTTTCCCGCCGCGATGCAGACGGTGATCCCGGCGTCGAGGGCGCGTGTGATCGCGCTCCGCACGTAGGGAATCGCCTCCAGGTGCAGCCCGTGCGGCGGCTGCTTGGAGATCGGCACGCCGATCGAGATCGAGATGACGACGCGGCGCGGGTCCTTCGCGTCGTACGCCGATCAACCCACGGCTTCACCGACGACGCTGTCGGCTGGCTGACACGGGGTCGATACGCTCAGGATCCCGGCGGCAAGAGCTTCCCGGGGTTGAGGATCCCGCGGGGGTCGAGCGCCCGCTTTACGGCGGCCATCCCCGCGATCTCGCCGGGCGAGCGCGCGAGGTGCAGCCACCTGTTCTTCGCCCGGCCGACCCCGTGCTCCGCGGCGATGCCGCCGCGCATGTCCGCGACGATACGGAGGACGGCCTCGTCGAGCGGGGCGTCGTCCCGTGCGGCGCCGAGGACGTTGACGTGCACCGTCCCCGCCGCGAGGTGCCCGTAGTAGATCGCGGCGGCACCCTCGCGGTCGTCCGCCAGCCACGCGTCGATCCGATCGACCAGCTCCGGCACGCGCTCCGGCGCAACCGCGACGTCGAGCTTGTGCGGGACGCCTGCCGCTGCGACGGCCTCGGCGTGGAGCTCGCGATAGCTCCAGAGCCTGGCCCGCTGATCCGCCGACTGCGCCACCGCCGCGTCGCGCACCCCCGCCAGGTCCGCGACTGCGGCGGCGAGCTCGCGCTCGGGATCGTGGGGTGCCGAGCAGGAGACGACGAGGTACGCGCCGCCCCGCCCGGGAAAGAGCGGCGGGAGCCGGGTGTGGCGCATCACGAGGTCGAGGCCCCCCGGAAGGAAGAAGTCGACGGCCTCGACCGAGGGAACGCGGTCGCGCAGCGAGAGCGTCGCGGCGACTGCGCCGTCGAGCGAGTCGCACGCCAGCAGGGCGACCGTCCGGTGCGCGGCCCCCGGCACCAACCGAAGGCGCGCCGCCGTCACGACCCCCAGCGTCCCCTCGCTTCCCGCCATGAGGCGCGTCAGGTCGAACCCGCTGCCGCCCCTCGGCGCGCCGCGGACGCGATCGAGGATCGACCCGTCGGCCAGGACGACCTCGAGCCCGGCGACGAGGTCGCGCATCGTCCCGTGGCGCATCACGAGCGCGCCGCCCGCGTCGGTGGCGACCATCCCGCCGACCGTCGCGCTGCCGCGCGCCGCGAAGTCGATCGGGAACTCGAGCCCGCACGCCTCCGCGGCCGCGCGGATCTGCTGCAGCGTCGCTCCCGCCCCCGCTACCACCGTGCTCGACCCTCGCTCGACGCCGCCGACGTGCCTGAGGCGCTCGAGGCTGAGGACGATCTCGGCCTCGGCTGCTATCGCACCGCCGACGAGCCCGGTGCCGCCGCCGCGGGGCACTACGGCGACGCCCTGCTCGCCGCACGTGCGGAGGACCTCCGCGACCTCCTTGGAGCGCGCGGGGCGGGCGACTGCGAGCGGGATCCCGGAGAAGCGCCCGGTGAGGTCGCGCGCGTAGCGGTCGAGGACGTCGGCGTCGTAGACGAACGACGCGCCTGAGAGGTCTGCGGCTACGGGCGTGCCGCCGGCGCCGCGGAGCAGGTCGCCGGCGGCTCCTCCGGCTCCGTCAGGTCGTTCGCCGCGCCGAAGAACGCCGCCCGCAGCTCCTGGTCGGCCGCGTACTGCGCGTCCGCCAGCGGGCGAGCCGGGAGGTCCTGCTCGCCGCGCAGGACCGCGACCGCCGCCTCGACCGAGTGCTCGTTGACGCCGCCGTAGCCGATCATCGAGTACGCCGCGTCGCCGCCCGCCGGGAGCGTCTTCCACGGGACGGGCGTGGTCGTGCACCCCACGCAGAAGGGGTTGCCGCCGGGGCCGAACTCGACGTGGTCCGGCGCCCTCGGCGCGCCCGCCCAATGGACGTCGCCATCGTCGCGTCCTTCCGACGGAAGCGCCTCGGCCGTGTGCAGGAAGAGGTCCTTCAACTCCGGGAGCGTGAAGACGCCGTCGGCGAGCGGGCCCTTCGGAACGAGCCCTTCGGGACCGCAAGCGACCACGCCGCCGTGGATCCCGGACCCGGAAGACCGCAGCAGCCTGCGGGCCTCGGCGACGATCGCGGCCGCTCCCCCGGCCGCGTACGGCGACGCCGCGCTCGTGCAGCAAGCGATCGGGTCGGGGCGCATCTGCTCGACGGACCGCGCTATCGCCGTCATCCCAGCGTACGCGTCCGCGACGACGTGGGGCGGCGCACCGGCCCACAACGTCATCTTGCCGTTGTCGTGCCCGCCGACGAGGATCACGCCCGGCGGAGCGGTCGAGAGCAGGTAGGTCGGCGTCGGCGCGAACCCGGCGAGGTACGCGGTGCCGTTACCCGACGCCGCGAGGGTGACCATCCGCGCCGCGGCGCGCGAGAACGCTTCGGTGACGCCGCTCGGCGCGGGCGGCGGGACGAGGCTGAGCCACGAGTTCGACTGCACGTCGATCCACGTCTGCTCCGCCGCCCAGTCGACGCTGCGGGCTCCGAGGCCTTCGATCGCGACGACGCGTGCGCCGGGCGCGAGCGAGCGGGGCGCTCCGGCGGCGCGGGAGGCCGTCATCGACCCGTGGCCGTGATCGTCGAGGATCCGGTGCTCGGGACACTGCCCCTGCAGGTATGCCCCCACGGGCGGGACCCGGACCGGCGAGGGGCAGCTCGTCCCTCCGGGACCGAACGATATCGCGCCGACGATGCGGGTGCCCGGGATCCAGTAGAGCTCCCCGCCCTTGATCGACCTCCACGCGGCCTCGTCGCGTTCGAGCGCCTGCTCGTAGGCGACGTCGAGCGTGAGCCGCAGCGCGACCGCTTCCTTCGGGTACCCCGGCAGGTACGTCGACGGATGCCGGCGCGACAGCGGCGAGGTGTCGCGAAACGCGGGGCTGTAGGGGTTGATGCCGGTGTCGATGAGGGCGACGACGGCCTCGGCCCGAGGGGCGCGCCTGGAGGGGGCGGCGGCTGCCCCGGGCGCCAGCGCGGCGGCCGCGACGAGCGCAGCGGCCGCGACCGTCGACTTCCAGCGGAGCGATCTCATCCTGCGGGAGAGATTCGGCGGAGACCACCCGCCCCCTTCTTGGGCGGTCTCTCCCGGGCGGAGAGCCACAGTGTGGTCCTCTGTACTTGCATATATGTATAAGATGCGTCGCCATGGGAGCTTCGGCAGCGGTATTGGGTGCATCGGGATACACCGGCGCAGAGATCCTGCGCCTCCTCGCGCGCCATCCTGCGATCACGGTCGTCGCCGCGGCCGCCGGGACCCGCGCCGGGCTTCCGCTCGCCGAGGTCCACCCGCACCTGCGAGGCGCGGTCGACGTCGAGCTCACGTCGATCGATCGAGCCGCGGCGGCCGCCGACGTCTGCTTCTCGTGCCTGCCGCACGGGACGCTGCCGGCGCATCTCGGCGCGGTCGCGGCCGACGTCGTGGTCGACCTCGCGGACGACTTCCGCGCGTCGGAGGCGTGGACGTACGGGTTGACCGAGCTCGCACGCGCCGGGGTCGCGGGGACCCGTCGCATCGCGAACCCGGGCTGCTACCCCACCGCGGCGCTGCTCTGCCTCGTCCCGTTCGCGCGCGCGGGAGCGATCGGCGGGTCGCTCGTCGTGGATGCGCTGTCCGGCCTCTCGGGCGCGGGACGAGCCGCCGAGGATCGCCTGCTCTTCGCGAACGTGGCCGGCGGCGCGTCGGCGTACGGGAGCGTCTCGCACCGTCACGTCGCGGAGATCGAGCGCGGCCTTCGCGTCTTCGGCGGGCTCGAGACGACGGTCTCGTTCACGCCGCACCTCGTCCCGATGCCGCGCGGGCTCCTCGTGACCGCCCGCGCGCGGCTCACCCACCCGCTGACCGACGCCGCGGCACTCGGCGTTCTCGAAGAGGCGTACGAGGACGAGCCCTTCGTCCGCGTCGTGCGGGAGTGGCCCTCCACGAAGGCGGTCGCGGGCTCGAACCACGCGTCGCTCTCGGCCCGCGTCGACGAGCGCGCCGGGTACCTGGTCTGCTCCGCCGCGATCGACAACCTCGGGAAGGGCGCGGCCGGTCAGGCCGTGCAGAACGCCAACGTCGCGCTCGGTCTCGCGGAGACGACGGGTCTCGAAGGGGTCGCCGTATGGCCGTGACGTGGCCGCGGGGGATCCGGAGCGCGGGAGTCGCTTGCGGGATCAAGCCGCACGGCGCGCTCGACGTCGGGGTCCTCGTCCTCGACCGCCCGGCGCCGTGGGCGGCGACGTTCACTCAGAACGGAGCCGCGGCGGCGCCGGTGCGGTGGTCGCGCCGCCTCCTCGGCGGCGACCTGCGCGCGATCGTCGTCAACAGCGGCAACGCGAACGCGTGCACGGGCGCGGCGGGGGAAGCCGCCGTCGAGCGGACCGCGCGCGCGGCCGCGGCCGAGCTCTCCTGCGCCGCCCGCGAGGTCGCAGTCGCGTCGACCGGTCCTATCGGCGTGCCGCTGCCGCTGCCGAAGGTGTTGCGCGGCCTCCCCCTCGCCGCGCGACGCCTCGGCGGCGACCTCGCCGGATTCTCGCGGGCGATCCTCACTACCGACACGCGCGCGAAGGTCGCGCGGCGGGCGGGGCCGGGTTTCGAGGTCGTGGGGGTCGCCAAGGGCGCGGCGACGCTGGCGCCGAACATGGCGACGATGCTCGTCTTCGTCGCGACCGACGCATCCGTCGACCGCGTCGGCCTGCAGGCCGCGCTCGGGCGTGCGGTGCGGACGACGTTCGACCGGATCGACGTCGACGGGTGCGAGAGCACCAACGACTCCGCGTTCCTGGTCGCGTCGGGCGCCGGACCCGGGGCGACCGAGGAAGAGCTGCTGGGACCGCTCGAGGCGGTGTGCCGCGACCTCGCGAAGCAGATGGTCGCAGACGCCGAGGGAGGATCGCGCCTGGTCCGCATCCGCGTCGCGGGCGCGGAGGACGAGCAGACGTGCGAGCGGCTGGCGCGCTCCGTGGCGCGCTCCGCGCTGTGGCGCGCGGCGCTGCACGGCGCGGATCCGAACTGGGGCCGTGTCGTCGCCGCGCTCGGCGCGTTCGACCCGAAGCTCGAGCTCGAGCGCGTGGCCGTGGCCATCGGTGCCGAGACCGTCTTCAGCCGGGGCGAGCCGTGCGGGTCGCTGGCGCACGCAGCGGCCGCGCTGTCCTCCCACGAGGTCGTCGTCTCGTGTCGCGTCGGAGACGGCGCAGACGCGGCGGAGGTGCTCACGACGGACCTCTCGCCCGACTACGTCACGCTGAACGCCGGGGGGATGTCGTGACGGCCGCGGCAACGGCCAAGGCCGCGACCCTGATCGAGGCCCTCCCTTACATCCGGTCCTATCGCAACCGGGTGGTGGTCGTGAAGCTCGGCGGCGAGCCGCTGGACGACCCCGTCCTCGCGTCGAGGGTCGCGGAGGACGTCGCGCTGCTGGCGCTCGTCGGCGTCGCGGTCGTCGTCGTCCACGGCGGCGGCCCCCAGATCTCTCGCGCGATGCAGCGCCACGGCGTCGAGCCGCGCTTCGTCGGAGGCCTCCGGGTAACGGACGACGCCTCCATGGAGGTCGTGCGGACCACCCTCGTCGGCGAGATCAACGCCGAGCTCGTGCGGCGGCTCAACTCCGCGGGCGTCTGCGCGGTGGGGCTCTCGGGCATCGACGCGGCGTCGATCGTGGCCGAGACACCGCGGGGATCGGAAGGCCGGCAGCTCGGGCGCGTCGGAACCGTGACCGCGATCCGCACCGACCTCCTCCGCACGCTTCTCGATTCGGGCTTCACCCCGGTCGTCGCGTCGCTCGGCGTGTCGGCTGCCGGAGAGACGTTGAACGTCAACGCGGACGTCGCCGCGGCCGCCGTCGCCGGGGCGCTCGCCGCCGAGAAGCTCGTTTACGTCACGAACGTCGACGGCCTCTACCGCGACCTCGGCGACCCGGCGTCGCTCGTCTCGGAGATGAAGCGCGACGACCTCGAGGCGCTCGTCCCGGAGCTGTCCGACGGCATGCGCCCGAAGATGGAGTCGGCGCTCGCCGCGCTCGACGCGGGGGTTGCGAAGGTCCACGTCCTGGACGGCCGCGTCGAGCACGCGCTGCTGCTCGAGATCTTCACGACCGACGGCATCGGGACGCAGGTGCTGCCGTGACGGCGACGGTTGCGTTGCCCGACGCTGCGTCGTCTCTGATGGGCACCTACCGGCGCTGGCCCGTGCGGTTCGTCTCCGGCCGCGGAGCGACGCTCGTGGACGCGGACGGGCGGGAGTACGTCGACCTCAGCGCGGGGATAGCCGTGGTCAGCACCGGTCACTGCCACCCCGCGGTCACGCGGGCGATCCAGGACCAGGCGGCGCGCCTCGTCCACGTCTCCAACCTCTACGAGACCGGCCCGGCGACGGCCCTCGCAGGGCGGCTCGCGGAGCTCACCGGCGGCAAGCGGTCGTTCCTGTGCAACTCGGGGGCCGAGGCGGTCGAGGCCGCCCTCAAGCTCGCGCGCCGGCACGGCGGGTCCCGCCGCACGATCGTCGCCGCGGACGGCGGGTTCCACGGGCGCACGATGGGGGCGTTGTCGGTCACGGGCCGGCCGGCCAAGCGCGGCCCGTTCGAGCCGTTGATCGGAGACGTCGTCCACGTCCCATACGGCGACGCCGCCGCGCTGAAGGGCGCGCTGGGGCCGCACGTTGCCGGCGTCCTGCTCGAGCCGATCCAGGGTGAGGCCGGCGTCGTCGTCCCGCCGGAGACCTATCTCCGGGACGCACGGCGCGTGTGCGACGAGTCCGGCGCGTTGCTCATGCTCGACGAGGTGCAGACCGGCATCGGCAGGACCGGCCGGTGGTTCGCGTACGAGCACGCCGGCGTCGTTCCCGACGTGCTGTGCCTCGCGAAGGGGCTGGGCGGGGGCCTGCCCGTCGGCGCCTGCCTCGCGCGCCCCGACGTCGCCGCTGCGTTCCGGCCCGGCGATCACGGCAGCACGTTCGGAGGAGGTCCCGTGCCGGCGGCCGCGGCGCTCGCGGTGCTCCAGACGATCGAGGACGAGGGTCTGGTCGACCGGGCGCGGGACGCGGGCGAGGTCCTCGCGGCGGCCCTGGGGAGGTCGTTCCGGGGCGCGACCGTCAGGGGACGCGGCCTCCTGCTCGCGGTCGTTCTCCCCCAGCCGCGCGCCCGCGCGGTCGCGGCGCTCGCGCTGCAGCGCGGCGTCGTCGTCAACGACGTCGCACCTCACGTCTTGCGGCTCACGCCCCCGCTCGTGATCTCGGACGAAGCCATCGCGCGCGCCGCGTCGATCCTCGAGGAGGTATGGCATGAGATCGGAACGCCGTAGGACGCTGCTGAGGATCCTCCGCGAGGGCCGCGCCGCGACGCAGCAAGAGCTCGTGGCGGCCCTGCGGAAGGCCGGGCACGACGTGACGCAGGCGACGGTCTCGCGCGATCTCCAGGAGGTCGGGGCCGTGAAGGTACGGTCCGGAGACGAGGTCGCGTACCGCTTCCCCGACGACGTGCCGCGTCTGAGGCCGGCGCGCCACGACCCGCTGGCGGAGGTCCTGGAGTTCGCGCTCGACGTGCGGGAGGCGGGAACGCTCGTCGTCGTCACGACGCTTCCCGGCCACGCCTCCGCGGTCGCGCGGGCCAGCGACCTCGCCGGCCTCCCGGAGGCGCGCGGAACGATCGCGGGGGACGACACCGTGTTCGTGGCCGCTCCCGACGCCCCTACGGCCGCCGCGCTCGCCGCCTCGTGGCTCCACACGCGCACATCCGAGAAAGGGAAGGCTTCGAATGCCTAAAAAAGTGGTCCTCGCGTACTCCGGGGGTCTCGACACCTCGGTCGCGATCCCGTGGCTGGCCGAGCGCGGCTGGGAGGTCGTGGCCGTCGCGGTCGACGTGGGACAGCCGGGCGACCTGCAGGCCGCGGCCGCGCGTGCGCTGCAGCTCGGCGCGGCCGGCGCCCGCGTCGTCGATGCCCGCGACGAGTTCGTGACGGGGTTCGTCCTGCCGGCTCTGCACATGAACGCGCTGTACGGGCGGCGCTACCCGCTCGTGTCCGCGTTGTCGCGCCCGCTCATCGCGAAGGTCCTCGCCGGCGTGGCCGCGGAGGCCGGCGCGACCGCCGTAGCCCACGGCTGCACCGGAAAGGGCAACGACCAGGTCCGGTTCGAGGTCTCGCTCGCGGCGCTCGCGCCCGGCCTCGAGGTCCTCGCGCCGGTCCGCGACTGGGGCATGGGGCGCGACGAGACCATCTCGTACGCGCTCGAGAGGCGGCTGCCGGTCGAGACCACGCGGTCCTCGCCCTACTCGATCGACGAGAACGTATGGGGACGGAGCATCGAGTGCGGCGTCCTGGAGAACCCCTGGGCCGCGCCTCCAGACGACGTGTTCGAGCTCACGAGGGCGGACGGCGATCCGGGCGCAAGAGACGTCGAGATCGCGTTCTCGGCCGGCGTTCCCGTCGCGGTCGACGGCGAGGCGCTGACGCCGCTCCAGGTCGTGGAGACGGTCGGGAAGATCGCCGGCTCGTTCGGGTTCGGGCGGATCGACACGATCGAGGACCGGCTCGTCGGGATCAAGTCGCGCGAGGTGTACGAGGCCCCCGCAGCGCTCGCGCTGATCGCCGCGCACGCCGACCTCGAGGCGTTGACGCTCGACCGGACGTTCGCGCGCGAGAAGCGGAGGCTCGAGGAGACGTGGGCCCACCTCGTGTACGAGGGCCTCTGGTACTCGCCGCTGCGGGAGGCGATCGACGCGTTCGCCGCCACGTGCAGTCACGCGGTCACGGGCACGGTCAGGCTGCGTCTCGGGTCGGGGTCGTGCGCCGTGACGGGACGAAGGTCAGACGTCGGCCTCTACGACCACGGGCTTGCCACCTACGACGCGGGGGACCTCTTCCGCCACGAGGACGCCGCCGGGTTCGTGCGGCTGTGGGGGCTGCCCCTCAAGCAGTGGGCTAGGACGCATGGCTGAGGCGCTCTGGGGCGGGCGTTTCACCGCGGCCCCCGACCCCGACATGCTGCGTCTCACCAGGTCGATAGACCTGGACACGCGCCTGCTCCCGCAGGACCTCGCGTCGACGGTCGCCCACGCCCATGCGCTCGCCGAGGCCGGGATCCTGCAACGCGACGACGTCGCGCTCGTGGAGCGCGCCTGCGGCGACATCGCCGCGGAGTGGGCGGCGGGGACGCTGACGCCCGGCCCGGCCGACGAGGACGTCCACACTCTCGTCGAGCGGGAGCTGACCGAACGGCTCGGCGACACCGGAGCGCGCATACACGCGGGGAGGAGCCGCAACGACCTGGTCGCACAGGATCTCAGGTCGTGGTGCCGTGACGCCGCGATCCGGCTGCGGTCGCGCACGGCGCGGCTTGCGGGCGTCCTCCTCGACCGCGCCGAGGCGCATCTCGAGGACGTGATGCCGGCGTACACGCACCTGCAGCGGGCGCAACCGGTGTCGCTCGCGTTCTACCTCGTCGCGCACGCCTGTCCGCTGGCGCGCGACGCCGGGCGGTTCCGCGCCGCGGAGGAGAGCGCCGCGGTCTCCGCGCTCGGAGCGGGCGCCGTCGCCGGGACGACCCTTCCGCTCGACGCCCGCGTCGCCGCGACGCATCTCGGCGCGCGCGACGCCTTCGTCAACGCCATGGACGCGGTCGCAGACCGCGACTTCGCCTGCGACCTCGTCTACGCGTGCGCGCTCACCGGCGTCCACCTCTCGCGGCTGGGCGAGGAGGTCGTGATCTTCTCCACCTCCGAGTTCGGCTTCCTGCGGCTGCCGGATGCCTGGTCGACCGGGTCCAGCATGCTCCCGCAGAAACGCAACCCCGACGTCGCCGAGCTCGTGCGCGGGCGGTCGGCCGGGGGCATAGGGGACCTCACCGCGCTGCTCACCACGCTGAAGGGGCTCCCGCTCGCGTACAACCGGGACCTGCAGGAGGACAAGGCCCACGTGTTCGGCGCGGTGGATCGTCTCGAAGGATGCCTCGAGGCGACGACGCGCTTCATGCAGGCCGTCGAGCTCGACGCCGGGGCGGCGGCCGCCGCCGCGGCCGGAGGCGCGACGTGGGCGATCGACGTGGCCGAGGAGATGACCGCCGAGGGCGTCCCGTTCCGCCACGCCCACGAGCGGGCGGGCCGGATGGTGGCGGCGAGCGAGAACGGCGGCGCGAGCTCCCGGCGCGATCCCCGCGCGAGCATGCGCTCCCGGCGCAGCCACGGCGGGACGAGCCCCGAGCGCGTGCGGGAGCAGATCGCGGCGCTCAGGGGGCTCCTCTAGCCGGCGCACCTGCGAAGCTGGCGCCGTGGAAGCTCCCCCGAGCGGTGCGCTCGAAGGCCGCGACGGCGTCGGCCGTTGCTGGTGGTGCGTCGGCGACACTCTCTACGAGCGCTACCACGACACCGAGTGGGGGCGTCCCGTCGCGGACGACCGGACCTTGTTCGAGAAGATCTGCCTCGAGGGGTTCCAGTCGGGCCTCAGCTGGCTCACGATCCTGCGCAAGCGCGCCGCCTTCCGCAGGGCGTTCAAGTCGTTCGACTTCGCGGCCGTCGCTCGCTTCAACGCGCGCAGCGTCGACCGCCTCATGAACGACGCCGGCATCGTGAGGAACCGGGCGAAGATCGAGGCGACGATCAACAACGCGCGTCGCTGCGTCGAGCTCGTCGCGGAGCAGGGGGGCCTCGGCGCCTACCTTTGGTCGTTCGAGCCGGATCCCTCCTCTCGCCCAAGCTCCCTCGACTGGGCCGCGCTGACGGGCGTGGGGGCGGGCCCCGAGGCCGTCGCGCTGAGCAAGGACCTGAAGCGCCGCGGGTGGTCGTTCGTCGGTCCGACGACCGCGTACTCGGTCATGGAGGCGATGGGGCTCGTGAACGACCACGTGAGCAGCTGCGCCTTTCGCGCCGAGGTCGAAGCCGAGCGCGCGCGGTTCGTACGCCCGCGGCGCCGCTGATCCCTACCGCCGGAAGTCGTGAGGGCGACCGTCAGGAGCCGATCGCGCAGCCGACGCCGGTCCCCTTCAGCCCGCAGTAGCCGTTCGGCACCTTGTGGAGGTACTGCTGGTGGTAGTCCTCCGCGTAGTAGAAGGGTCCCGCCGCGGCGACCTCGGTCGTGACCGGGCCGAAGCCCCGCTCCCGCAGCGCGGTGTTGTAGGAACCGAGGACCTCCTCCGCGACCCTCTTCTGCTCGTCGGTCGTGTAGTAGATGGCCGACCGGTACTGCGTCCCGACGTCGTTGCCCTGCCGCATGCCCTGGGTCGGATCGTGCTCCTCGAAGAACACGCGCAGCAGCTCGGCGTACGACACCTTCGCCGGGTCGAAGACGACCTGCACGACCTCCGCGTGCCCCGTCGTCCCGCTGCAGACCTCTTCGTACGTCGGGTTGGGCGTGAAGCCCCCCGAATACCCGGCCGCGGTCGAGTAGACGCCGTCGAGCCGCCAGAAGAGCCGCTCGGCACCCCAGAAGCAGCCGAGGGCGAACACCGCGGTCTCCAGGCCCTCGGGGAAGGGGGGCTGCAGGCGCGTGCCGAGGACGGCGTGGGTCTCCGGAACGGGAAACGGCGTCGCCTCGCGCCCGGGCAGCGCCTGGTCGGGAGCGGGCATCTGCGTCTTCTTGCGCTGCAGGAACATCGTTACCTCCGTGTCGGGAGCGGGCCGGCCCCGGGAAGGTGGTCCAATGGGAAGCCTGCCATGCCCTCGCCGCAACCGGAGGTGCCGCCCGCGTGACCGGCCGCTGCATCCACTTCGACCAGGCGACGGTCACCGAGACCGCCACCCGCGTCTGCGACGAGTGCGTCGCTCTCGGCAGCCGGTGGGTCCACCTGCGGCTGTGCCTGACGTGCGGCCACGTCGGCTGCTGCGACTCCTCGCCGAACCGGCACGCGACGGCGCACGCCCGCGCGACGGCGCACCCGGCGGTCCGCTCGGCCGAGCCCGGCGAGGAGTGGGGCTACTGCTACGCGGACGACGCGTTCGTTGAGAAGGCCTGACGCTCTAGCAGAACGGCGTCAGCTTGCACCAGAGCGGCAGCTCCTGGGGCGGGGGGTCGCACGGGTTGTCCGGGTCGGGACAGGCCGACGCGACGGAGGCGGGTCCGAGCGGCACCAGCGAGAGCGCCGCCACCAGCGCGCCGGCGAGCGCGATCCTCTTTCTCATCGTCCGATTCCTCCCGTTCGTCATGGTCGTGGCGCGAGAGATTAGGCCAAAGCGTCGAGCAGCGCGGCCAGCGGCCCCCCCAGACCGACGCGCTCGGCGGCCGCCAGGATCTCGTCGCGGGGCAGGTCCCGGGGCCGCGTCAGGTCGAGCGGCTCGATCGGGAGGTCCGTCGCGATCGTCACGACCTCCGCCGCCCGGCGTACGTAGTCCGCGTCGCGCCTCACCTTCCCCAGCGCGAGGCCCTCGCCCGTCTCCGCGGCTGCAAGGATCGCGTCGAGGCTCCCGTACCTCGCCACGAGCGCGGCGGCGAGCTTCTCGCCGATGCCCCGGACGCCCGGCAGGCCGTCGGAGGCGTCGGCCCCGCAGCACGGCGAAGTCGCGGTAGGCGCGGCCGGGTATGCCGTACCTGCGGGCGACGTAGCTTTCGTCGACGACCTCCACCCGGCTCACGCCCCGCACCGGGAAGAGCACCGCGACGACCGGGTCCCTGACGAGCTGGAAGAGGTCGCGGTCGCCCGAGAAGATCAGCACCCGTCCCGGCGCGCGCTGCGCGAGCGTGCCGATCACGTCCTCGGCCTCGTAGTCGGGAACGCCGACGACCGGGACGTCGCACATCTCGAGGAACCCGTAGAGGATCGGGACCTGCGCCGCGAGCCGCTTCTCCGCCGCCTGCTGCGCGCTGCCCGGGGCGGCCCGGAAGCCCTTGTACGACTCGACGAGCTCGACGCGCCACGAGGGGCGCCAGCTTGCGTCGGCGGCGCACGCGAGGTAGCCGGGGTCGTGGTCGGCGACGAGCCGGGCGAGCATCCGGAAGAAGCCGTGCGCCGCGTTGATCGGCGTCCCTTCGGGCGTCGTGACGGTCTCGGGGGTCGAGAACAGCGCGCGGTAGAAGAGGCTCGGGGCGTCGACGAGCAACGTCGGCGAGTCGTCCACCGGTGGAGCTTAGGGGGGCGGGGGCCGAAGGGGATGCCCGGGCCCGACAAGCCCTTGACGGCGTTCCCTCGGCGGCGAAGATTCGAGGAACGCTCCCGATCCAAGCGGAGGGATGACCGTCGCAGCCGCCGTGACCTTGCGCGACGTCTCGCCGGAGGACGTCGCCGTCTTCTACGAGCATCAGCGCGACGCCGAGTCGAACGCCATGGCGGCGTTCCCGGCGCGGGAGCACGACGCTCACGCGGCGCACTGGGGCAAGATCCTCGCCGACGAGTCGGTCGTGACCAGGACGGTCCTGTACGACGGGCGAGTAGCCGGGAACGTCGTCAGCTGGCACGACGGGACGCGCCGTCTGGTCGGCTACTGGATCGACCGGAGCTTCTGGGGCAGAGGGATCGCGACCGGCGCGCTGTCACGGCTGCTGGCGATCGTTCGCGAGCGGCCCCTGCACGCGCACGTCGCCGCTCACAACACGGGATCGATCCGCGTGCTCGAGAAGTGCGGCTTCCGGCGCACGGGCGTCGAAGAGGGGCACGACGGGTTCGTGGACGTGCTGATGGAGCTGCGCTCCTAGGACGCTGTGGCCGCGAGATCCCGGCTCGTTTGACCGGCGCGTCGACCGTTGCGATGCTCGGTGACCGCCGGCCGAGAGAAGGGGGCGAGCCTACGGAGACCGGAACCCGCGGCATCGACTTCCGCGCCGTCGACGGCAGGCGCAGCTCCCAGACCGCCGGCAGGACCGTCTTCTCCGAGGCCGCCGCGTCCGTCGACGCCTCACTGGCGGCGGCGATCGCGCGGCACAAGGAGTGGCGCAAGAGCTACCTCGGCCCGGTGAGGCAGATCGTCGAGGCGGGCGCCCGCTCCGGCAAGGACGCTCTCCGCATCGCGGGGGAAGGGCTGGCGGCGATCCACCAGAACGTCGTGTTCCGCCGCGGCGAGCGGGAGGCTCCTCTGCCCGAAGCGCTGGAGGACGCGCGGGACACGCCGTTCGAGACCGGCGCCATCACGGGCCGCGGCGCGGGACGGCGGGAGGTCGCGGTCCCCTACCGCGGCGCGACGCTGCGCGGTGACGCCCTCAGACGGCAGCTCGACGCGTGGGTCGACGCGGGCACGGCGGAGCCGTCTTGCGCCCATGCGGTCGCGGCGGTGATCGAGAACCCCGACTGGCTCGACCTCTCCGGCCCGACGTTCGTGCTGCTGGGGGCCGCGGCCGAGATGGGGCCGCTCGAGTGGCTCTGCCGCTGGGGCGCGGACGTCGTCGCGGTCGACCTCGACCGTCGCGGGGTGTGGGATCGCATCGCGAGCGTGGCGACCGAAGGGAGCGGCCGCGTCCGGTTCCCGGAGCGGGGGGGCGAGCGAGGCGCCGACCTGCTCGCGGACACTCCGGAGATCGCGGCTTGGCTCCGGTCGATCGACGGGCCCCTCGTCGTCGGCAGCTACGCGTACGCGGACGGGTCGACGTTCCTCAAGCTCGCGGCCGCGCTGGACGCGCTGACGGCCGCCCTGCAACGGGATCGCGCCGGAGTCTCCATCGCGTACCTCGCGACGCCGACCGACGTCTTCGCCGTTCCCGCCGAGGTGGTCGCTCGGTCGCGCGGCCGGAAGGTCTCGCCGCCGGCACGCCTCATCGGGAAGGCGACGAACGGCAGGCTCTTCGGCCCGAACTACCCCGGCCTGGTCGAGGGCGAGAACGGCCGCCGGTGGGGCATCGCCGACTCGCTGGTCCCGCAGCAGGGCCCGAACTACGCGCTCGCGAAGATGCTGCAGCGGTGGCGCGCGATCGTCGCCCGCGAGGAGGGCACGCTCTCGTCGGCGAACGTCGCGCCCGCGACGCGCACGCGCTCCGTCGTCAAGAACAGGATCCTCGCGGCCGCGTACCGCGGGGCCCCCGCGTTCGGCATCGAGGTCTTCGAGCCCGAGACCAGCCGCGCGCTGATGGCCGCCTTGCTGGTCCACGACCTTCGCAACCCGAGGGCCGCAGCGCGCCCGGAGACGCCGCTGGACCACCCGTTCGACCTGTTCGCCGACGGCGCCGCGCACGGCGGGCTGTGGAGCGTGCCGTACGCGCCGCGATCCGTGCTGCCCCTGGCGGTGGCGATTGGAGCGGCCAAGAGGTGACGGAGGCTAGACGCCGAAGCCCCCGCCTCCGCCCTTCGACGACCACAGAAACGAGCGGCTCTGCTTCTCCTCCGAGTCCCATTGCGGGTCACGCCACCTCATCAGCCACCTGAAGAACAGCGCGACGCCCACGAACGCCCCTGCGAGAACCATCCAGAACAGCAACGTCCACCTCTTTCCTATCGCAACCATGGTAGGGCCGCGCCGCGAGCTCAGATACGGCTTTGCTGCGGCTCCACGCCTGCCAGGTCAGGCCATCTCCCTGCGCTCGAACGCCCACGCCGCCAGGAGCAGCAGGGCCGCGGCCCACGACACCACGATCAGCGCCGCAGCGGCCGTCGATTGATCCGCCACTCCGAAGTCCGCCGTACCGAAGACGACGCGCCCCATGTTCGGTCCGATGAGCCAGTCGCTCCACGCCGGCTTCCAGCTCCGGAGCAGCGGCTCCCCGATCAGCAGGTAGGCGACGCCTCCGCCGAAGCCGGCGGCGGTGTTCTTCCCGAGCGTCGCGAGCGAGAACCCGACGACGACGGCGGCGGCGGCGACGGCGGCCACCCGGCCTGCGGTCGCCAGGTAGTCCGCCCACCAGGCACCGTCGACCCCGGCGAACGTCCCGTTCGCGGCCGCCGCGGGCAGCATCGCGACCGTGAAGAAAGCCATCAGAGCGGCGACGAACAGCGCTGCGAACGCCGCCGCGGCCACGACCTTACCGGCGAGCACCCTCCCCCGCCGCGGCTCCCACGTGAGCAACGCGGTCACGGTCCGCTGCGGCCACTCGGCGCCGATGGCGCTGGCGCCGGTGAGCCATCCCACGAGGATCAGGGGGAACCCCATGATCTGCACCAGGTTGGTCTCCAGCGTCGCGAACCTGAAGCCCTCGGTAGCCGATCGCAGGAATAAGACGACGGCGCCGATCGCGATCGCCAGCGCGATCAGCCCTCCGACCCACCGGTAGAGGCGGCGCGACCGCAGCCTCAGGAGCTCGGACCGGAGCAGGGCCCTCACAGCGCTCCCTCCGCGTTGCCGGTCAGCTGCAGGAACACGGTCTCGAGGTCCGCCTCGTCCGGACGCAGCTCCGACGGATAGAGGTGCTCTGCCGCCAGAGCGCGCGATACCACCGATCCGTCGCCCTCGGGCAGCGCGACGCGGACGCGGTCGTCGACGACGACCGCGTCCAGCCCCGCGCGCCTCAGCACGTCCGCGCCGCGCGCCGGGTCCGCGACCTTCACGAAGACGGCGTGCGCGGTGGTGCCGCGCAGGAGCTCCCCGACCGATCCCTGGGCGACGAGCTTTCCCCGCGAGAGGATCCCCACGCGGTCGCACATGAGCTGGACCTCGCTCAGGATGTGGCTCGAGACCAGGATCGTCCGGCCCTCGGCGGCCAGACGCCGCAGCAGCTCGCGCACCTCTCTGATCCCCGCCGGGTCGAGCCCGTTCGCCGGCTCGTCGAGGATCAACAGCTCGGGGTCCTTCAGCAGCGCAGCAGCGATCGCGAGGCGCTGGCGCATGCCCAGCGAGTACGTCTTGACCAGGTGCCGCTCGCGCCCCGCGAGCCCCACCATCTCGATCGCCGAGTCGATGCGGGCGGCCGGGATGCCTTGAAGGGTCCCGAGCACCTCGAGGTTCCGGCGCCCGGAGAACGTTCCGAACAGCGCCGGGGTCTCGACGATCGACCCGACGCGCGCGATCACGCGGTGGAGGTCGGCCTGCGAGTCCGCGCCGAAGATGCTGCAAGACCCCGACGTCGGGGTCGTCAGGCCCAGCAGGCACCGGATCGTCGTCGTCTTGCCCGAGCCGTTCGGGCCGAGGAAGCCGAAGACGCCGCCGGGATCCACCGCCAGGTCCAGCCCGTCGAGAGCGCGCGTCGTGCCGGCCCGCAGCGACTGGTAGTCCTTTACGAGCCCCCTCGTCTCGATGACCGCCACCCGCGCACGATACGGCCTCCGCGGAGTCGCCGGAGCGGCCGCGATGCGGCCGCGTCGCGCCCGCCTTCGCCGCCGGGGCACGGCTACAATCCCCGCACTCGGACGGATCTGGAGGAGAGCCATGGCTGGGAGCACGGACATCGCAGGACGGCTGGACCGGAGCATCGCGGGCGACCGGCTCCTCGACCACCCCTTCTACCGCGCGTGGGCGGACGGCACGTTGACGAGCGAAGACCTCGGCTTCTACGCGCGGCAGTACTGGCGCCAGGTCGAGGCGTTCCCCGGATACCTCGACGCGCTCGCGCGGAGGCTCCCCGACTCGCCCGCGCGCCGCAGCGTCCTCGACAACCTCTCCGATGAACGCGACGGCGACCACCCCGGCCTGTGGCTGAGGTTCTCCGAGGCCGTGGGCGCCGACGCGGCGGCGGTCGCGGCCACGCCCGCGGAGGCGGAGACGCTCGCGTGCATCGACGCCTTCGAGTCCGCCGTCCGGACGCGGTCGCCGCTGTTCGCGCTCGGGATGATCTACGGCTACGAGTCGCAGACCCCGGAGGTGAGCGAGACGAAGATCTCCGGGCTGCGCAACCTCTACGGCGTCGACGGCCCCGGCATCGAGTATTTCGAGCTGCACGGGGAGCTCGACGTCGAGCACGCCCGCGAGCTCGCGGGGTCGATCGCAGAGCTCGCGGACGGCGAGGACGACCTGCGGACCGCGGAGGATGGCGCGGTCGCCGGCGCCCGCGCCATCCGTGGGCTGCTCGACGGCGTAGCCCGCGTCCGCGGCATCGGCTGACGCGGCCGTGACGCGCGCGGCGCGCGTCGCCGCCCTCTACGACGTCCACGGCAACCTGGCCGCGCTCCAGGCCGCTCTGGCGGAGGCGCGCGCTCTCGGCGCCGAGCTCGTCGTGTTCGGAGGCGACGTGGCGTGGGGGGCGTTCCCGCGCGAGGCCCTCGAGCTCGTCATGGATCCCGGGCTGCCGGCGCTCCACGTCCGCGGCAACGCGGATCGCTCGGTGGCCGAGCCTGGAGACGAGACGCCGGAGTGGGTCGAGGAGATCACGCGCTGGTGTCACGAGCGTCTGGACGACCGCCACCGGACGTTCCTGCTGGATCAGAGCGAGTCGGTCGCGGTGTCGGTTGACGGCCTCGGCGACGTCCTGTTCTGTCACGGCTCCCCGCGCAGCGACGAGGAGTCGCTCACGGTGCTGACGCCCGAGGACCGGCTGAGGCAGGCCGTCGCGGACGTGCAGCAGGGCACCATGGTGTGCGGTCACACGCACATGCAGTTCGACCGGACCGCCGGAGACAAGCGCGTGGTCAACGCGGGGAGCGTCGGGATGCCGTACGAAGGCGCGCCCGGAGCGTACTGGGCGCTGCTGTCGGACACGGTGTCGTTGCGCCGGACGCCCTACGACTACGACGCGGCGGCGGCGGCAGTCGCGTCGAGCGGATGCCCCCACGCGGAGGAGCTCGCGAAGGACGTGCTCGCGCCGCCGCCGCGCGACGAGACGGCACGGCGGTTCGAGGGGCCGGCTCCCGAATAGCCCGCGGCTAGCGCCGCGCCGAGTAGCCGAACGACCCTTTGACGTCGCCGCGCGCGCTCGGGAGCAGCTCGATCCACGTAGACCCCGGCGTCAGGGTGATGGCGCGGCCCGAGCCGGTCTCGTACGTCACCTTGTCGTCCTTCGACTTCCGCACCCAGCGCCCGACCATGACCCTGCCGTCGCGGAAGACGAGCGCGCGCCCGGTGCCCGTCACGTCCGCGATCTCGATCGACGGGTTGCCCGCGACGTCGAAGATCCGGGTCGAATTGTTGACCACGTGCTCCTCGATGATCACGTTGTCGACGGCGATCCGGCGCCCCGTGTCGGCGAGGAAGTCCGCGCCGCGTTCGCTGCGCCACCACCTGCCCCGGTCGTAGGTGTACGTGATCGACGTCGCGAGGCCGAAGCTCAACGTCACCGTACGGGCGGGCCGCCACGGCCCGGTCATCTCGCCGAAGGTGAAAATGCCGGCCGGCGGCGGATCGGCGAACTCGGCGGCGCCGAGGCGGCGGAGCATCCGCGTGTTGCCGTAGAGGGTGTGCTCGAGGCCGATTCCCGGGCGAGGCACGCGCCGCATGGCCGCACCCGCACCGTCCTCGTCGATCAGGACCACCCGCGCCGACGAGAGCGCCTTGCGGACGATGTCGTTGCCGCCCGCCGAGGCGAGGATGCGCGTCGTGGGCGTCATGATCGCGGGGTCGACCTCGCGCGCGCTGCGGACCGGGCCCACCTTCGTCGCGTCGCTGCAGTGGAAGATCGCCATGAAGCGCGTCATCCCGCCTTCCACCTGCTCCTCGTAGACGACCTCTGCATGCTCGAGCCCAGACAGGGGGTATGCCGCCGGGGAGTTCTCGACCTTCACCGCGACGGCTGGGCGCGCGGCGTGTGCGGCCGAAGGCGCCTCGAGGCCGGAGAGCGGGCAGAGGACCGGTTCGGGACGGGAGCCGCGCGCCGCGACCGATCCCGCGTCGCTGCCGGACGCGGCGCTGCAGGCGGCGGCGAGCAACGCCGCGGCGGCGAGCAGTCCGCAGGCTTTACCTCGCAACGCTGAACGTTCCCTTCACGTCGCCCTCCTTGTCGGGAAGCAGCTCGATCCACGTCGTGCCGGGCTTGAGGACGAAGGCGTCGCCGGAGCGCGTCTCGAACCGCACGGGCTCGTCCTCGGACTCGCGGGACCACCTCCCGGCGAACATCCGCCCGTCGCGGAACAGGAACGCGCGTCCGGATCCGGTGACGTCCACGATCTCGGGCGACGGCGTTCCGAGGGAGTCGCTGACGGCCTCCGAGTGATCGACCGTGTGCTCCTCGATCAGGACGTTGTCGACCTCGAGCTGGGCGCCCACGTCGTCGACGAGGGGCTGCTCGTCGTCGCTACGCGCCCACCTCTCGCCGTTCCAGTCGTAGGTGACGACCGTTCCCGCGCTGAACGTGACGGTGATCGAACGGACGCGGCGCCCCGTCCCCTGGAGGTCGCCGAACTCGAAGAGGTCGTCCGGCGGGGGCTCCTCGTAGGAGCGCCGCCCGATCTTCCGGATCGCGGCGGTGTCGGCGTAGAGCGTGTGCTCGGACGTGATCCCCGGACGCTCGATCCGCGTCATCGCGTCGCGCGCGCGCGGCTCGTCGATCGTCACGATGCCGGCGTCGTCCAGCGCCCTGCGGACGATGTCGTTGCCCCCGGCGGCGCCGAGGATCAGCGTGTAGGGCGACATGATCGGAGGATCGACGATGCGCGCGCTCCGGACCGGCCCCGCCTGCGGCGAATCCGTGCAGTGGTAGATCGCCATGAACCGGGTCAGTCCCCCTTCGACGGGTTCCTCGTAGACGATCTCGGCGTCGGCGAGACCGGACAGGGGGTACGCGATCGGGTTGTTCTCGATCTTGATCGCGACGGCGGGACGGTCGACCAGCGACTCCCGCGCCGGGTCGAGCGACGTCAGCGGGCACTCGGGATCTTTCGCGAGCTCGCCGATGACCGGAACGTCCTCGATCGCGCCCTTGTTCAAGAGCAGGAAGAAGATCCCGGCCGCGAGCGCGAGCACGCCTCCTGCGATGATCGCCGCGCGCTTCGCACTCCTCGTCAAGCGTCCCTCCTCCGATGGGTTGCCGGTGGGGCCGCTCGACGGTTGGCTCCGGGCTTGCGGACGAGCCCTCTTCGCCGGCTGGCCGTGCTCGCACAGCGCGCTCGCACAGCGGGCTTGCACGGTGCCGGGGACGAGGCGCGGCGGCCCGGCGCCTCGTCGGCGGACGACGCTATCACGGCCCCCGCGCGTTCCGGTGGATTGGTTGCACCGCTGACACGCCCGCGGCGCGCCGCGCGAATCGCTTGCTAGTCTGCGTCGGGTGCTGTGGCTTCGACGCTTGAATAGGAACACCGTCATCACGGGCGCCCTGTGCGCCGCTCTCGTCCTCGTGCTGGTCGCCCCGGCCGGCCGGGATGCGCCCGCTTCGGCGCGCGAGCGGTACCGCGTCCGGCGCGAGCGCGTCGCGCCCGGTCTGGTGCTCGTCCGCATGTACGACCGCAAGGTGCCGAACAGGATCCGCGTGCTGCGCGTCGAGAAGTCACGCGAGCCGACGCTCGATACCGTGCTCGCCAACGACACGATCCCCGGCCACGAGACCACGAGCTCGATGGCCGCGCGCAAGGGCGCGATCGCGGCCGTGAACGGCGACTACACCCTTCGCCCTTCCGAGACGGGAGCGGGCCGGCCCGTGAACCTCTTCGCGACGGACGCCCGACTCGACGCGTCACCTCTGATCTGGGGACGTAACTTCGCCGTGTCGTACGACGAGCAGAGCGCGTACATCGGGCATCCGCGCTTCTCCATCACCGCGCTGCAACACGATTCCGGCGAGGTGTGGAAGATCCGGGACTGGAACGAGCACCCGACCGCCGAAGCCGCGTACGCCGCGTATTCCCCGGAGGGAGGACTGGCGTTTCGACCACCGGAGAACGCGTGCTCGCTGCGCTTGGCGGCGCCCGGGGCCCTTGCGTGGAACGAGGACCAGACGGGCGTGCAACAAGAGCTCGTCGTCCAGGCGTTCCGCTGCGGACCCCGCCGCATGGCGCGACGAGGGGGCATCGTCGTGTCCGCCGCGATCGGCACGAGGCACGCGGCTTCGATGGAGCGGTCGATCGCCCTGGGGGAGACGCTGACGCTGACGTGGTCTTCGGGGTGGCCCGGCGTGCTCGAGACGATCGGCGGAAACCCGACGCTGCTCGAAGACGGCGTGATCACTGCCGAGGACTGCGACGACTCGTACTTCTGCGACCGGAACCCACGTACCGGCGTGGGTGTCACGGCCACCGGCAAGGTCCTTCTCGTGACGGTGGACGGCCGGCAGGAGAGGTCCGTGGGAATGACGCCGGTCGAGTTCGCGAAGCTGATGAGGTATCTCGGCGCGACCTGGGCCCTGAACCTCGACGGCGGAGGGTCGACCACCATGTGGGTCGACGGAACCATAGTGAACCGCCCGTCCGACCACTCCGAGCGGGCGGTGGGCTCCGCGTTGATCGTGCTCCCGCGCCCCGACCCCGAGGAGCCGGTGCCGGCGCCCTATCCGGGCGCGCCCGTCGCGAGCCCCAGCCCCTCCGTCTCGGCGAGCCCGGCCGTCTCGCCCAGCCCGTCTGCGGCGGCGACATCGATCGCGGGCCTTTCGCTTCAGGACGTGCTGACGGGGTTCGAGCGGGCCCTGCCGTTGCCGGCGGCGCCTCGTTGCGCCGCGCTGGTGGATCCCGGGTCCACCGGCGGGATGCTCGACGCGCGCGTACGCGGGGACCTCGGTCCGCGCCCGCGCCTCCCGCGGATGCTGCAGCGCGCGCTCGCCGTCTACCGCGGCGACCTGCCCTGCCGCGCGTTCCTCCGGACGAGCGCCTCCCGTCGCTGACGGTCGCGGCGTGAGCCGCCCCATCCTGGTGACGGGATCCCACCGGTCGGGCACGACCTGGGTGGGCCGGATGCTCTGCGCCTCGCGGGCGGCCGGCTACGTGCACGAGCCCTTCAACCCGAACAGATCGCCGGGATGGTTCTTGGAGCCCCTCCCGTACTGGTTCATGTACCTGACGGAGGAGAATGCGACCCCGTACGAGCGCGACGTCGCGCGCCTGCTCGAGCTGAGATATCCCTTGCGGGCCGTGACGCGATCCCGCTCGCTCCGCCACGTCGCGCGGCAGGTGCCCGAGGTCGCGCGCAGCGCTCTGTACCGCGTCCAGCGCAGGCGGACGCTCGTGAAGGACCCGATGGCGCTGTTCTCGGCCGAGTGGCTCGCGCGCCGGTTCGGGATGGACGTCGTCGTGATGATCCGCCACCCGGCCGCCTTCGTCGGAAGCATCAAGAAGCTTAACTGGGGGTTCGACTACGAGCGGAACTGGCTCGCGCAGGAGCTGCTGATACGCGACCTCCTCGGGCGTTGGGCGCGCCGCTTCGAGGGCTACCGGGGCGAGGTCGATCTCGTCGGGGAAGGGATCGTCATGTGGAACGCGATGTACGACGTCGTCCGCGGCTACCGCGCCCGGCATCCCGGCTGGCACTTCGTGAGGTACGACGACCTCGCCGACGATCCCCCCGCGGGATTCCGCGCCCTCTACGCGCGCCTCGACCTGCCGTGGGACGACCGCGCGCGGCGAGCGGTCGAGGCGTCGACAAGCGCGGCGAACGTGAAGGAGGTCCCGGCCTGGCGGAGGCGGGCGATCAGAAGGGACAGCCGGGCGGCCAAGAGGACCTGGGAGCAGCGCCTGACGCAGGAGGAGGTTCTCCGCGTGCGGCGGGAGGTGGCCGAGGTCGCGGCGTCGTTCTACGCGGAGGAGGACTGGGAGCCGGGGGCCTGAGGCGCGAACGGTCCGCCCAGCGCCGACCGCACGAACTGCATCTCCTCGACCTTCAGCAACGACGCCAGCGACAGGTAAGACGCGGCTCCCACGGCGACGAGCGCGCCGAGCGCGGCGACGAGCGCGAGCCAGGGCGGATCGGCGAGGAGGACGGCGACGACGCGCCAGCCCCCCCAGACGACCGCCGACATGCCCGCCGCCGCCGCCACGACCCGCGCGGCGCTGCGAGCGAGCCGGCGGACGTCGAGGTCCGGGAGAGCCCGCAGCAACAGCCGACCCTGCAGGAAGATCGCGGCGGTGTACGCGAGTGCGTGGCCGGCCGCGAGGCCGACCGTCCCGATCCACGCGAACATCGCGAGGCTCAGCGCGACGTTGATCCCGATCACGATCGCGTTCACCACGAACGGCGTCCGGGCGTCGCGCATCGCGTACGACGCGCGGATCAGCACGAGGAAGATCGAGAACTGCACGAGCCCCAGCACCAGGAACGTCAGGAGCCGCACGACGAGATCGGTCGATCCGGGCGTGACGACCCCGTGCTCCAGCATCACCTCCACGACCGGCCGTGCCAGGACCAGGAGCCCCGCCGCGCACGGAACGATCAGGAACAACGTCGACCGGATCGCCAGCGACAGCACGTCGGCCATCCCCTCGCGCTCCGGCTTCGCCGCGGCACGGGAAAAAGACGGCGCGAGCGCCGTCGTGATCGACCATACGAACAGACCGACGGGGAGCAGGAAGAACGTGAAAGCGGCGACGTACGCGGTGAACGCCCCCTGCCGTTCGTTCGCGATCTTCTGGATCGCGAGGAAGCCCATCTGGTTCGCCGCGACGAACCCCACCGCGTAGCCCGACAGCGCGATCACTCGGCGCCACAGGGCGCGGTCGAAGCGCCACTCCCACCGATAGCCGAGCCGCCGGAGGGACGGGATCAGCAACACGCCCATAGGCGCGACGCTGAGGGTGGTGCCGAGCCCCAGGATCGCGAGCTGGGTGTCCGACACCGTACGAAGGTCGGTGGCGTCGTACAGGACGGCGAACGCGATCAGGACGCCGATCAGGACGACGTTGTTCAGGATCGGAGTCCACATGGGAAGCACGAACCTCCGCCGGACGTTCATGAAGGCGCTGCCGAGGAAGTAGAGGCCGTAGAGCGGGAGCTGCGGCAGGAAGAACCTGAGCAGCGTCGTGATCGCCCGTTGCTGCGCCACCGCCGCCTCGCCCGAGAGGCTCGACGAGTAGAAGCGTGCGATCGCGGGCGCCGCGATCATCCCGATCACCGCAAGGACGGACAACCCCGCGAGGCACACGTTGAGGATCCCGCTGACCGACCGCGTCCCCTCCTCGCCGGAGTCGAGGAGCTCGACGAAGATCGGGACGAACACGGCCGTGATGATCCCGCCGAGCACCAGCTCGTAGAGGATGTTCGGCGCGGCGTTGGCGAGGTTGTAGGCATCCGGGAGCCGGCTCTCCGCCACCCCGAGCGTTGCCGCGAACAGCGCGAGCCGGACCACCCCCGTCACCCGCGACAGGACCGTTCCGGCCGTCATCAACGCGGTGGCGCGGCCGAGCCCGGGCTGCTGCGCGTCGGCCGGGGCCGCCCCCTCCGTCCCTACCGCGGTCACACCGTCGGGACGGCGCCGGGCGAGGGTCCCGTCACTGCGGTTCCGAGAGCGTCGCGCGAATCTCGCGGAGCTCGTCGGCGGTGATCTCGCCCCGGAGACGCCGGTCGGCCATGGGGCAATGGTGCCACGGAGGGAGCGGCTCCCGACGGAGTCGTCGCCGGGCGAGCCCGGAACGCGCGGCCGGCTCGGTGACCGAAGACGTGCGCCGTGCGTACGGGGATGCGCAACGAACGTGCGCGGGCCCCCCCCCGCCGGCTTACGGCGCGGCGGTCCCCTGCTCGAGCTTGGCGACGTTGGCCGCCTCCGAGGGGTCCGGCGACGACGAGAACCACGCGTCGAGCATCTCCTTCGCCACCTCGGCCGACGTGAGGCGAAGCCCCATCACGAGGACGTTCGCGTCGTTGTAGCGGCGGGCGCCCGCAGCCGTCGACGCGTCGGTGCAGAGGGCGGCTCTCACTCCCGGGACCTTGTTCGCGGCGATCGACGCGCCGGTGCCGGTCCAGCAGAAGAGCACGCCGGTCTCGGCTTCGCGGGAGGCGACGGCGGCGCCGACCTTGCGGCCGACGTCGGCCCACTCGACGTCCTCGCCGGCGGGAGGTCCGACGAGTGTCACCGCGTGCCCCCGCTCCTCGAGGTCGCGCGCGACCGCATCCGTCAGGTCGGTCTTCATGTCGGAGCCCAGGACCACGTTCACGGTCCGATGCTAACGGTCGGCGTAGCGCTCCTTGATACGGATGACCTCGTCCATCGAGCCGAGGAAGAGGTCGAGGAGCCCGGCGTCGAACTGGGCGCCGCGGCCCTCGCGCATGATGTCGACGGCCTGGCCGAGGGGGAAGGCCTTCTTGTAGACCTTGTGCGACGTGAGGGCGTCGAAGACGTCGGCGATCGCGGCGATCCGGCCCTCGAGCGGGATGGCGTCGCCGGCGACCCTGCGCGGGTAGCCCGTGCCGTCCACGCGCTCGTGGTGCGTCCATGCGATCGTCGCGGCGAGCGAGAGGACCTCCGACCGCGAGCTCGACAGGATGCGATAGCCGATCTCGCTGTGCTGCTCCATGATCCGCCGCTCCTCGGGCGTCAGCTTCCCGGGCTTCAGCAGGATGCTGTCGGGGATCCCGATCTTGCCGACGTCGTGCATGACCGAGGCGATCCGGATCATCTCCGCACGCTCTGCGCCCTCGCCCGCGCGAGCCGCGAGCAGCGAGGCGTACCGGCTCATCCGCTGGACGTGCCGGGCGGTCTCGTCGTCGCGGAACTCCGCGGCGATCGAGAGGCGCTCGACGGTGTCCTCCTGCGTCAGGCGCAGCTCCTTCTCCGCGGCCTCCAGCCTGCCGACCGCGTCCCGCAGGTCGCCGGTCCGCTCGCGGACCATCTCGTCGAGACGGTCGCGGTGGGCCCGGTTCTCGATCTCGAGCGCCCTGCGCCTCAGCGCGCCCGAGACCTCGATCAGGATCTCGTTCGCCTCGAACGGCTTCACGACGTAGCCGAACGCGCCGGCCTCGAGGGCCGCCCGCGCGACGCTCGTGTCGTCGCTTCCGGCGACCGTCACGACGGCCGTGTCCGGGTAGTCACGGTGGACCTCGCGGGCGAGGTCGAGCCCGTGGGCGTCCGGCGAGTCGACGCCGGCCAGCACGAGGTCGAACGAACGCTGCCTCAGCGCCTCCCGGGCCTCGAGCACGTCGCCGGCCGCGGCATACGAGTAGCCCGCGCCCTCGAGCAGGCGGCCCAGCAGCGCGCGCGACCCCTCGTCGCCGTCGACCAGGAGGATCGCGGCGCCCGCGGTGACGGGGTCCTGGAGATCCGACGCCGTGAGGGCGCCTTCCCGGACCTCCGTCTCGAACGTGTTGATGTCGCGTCTCCTTCGCGTCGATTGCGCGGTTGCACGTCCTGCCTCTCCTACCCATCGGGAGGATCGGCGGCCGAATTGAGCGGCGGCGGTCGAAAGTTGGGGCTATCCGAGGGCGTCGGAGGCCGGCGGCGGGGCACCGAGCGGTTCGTCCTGGGCCCACTCCGCCAGCCCGAGCGTCGCCTCGTCGAACGCCACCCCGGGCCCGAGACCGCGGGCGGCGAGGCGCGCGGCCGCAGCCGCGGTGCGCCCGCTGCCGCGCGCGGCGGCCCAGGCGCCCTGCCGGCAGAGCTCCGCGCAGGCGACCGTTCGCGCCACCGCGATCGCCACCTCGCGCGCATCCTCCTCCGGCCGACCCGCGGCGGCGGCTATCGCCGAGGCGGCACGCAGCGTCTTCTCCGCGGGAGCCGCCACGGACGGATCGTCGCGGAGCGGCGCCACCCCCTCGGCCACGTCGGCCATCAGCGCCTCCAGCGCGCCGGCGCGGGCGATCGCGCGCCTGAGGTCGAGGGCCAGCACGTTCGTCGTGCCCTCCCAGATCGGCATGACGTGGGTATTGCGAACGAGCGCGGGGAGGCCGGAGTCCTCGCAGTAGCCGACGCCGCCGACAGCCTCCATGGCCTCCGCGACCCCGGCGACGGCCCACCGGGCGGTGGCGAGCTTCGTCACCGGAGTCAGGGCCCGGAGCATCCGCAGCTCGTCCTCGGTGGCGCTGCCGTGCTCGGCGCGGCCCGTGAGCTCGCAGCACTTGAAGACGAGCGCGAGCGCCGCGGCGTAGTCCACGGCGAGGTCGGCCAGCGTCGCCCGGTGCGCCGGCAGCGACGCCAGGGTCCGGCCTCCGACCGTTCGCACGGCGGCGTACGCCCGCGCCCACGCGAGCCCGCGAGCGAGCGCTCCGGCGGCGTTGAGCGCGTTGTGGATCCTGGTGAGGTTGAGCATCGTCGCGATCCGCCGAAGACCTCCGCCCTCGCCCGGTTCCCCGACCGGCCACGCGACCGCGCCCGTCAGCTCGAGCTCGGCCGTCGGGAGCGCGCGCGTACCGAGCTTGTCCTTGAGACGCCGGACGACGATCCCGTTGGGGCGGCCGTCCGCGCCGCGGCGATGCACGCGGAACAGCGCGAGGCCGCGCGACCCTTCCGGAGCGCCCTCCGGACGCGCGAGCGTCAGCGCGATCTCGGACGTCGTCGCGCTCGTGAACCACTTCGTGCCGTGGAGCCGCCAGGAGCCGTCGGGAGCGCGCCGCGCGACCGTCTCCGTCCCCGACACGTCCGAGCCGCCCGAGGTCTCGGTCATCCACTGCCCGCTCGTCCATGCGCGCCCGGGGTCGCGCGACACGAGGCGCTCGACCACCGGCACGTCGGAGGCGTCTCCGTGGACGAGCAGCGTCCGCGCGGCCGCATCGGTCATCGCGACGGGACAGCTGTAGAGCGCGGACGACGGCCCCCACAGCGCGATCAGCGCGCCCCACGCGACGCGCGCGGACGCACCGAGCTCGGTCTCCTCGTACGGCAGGGCCGTGACGCCGGCGCGCACCCCCATCTCGCCCAGCCGCAGGTAGGCGTCGGAGACCCTGATCTCGTCGATGCGCTCGCCCCACGGCGCGTACGGCACGTGCACGGGCGGCTCCTGCTCCGCCCGCGCCGCGAGCGCGAGCGTCTCCGGCCCGGTCGCGGCCTCGCCCATCGCCGCGAGCTGAGGCGCGGCGGCGCGGTAGGCCTCCTCGCCGAGGCGCCACGCCAGCGTCTCGCGCAGCGCACGATCCGACCGCCACGCATCGGGCAGAACGGGGGGCGTCTGGAGGAAGGGGCTCACGACCTCGAAGCTTATGCTCGCCGTCGTGACTGCGGCCGTGATCGAGGTGCGCAACCTGACGAAGTCCTACGGTGGCGTAGAGGCCGTGAAAGGCATCGACCTCGAGGTCCGGCGCGGCGAGGTCTTCGCCCTCCTCGGCCCCAACGGCGCGGGAAAGACCACGACCGTGGAGATCCTCGAGGGCCACCGTCGCCGCAGCGGGGGGGACGTCTCCGTCCTCGGGTTCGATCCCGGCCGCGGCGACTCGCGGCTCAAGGAGCGGATCGGCATCGTCCTGCAGGAGACGGGCGTCGAGCCTTACCTCACGGTTGCGGAGGTGATCGACCTCTTCCGGGGCTACTACCCGAATCCCCGTCCCGTCGACGAGATCGTCGATCTCGTGGGCCTCACGGACAAGCGGGACGTGCGCGTGAGCAAGCTGTCGGGGGGCCAGAAGCGACGTCTCGACGTCGCGATCGGCCTCGCCGGCAACCCGGACCTGCTGTTCCTCGACGAGCCCACGACCGGCTTCGACCCGTCCGCCCGGCGGGGGGCGTGGACGATCGTCCGGGACCTCGCGCGCGAGGGCAAGACCGTGTTCCTCACGACGCACTACATGGACGAGGCGCAGTTCCTCGCCGACCGCGTCGCGATCATCGTCGGCGGCGTAGTCATCGCGGAGGGGCCACCCGGCGCGCTCGCCGCCGACCACCTGGGTGCCACGACGATCAGCTTCGGCCTGCCGGAGGGGGCGGCTCTGCCCGCGGACCTCGCGGCCGGCGCGGTCACGAGCGGGACGCTGATCGAGCTGCAGACGCGCGACCCCCTGCGGACCTTGAACGCGCTGACGGGATGGGCGCTGGCCGGGGACGTGGAGCTGCAGGGCCTCAGCGTCGGACGTCCTTCGCTCGAGGACGTCTACCTCGACCTCACGGCGGCGCTCTCGTGAACGTCCGGGCGCTGACCGTCCGCCAGGTCGCCTTCGAGAACCGCAGCTTCTGGAGGAACCCTCCCGCCGCGTTCTTCACGTTCGTCTTCCCGCTGATGTTTCTCGTGATCTTCAACCTGATCTTCGGCAGCGACGACATCCCGATCGGCCGGGGACGGACGATCAGCGGCGCGACCTTCTACGTTCCCGCGATAGGCGCGTTCTCGGTCATCACGGCGTGCTACACGAGCATCGGGATCGCGGTGACGACGGCGCGCGACCTCGGGATCCTGAAGAGGGTGCGCGGCACTCCTCTGCCGGCGGGGGCGTATCTCGTGGCCCGCGTGACCCACGCGAGCCTGATGGCGCTGCTGCTCGTGGCGATCGTGACGGTCTTCGGGATGGCCTTCTACGGCGTCGACGCGCCGACCGAGACCCCGCTCCACTTCCTGCTGACGATCGTGGTCGGCGCGGCGGCGTTCAGCGCGCTGGGGCTCGCGGTCACCTCCGTCATCCCGAACGCGCAGGCCGCTCCGGCCGTCGTCAACGCGTCGATCCTCCCGCTGTTGTTCATCTCGAACGTCTTCATCCCGTTGAATCAGGCACCGGCCTGGCTCGAGACGTTCTCGAAGGCGTTCCCCGTCCGCCACTACACCGATGCGATGGCCGCGTCGTTCGTGCCGGACGAGATCGGCCCGGAGTTCGTCTTCGACTGGTTCAGCCTTCTCGCGGTGGCGCTGTGGGGCGCGGCCGGGCTCCTCCTCGCGGTCCGCTTCTTCTCGTGGGAGCCCAGACGCTAGTGAAGGTCGCGGAGCGCGGCCCGCAGGTCCTCGACGAGGTCATCGTCTTCTCGCTGCCCGACCCGGACCGGGCTCTCGCTTCCGTGAGGCTCCTGCAGGAGATACGCAGGCCGCGCAACGCGCCGGAGTTCCTGCGTGAGCCGGACGACGACGTGTGGCGGGCGGCGTTCCTGCGGCCGAACGCGGACCGGATGGAGTACCAGCTGGAGGTCCGTCACGCCGACGGGGGACACGAGATCGTCCCGGACCCGGGCAATCCGCTCCGGGCCGCGGGGCCCTTCGGCGACAAGTCCGTGATCGAGATGCCGGGTTACGGGCCGCCGGCATGGGTCGGGGTCGACGCGCCCCCCGGCGACGAGATTCCGACCCTGATCGCCAGCCGGATCCTGCGCGACAGGCTGCCGGCGATCGTGTGGGCGCCTCCGGACACCGATCCCGAGGAACCTCTGCCGTTGCTGGTCGCGCACGACGGCCCCGAGTACGCGCGCTTCTCGCAGCTCACGCACTACCTCTCGGTGATGGTGTCGACCGGGCGCCTCCCGCGCCTGCGCGCCGGCCTGGTCGGGCCGGTCGACCGCGACGACACGTACTCGGCGTCGGCCGCCTACTCCCGCGCGTTCGCGCACGAGATCCTGCCGGCGCTCGACCGCCTCGCGCCCACACCGCACGGGAGGGCGGCGCGGGTGGGGATGGGCGCAAGCCTCGGCGCGCTCGCGCTGCTCGTCGTGCACCGCCGCGCCCCCGCGACGTTCGGAGGCCTCTACCTGCAGTCCGGCAGCTTCTTCCGGCAGCGGTTCGACCGCCACGAGTGGGGCTTCCCGAGGTTCCGGCGGATCTCGCGCTTCGTCGGAGGCGTGCTGGCGACCGGCGACTGGGCGCACCCGGTGCCGGTGACGATGACGTGCGGCGTCGTCGAGGAGAACCTGGCGAACAACCGCGCGGTGCGCGACGCGCTCGCCGCTCAAGGATACGACCTGTACCTGCACGAGAACCGGGACGCCCACAACTGGATCGGCTGGAGGGATACGTTCGAGCCGCATCTGACGAACCTCCTAACGAAGGTGTGGGCATGAGGCGCGACCACCTCTCGATCCCCGCGCCGCTCCTCGGCGGCAGCGGCGACGTGATCGCGTACGGGGACTGGGGCCGCCCGCTTCTCGTCTTCCCCTCGCAGCAGGGGAGGCCGTGGGACTACGAGAGCAACGGGATGATCGGCGCGGTCTCGTGGCTCGTCGAGGCGGGGCGCCTGAAGGTCTACTGCGTCGACAGCTTCGACGCCGCGAGCTGGGACGCGCATCACCTCCCGCTCGAGCAGCGGGCGCAGCTCCACGGCGGCTACGAGGACTGGATCGTCAACCAGGTGGTGCCGTTCGTCCACGGGGACTGCGGGGGACCGACCGAGATAATGACGACCGGGTGCAGCTTCGGCGCCTACCACGCCGCGAACTTCGTGCTGAAGCGCGCCGACCTGTTCCCCCTCGCGATCTGCCTCAGCGGCGTGTACGACGTGCGGGCGCTGGGCGGCGGCCCGGGCGGCGACGCCGTCTACTTCAACAACCCGATGGACTACGTCGCCAACATGGACGGGGACCACCTCGACTGGATCAGACGCCGGGTCAACCTGCTGCTCGTGTGCGGCCAGGGCCAGTGGGAGGACACGACGAAGGCGCTGGAGTCGACGAAGCAGTTCGCCGGGCTGCTCGCGTCGAAGGGGATCAGCCACGAGATCGACCTGTGGGGCCACGACGTGCCGCACGACTGGCCCTCGTGGAGGAACCAGATAGCGCACCACCTACCGAGGTTCTGCTGAAGGACCGTCGCCGGAGGCGGCGACGCCGAGTGAAGAGGACTGTGCCTAGGACGGGATCGCTTGCGATCCCGTTAGAACGAAGGGGGCGAGATGGCGACGCATCTGATCGGGCTGCTGCTGGGGACCGAGGAGGACTGGTCTGGAGCCTTCGAGGCGATCATGCGGCGGCTCGCGCCGAGGATCGACTTCAAGGGCGAGACCCACACGTTCGAGACCGAGCGCATCACGATCGAGCCGTTCGACCTGCGCGCGGTCCCCCGCCACGCGCTCGTGATCGACCGGCTCGCCCACTGGTACTACGTGCCGCGGGAGTGGCTGAAGAAGATCGCGCTCATGAACGACGTCTACCTGATGAACAACCCGTTCACGTTCCAGTCGATGGAGAAGCACGCGGCCTACTGCGCCATGATCCGGCTCGGCCTCAAGGTGCCGGAGACCTGGATGATCCCGACGAAGAAGCCGCCGGAGAACCCGCGCTTCCCCTACACGGCTGAGCGCTACAACATGCCGTTCGACCTCGAGGAGGTCGCGGCGAAGGTCGGCTACCCGCTCTTCATGAAGCCTTTCGACGGGGGGGCCTGGGTCGGCGTCACGAGGATCGAGGACGACATCGAGCTGCACCACTGGTACGACCAGTCGGGCGAGCGGCTCATGCACCTGCAGCAGGCGATCGAGGACTTCGACGTCTTCTCGCGCAGCCTCTCGATCGGCGCCGAGACGATGGTCATGCGCTTCGAGCCGTCACGGCCGATGCACGACCGCTACCAGGTGTCGCACGGGTTCCTGTCGCCGGACGTGGGCCGCGAGGTCGTGAACATCGGCCGGCTCGTCAACTCGTTCTTCCGGTGGGAGTTCAACTCGTGCGAGACGCTCGTGAAGGGGACCGAGGTCTACCCGATCGACTACGCGAACGCGTGCCCTGACATCTCGGTGATCAGCCTCCACTACTACTTCCCGTGGGCGATCAAGGCGCTGATCAAGTGGTCGGTCTTCTGCACGGTCACCGGCCGCAGGATGAAGATCGACCAGGAGCTCACGCGCTACTTCGACATCGGCGACCGCACCGACCTCACGTACGAGGAGAAGATCGACGAGTACGGCCGCATGGCCGACGAGTACTTCCAGGCGGCCGAGTATCAGGATTTCTGCGCCGAGCATCTTCCGAACATCGACGACGTCGTGCAGGAGTACATAGAGAGCCCCGAGTTCGACTCGCTGCTGGTCGACACCGTGCGCACCACCTTCCCGGCCCACGAGCACGACCACTTCGTGCCGCACTACCGGGGGCTCCTGGGGGCCTGGGCGAAGGATCAGAGGTAGGGCCGGGGGCCCCACTGCGCCCCTAGTTGCGCATATCGCAACTGAGGACGCAGCGGGGGCCGCTTACTCCCGATAGATGCGCACAAGCTTCCCGGCGGCACTGATCGTGATCGCCGCCGTGCCGACGCTTACAAGACTCCGCTGAGCCGCGAGAACCGCCGTCGCGGCTAGCCCCGCGAGGATCGTTACGACGGCGAGAACCTTCGGCGCATCCCACCTCATTGTCGTTAGTCGCAGATAGTCTCTTGGACTACGACGCCCGCAACGACGGCAGTGAGGTCGATCGCGAGCCCAATCCCTGTCGGCGCGAAGAACGTGCCGATAGCGATTGCGATGCCCAGCCCAGCCATGATCGCGTCACATCCAGTGAACTCATCGGTGAGGTCTTCGAGGAATGACCGTCCCGTCGGGTCGGTCACGTTTAACGGATTGTCTGCAGCATAGAGGTAGAGGTTCAGCGTCAACGGCTGTTTGACGTCCCCTCGCTCCGGGTCCTGCTGCGTCCACCTCGCCACCGTCGGGTCGTAGTAGCGCGTCCCGAACTTCACGAAGCCCGTCGCCGCGTCCTTGTAGCCCGACGCGAACCTCCACGGGTTCGCCACCGACGGCTCGGCCGACGTCTGGCCCCCCCACGGCTCGTAGCTGTAGCTCGCCACCTGGTTGCCGGATGCGTCCGTCAGCCCGACCACGGAGCCGAGGCCGTCGAAGAGGTAGTAGTGCGTGCCGCTCGGGGCCCTCTGCGACACCAGAGTTCCCTTGTTGTCCCTCGTGAAGTACGTCGTGTTGGCAACGCCGCTCCCCTGGGGCGCCTGGGCGCTCAGGCCCAACACGTTGTAGCCGAACCGCGTGCTCCCCTTCGAGATGCGCCGCGTCTGGTCGGGGCCCTGGTACGTCATCCTCTCGGCCGTCCCGCCCGGTGGCGTCATCGACGTCGTCTGGTTCTTGGCGTTGTACAGGAGGCTGAGCCCGGCCGACGTGCCGGTGAGATTCCCCGCCCCGTCGTACGAGAACGTCGTCGCCCCTGCCGGCGGCGCAGTACATGCGGCGGAGGAGCTCCCGCCGAACGACCAGCAGAGCTGGTTCGCGGCGTTATACGCGAAGCTCCGCGTCGCGCCGTTGTCCTTCTTGCTCGTCAGGTTGCTGTTCGGGTCGTACGTGTACTCACGGGTGTCGGTCTGCGCCCCCGCACCGTTCGCCGTGTTCGCAGCCGTCAAGCGGTTGACGCCGTCGTAGGAGTACGTCGTCTTGTTGCCGTCCTTGTCCGTGACGTGCTGGCGCAGGTTCGTGTCCAGCCCCGTGGACGACTGGTAGCCGTACGAGAAGCGGTTCAGGATCTCACCATTCGACGTCTTCGTCGTCTCGACCTCGGTGATCCGGCTCGAGTCGTCGTATCGGATCCCGATCTTCACGCCGTTCGGATAGAGCGTTTCCGTCCGCAGGTTGTTCTGGTCCTCGTCGTAGCCGAACGTCGTCCTCTGACCCTTCGGGTCCGTGACGCTCGTGACCATGTTCACGCTGTCGTACCCGTAGACGGCCTTCCCACCGTCGTCCTCGACGCTCGTCAGGTTGCCCACCGCGTCGTAGGTGTAGCGGAGGAGGCCGCCGAGCGACGGCGGCGTCTCCCTGACGACCCTGTTCAGCGCGTCGTACTCGAAGAGGACCTTCCCGCTGCCGCTGTCCTGGCGCGACGTGAGGTTCCCGTTCGCGTCGTACCCGTACGTGACGGAGCTGCCGTCGGCGTACGTGATCTTCGTCACCCTGTCCAGCGCGTCATACGTGAACGACGTCTTCTTGGCATTGCCATCGGTCATCGACGTCATCCGGCTGACCGAGTCGAAGGTGAACGCGATCGGCTTCAGCGGAGCCGGGGGCGTGATCTTGATCTGGTGGCCGGACGCGTCGTACGAGTAGCTCGTGACGTTGTTCCTTGCGTCCGTCACGGTCTTGAGCGTCCCGTTCGAGTTGTAGGCGTACGTGTGCTTGTTTCCGAGCTTGTCCGTCGCTGACGTGAGGTTTCCCTTCGAGTCGTATTCGTAAGAGTACGTCGGTTCGGTCTCGGAGTCGTTGGAGAAGTCGAAGACGCTCGTGGGAAAGTGCGGGTTCTCCTCGTCCTCGTATTTGAAGTTCGCCGTGCCGCTGGTCGGCAGCGTGATCGACGTGACGTCCTCACCGGTCGGGTCGTAGTCGAATTTCAGCGGTGTCGACTGCCCGGCGTCGAGGAAGGTCGTGACGTTGCTCTTCGCGTTGTACTCGACGTCGCGCGACTTCCCCTTGGCATCGGTCACCTTCGTGACCCGCTTGTCGTCGTCGTACTTGTAGGTCGTGTCGTGGCCGTTGGCATCCGTCACCACCGACCTCTTGTCCGAGGAGACGTAGGAGAACCGGGTCGTAGGCCCCGTCCCGGTCCGGAGGTCCGTCACGCGGGTGACCGAGATCGCCCGCCGCTCTGCGTCGTACTGGACGCGTGTCTGATTCCCCCGCGGGTCGGTGACCAGCGTCAAAAGACCGCCGGAGTCGTATGCGTACTTCGTCGTTCCTTTGGCCGGATCGACGTAAGACGCCAGACGCCCGGCGCTGTCGTAGCCGAAGGCGTGAGTCCGGGCGGCGGGATCCTTGATGGTTCTGAGCAGGCCGCCGGAGTACGTGAACGTGGTCTTGCGCTTCCGGCTGTCGGTTATCGAGGCAAGCGTCCCGTCGGAGTTGTACGCGAAGACGTTCTTGTTGTCGTTCTTGTCGACTTGCTCGGTGAAGCGCCCGGCGGAGTTGAAGCGGAACTTCTCTTTCGACTTCGAAAACGTCAGCTCGTACGTACCGTCGCTCTTCTTCTCCAGGCTCGCGTCGACGCCGTTAGGCGACGTGAACGATCCGGCAGGCGTCTTCGCGAACGTCACCCGGAAGCCGCTGGGGCCGAAGTAGACCACGTCGCCGTTCGACTGCGCCTCGAGGCGGACGTCCTTCCCGGTCCCCAGCACCCAGCCGGGTCCGAGTTGCGACGAGCTGGAGGACAGGCTGTTGTAGAAGCGCTCGACGGAGAGATCGAGACCGGTTCCCGACAGCTTCAGATCCTTCGCGTGGAGGATGAGGTTTCCGGTCACCACGTTGACCCGCAGGTCCATCCGGTCGTTGAGGCGTTCGCTCTCAAACCGGAAGTGCTTGAGCTCCCCTGCCGAACCCAGATCCGCGACTGCGGCGGTGCGACGAGCCTCCAGCGAAGGCGCTATCGGAGGCAGGTAGAGCAATCCGAGACACAACACGAAGCCGATGAGACGCTTCCACGACAGCACGCTCACGCCGAACTCCTCCCATGATGGGATCCGCACCGGCGACCGCGGTGTCGTCAGGTTGGAGCCCCCTCGTCCGTTCCCACCGGACCTGGCGTGCGCGATGATGACTGTCCATAAACTGCTGGTGAATAGCCCGAGTTAACTATTTCGGGATCCGTCCGCGGGGAACGGCTCGGCCGCCTCGGGCGTCATGCGTGCGACACCGCCTCCGCGAAAGAGGAAGCCGTGATCGTGCAAGCCGCCGCATCCGTCCTGTTACTGCTTGCCTCGCTCGCGGTCCCCGCGGCCGCCCAGGACTCGCCAACCTGCTTCGGCGAGGACCCGACGATCGTCGGGACCCCGGGCCCGGACACGATCGACGGCACGCCGGGTGACGACGTGATCCACGGGCTCGCAGGGGACGACGCGATCTTCGGCCGCGGCGGCGACGACAGGATCTGCGGCGGCGACGAGAGCCCCGGGAACGGCGGCTTCTTCGGCGACGTGGCCCGGGGGGGCGCCGGGAACGACCGCATCGACGGGGGTTTCGGCAACGACGCGCTGAGGGGAGGCGACGGGGCCGACCTGATCCGGGACCCCGACGGGATCGACAGTCTCGACGGCGGTTCGGGCGACGACAGGCTGAACGGCGGGAACGACCCCGACAGCCTGACCGGCGGCGGAGGCGACGACCTGATCCGCGGCGGCATCCGCGGCGGCGACGGCGACGAGGACGGCGTCCACTACACGACGTCTCCGCGCGGGGTCGAGGTGGACCTGCGCCGGGGTGGGGCCGCAGGCGACGGGAAGGACACGCTGCGTGACGTCGAGCACGTTTTCGGCTCGCGGTTCGCCGACGCGATCGTGGGGACCGGCGGGCTCAACTACCTGAGCGGCGGAGCCGGCCGCGACGTCATCGCGGGCCTCGGCGGCGACGACCAGATCGACCCCGGCGGGGGCGACGACGCCGTCAACGGCGGCGACGGGCACGACCAGCTGACGTATTTCCTGTCGCCGCGCGGCGTCACCGTCGACCTGGCGGCCGGCATTGCACGGGGCTGGGGCCACGACCGGGTGGAGCGCATGAACTCGATCCGCGGGACCGGGCACGACGACCGCCTGCTGGGCGGCGGAGGGCGAAACGACATCTCGGCCGGCGCCGGCGACGACTACGTGGAGGCGCGGGGCGGGAACGACCGGACGTACGGCGACCGGGGGCGCGACGTCCTCCACGGCGGCGGCGGGAACGACGACGTCGTCGACGACTACGGCTCCGACCGGTTCTTCGGAGGCAGCGGCGACGACGAGCTCAGGGATTCATTCGCGAACGGCGCCCGCGGACCGGACCGGATGGACGGCGGAACCGGTCGCGACGTATGCGTGAGGGCGAGACGACCAGACGCTGCGAGAGCTAGACGCGTGCGGAAGGGGTTGCGCTTTCCGCAACTCTCTCCGCAGCCGCCGCGTCAGCCGGCCTTCTGGATCGCCTTCACGAGCTCGGTCTTCCCCATCTTCGAGCGGCCCGCGATGTCGAGCTCCTTCGCCCGCTCGAGCAGCTCCTGCTTCGACAGACCCGACAGATCGTCGTCGTCGTCCGCCGCGGCCCGCGGGCGCCGCGGTTTCTCCCCCCGACGCGCCGACTCCACCGACGCACGCAGCGCCTCCATCAAGTCGACCACCTCGCCGGCCGGCTCGGGCTCGGGCGGGACCACGATCTCCTCGCCCTTGATCTTCTTGTCGATGAGCTTCTTCACGGCCTTGTGGTACTCGTCCTTGAACCGCGCGGGATCGAAGTCCGACGAGAGGTGCTGGATGAGCTGGCGCGCCATCTTGCGCTCACGGTCGTCGATGCGCGGGCGCTTGCGCAGCTGCTCGAACTTCGCGTCGCGCACCTCTTCGGGCCAGTGCATCGTCTGCAGCACCAGCATCCCGTCCTTGACGCGCATCGCAGCGAGGTGCTCGCGCTCGCGGATCGCGACCTTGCAGACGCCGGCGAGGTGCTCGTCCTCGAGGGCGTCGACGATCAGGCGATAGGCCTTCAACGCCTGCTCCTCGGGGACCATGTAATAGGTCCTGTCGTAGAAGATCGGGTCGATCTGCTCGTTCGGAGCGAACGTCACGACGTCGATCGTTCGGAGCGTCTCGAGCTCGAGCGCCTCGAGCTCCTCGTCGGAGATCGTGACCCACGTTCCCTTCGAGTACTCGTAGCCCTTGACTATCTCGTCCCAGTCGACGTCCTTGTGGCCCTTGTCGCACTTGCGCTCGTAGTGGATGCGCGCTCCGTCCTTTTCATGGAGCAGGTGGAAGTCGAGCTTCTCCTCCTGGCGTCCGATCGCGGAGTAGAGGCCGACCGGGATCGTGATCAGCCCGAACGTGACGGAGCCCTTCCAGATCGCCCGCGGAGCCATGCCGTCTCCGTACCCGGCCCCCCAGCGCGAAAAACGCCGTCACGCACCGGTAATCCGGGAACCCCGCAACGCCGCTGGATAGCCTCGTCTCCACGGCATCCGAACGCGGCTCTAGGAGGTTCCCGTGGCTGGTGCGGTCTTGATGGCCGTCGTGATCCTCGTCCTGGCGGGAGTCACCGCGTACCTCGTCGGCACGCTCGTCCGCAGCATCCAGAACGAGAAGAAGACGAGCATGAAGCTGTGGAAGAACTTCGGCCTCAGCCTCGGGTTCTGCGTCTTGTTCTTCGTCAGCTGGGCCGCGCAGGGGGTCGCGGAGTGGCAGAGCTTCACTGACGAGCAGAGGACGCACGGCGAGACGCCCGAGGTCGGGGACTTCGTCGCGCAGTTCTCGCGCGCCACGCTCGAGAACTGGCAGTCGGAGTTCCTCCAGCTGTTCTCGTTCACCGTCATGGCGGCGGTCCTCATCCACAAGGGCAGCGCCGAGTCGCGCGACTCCGACGACGGGATCCAGGCATCCCTGAAGAGGATCGAGGACAAGCTCGGGACGGAGCCGACGATGCGCGACGAGCCGTTACGAGAGGGTAGGGACCTCCACGTGGTCCCGGACGGCTTCGAGGGTTGGGCGCTGAAGGACGAGGGCTCGACGGAGCCCGAGGGCTACTACGACAAGCAGGAGGAAGCCATCAGCGCGGGGCGCGAGCTCGCTCGCAAGAACGGCGTCAAGCTGTACGTGCACGGCGAGGACGGCCTCGTGCGCACGCAGACAGGGTCGAGCTGAGCGGGTCGTTCACCGCGCCCGGCGGCTTCGGTTCGGCCTCTCGCCCTGCTCGCCGGCCGGCAGGTCAGTACTTCGACGAGAACTTCTTCAGCTTCTCCATCCGGTGGAGCGCCTCGATCAGCCGGACCGTGCCGGAGCGGGACCGCATGACGATCGACTGGGTGATCGCGGAGCCGTCCCGGTAGCGGACGCCGTTCACGAGGTCGCCGTCGGTGACGCCGGTCGCGGCGAAGAAGACGTCCTCGCCCGAGACGAGGTCGTCGGTAGCGAGGACCTGGTCGAGGTCGTATCCCGCCTGCACCGCGGCGTCACGCTCCTGCTCGTTGCGCGGCCAGAGGCGTCCCTGGATCACGCCGCCGAGGCACTTGATGGCGGACGCGGCGATCACGCCCTCGGGCGTCCCGCCGGTCCCCATCAGCAGGTCGACGCCGGTGCCGGGCCGCGCCGCCGAGATAGCGCCGGCGACGTCGCCGTCGGTGATGAACTTGATCCGCGCGCCGGCCTCCCGCACCTCCTTGACGAGCTGCTCGTGGCGCGAGCGGTCGAGGATCGTGACGGTGACGTCCGATACGTCGGCCCGCTTCGCCTTGGCGACGCGCGCGATGTTCTCCGCGACCGGAGCCTCGAGGTCGACGACGGCGGCCGCCTCCTCGCCCGCGGCGATCTTCTCCATGTACACGCACGGCCCGGGGTCGAACATCGTCCCGCGCTCCGCGAGCGCGACGACCGAGAGGGCTCCGTTCATCCCCTTCGAGGTGAGCGTGGTGCCGTCGATCGGGTCGACCGCGATGTCGACGACCGGAGGCTCGCCGTTGCCGATCCGCTCGCCGTTGTAGAGCATCGGCGCGTTGTCCTTCTCGCCCTCGCCGATCACTACGACGCCGTCCATCGGAACGGTGTCCATCAGCAGCCGCATCGCGTCGACCGCCGCCTGGTCGGCCGCCTCCTTGTCTCCGCGGCCCATCCAGCGCGCCGCGGAGAGAGCGGCCGCCTCGGTGACCCTCACGAGCTCGAGAGCCAGGTTCCTGTCGGGGGCCTCGCCACCGTTGGCGGCTTGAGCCATGCGCTCCTCCTAGGAAGAATTGGTTGGGGTCCGAGACTAACGGGAAGCATCCGAGGGTGCCGCGACTGAGAAGAGTCGACTGCTCCGGCTCCGGATACGCGAGACGGCGCCGGGGCAAGGGATTCGAATACCTGGACGAGAACGGGCAGCGGATCCGCGATCCCGAGACGCTGTCGCGCATACGCAACCTGGTGATCCCGCCGGCATGGAGGGACGTGTGGATCTGCCCGCTGCCGAACGGCCACATCCAGGCGATCGGCACGGACGCGGCCGGACGAAAGCAGTACCTGTACCACGAGGACTGGCGGCGTCGCAGGGACGCGGAGAAGTTCGAGCACATGCTCGACTTCGCCGCCGCGTTGCCTGCGATGCGCGACCGTTGCAGCGCCGACCTCGCGCTGAGGGGCTATCCGCGCGAGCGCGTGCTCGCCTGCGCGGTGAGGCTGCTCGACCGCGGTTTCTTCCGGATCGGGACCGAGGACTACGCGGAGCAGAACCAGACGTACGGCCTCGCGACGATGCAGAAGCGGCACGTCACGGTCGAGGACCGGACGATCACGTTCGACTACCCGGCGAAGAGCGGCAAGCAGCGGATCCAGTCGCTGGCCGACCCGGACGTGCTCGAGGTCGTCAAGGGGCTGAAGCGGCGGCGGTCGGGGGGCCCGGAGCTGCTCGCCTACAAGGAGAACGGAGCGTGGGTGGACGTGAGGTCCTCGGACATCAACGACTACGTCAAGGGCATAACCGGCGGCGACTTCACGGCGAAGGACTTCCGGACGTGGAGCGCGACCGTCCTTGCCGCGGTCGCTCTGGCGGTGTCGGGCGAGGCCGCGAAGTCGCACACGGCCCGCAAGCGCGCGCTGTCGCGGGCCGTCCAGGAGGTCGCCCACTACCTCGGCAACACCGCCGCGGTCTGCCGCGCGTCGTATATCGACCCGCGCGTGTTCGACCGCTACCGGTCGGGCTGGACGATCAGCGGCGCGCTGGAGCAGCTCGGAGAGGGCCGCGACTTCGGGGAGCCGGCGATGCAGGGGCCGATAGAGGCCGCGGTGCTGGACCTGCTGCGCGACGACAGGGAGTCGGCGGCGCTGGAGAAGATCGCCTAACGCTCGACGCGACGCCCCGCTAGCAGGTCGGCAGCGGGTACAGGCAGCGCGTCTCGCGGACCTTGTCGGGCTTCGCCAGCATCTTGTCGCCCGCCGTCTGCTTCACGAAGATCGGGTTCGCCACCGGCTTCGGCCCCCCCGTGGGGCTCGGCAGCGTCGTGTCGCCCGAGACGATGAAGAGGTTTCCCTTGTGGTCGAAGTTGATCGTGAAGAAGTCGCCGAGCCGCCGGTCGCCGCCCTCGAAGCTGGGGTTCGCGTTGCACGCGGTCCCGCTCAGGCAGATCTTGCCCTTGTGGATCGGGCGCCCGGTCGCGTCGGCGACCTCGAACTGCGGCGGGACGAACCGCGTCGACCCGTCGGAGCACTTCACGTACGACCCGTGCCCGTTCATCGTGTAGGCGACGAACGCCCGGAACTGGTCGGGCTTGCCGGCGAGCGTCTGGTACCACGTGATCGCCACGCGACCGTCGTCACCGGCGATGATCCACGGCCACAGCGCGTCACCCTTCGGGGTCGGGATCTCGATCGGGCGCGGCGCCCACTCCTTCGTCTGACGGTTGAAGTAGTTGAACGTCACGGAGCCGTTCGGCGTCGTGTCGTTCGACCCCGAGTAGCCGCCGGCGTTCGCCGCGTACACCCATCCCTTGCGGTCCGCGGCGACGGCGCCGAAGAACTGCGTCGACTCGCCGAGCGCCGCGGGATAGCTCTTCCAGGTCTGGCCGTCGTCGTTCGAGATCGAGACGCCGCCCTCGTCCAGGGGGCCGAGCAGGCCCGTCTTCGGGTTGAGGGGGTCCGAGATCATCTTGCTGTCGGGGCCGACCTCACCCGCCTGTCCGACGAGCAAGAACGTGAGGCCGCCGTCGGTCGACCTCCACAGGGACTTCGGCAGGTTCACGTAGAGGAAGACCTCGTCCTCTTCCTGACCGGTCACCCACGGCCGGTCACCCGAGGCGGCGACGGGGTTGGCCGTCGGCCACGACTGGCCGTCGTCGGGGCTGGCGAAGACCGAGACGTTCGCGAGGTCGATCTCGACGTTGTAGATCTTGCCGCCGGCGTCCATCGTGAGGTCGGGGTCGGAGAAGCCGGTCGAGGTCGGGCTGTGCGGGCCGGCCGGGGCGCCTGCGAGGCCGACGTAGGTCCACGTCTTCCCCCCGTCGGTCGAGCGCCAGTTCAGCGTCTGGTTGTAGTAGCTGCCGGCGAAGTCCCCGGCGCCCGGAAGGGCCTGCGGGTCCTTGTAGATGTGGGTCGTGCCCGCGTGCGCCGAGACGATGATCGAGCCGTCCTCTGCGACGATGCTGACGGGCTCGCCCCCTGCGCGGGCCTTGTCGATGAAGGTCGGCTTGCCGAACTTCAGCGGCGCCGGCTTCATCGACGGGCACCCGACCGGGGCCGAGACGGCGGACACCCCGAGCGGAAGCAGGCTTGCCAGCAGGGCGGGGATCAGCAGCAGCTTGGTTCGGCGCATCACGCGGGCTCCCGGTCTAGGAATGGTCGTACGGGGAGATTCGTCCCCCTGGGCCCGTTTCCTCCCGCCGGGTCTCCCCCGCGAGGGGAGCGCACGCCCCCCGGCCCGGGGGTTCAGAGAGACCGCCCGGCCGTCCGATAGGAGAGGGTGAACAAGACGCTTCGGGCGCTGGTCGCCCTGCTTGCCCTGCTCGGATCGCTGTCGGGCTCCCCTGCCCGCGCGGCGCTGAAGCGAGCCCCCGAGTGGGTCGTTCCGGCCGCCCGATACCTCGTCTCGCAGGGGGCCATCGAGGCGGCGGACTTCCGGCCGAACCAGCCGATGCCGCGCCGTGCCTTCAAGACGGTCATGGCTCGCACGTTCGGCGGCGGCTTCGTCCGGACCAAGGGATACGTCACCGCGGCGGAGGTGTCGGCCGCTCTCGTCCGCGCGCTCGGGAAGTCGCCGATCGCGTCGCGCCTGCGCGCCGCCTCGTCGCCCGACGGGTGGAAGCCCCGGGTCGACCGTTGGTTCGGCTCGGAGATCGTCTCGCGGGAGATGGGGCTGCGGCGTGACCGCGCCGCGACCGAGGAGGCCCGGGAGGCCTCGGCGGGCGAGCCGATGAGCCAGGCCGACGTCGTCTACGCGGTGTGGAAGGCGAAGACGTCGCCGTCGACGTGGAACGCGGACGCGCTGGGCGGGTTCGCCCTCGCGAGCTACGGCCCCGTTCGGCGCGACGTGGTCGAGTTCGCGCTGTCGCTCGTCGGCACCCCCTACGTATGGGGGGGCGAGTGGGTGAAGAAGACGCCGGCCGGCTACCCGTACGGGGCTCAAGCGCACGGCGGCGTCGACTGCTCAGGGTTCGTCTGGTACGTGCTGCGCGAGAAAGCGACGGGATGGGCGCCGAGCCGCCCCTACCGCGGCTGGCGCTTCCCCGAGCGCTCGTCGTCCGACATGGCCGGGGCGACGAAGGACCGGCTCGGCTACAAGCGGCTCCTGCCCGGAGACGTCGTCTTCTTCGCCCCCGGCGGCCGCAAGGCCCGGGCGTCCGCCGTCTACCACGCCGGGCTCTACCTCGGCCGCGGTTGGATGATCCACTCGTCCGGGTCGCGGGCCGGCGTCAGCCTCGCGTCGATCGCACCGGGCTCGTACTGGCACGACCAGATCGCGTGGGGGCGCCGGATCATCCGGACCTGACGGGAACTCCCAGCTCGTCGTTTTCTCCCGCGGCCCGGGAGAAAAACACGTGTCGGCGGATCAGTCGTGGACGAAGACGGCCTTGCCGATCGGCGTGCGGCGGAAGAAGGCCTTGCGCACGTACATCGGGATCCGCACGCAGCCGTGGCTCGCCGGATAGACCGGGACCGACTCGCTCCCGTGGATCGCGTAGCCACCGACGAAGTAGCTCGGGTCGTACAGCTTCCCCAGACGGCTGACGCGGACGCCTTCGATCTTCCTTTCGATGCGGAAGCTCCCGCGCGGCGTGTGCGCCTTGTACGTCTGCCCGTCGACCGTGTAGTGCTCCTCGTTCCCGCTCGAGATCGGGAGCGTATGCGACACGCGCCCGTCCTTCACCTCGAACAGGACCTGGCGCGAGATGTCGATAGAGACGAAGCGGTCCGGCTTGCCCTTCGACGGCACCACCGGACGGCGTGACAGCGCGATCTGCGTCATCTGCTGAGGCGTCACCACGCCGTCGCGGGTAAGTCCTTTGACCTTCTCGAAGGCGTACACCGCCTGCTGCGTCGCGTAGCCGAAGGACGCGTCCCGCCGGCCGGCGGGGTACGAGATCTCGTTCAGCGTCTTCTGCAGGTAGGAGACCTCCGGCCCCGAGTCCCCCGCCTTCAGCGTGACGTCCCACCGCACCGCGTGGGTCCTCGCCAGGGCGTCGATCTGGCGGAGGTTCCAGTTGCGCTTGCGCAGCCGGTCGATGATCTTCGGGAGCGCCCGGCGATGGCTCTTGCGCCACACGTCGAGGGAGACGATCGACCCCGGCTGGACGCGCCGGACGACCTTGTAGGCGATCCTCTTCGCGAGGCCCCCCTTGGGGTGCTGGGTCCATCTCACCGACCGGTAGCCCATCGCGCCGGCGACCCGCAGCACGCGGAGGTCGCGCGCTCCCTTCGGGGGCCTGAGGAACGGCGCGCCGCCGGCGCCGACCGCCCGCAGCGCGTCTTCTCCTCGCGAGATCGAGCTCCGCAGCCCCGCGTCGCCGAGCGACGTGAAGCGCGCCTTGCCGTACCCGCGGTTGCCCAGCAGGTGGCCGGCGCGCTCGACGAGGCGGGCTCGCGTCGGGTGATGGTCGATCCACGCGCCGGGCAGGAAGAAGCTCAGGTTCGCCTTCTTACGCTCCAGCATCAGGAGCAGCTCGTCCATCACCCTGTTCCGGGCGGTCCCGTCGAGCGTGATGATCACGGACCGCGTCTGGGGCCCGACCGCCCACTCGCTCGGCGGCAGCGCCGCCGCGGCGGGCGTCGCCGGCCCCAGCGAGACGAGGCCGACGCCGATCTGCGCCGCCGTCAGCGACAGCGCGAGCTTTCTGCTTCTGCTTCTGCTTCTCATGCTGAGCACCGCCATGGTCGTCCGGGCCGCGCGGGCGGCGGGCGTGACCGGCGGAGTCTACTTCGGGCTGGGAGCGGGCCGTCGCTCTCCAGTCATCGCTTGCACACCTTTCTCCGCGGGTGGAGGGAAACCCCCCTCGGCGCCGAACCCTCTGGGCAGAAACGAGCGGGTCGCGCCACGCGGGCGGGCCTCGACGAGGGAGGTAGACCAAGGATGAAGTCGCACAAGACGATCAGGACGATGTCCGTGATCGCGTCGGCGGCGCTGATCGTCGGCGCTTTCACCGCCGGCCCTGCCGACGCCAAGAAGAAGAAGAAGCCGAAGCCGCCACCTCCCGCAGGTTGCCCGGCCTACACCCCCTCCGAGTGGGGCAAGGACCTCCCTGTGACGGTCGTGACCGACGCCCACACTGCAGAGGCACCGCTCGTCATCGAGCTGGACACCAAGATGGGCGTTGGGTCTTCGCACTCGAACACGCCCAACGACGTCAAGCCCGACAACCCCGTGAGCCACGTCTTCGTGAACGCACAGGTCGACAGCGCCGCCACGACGACCGGTCTCTACGGCACGATCGAGTACAGCGAGCAGTGGGACTACGACCTCTTCTTCCGCGGCAACGACGGCGTCGCCGTCGCGTACTCCGCCGGGTTCGCGCCGGGCGTGCCGTTCCTCGACGGCACCGGCCACGGCGGCCGCACCGGGCTCGGCTCGGAGAACATAGAGGGCCTCACTACCGACGACTGCACGGGATACCTCGTCGACGTCGTCAGCGCGCTGACGGCCGGCGAGAAGATCACGATGAAGCTCTGGCTCGGCGAGGCGACTTACGTCCCGAGCGAGTAGGAGCACGGCAACGGGCTGAAAGAGAGACCGGGCTTTTCGGCCCGGTCTCTTTCGCGTCCGGACACCGTGCCCGCCTACGGCGCCGGGGTCTCCTTCTTCTTCCCGCCACCGGGGGCCGGCGACGCCGGAGGGGGACTGGCCCCCGGCGAGGCGTCCGGCTTCGGCGTCGCGCCGGGGCTCTCGTCCGGAGCCGGGCTCGGCTCGAACCGCTCGTCGGCGTCGTTCGGGCACGGCTGGTCGCCGGCCTCGGGAGCGTCGCCGCCCTCCCGGAAGACGTCGAAGAACTCCCGGATCGCGGGGGCGTCGACCTCGTTCAGCCGCATGATGTGGGCCCACGCCACGACCGCGATCGGCGTCTCCATCTCCCCGAGGTAGGGCACCGAGAGGGTGTAGGAGTCGTAGCCGCCGACGATCTCCTCGATCCGGCGCACCTGGTCGACCGGCAGGCCCGGCTCGTAGAGGACGCCGACCGCGCCGTGCTCGAGCGTGTGCACGAACAGCTCGTCCTCGATCGGCGTCGCGTGGGTGCCGCACGGCGCCGCCTGGGGCCGGTGCTGTCCCGACGCCGGTGGGCTGGAGTCGTACGCCACGTCGGTCGTGACGTGGTCGGGGTTACCGTTGCTGGTCGAGTAGTGCTCGATCTCGTGCCCCGCGATCGCGTCGGGGGCCCCGCCCCTGACGAACAGGAACCAGAAGGCGAAGAGGAGCACCGCGGCGTAGCCGAGCCGGCGCACGATCTTCTCCCGCCGCGCCGCCTTCCGCCTGCGCTCGAGGGCCTCGGCCTTCGCCTGCCGACGCGCGTCGATCCGCTCGCGCTTCCGCTGGTTGGGGTCGAAGTCGGGGGGCCTGTTCTTCTTTTTCTTCTTCGCCATCCTGCGTCCGTCCGGGTGATCTGCCTTTTTCGGAGGCTATCTTGACTGCGCGATGGAGTCGGACACGTGGCGCGCCGTGCTCGTGGGGGCCCTGCTGGTGAACGCGGTCACGGGCTTCGGCTACCGCGTCTACCGCTATCGCAAGGGGGGCCCGAAGGCCGACGTCGTCGGCCAGGCGATCCTCGGATCGCTCCTGGCGGGTCTGGCGGCGGCCCTCGCGCTCGGGGCGGGATGGCCGCGCTGGCCAGCCCTCGTCTACGCGCTGCTGTTCGGCGTCGCCGTGATGCCGGTCTGGGTCCTGGCCGTGCTGGTCCCGCTGAGGCCCGGCGCGGTCGACTACGCGTTCACGGCGACGTACTGGGGGCTTCTCCTTGTGATCGGAGCGGCGGCGATCGCGGGCTGACCCGGGGTCGGGAGGGAGCCGCTACGCCCCGTTGGGGGACAGCAGCCCCCAGTCAGCCAGGCGACGGGAGAGCTCGTCCGACGTCGTCTGATACAGGAGCGCCAGCGCCATCAGGTCGTCCTCCCGGATCGTGAGGACCCGCCCGTTGAAGTCGCCCCGCTGGATCTGGATCGCGGTGGTGAACCGGGAGAGAGGATCCCGCTCGGACTCGGGAACGCCCTGAAGGCCCTCGAGGTCCAGGACGACCTTTCGCCTCGTCTCGACGCGGCCGGGGGCCACGGGGGCCCCGTCGTCCGGGAGCAGCTCGGAGACCGGGACGCCGTAGAAGGTGGCGAGCTCGGACAGGCGCGCGACGGTCACGTTGCGGTCGCCGCGCTCGTAGGCGCCCACCACGGCGGCTTTCCACTTGCCCTCCGACGCCTGCTGCACGTCCTGCAGCGACATCCCCTTCTGCACCCTGATGCGCCTGAGGCTCTCGCCCAGAGACTTCGCGTAGTCGCCGTTGCTCACGTTGCCTTCCTCCACCGTCTCGAGAAGATCACGCCGGGGCGCTTGCGTCCTCCGAGGTTGTTCGCCGCGGAGCGTCGTTACCCCTCCCTGTACCCGCTACTTTCCGCGTTCAGTCTTTCACGCGCCAGCGTCGCTTAGGATCCTCCCCGTGAAAACCCTGTGGAAAGGCGCCATCACCTTCGGGCTCATCAGCATCCCCGTGCGGCTGTACTCGGCCGTGCAGGAGAAAAGCCTCAAGTTCCACCTCCTCCACGAGGAGGACAAGGGCCGGATCAAGTACAAGCGCGAGTGCGCGAAATGTGGCAAGGAGGTCGGCTGGGACGACATCATCAAGGGCTACGAGTTCGCGAAGGACCAGTACGTCACCTTCAGCGACGAGGAGCTCGACGCCCTCGACGTCGACTCGATCAAGGCGATCGACGTCGTCGCGTTCGTTCCGCTGGAGGACATCGACCCCATCTACTTCAACAAGACCTACTACGTCGGCCCCGAGGCGACGGGCCTGAAGGCCTACCGGCTCCTCGCCGACGCCCTCCAGGCGGAGGGGCAGGTGGGGGTCGCGAAGGTCGCTCTGCGGGACAAGGAGCATCTGGCGACGATTCGCCTGAAGGACGACGTGTTCGTGCTCGAGACCATGCACTGGCCCGACGAGATCCGCCAGCCCGAGTTCGAGGAGCTCGACAAGAAGGTCGACGTCCGCGACAGCGAGGTCAAGATGGCGCGCCAGCTGATCCAGCAGCTGTCCAGCGGCTGGGAGCCGGAGGCGTTCCGGGACGAGTACCGCGCGGCCCTCGAGGAGATCGTCGAGAAGAAGGTCGCGGGGGCCGAGATCTCCGTCGCGGCCGAGCCGGAGGAAGAGCCGACGAAGGTCGTGGATCTCATGGAGGCCCTGAAGGCGTCGGTGGAGCAGGCCAAGAAGGCCAAGGAAGCCGCGCCCAAGAAAAAGACCCCGAAGACCAAAGCCTCGGCGTCGTAGCCGGTGGAAGCGTCCGCCGTGGAGACCGTGAGGATGGTCATCCCCGCGACCCCGTCGTACCTGCAGGTGCTGCGCCTGGTCGCCGCCGGCCTCGCCTCGCGCCTCGCGTTCACGATCGACGAGATCGAGGACCTCAAGATCGCGGTCGACGAGCTGTCGGCTTACCTGACGGGGGCGCAGGGGCGGGAGGGATCGATCGAGATCGTGTTCCGTGTCGAGGGGTCGTCGATCACGATCACCGGCTCGGGCCGATTCGCGCCGGGCGACCGCGTCCGGACGGACCTCACCGACTTCTCCAAGATGATCCTCGACACCGTCGTCGACTCCGCGAGCCTGGCGCAGGCCAACGGTGCGCCCACCTTCACCCTCACGAAGAGCAAGCAGCTCGCGGATCGCCTGCCCACGAAAGAATGAACGAGCGGGCCACCCTCGGCAAGGAAGAGGTCCGGGAGCTCTTCCGCGCGTACCACTCCGGGTCCACTCCCGAGGAGCAGGCGGAGGCCAAGGACCGGCTGGTCGCGCAGCACATCGGTTTAGTCGAGTTCCTGGCGCGCCGATTCCGTAACAGAGGCGAGCCTCTGGAGGATCTCGTGCAGGTAGGGACGATCGGGCTGCTGAAGGCGATCGAGCGGTTCGAGCTCGACCGGGAGGTCGAGTTCTCGACCTATGCCACGCCCACGATCGTGGGCGAGCTGAAGCGTCACTTTCGCGACAAGGGCTGGGCGGTGCGCGTCCCGCGGCGCCTCCAGGAGCTCCATCTCGAGCTCAGCAAGGTCGTAGGGCACCTCGGCCACGACCTCGGACGCTCCCCCACCGTCGCCGAGATCGCGAAGGCCGCAGGGACGACCGAAGAAGCGGTGCTCGAGGGCCTGGAGGTCGCGCAGGCGTACAACTTCACGTCGTTGGACGCGCCGATCGACACCGACGAAGGCGGCTCGACGACCTTCGCCGATCAGCTGGGGGCCGAGGACGAGCACCTCGAGAACCTCGAGTACCGCGCGTCGCTCGCGCCCGAGATGGCGAAGCTCCCCGAACGCGAGCGGCGCATCCTCTACCTCCGCTTCTTCAAGGGCATGACGCAGTCCGAGATCGCGGAGAGGCTCGGCATCTCGCAGATGCACGTCTCCCGGCTGCTGAACCGTACGCTCGGCCAGCTGCGTGAGGCGCTAGAGGAGACCTAGTGCGACGCGCGCCGGTCGCGGGGGCCGCCGCATGCGTCGCTCTCGCGGCGTGCTCCCTCGGGACGGTCGACCTCGAGGCGAAGCGCCCCCTCGCTCTCCGTTCGACGTTCGAGGCCGCGGACGGCAGCGTGCTGGCGCGCTTCTACAAGGAGAACCGCGTGCTCGCGTCGCTGCGCGACGTCCCGCGCTCGCTCGTCGCCGCAGTGGTCGCCGCCGAGGACGCTCGCTTCTTCGAGCACCCGGGTTTCGACGTGCGGTCGATCGCGCGCGCGGCGCTGGTGAACCTGGCGAAGGGCGACGCCGTCCAGGGCGGCAGCACGATCACGCAGCAGTACGTCAAGAACACGTTCTTCCGGAACCCGGCGCGCACGTTCGAGCGCAAGGCGAAGGAGCTGCGGCTCGCGATCGAGGTCGAGCGCCGCCATACCAAGCCCGAGATCCTGGAGCTGTACCTGAACACCGTCTACTTCGGCAGCGGAGCGTACGGCGTCGCGACCGCGGCCGAGGAGTACTTCGGAAAGGACGTCGACCGGCTGGACGCGGCGGAGTCGGCGCTTCTCGCCGCGGTGATACGCGCGCCGGAGACGTACGATCCCCGCGAGCACCCGCGCGCGGCGCGGGCCCGGCGCAACTACGTCATCGCGCGGATGGAGCAGCTCGGGAAGCTGAGCCCCCGCCGCGCGGAGCGCGTCCGGCGACGGCCGCTCGGCGTCGTGCCGGAGCGCCCCCCGCGGGAGACGCGCTACCCGTACTTCGTCGAAGCGGTGCGCCAGGAGATCCTCGGCGACAGAAGGCTCGGGTCGTCCGAGAGCGAGAGGGCGCGCGCCCTCTACAAGGGCGGTCTCACCGTCCAGACGACGCTGGACCCGGCGATGCAGTCGGCCGCCGAGGCCGCGGTGCGCGACGTCCTCGACGAGCCGGGCGATCCCGCGGCCGCGCTCGTCGCGCTGAGGCCGTCGACCGGCGAGATCGTCGCGATGGTCGGGGGCCGCGACTGGAGCCGTTCGCAGGTGAACCTCGCGCTCGGCCGCGCCGGGGGCGGCTCCGGCCGCCAGCCGGGCTCTGCGTTCAAGCCGATCGCCGCGGCGGCCGCGCTCGAGGCCGGCATCCCGTTCGACGCGCGCTACGAGTCCTCGCCGGCGACGTTCAGCTTCGCGGACGGCTCGACGTGGAGCCCCGCGAACGCGGAGGGCGAAGGACGCGGGCTGATGCCGCTGGACGAAGCCCTCGTGCAGTCGGTCAACGGGGTCTATGCACGCCTGGGCGTGCACATCGGCCCCGGGCCGATCGTGTCGCAGGCGAAGCGGATGGGCGTCCGGTCCAGGCTCCCGATCTACCCGTCGGTCGTGCTCGGGACGGCGCAGGTGAGCGTGCTGGACATGGCCGCCGCGTACGCGACGCTGGCCAACGGGGGCGCGGCGGTCGAGCCGACCACCGTGCGGAGCGTCCGCACCGCGAGCGGCGAGGTCTTCCGGCCCGACCAGCGCGTGGCCCCCGGCGTCGTCTCGCCCGGGACGGCGTACCTCATCACGCGCGCGCTCGAGGACGTGATCGCCCGCGGCACCGGCGTCGCAGCCGGCTTCGGCAGGCCCGCCGCGGGCAAGACGGGGACGACCAACGACTACGTCGACGCGTGGTTCGTCGGCTACACGCCCGACCTCGTGGCCGCGGTGTGGGTGGGGTATCCGCAGGCGAGCATCCCGATGGTCTCGGTGCACGGGATCCGCGTGAGCGGCGGGACGTTCCCCGCGCTGATCTGGCGGCAGTTCATGGCCGCCGCGCTCGCGGACGTGCCGCCCAAACCGTTCCGGCTCCCGCGCAGCGACCTAGTGCGGGTCGAGATCGACCCGCAGACCGGCCTCCTCGCGACGTCCTGGTGCCCCGGCAAGGTGAAGACGATGCTCCGCCAGACGGCGCCGACGGAGTACTGCCCCGCGCCGACGCCGGCGCCGCTTCCGTCGCCGTCGCTCTCGGCTCCGCCGGGGGCGGACGAGGGTCGCGACAAGGGAGCGCCGGCGACGCCCGAGCCCGAACGCACGCGCCGCGACGAGCGGGCGAAGAAGGACGAGCGTCCGCGCGAAGACGGCGGCTAACGCCGCACGCGCACAACGACGTCGGCTCTCGTCCCGGAATCGCCCCTGATCGCGAACTCGCCGCCGAGCTCCGCGATCAGCGAGCGCACGATCTGCAGCCCCAGCCGCGAGCCTTCGAGGTCGGCGGGATCGAGCCCCACCCCGTCGTCGTGCACGGCCATGCGGACCTCTCCGTCGCTGCGGCTCAGCTCGACGAGCACCGACCCCGCCGTGCCCTCGGGGAAGGCGTGCTCGACCGCGTTCTGCAGCAGCTCGGTTAGCACCACCGCGAGGGGCGTCGCCAGGTCGGCACCGACCGGCCCGGCAGCTCCGCGGACCTCGATCGCGACGCCCCGCTCGGGCAGGACGAGCCCTTCGCCGACCATGCGCGCGATGCGCCGAGCGACCTCGCCGAACTCGGCGACGTCGCTCGGCTCCTCCGACAGCGTCTCGTGCACTAGCGCGATCGAGCCGACGCGCAGCATGCTCTCGGTCAGCGCGGCCTTCGCCTCCTCCGAGTGCAGCCGCCGCGACTGGAGCCGGAGCAGGCTCGCGATCGTCTGGAGGTTGTTCTTCACGCGGTGGTGGATCTCGCGGATCGTCGCGTCCTTCACGACGAGCAGCCGTTCCTTCTGACGGATCTCCGTGACGTCGCGCGCGAGCGCCAGCGCGCCGACGGTCGACGCCGCGTCCGTCAGCGGGAGCACGCGTAGGAACACGTGCGTGTCGCCGCGCACCAGCTCGCCGTCCTTGAGCCGCCGAGACTCGAGCGCGCTGTGCACGGGAGTCTCGCCGAGCCCCAGCTCGTCGAGCCAGCGCCCCAGCGCGTTCTGCTTCACGCCGAGGCGCCGCAGCGACGACAGAGCGTTCGGCGACGCCCACTCGACGCGGCCAAGCTCGTCGAGCACGAAGAGCCCGTCGCCGACGCGCGGCCACTCGACCGCGGGCGTGTCGGGCCACGGGAAGTCGCCGGCGGCGATCATCCGCGAGACGCGGTCGGCCCCCTGCAGGTAGACCTGCTCGAGCCTCCCCGTCCGCCGCGACGTGGCGGGGCTCCCCTCCTTCGTGATCACGGCTATGACCTCACCCCGGAAGCGGACCGGCACCGCGTCCATCCGGATCGGTATCCCGTCGACGAGCACCGGGTCGTCCTGGGCCCAGATGCGCCCTTCCCTGAACGCGCGCTCGACGATCGGCTGCTCGGGCTGCGTGACGCGCACGCCGACCATGTCGTGCGGGTAGAGCGTCTGGGACGTGAACGGACGCAGCTGCGCGCAGATCTGGAACTCGACGTCCTCGCCGGACGACACGGGGACGAACAGCAAGAGGTCCGAGAACGAGAGGTCCGCAAGCACCTGCCACGACGAGCAGAGAGCGCGGAGGTGCTGCGCCTGCTCGGCATCGAGGTCGGAGACCTTGCGGATGCGGTCGGCGAGCGTCGCCATCCCGAGATGCTAGGGCGTCGGCGGAGCGGGGTCTCGCCCCGGCTACTATTCGGCCACGTTGAGGATCGCGATCGTGTCGGACATCCACGGCAACCTCCTGGCGCTGGACGCCGTGATGACCGACCTCGAGCGGTACTCGCCCGACGAGGTGTGGTGCGCCGGCGACGTCGGGTGGGGGGGCCCGTGGGCGTCCGAGTGCATCGCGCGGGTGCGTGACGCCGGCTGGACGGCGATCAAGGGCAACACCGACATCTGGATCACCGGCGACCCCCAGGGGCTCGAATCCGACGAGCAACGCGGCGAGCTCCAGGGCGTGGCGGCGGCGCACAACATCTCGAAAGACGACGCGGAGTGGCTGATCAACCTGCCGCTCGGGCACCACGGGCCGGGGTCGATCCTGCTCGTCCACGGGACGCCGCGGTCGCCGTTCCAGGCGCCGCTCCCGTGGGATCCCGCCTCGGCCTTCCGCGACTACGAGGGCCAGGCCACGATCGTCGTCTACGGCCACGTCCACCACGGCTTCGTGAGGCGCCTGTCCGACGGGACGATCGTCGCCAACGCGGGGTCGGTGGGCCTGCCGCTCGACGGGCTCACCGCGTGCTACATGTTGATCGACCAGCAGGGTGCGGAGTGGTGCATCCGCCACCGGAGGGTCCCGTTCGACCGGCGCGCCGGGCTCGCTCAGGCGCGCACGATCGGGGGCCCCGTGGGCGAGAGGTTCCTGAAGTACATGGAGATGGCGGAGCAGGGATGAGCGACCGCCTCTACACGGTCGCCGAGGCGAACGCCCTGCTCCCCTACCTCGCGCCGACGCTCGTGGAGCTGCGCGAGAAGTGGGAGCTGGCGGAGAAGGCGCGCGCGAGCGTCGCGCGCGCCGCCGCCGGCAACGGCTGGTCCGCCGAGCGGGAACGGTGGTCGGCGACGATGGCGCGCGTGGCCGAGCTGCTGGAGCGGCTCGAGGAGTGGGACGTGGAGCTGCGCGACCTCGCGAGCGGCCTCGTGGATTTCCCCGCGCTGATGCTCGATGAGGAGATCTACCTGTGCTGGCGCCTGGGGGAGCCGGAGGTGGCGTGGTACCACCCGCGCGCCGAGGGCTTCGGGGGGCGCCGGAGGCTCACCTAGCGCAGAGTCGCCCTTCACCTGCTCGTGAAGCGCGGGGGGCGGCGGTCCGACAGCGCCGCCAGGCCCTCCTGCAGGTCTGCGCTCAGGTACGCCTCCTCGACCAGCCGGTCGAGGAGGCGCGCCTCCGCGGGCAACGTCGACCGTGCGTCCGCCAGGGCTCGCTCGACCAGCGCGATCGCCGCCTTCGCCCCCTGCACCGACTTCGGGGCCAGGCTCGCGAGCTCGCCGGCGAAGGCACGGGCCGCCGCGTCCAGCTCGTCGCCGCGCACCGCACGCGTCACGAGCCCGGCCGCCTCGGCCTCGATCCCGGTGAAAGCCCGCGCCGCCATCAGGACCTCCTTCGCCCGCGCGACGCCCGCGAGCCGGACGAGACGCTGGACGTTCTCGAAGTTGACGACGATGCCGATCCGCGCCGCGGGGATCCCGAGCGTCGCGTCGGCCGCCGCGATGCGGAAGTCGCACGCGGTCGCGAGCTGAAGCCCTCCCCCCAGCGCGCCTCCCTGGATCACCGCGACCGTCGGCAGCGGGAATGCCGCGACCGCCTCGAGCATCTCCTCGAACGCGGGGAGGAAGTCGAGGCCTCCGGGCCCCGAGACCGCGGCGAAGTCCGCCCCCGAGCAGAAGACCTTCCCTTCTCCGCGGACGAGCAACACCCGCGCGCCCGACCTCTCGACCTCCGGCAGCGCGCGGACGATCGCCCGGCACACGTCGACCGAAAGGGCGTTCCGCGCCTCCGGGCGCGCGAGAACCACCTCGGCGACCGCATCGCCGGGCACGATCCGAACCGACGTCATTCGATCACCGCGATCACGTCGCCCTCCTGCACCGTCGCGCCCTCGGCGACCTCCACGCGAGCGACCGTCCCGGCGACCGGCGCCTCGACCGGAATCTCCATCTTCATCGACTCGAGGATGCAGATCGTGTCGCCGGCCTCGACGCGGTCTCCTTCGGAGGCGACGACCCTCCAGACGTTCGCCACCATCTCCGCCAGGACGTGCTCGCTCATGCAACCTCCCCGGTCAACGCGCTGCGATCCGGCGGGTCCGGCAGGCCCAGCATCGTCCGAGCGGCCGCCGGGTCCGCGACCCGGCGGCCCGACAGCTCGACGAGCCGGGCCGCGGCCTCGACGAGCGGGCCGTTCGACGCCGCCATCTCTCCCGCCGGCAGGTAGAAGTTGTCCTCCAGCCCCACGCGGACGTTGCCGCCGAGCGCGGCGGCGGCCGACACCATCGCCCACTGCGCCCTCCCGACCGCGACGACCTCCCAGGTCGCCGGCTGCGGGATCAGCGAGGCCAAGTGCGCGAGCGTCCGCGCGTCCGCCGGCGCGCCGCCGAGCACGCCGACGATCAGCGACATCTGGACCGGCGGCTCCAACAGGGCCATGTCGAGCAACGGGACGAGGCTCGTGACGTGCCCGGTGTCGAAGCACTCGCACTCCGGCTTCACGCCGGCCTTCCTCATCTCGTCCAGCAGGTAGACGATCTCCCCGAACGGGTTCGCGAACACGAGCTCGAACACGAACGACTTACGGGCCGGGGAGTACTTCGCGTAGTTCATCGAGCCCATGTTCAGCGCGGCGAGCTCCGGCTTCAGCGCCGTCACCTGGTGCACGCGCTGCTCGATCGGGATGCCGACTGCGCCGGTCGAGTAGTTCACGACCAGGTCGGGGGCCGCGTCGAGGATCGCGAGCGTGATGTCGCGATAGTCCTCGACGCGGTAGCTCGGCGTCCCGTCGCGGCGCCGCGCGTGTACGTGGACCACGGCGGCCCCCGCGTCGCGGGCGCGCCGCGCCTCGGCCGCGTAGTCCTCCGGCGTATACGGGATCGCGGGGCACTGGGCGCGGTTCGCGGCGACGCCGCTGAGCGCGCACGTGACGATGCAGTCGTCCATCACACCGGCAGGACGCCGTGCTTGCGCCACGGCCGCTCCACCTTCTTGCCCGCCGCGTTCTCCAGCCCGTGGCAGAGCACCGCCCGGGTGTCGGCGGGGTCGACGACGTCGTCGACGAACGACCATCCCGCGGCGACGTACGGCGATATCTGCTCGCGGATCAGCGCGACCATCTCGTTGCGCGCCGCGTCCCGCTCCTCTTCGGGCAGGCCCTCGATCTGCTTGCGGAAGATGATGTTGACGGCCCCCTCGGGCCCCATGACCGAGATCTCCGCGGTCGGCCACGCCACGATCAGGTCGGGCTCGTAGGCCCGTCCGTTCATGACGTAGTAGCCGGCTCCGTAGCCCTTCCGCAGAACGATCGTTACCTTCGGCACCGTTGCTTCCGCGACCGCGAACAGCATCTTGGCGCCGTGGCGGATGATCCCTTGTTTCTCGACGCCGCTTCCGACGAGGAAGCCGGGGCAATCCATCAAGAAGACGAGCGGCAGCCCGAACGCGTCGCACAACCACACGAAGCGAGCCGCCTTGTCGGCCGAGTTGACGTCGAGCGCACCGCCGAGGAACTTCGGCTGGTTGGCGACGATGCCCGCCGGGCGTCCGCCGAAGCGAGCGAAACCGGTCACGAGGTTCTTCGCCCAGTCCGGCTTGATCGGGAAGAAGTCCCCGCCGTCCGCCAGCTCGGTGACCACCTTCCGCATGTCGTACGCCTGCCGAGGGTTCGCCGGCACGAGGTCGAGGAGCGCCTCGCAGCGTCGGTCGACCGGGTCGGCGGACTCGACGACCGGCGGGCGGTCGAGGTTCGACGACGGGAAGTAGCCGAGGTACTTCCGCACGACCCGCAGGCATTCCTCGTCGTTCTCGACCTCGAGGTCCGCGACCCCCGACACCTTCGTGTGCACCTGCGATCCGCCCATCTCC
>JBHELD010000016.1:0-5117 GCA_046263255.1 Actinomycetota bacterium
GTTCTACGACCTCTCGCAGGGGCGGGACCTCGGGACCGCGAAGAAGATGATGATCGGCGGCGTCTGGTCCCGCGCCCTGTTGCTGGCCGGGCTCTTCGTAGCGTTCCTGCGCGCCCGCCCGGCTCCTCCGGAGCCGGGCGCCGAAGCCGCGGGCGTGCGCGAGCCGCGGTCGCCCGAGCCCCTCGCGGGGGAGGCCGTCGCAGCGAAAACTGTCGCACCCGCCCTCTAGGGTCTCGGTCGTTCGGAAGGGTCACCGGGTCCCACCGGAGGCCGGAAGGGAGGTGCTAGCATCGAGGCCACGTCGGCGGCGCCGGCCGCCGGCAACCCCCTGCTCGACCCGTCGCTTCGTGCGCGGGAGAGCCTCAGAGCGGTCCCGCCCGCTCGAGCCCACAGGAGGACATATGCGCGACTACGAGGCAATGGTCATTGTCGATGCTCGCCTGGAAGAAGGCGACATCCAGAAGGCCGTCGACCGGATCACGTCGCTCATCTCCGACTCCGGAGGTGAGGTCGGCAAGGTCGACCGCTGGGGCACGCGCCGCTTCGCCTACGAGATCGACCACCAGAACGAGGGTTACTACTTCGTTGCGAGCTTCCGCGCCGACGAGGGGCTAGTCGAGACGTTGAGGCGGACCCTGCAGATCTCGGACGAGTTCATCCGCGGAAAGATCGTCCGGCCCGAGTAGGCCGGGAAGGAGAGACGACAATGGCATCCGAGAACACCGTCACGCTCGTCGGCAACATCACGGACGACCCCGAGCTGCGCTTCACGCCGTCGGGCCTCCCCGTCGCGAACTTCACCGTCGCGGTCAACCGCCGCGTCCCGAAGGACGGCGGTTGGGAGGACAAGCTCGAGGGCTTCTTCCGCTGCTCGTGCTGGCGCGACATGGCCGAGAACGTCGCCGAGTCGCTGCAGAAGGGATCGCGCATCATGGTCGTGGGGCGGCTGCAGCAGCGGTCGTGGGAGGACCAGGAGGGCAACAAGCGATCGACCGTCGAGGTCCAGGTGGACGAGGTCGGCCCGTCGTTGCGGTGGGCCACCGCGCGCCCCGAGCGTTCGCAGCGCTCGGGGGGCGGCTTCGGCGGCGGGGGCTCGGGCGGCCAGGCCTCACCGCAGCCCGCGTCGCAGCCGGCTTCCGGTGGTGACAGCTGGGGCCCGCCGGCCTCGGTCGGCGGTGCCGTCCCGGACGAGGGGGGCTTCTAGCAGTGCCACGAGACAGGGACAGGGACCGAGACGGCAAACGGGGCGGCCGCGGCGCGCAGCTGCGCCGGGGCAAGAAGAAGTTCTGCCAGTTCTGCGCCGACAAGACGACGTACGTCGACTACAAGGACATCGCGCTGCTGCGCAAGTTCATGAGCGACAGGGGAAAGATCCGCGCCCGGCGCGTCACCGGCAACTGCTCGCAGCACCAGAGGCTGGTGGCGACCGCGGTGAAGAACGCGCGCGAGATGGCGCTGCTGCCTTACTCGAGCCGCTAGCCGTCCCACCGGGGCTCGACGGGACGCGAGGGAAGGAGAGGCTGTTTCGATGAAGGTGATCCTGGCCGGCGACGTCGAGAAGCTCGGCAAGAAGGGCGACGTGGTCGTCGTCGCGGACGGCTACGCGCGGAACTTCCTCGTCCCCAAGGGCCTCGCGCTGATGGCGACCAGAGGCTCGCTGAAGCAGGCGGAGCTCATGCAGAAGGCGCGGGCCGAGCGCGAGGACCGCGCGCGGGAAGAGGCGGCGAAGAAGGTCGCGCACCTGGGCTCGGCGCCGGTGTACATCTCGGCGCGCGCCGGCGAGGCGGGGCGTCTCTTCGGCTCGGTCACGCGCTCCGACGTCGCCCGCGCGATCGAGGACCAGCTCGAGGAGGTCGTGGACCGGCACAACGTGCTGCTGGACGAGCCCATCCGGGCCCTGGGGAGCCACCAGGTCGACGTCAAGCTCCACGAGCAGGTCACGGCGCTGGTGACGGTAGAGGTCATCGCGCACGAAGAAGAGTGAGCCCGTGCGGCGTGAGTTGCGCTTTTCGCAACCGATTCCGCAGCGGCGCCCCCTATCGCCTCGCCCTCCCCAGCGCCCCATTTTCTTTCGCGCTTCCACAGGTTTCCCTCCCCCAAGAGCGGGTCGAGGGGGTTCTCCACCGCTTCCACACCCCACTAGACCCTGACAGCCGCCGGCGCCTAGCGTGCTCGGGGTGGCCGGGGCCGCCTCGCCCACTTCCCCTGGGCTAATCCACCGCCTCCCGGCCCCCGCGTGGATAATCGAACGTACGTTCGCAGGGGAGGAGTCCAGGTGGCGCAGCGAGCAGCAGGGGTCTCGACCCTCGACCGGCCCCGGTCGAACCGGATCCCGCCCCACAACCTCGACGCCGAGCAGTCCGTGCTCGGCGCCATGCTCGAGTCGAAGGAAGCGATCGCCAACGTCGTCGAGACGGTGCGCGCCGACGACTTCTACAAGCCCGCGCACGGCGAGATCTACCAGACGATCCTCGAGCTCTACGCCCGCGGCGAGGCCGCCGACGCGATCACGGTCGCCGACGAGCTCAAGCGCCGCGGGTCCCTCGATCAGATCGGCGGGAAGCCCTACATCCACGGCCTTCTCGAGGCGTATCCGACTGCTTCCAGCGCAGCCCACTACGCGCGCATCGTCGAGGAGCACGCGCAGCTCCGCCGGCTGATCTCGGCAGGGCTCGAGGTCCAGGAGATCGGCTTCTCGATCCCCGAGGACGTCGCCGCGGCGACCGACCAGGCCGAGGAGATCGTCTACCAGGTCGCCGATCGCAGGCTCCGCGACACGGTCCACCCGATCAGGGACCTGTTGATCGAGGGCATGGAGAACATCGAGGCGCTGTGCGAGCGCGGCGAGAGCGTCACCGGGCTCGCTTCGGGGTTCCCCGACCTCGACGACTGGACTACCGGGTTCCAGCCGGCGAACCTCATCATCGTCGCCGCGCGCCCGTCGATGGGGAAGTCCGCGCTGCTGGGCGACTTCGCGCTCAACTCCGCGGTGCGGCAGAACCAGCCCGTCGTGATCTTCAGCCTCGAGATGAGCCGCCAGGAGCTCGTCCAGCGGTTCCTAGCGTCGGAGGGGAAGGTCGACTCGCAGCGCATCCGCAAGGGCTCGCTGCAGGAGCAGGACTGGACGCGTCTGTCGGCGGCGCTCGGGCGCCTCGCGGAGGCGCCGGTATTCATCGACGACTCGGCGAACATCACGCTGATGGAGATGCGCGCGAAGTGCCGGCGCCTGAAGGCGCGTCACGGCCTCGGAATGATCGTCATCGACTATCTGCAGCTGATGCAGGGGCCGCGGCGCTCCGAGAACCGCCAGCAGGAGGTCTCCGAGATCTCCCGCTCGCTGAAGATCCTCGCGAAGGAGCTGCAGGTACCGGTCGTGTGCGCGTCGCAGCTGAACCGGATGGTGGACTCCCGCAGCGACAAGCGGCCGATGCTCGGCGACCTCCGCGAGAGCGGCGCGATCGAACAGGACGCGGACATCGTAATGTTCCTGTACCGCGACGAGGTGTACAACCCGGACTCCGAGGCGCGCGGCGAGGCCGAGCTGATCGTCGCGAAGCACCGCAACGGCCCGACCGGCACCGTGCGACTTGCGTTCATGAACCAGTACACGCGCTTCGCCTCGATCGCCCGGGTGCCGTAGCTGGCGCCGCCCTCGTCGCGGCGGATCAGGGCCGTCCACCGGCGGCTGCTGAAGCAGCAAGGCCCGTTCTCGCCGAAGCCGCGCCTGGACCCGGTCGACGAGCTCGTGACCACGGTGCTCTCGCAGCACACCTCCGACGTGAACACCGCGCGCGCGTTCGCATCCCTCAAGGGGCGCTTCGGGTCCTGGGAGGAGATCGCGTCCGCGCCGGCGCGGGACGTGGAGGACGCGATCCGGCGGGGCGGGCTCGCCGCGCAGAAGGCCCCCCGCATCCAGGCGATCCTCGACGAGATCGAAGCGCGCGAGGGCACGATCGACCTGTCGCGGCTGGACCGGATGAGCGACGACGAGGTCGAGGAGTACCTCTGCTCGCTTCCCGGCGTGGGGCCGAAGACGGCCGCGTGCGTGCTGGTGTTCTCGATGGGCCGCGCCGCGTTCCCGGTCGACACCCACGTGCACCGCGTGACCGGGCGCCTCGGTTGGATCCGCGCGAGCGCCACGGCGGATGCCGCGCACCGGACGCTGAAGCGCGCGATTCCTCCGGAGCTCAGATACGAGCTGCACATGCAGCTGATCGCCCACGGCCGCACGATCTGCAAGGCGAGGCTCCCGCGCTGCTCCGCCTGCGTGTTGCTCGACCTCTGCGACGCGGGGCCGAAGCTCCTCGCACAGGGGGCCGCGCGCTAGGCGCCGGGCCGGCTCCTACCTCTGCGTCAGCGTGAGCTCGAAGTCGACCGCGCCGCCCTGCAGGTCCTGGACCACGACGTACCCGGTGCCGGCCGGGACCGTCGTCGGCGCCTTCACGTAGAGGTCGCCCTGCTCGCACCCGTACGTGTAGAAGCTCAGCTCGACGGTCGGCTCCAGGCTCACCGACGTCGCCTTCACCGTCGCCCTCGAGGGCTTCGCCGCGAACTCCATCGGGACCTCGACCACGTACGCGTCCGCGCCTTGAGACGTCGGCAGCGCGGGGCACTCGAAGATGAAGTTCGAATGGGTGACGACGCCGGCGCCGTAGACCATGCCCTCGGCGGTGAACGTCTTCGGCTTCCGCTTACCAGCCGCCTGCGTCGCACCCGGAAGAGCCGCGCCCAGCAGGGTCACGACGATCGTCGCCGTCAGCGCAGTCCCAAGCCCCCGTCGCATCACGACCTCCAGCAGTTCGAGCCGCCTCCTCGGAGGGTTCGTCGGGGCGCGTGCGGGACCTGCTCGTCCGATCCGGGGCTTCGGCCCGGGCCTTTCTCGTGGAGCGGGTGAAGGGCCGCCCGGGGCGCTACTTCCCCGCCCACAGGGCGGTCCCTTAGGAACACGTCGGCCGCGTCGTTGACGTCGCCCGGCACCAGGTTCCCGCGGGCGAGCAGCGCGAGGGAAAAGCGAGGGAACTTCGGGGCCGGCGGCGCGTCACAGCCAGCCGGACGACACTCGTTCTTCGTCCTGAGCTGCGGCTTCACAGAGAGCGGGTGAAGGGAATCGAACCCTC
>JBHELD010000017.1:0-17370 GCA_046263255.1 Actinomycetota bacterium
GCTCTGGAGCTCGAGCTCGCACGGCAGCTCGCCCTCGTCGTTGGCCTCGTTGACGGCGTACTCGACGCCCTGTGCGATCGGCTGGCCCAGGGAGGCCGCGTCGCCCGAGAGCGCGCCCATCGTGCCGATGACCCAGGTGCACTCGCGATCCGCACGGGGCTCCGGCTCGTCGTCGCCGCCGCACGCGGCCGCCACGAGCGCCAACGCCCCCAGGGTGGCTGCGACCAACAGCCACTTCGGTCTCTTCATCCCATCCCCCTTGCTCCCGCCGGCCCGCCGGGGCGGCGGGTCGCGCGAACGCATGATTCTAAGGGTTTTCCTACGACATGTGTAGTACCCCTTGGGCTATTCGCTTTTCCCGGGGGCTCAGCCGGCGAGGATCTCCTCCGCCACGTCCTTCATCGACCGGCGCTCCTGCATGGCCTTCTTCTGGATGTGCCGGAAAGCGTCCGCCTCGGTCATGCCGGCGGTGTCCATCAGCCGGCCCTTGGCGCGGTCGAGGATCTTGCGGGTCTCGAGGCGGTCGATGAGCTCGGCGCTCTCCCTCTTGACCGCCGCCAGCTCGGCGTGACGGGCGATCGCCACCTCGATCGCCGGGAGCAGATCGCTCTTCTGGAAAGGCTTGACGAGGTACCCCATCGCCCCGGCGTCCGCGGCCCGCCGGACGAGGTCTCGCTGAGAGAACGCCGTCAGGATCAGCACCGCGGCGAGACCGTCCTCGACGATCCTCTCGGCGGCCGCGAGCCCGTCCATGCCGGGCATCTTGACGTCCATGATCACGAGGTCCGGCGAGACGTCCCGCGCCGTGCGGAGGGCGGCCTCGCCGTCGGCGGCCTCCCCCACGACCGCGAGCCCCTCCTCCTCCAACATCTCCTTCAGGTCGAGCCGGATGATCGCCTCGTCCTCCGCTATCAGGACCCGGTGCTGCGTCTGTGGCTCGCCCATCCTCAGGCGTTGGAGCCGAGCATCCGGTCGAGCAGGCGGTCCTGCTCCTTTCTCAGCTCGGCGATCTCGCGTGTTATCTCGTCCCGCTGGCGCTGCAGGCGCTCGTGGTCGTCCCGGGCGATGCGGTACTCGCGGTCCGCGATGGGGGTCTCGGAGACGAGCATCCTGGTCTTCGCCTCCTCGACGACGTCCATCTGGAAGAGGAGCTGCTCCTCCGCGATCCGCAGCTCTTCGTGCGCCTTCGCGAGCCGGTCGCCGATCTGGGACAGGATCTTCTGGATGTGCATGGGGCGAGAAGTATAGGTGTGGGGCCGGGGAGATAGAAGGGGCGAGCGGTGCCGGGGACGGGAATCGAACCCGTAAGGGCTTTCGCCCAATGGTGTTTGAGACCATCGCGTTTACCTGATTTCGCCACCCCGGCGGGGCCACCAGCTTAGTGAACTTCGCCGTCGAAGCTTGCCGGGCGGCCGAACCGTGCGGGCCGGAACGACCGGGCAACTGAAAAGACCCGGCGGCGGGAGAGCGTCGTCGGGCCTAGTCAGGGTCTCCTGAGAACGGTGCACGTCACGGACGTGGCCGCCTCCCCTTCTGGATCCTGATCTGCCGCATCGTTAGCCTCCTTGGCCGACGATCCCGATTAACTGTTTCATCTATCGGTGCCGGAGCCGGGATTTTGAGGATGGTCCGTGTAGCCCTTTGTGCTCATTTACCGCCTAGCCCGACGCCCTCTCCCGGCCCCGGACCTGCTATTTCGACGTCTTCGAGGCTCTCAGGGTTGCGTCGCCGGAGGAATACGCACTCGTCGCAAATCCGGCCGAATCGGGCTACGCGGCGTCGAGGGCGGCCCGCACCTCCGCGAGGAAGGCGCCTGCGGACGCGGCTCCCTCCTCGAGCACCAGACGAACGACCGCGGTGCCTATCACCACTCCGTCGGCCGTCGCCGCGGCCTCGACGGCGTGAGCCGGGCTCGACACGCCGATGCCCACGAGGACCGGCGCGTCCGATACCGCGCGGCAGGCGGCGACGACCCGGGCCGCCCGCTCCGAGAGCTGCTCCCGGGTGCCGGTCACGCCGAGCGTCGACACCGCGTAAACGAACCCGGTCGCCGTCTCGGTTATCGCGGCGACGCGCCCGGGCGGCGACGTCGGCGCGACCAGAGGGATCCAGGCCAGCCCGGCCGCGGCCGCCGCGTCGCGCAGCGAACGCGACTCCTCCACGGGCAGGTCGGGGACGACGAGCCCGGCGAGCCCGGCCGCGGCCGCGCGCTCGCAGAACTCCTTCTCCCCCGTGCGATGGATCGGGTTGTAGTAGGTCATCGCGATCCGCGGCGGCGCGTCTGCCGCCGGGGGGGCCGCCTCCAGCGCGTCGACCGGCCCGACGCCGGCTCGCAGCGCCCGCTGCGCGGCCTCGGCGATGACGGGGCCGTCCATGAGCGGGTCGGAGAACGGCAGGCCCAGCTCGACCGCGTCGGCCGTCTCGGACACCGCGGCAAGCGCCTCGTCGAACGAGTCGCGGTCGGGGATCCCCGCCATCAGGTACGGGACGAGGAGCTTGCGGCCGCCGGCGACGAGCTCCTCGAGGTGCGCGCGCAACGCGGTCATCCGGTTGCGAGGGCCGCGGCGATCGTCCCCACGTCCTTGTCCCCGCGCCCGGAGAGTCCGACGAGGACGACGCCGGCGGCGCCGTCCGTGCCGGGCCGGTCGCGGGGCCGATCGGTCGCCGCGCGCAGGACGTACGCGAGGGCGTGGCTCGGCTCGAGCGCCGGCAGGATCCCCTCGGTCTCCGCGAGCGCCCGGAACGCCGCAAGCGCCTCGTCGTCCGTGACCGCCTCGTACCGGGCGCGGCCGCTGGCGGCGAGCCACGCGTGCTCGGGGCCCACCCCCGGATAGTCGAGGCCGGCCGAGATCGAGTGCGCCTCGGTGATCAGGCCCTGGTCGTCCTGGAGCACCATGCTGCGGGCGCCGTGCAGGACCCCTGGATCCCCCCTCGTGATCGAGGCGCCGTGCCGGCCGTCCAGCCCTTCGCCGGCCGCCTCGACCCCGACCAGCCGTACGCCCTCGTCACGGTAGAAGCCGCGGAAGAGGCCGATCGCGTTCGATCCCCCGCCCACGCACGCCACGACCTCGTCCGGCAGGCGCCCGGTCGCGGCGACGAGATCCCGGCGCGCCTCCTCGCCGATGACCGATTGAAGCGACCCGACGAGCTCCGGGTACGGGTGGGGCCCGACGACCGACCCGATGACGTAGTGCGTCTCCTCCACGTTGGTGACCCAGTCGCGCAGCGCCTCGTTGATCGCGTCCTTCAACGTCGCCGACCCCGCCTCGACCGGCACGACGGTCGCGCCGAGCATCTCCATCCGCACGACGTTGAGGTTCTGCCGCGCGACGTCGGTCGCGCCCATGTACACGACGCAGGGAAGCCCGAAGTACGCGGCGGCGGTCGCGGTGGCCACTCCGTGCTGGCCGGCGCCGGTCTCCGCGATGATCCGCGTCTTGCCCATCCGGGTCGCCAGCAGGACCTGCCCGATCGTGTTGTTGATCTTGTGCGCGCCGGTGTGCGCGAGGTCCTCCCTCTTCAGGAACACCCTCTTGCCGGCTCGCTCCGAGAACCGCACGGCCTCGTAGAGCGGAGTCGGGCGGCCCACGATCGATCGGAGCAGGCCTCGCAGCTCGTCGCCGAAGGCCGCGTCGGCGCGGGCGGCCTCCCACGCCCTCTCGAGCTCGTCGAGCGCGGGCATGAGGGCCTCCGGGACGTACTGCCCGCCGAAGGCGCCGAAGCGCCCCTTCACCGAGGTCATGCGCCGAGCAGCTCCCTGATCTTCGCCGCGGGATCGGAGGCCGTTACGACCGACTCCCCCACCAGCACCGCGTCGGCGCCGGCGGCCTCGAGCTGCCCGACCTCGCGGCGGGAAGAGACGCCCGACAGCGCCACGGTCACGCGGTCGTCGGGGATCCGCGGCGCAAGCTTGGCGGTGCGTTCCGGGTCGACCTCGAACGTCGCGAGGTCCCGATGGTTCACGCCGATCGCGGTCGCGCCGGACGCGAGCGCCTCGTCCAGCTCGTGCTCGTGGTGCACCTCGACCAGCGCGTCCATCGCGAGCGCGCGGGCCGCCTGCACGAGAGACCCGAGGGCCGGTCCCACCACCCGCGCTATCAGCAGGACGGCGTCCGCCCCCGCGGCCCGCGACTCCATCACCTGCCAGGGATCGACGAGGAAGTCCTTGCGAAGCAGCGGCAGTCCCGCGGCGAGCGCGGCCGTCAGGTCGTCGAGCGATCCCTTGAAGCCGTCCGGCTCGGTCAGGACCGAGATCGCGGCCGCTCCCGCGGCGGCGTAGGAGCGCGCGAGCGGCGCGGCGTCGAGGTCGAGGTCGAGCGGGCCCTTCAGCGGCGAGGCCCTCTTGATCTCGGCGATCAACGAGATCCCGGGCGCGGTCAGCGCGGCAGTCAGAGAGCGCGGGGGCGCGGCCGCGGCGAGCCTCTGCTCCAAGACGTCGTCCGAGAGGGCGGCCTTGCCGGCCTCGGCGCGGGCGCGGGCGCCCGCCACGAGCTCGTCCAGGAAGGACATGCGGCGACCCTAAAGCGTCGTCAGATACGCGAGCAGCACCCGCGCGACCGGCTCGGCGGCGCCGGAGACGACGGTCGTGTCGAACCCGGCGGCCGCGAACACCCCGGCGGTCGGGGTCGACGAGGCGACGCGATCCGGAGCGACGCGTACGCGGACGCCGGCGGCCTTCCCCGCGTCCCGCACCGCGGCCCCGTCGGCGCCCGCCACCTCGGCGGCGCCGTCCGCGTCGCTCACCCGTCCGACGACGACGATCGGGGGCGAGACGGCGTCGTCGGAGAGCTGCTGCGCGAGCCGCCGCGACCCCAGCCGTCCGTCGGAGAGGTCCGTCTCCTCGGCCCCCAGCGCGACGAACTCGACCGAGTGCTCCCGGTCGACGACGCGCAGCGCGCGCGCGACCTCGAGCCACACCCCGATCGCACGGCCGTTCGGCGGCGTCTCCGCGGTGCTGTCGTACCCGGTGACGACGATCGCCGCCGGCTCCGCGCCGCTCGGCGGGAGCGCGACGACGTTGGTCGAGCGCACGAGGTCCGCCACCGGGACGGCGTCCAGCCGGAAGACGTACCCCGCGTCGGTGACGTGGGCGACCATGTACGCGGAGGCGGCGAGCTCCTCCTGCGAGCCCGCCTCGCGGACCGGCTCCTCCTCGTCGAACTGCCGCGCGTGGCGCTCGATCGTCGCGACCTCGACCTCGGGCGGGCCGGTCACGGGCGCGTCCGACCTCTGCCCCTCCGGCAGGGTGTCGCACGCGACGCACAACAGCAGCGCGATCGCGGGGGCCGCTAGAAGGGGGCGCACGACGGCAATCTAGGCGAGCTCCTGCTCGTACACTCGCGCGCGATGACCGACGACCGGCCGATCGCGTGGCTCGCGCTGAAGGAGGGGACGCCCATCCTGGCGAGCGACGGAACCGAGGTGGGACGCGTCACGACCGTCGTCGCCGACGAGCAGAACGACATCTTCTCGGGGGTCGCCTTCCGGCCGGGTCTCCTCGACGGCCGGCGGTTCGTCCCCGCGGACGCGATCGACCGCCTCACCGAGGGCGCGGTGCACCTGAAGATCTCCGGGCGGGCGATCGACGCTCTCGAGCCGTACTAGAGCCGCTCCGCCGCGGCCGCCGCGCGCAGCAGGGCCTCGGCCTTTCGCCGCGTCTCCTCCGCCTCGGCGGCCGGCACCGAGTCCGCGACGATTCCGGCGCCGGCCTGGACGTAGGCGCGGCCCCCGGTCGCGACGATCGTGCGGATCGTGATGCAGGTGTCGAGGTTCCCCGAGAAGTCGAAGTAGCCGACGACGCCCGCGTAGGGCCCGCGCTTCGTCTTCTCGAGCGCGTCGACGATCTCCATGGCCCGCACCTTCGGTGCGCCCGAGACCGTCCCGGCCGGAAAGCACGCGAGCAGCGCGTCGAACGGCGTCCTGTCCGGGCGGAGCGTCCCGGTGACGCTCGAGACGATGTGCATGACGTGCGAGTAGCGCTCGACGACCATCAGCTCCTCCACGGTCACCGAGCCGTACCGGGCGACTCGCCCGACGTCGTTGCGCGCGAGGTCGACGAGCATGACGTGCTCCGCCCGCTCCTTCCCGTCCGCGAGCAGGTCGCGCTCGAGCTCCTCGTCCTCGGCGCGGGTCGCGCCCCTGCCGCGTGTTCCCGCGATCGGCCGCGTCTCTATCCGGTCGCCGGTGACGCGCACGAGCGGCTCGGGCGACGACCCCGCGATCTCGAACTCCGGATGCGTCCGCGACTCGCCGAACCGCAGGAAGTACATGTACGGGCTGGGGTTCAGCGCCCTCAGCGCGCGGTAGGCGTTGAAGGACGAGCCCGTCAACGGCGCCTCGAACCGGCGCGAGGGCACGACCTGGAAGACGTCGCCGGCGTAGATGTGCTCGCGCGCGGTCTGGACCCACCGCGCGTACTCGTCGTCTCCGACGGCTGCCAGGGCCGGGAGCGGCGAGAAGTCGAGCTCCGCTGCGGGCGATCCCAGGGGCGCCGCGAACGCCTCGACGACCTCGTCGCAGCGTCCGGTCGCGTCGTCGTACAGCCGCTCGTGCGACGCGCCGGGGCCCCTCATCACGTTCGTGATCACGAACGCCTTCTGCAGCAGGTGGTCGAAGACCACGAACGTCCGCGTGAGCAGCAGCGCGAGGTCGGGCAGGCCGAGGTCGTCCGGCGGCGGGGACGGAAGCCGCTCGAGCTCGCGCACGCAGTCGTAGCCGAGGAACCCGACGGCGCCGCCGTGCAGCGGCGGGAGCCCGGGCAAATCGGGGGCGCGGCACTCCGCGAGCAGCCGCCCGACGTACGCCAGCGGCGGCTCGTCCTCGTCCGGCGCGACCGGTGCGTCGCCCTCGAGCGAGACGACCCCGTCCTGCGCGCGGACGGCGCCGAACGCGTCGCCGCCGATGAACGAGTAACGCGCCCACCGCTCGCCACCCTCCACGCTCTCCAGCAGGAACCCGTTGGGGCGCGGGTCGAGACGCATGAACGCCGCGACCGGCGTCTGCGCGTCGGCCAGGACCTCCCGCCACACCGGGACGATGACGTGGTGCTCGAGCAACTGCGCGAACTCGGCGCGCGCCGGGCGGTACGCGGTCAGAACCTCCTGTGGAAGCAGGTCTGCTCGCCGGTGTGGCAGGCAGGGCCGGCCGGGTCGACGACGACGAGCAGCGCGTCCGCGTCGCAGTCGTAGCGGACCTCGACGACCTTCTGCGTGTTGCCGGAGGTCGCACCCTTGTTCCAGTACTCCCCCCGCGCGCGGCTCCAGAACCAGGTCGTCCTCGTGCCGAGCGTCCGCCGGACCGCTTCGGCGTCGACCCACGCGAGCATCAGCACGTCCTTCGTCGTCGCGTCCTGGACGATCGCCGGCGCAAGGCCCCGCTCGTCGTAGACGATGTCGTCGGGGTCCACGGCGTCAGGGCTGGAGGTCGTACGGGAAGGGGTCGGTGAAGTGCTCGAACCCGTCGTCGGTGACGAGGACCGTGTCCTCGAGCCGGACTCCGCCGATGCCGGCGAAATAGAGGCCGGGTTCGACCGCGATCACGTCGCCCGGCTTCAGCGCGTCGGACCTACGGCCGACCCACGGTCGTTCGTGGACCTGGAGCCCCACGCCGTGGCCCAGGCTGTGGTTGAAGCCGGCCTGCAGGTGACCGTCGCCGCCGTGGTGGTCGAGGGTCGGGAAGCCCTGCGAGCGGAAGTACTCGGTCACCTTCCGGTGCGCGTCCGACGCTTCCGGCCCGATCGCGCCGTACGCGATCTCGAGCGCCTTACGGCAGTGCCCGTGCAGCCGGACGACGTCCTCGGTCGGCGTGCCGGGGACGAACGTCCTCGTCATGTCGGTGTACGCGCCCGAGCGCCGGTCGCGGGGAAAGCAGTCGATGATGCAGGTGGCGTCCGGGAGGATCGGGCCGAGCCCGGGGTCGTGCCCGCCGAGGCACGCGTCGCCGGACTGCACGAGGATCTCCTCGCTCTCGGCCCCCTGCGCGAGCAGCTCCGCGTTCATCGCCTCCCGGATCCACTCCGCGGTGAGGATCTCGCCTTCGAACCGCAGCCGGTTCTCGGAGGCCGGCTCGGCCTCTCGCAGCATCCGCGCCGCCGTCAGCATCGCCGTCTCCGTAGCGCGCTGAGCCCGCTCGATGCCTTCGAGCTCCCACGGCGTCTTGCGCCGCCGCCGCCGTGCCCACTCGTCGGGGTCGACGACCACCTCGACGCCCCTGTCGCGCAGGTAGTCGGCGACGAGGCTCCAGAACGTCGCCGGAACGCACACCTTGTCGACGTTCAGGCGCCGCAGCGCGCGGGCGACGAGCTCGGGCCCGATGTGGATCTCGGGGAAGCTCTGGTCCCTCTCGAGGTCGAGCCAGCCGAGGCTCGGGTAGTCCCAGACCTCGTCCACCACGTCCTCACGGCGCGCCAGGATGGGGGCCTCGAACGTGCTCGTCACGACGACGCGCCTGCCCTCGTGCTCGACGAAGATCAGCGGGTCGCCGATCGCCTCCGCTATCTCGTGGCGGAGCTCCGGGCTGCGCAGCGCGTCGTCGTAGATCAGGAACGTCGTCATCGGGCGGCGATCCTAACGGGCAGTCCCCGGCTCGCTATGGCGCGCTTCGCGTCGTCGATCGAGAACGTGCCGAAGTGGAATACGGACGCGGCAAGGGCGGCCGCCGCGCCTCCCCGGGCCGGGTCGACCGCGTCGGCGAGGTGATCCGGCGTCCCGGCTCCCCCCGACGCGATGACCGGGACGCCGACCGCCCGCGTCACCGCGGCGGTCAGCCCGAGGTCGTACCCGCCCGTCGTGCCGTCCGCGTCCATCGAGGTCAGCAGGATCTCTCCGGCGCCGCGCGCGACGGCCTCCTCGGCCCACGCGACCGCGTCGCGTCCGGTGTCGCGGCGACCCCCCTCCGCGAACACGTGCCAGCCGCCGTCCGCGCGGCGTGCGTCGACCGCGGCGACGATCGCCTGGGCGCCGAACTCGTCCGCGGCGCGGCGCAGGAGCCGCGGGTCGTAGAGGGCCGCGGTGTTGATCGCGACCTTGTCGGCGCCGGCCCTCAGCAGCTTCCTCACGTCGTCGACCGACCGGACGCCGCCGCCGATCGTGAGGGGGATGAAGAGGGTCTCGGCGGTGCGCGCCGCGACGTCGAGGATGAGGTCGCGCCCCTCCGCGGACGCGGTGATGTCGAGGTAGACGAGCTCGTCGGCGCCCTCGGAGTCGTATCGGGCGGCGAGCTGGACGGGGTCGCCCGCGTCCCGGAGCCCGGCGAACCTGACGCCCTTGACGACGCGGCCCTTGTCGACGTCGAGACACGGGACGACGCGCTTGGCGAGCATGAGGGGACCCTAGCCCGGGGGGTCCGGCCGTGGTCGCAGCGCGCCCCGGGTCGGGCCGCGGTCGCAGCGCGCCCGCGCGGCGAACGTCGCCGCTCCGATGGGGGCGATGGTTCCGCGCTGCACCATCACGCCCATCAAGAGCGTGACCCGCGGTCGAGGAGGTAGTCGTGCCTCCGCCCCGACCCGGACGGGCCGCTGACTCAACCTCCCTTCAGCGGCGGCTCGGCTCTGCCCGCGGCGGCCTCGTCGGCCGCGTAGTTCGCCTCGCCGACGCCGAACTTCCCCTCGTACAGCGCCCGGCCCACCACCGCGCCGGCGATCCCCTCGGGACGCAGGCGAGCGACCCTCCGCAGGTCCTCGAGAGACGAGATGCCCCCCGACGCCACCACCGGGAGCGACGTCGCCTCGGCGATCCGCCGGAGCCCCGCCACGTCGGGCCCGCCCATCGTCCCGTCGCGGGTGACGTCGGTGTAGATGAAGAGCGAGGCACCCGCCGACTCGAACGCCGCCACGGTCTCCAGGACGGGGATCCCGGTACCGACCGTCCACCCGTGCGACGCGAGCTCACCGCCGCGGGCGTCGAGCGACACCGCGATCCTCTCGCCGTACGTCTTGCAGGCGCGCGCGGCCGCGTCGGGGTCCTCGAGCGCCACCGTCCCCAGGACGGCGCGGTTGGCCCCCGCGGCTATGACCTCCTCGACGTCGTCGAGCGTCCGCATCCCGCCTCCCGCCTGGACCGGGCACGCGGCGCGCCGCACGACCTCGAGCACGAGATCCTTGTTCGCGCGCACCCCGGTCTTCGCCCCGTCGAGGTCGACGATGTGCAGCCACCGCGCTCCGGCGGCGCAGAATCCCAGCGCGACCTCCACCGGGTCGTCGGAGTAGACCGTCTCGGTCCCGAACCGGCCCTGTAGCAGCCGCACGCACCGGCCCTGCGATATGTCGACCGCGGGGTACACGGTGAAGCTCACGCGGCGTCCTCTACCCAGTCCCGGAGCAGCGCGATCCCGTCGCGCCCCGATTTCTCCGGGTGGAACTGCACGCCCAGCAGCGCGGGGCCGCGGATCGCCGCGGCGAACCGGTCGCCGTGGTCTGTCCACCCGGCGACCACCGCAGGGTCTTCGGGGTACGCCGCGTACGAATGGTCGAAGTAGTAATAGGTGTCGCCGACGGTATTCCACCCGATGTGCGGCACGGTGACGCCGGCGGGCAGCCGCCGCACGCTCCCCGGCACGACGCCCAGGCCGGGGGCGGACCCCTCCTCGCTCGAGTCGAGCAGGACCTGCATGCCGAGGCAGATCCCGAGATACGGGCGCGCCGCCGCGATCCACTCCCGGATCAGGACGTCGAAGGCGCAGCCGGCGAGCGCCTCCATGCAGCGGCCGAAGATCCCCTGCCCCGGAACGCACAGGCCGTCGCACTCCTCCGCGGCCCGAGGATCGCCCGCAAACGCGACGTCCGCCCCGGCGGCCTCCAGCGCCTTGGCGACGCTCCGGAGGTTCCCCATCCCGTGATCGACCACCGCGACTCTCACGCGAGCGTTCCCTTCGTCGACGGGATCCCGCCGCCGCGCGGATCGATCGACACCGCGGCACCCAGCGCGCGCGCCACGCACTTGAACACCGCCTCGGTCGCGTGGTGCGCGTTCCGGCCGGCGAGCAGACGGACGTGCATGGTGACGCCGCCGCTCCGGCACAGCGCTTGCAGGAACTCCTCGGTCAGCACGACCTCGTATGCCCCGATGACGTCCGCCGGCATCGGCGCGTCGTACACGAGCAGCGGGCGTCCGGAGAGGTCGAGGGCGACCTGCGCGAGCGCCTCCTCCATCGGCACCAGCGCGTCGCCGTACCGCGCGATCCCGCTCTTGTCGCCGAGCGCCTGCGTCAACGCCTGGCCGATGCAGATGCCCGTGTCCTCGACGGTGTGGTGCGCGTCCACCTCGAGGTCGCCGCCCGCGTCGACGCTGAGGCCGATGCGGGCGTGGCGTCCGAGCTGGTCGAGCATGTGGTCGAAGAACGGAACGCCGGTGGATATCGCGACGTCGCCTCCGTCGAGGTCGAGCGTCGCCACGATCGCCGTCTCGCGGGTCTCCCTCGTGACGGAGCCCCGCCGGGTCACGCCATCACCGACCCCAGCGTGCGGAGGAAATCCTCGTTGTCCTCGGGGAGGCCGACCGTCACCCGCGCCCACTCCCGCAGGGCGGGAACGTTCGGATACGCCCTCACCAGAACGCCCTCCTCGTGGAGGCAGCGCTGCAGCAGCTCCCCGTCGATCACGTCCGTGCCGAACAGCAGGAAGTTCGCGTCCGACGGCACGACCCGGAACCGCAGCGCGCGCAGCTCCCGGACCATCCGCTCGCGCTCGGACACGATCGCCTGCACGCACCGCATCGTCTCCTCCTCCGCGGCCAGCACCGCGACGCCCGCAGCCTGTGCCAGGACCGACAGGTGATAAGGAAGCTTCACGACCGCCATCTTCCGCACGAGGTCGGGAGCGGCCAGCATGTATCCGAGGCGCATGCCGGCGAGGCTCCAGGCCTTCGAGAACGTGCGGACGACGACGAGGTTCTCGTGCCGCGGCAGCAGCGGGACGGCGCTCGCGTCTGCCGGGGCGAACTCCGCATACGCCTCGTCGACGACGACCAGACCGGGCGCGGCGCGAAGAAGGCCCTCGACGAGGTCACGCGGCGCGGTGCTTCCGGTCGGATTGTTCGGCGAGCAGACCACCACCACGTCCGGGCGGTGCTCCTCGACGTGCGCGACGGCGGCGGCGGCGTCGATCTCGAACGCACCACCCCGCCGGAGGTGGACCACGTCCGTAAGGGCGATCCGAGGTATCAGCGAGTGGAGGTTGTAGCTCGGCTCGAAGGTCAGAGCGCTGCGGCCGGGGCCGCCGAACGCGAGGAACACGTGCATGAGGACCTCGTTAGAGCCGTTGGCGATCCACACGCCGGCGCGCGGCCACGCCCAGCGCGCGGCGAGGGCGTCCGTCAGCGCGACGGCGTCCCGATCCGGGTAGCGGTTGAGCGCCGCGTCGCGCAGGGCTGCCTGCAACGCCTCCACGACGCTCTCGGGGGGCCCGTACGGCGACTCGTTGGTGTTCATGCGCCGCGTCGCGGGAAGCTGCGGCGAGTCGTACGGCTCGACCTCCGCGAGGTCGGGGCGCAGGGAGACCATCTAGGTGCCGGAGCCGCGGCGATGCTCGAGCCGGACCCGCACCGACCGCGCGTGCGCCCCCAGCCCCTCGGCCTCCGCGAGCGCCTCGACGTGCGGCGCGAGCCTCTCGAGGGCCGCCGGCTCGAGGGCCGAGACGTAGATCCGCTTCACGAAGTCCGCCGCGCCGAGGCCCGACGCCCATCGCGCGGTACCGCCGCTCGGCAGCACGTGGTTCGTCCCGCCGGCGTAGTCGCCTACCGCGACCGGCGAGTACGCGCCGACGAAGACCGCTCCCGCGTTCCGCACCTCACCGAGCGCGTCGAGCGCGCCGGCGAAGCTGAGCTGCAGATGCTCGGGCGCGTGCGCGTTGACGGTCTCGAGCGCGTGGGCCCGGTCGCGTACCAGCACCGCGGCGCCGCCCTCGATCAGGGCGTTCTCGACGTCGTCGGGCCGCGGATGGCGCGCGATCTCGAGCTCGAGCAGAGCCATGACCCTCTCGGCGACCTCCGGGACCCACGTCACGAGCAAGTGCGACCCGAGCGGGCCGTGCTCCGCCTGCGCGACGAGGTCGGCGGCGAGCACGTCGGGCCCTATGGAGTCGTCGGCGACGATCGCGATCTCGGTCGGCCCGGCCTCGGAGTCCGTGCCCACCCACCCGTGGACGAGCCTCTTCGCGAGCGTCACGTACACGTTGCCGGGGCCCACGATCTTCTCGACGGGCCGCACCGACGCGGTGCCGTACGCGAGCGCCGCGATCGCCTGGGCGCCCCCGAGCCGGTAGACCTCCTCGACGCCCGCAACCGCGCACGCGGCCAGCACGGGCTCGGCGATCTCCCCGCCGGGACCGGCGGGCGAGCACACCGCGATCCCCGCGACGCCCGCGACCTGCGCCGGGACGCACCCCATGATCACGCTCGACGGGTAGGCGGCTCTGCCCCCGGGGACGTAGACGCCGGCGCGCCGGAGCGGCCGGACGATCTCCCCGACCACCTCGCCGGGTCCCTCGTCCATCCAGGTCTGCGGGAGCTGGCGCTCGCAGGTCCGCCGGAGCCTCTCGGCCATGACCTCGAGCGCGTCGACGACCTCGGGCCTCACGAGCGACGTCGACTTCTCGATCAGCGCCCGGTCGACGCGGATCCGGTCGGGGGGGAGGTCCGCGCCGTCGAGCCGCCGCGTGTGCTCGATCAGAGCCGCGTCGCCGCGCATCCGCACGTCGTCGACGATCGCCTTCACGACCTCCGCGGGCGACTCGCGGCCGGGGGCCGGGCGGGGGCGCGGGATGTGCGCAGGCGTCGCCTGCTCCCGAGCGTCGATGAGCTGGAGCATCGCCCGAGCGTAGCCGCGACGAAGCCGAGCGCAGATCCGGGCGGGACGGGAGGGCCGGTCGACCCGCGGGAGTCTAAAGAGACGCGAGTGAAGAGGGACCCAACAGGGCCTTTAGCTCTGCATGGAGGCCGTTCGTCTGGTCCACGCAGAACTCGCTCGGAAGCCGGAACGTCTGCGAGCCCTTCGGCAGCATCAGCTCGAGGAACACCTGGGACTTGCCCGGGTGGTTGGCGAGCACCTCCTTCAGGTTGTTCACGATCTGGTCCGTGCACGACGCGGCATCGACGATGATCCGCACCGGATGGTCCACGCCGAGCTTCGGCTCGGTGACCTCCATCGCGATGATCTTCACGGAGTCGTCGCGGGCGTCACGGTCGAGGCGGCCCCTGACGAGCAGGATCGCGTCCGGCCTGACCAGATGACCGTACTTCTCCTGCGCGGTCGGGAAGACGATCACCTCGACGCTCGCGCCGGATATGTCCTCGAGGTCGGCGAGGAACATGATCCCGCCGCTCTTCGTCACCTTCTTACGGAGGCCGGAGACCATCCCGCCCACTGTCAGCACGTCGCCCGGCGTCCGGTTGTCGAGCGCAGTGATCGAGCAGTCGCACATCCGGGAGAGGAGCGCGTCGACGCCCAGCAGCGGGTGGTGGGAGACGAACAGGCCCAGCATCTCTTTCTCCTGCGCGAGCAGGATGTCCCGCGGGTGCTCCTCCATCGGTACCGGTCGCTCCGCGTGCGCGGGCGCGGCGTCGCTTCCCCCGGACGCGCCGCCGAACAGCGAGAACTGTCCCGCCTCCTCCTGCTTGCGCCGGGCGCAGATCTCGCCGGTCACGTCCTCGTACACCTCGAGCAGCCCCCGGCGCGTGTGACCGAGCGACTCGAACGCGCCGGCCTTGATAAGCGACTCGATCGTCTTCTTGTTCAAACAGATGTAGTCGACCTTCCGGCAGAAGTCGAAGAACGACGCGAAGCGATCCTTTCGCTCGCGCGCCTCGATGATCTTCTCGACGACGCCCTCCCCGACGTGCCGCACGGCGGAGAGCCCGAAGCGGATCGAACCGCCTGCCGGCGTGAAGTCCATGAACGACTCGTTGACGTCCGGGATGAGCACCGGGACGCCCATCTTGCGCGCCATGTGTAGGTACTTGGGCTTGTCGTCCTTGCGGTCCTTGACCGACGTGAGCAGCGCGGCCATGTACTCGACCGGGTAGTGCGCCTTCAGCCACGCGGTCTGGTACGCGACGTACGCATAAGAGGCGGAGTGCGCGCGGTTGAACGAGTAGTCGGCGAAAGGCTGGATGAGCCTCCACAGCTTCTCGGCCTCCGGCCGGGAGAGCCCGACCTTGCCGCAGCCGTCGATGAACCGGGGCTCCTCGGCCGCCATGATGTCGCGCTTCTTCTTGCCGATCGCCTTGCGGACCAGGTCGGCCTGGCCGGGCGTGTACCCGGCGAGCTTCTGCAGCAGGAGGACGATCTGCTCCTGGTACACGAGGACGCCGTAGGTCTCGCGCGTGATCTCCTCGAGCTCGGGGTGCAGGTACCTGACCTTCGACGGGTCGTGCTTGCACTCGATGTAGGCCGGGATCTGCTCCATCGGACCCGGCCGGTAGAGCGCGATGAGGGCCATGATCTCCTCGAAGCGGTCGGGCCGCAGCTGGCAGAGCAGCCGCCGCATCCCCTCGGACTCGAGCTGGAAGACCCCGTCGGAGTCGCCGCGGCACAGCATCTCGTAGACGAGCGGGTCGTCGAGCGAGAGGTTGTCCACGTCGACCTCCTCGCCCCTGTTCGACCGGATGTACTCGAGGGCGAGCTCGATGACGGTGAGGTTCCTGAGGCCGAGGAAGTCCATCTTCAGCAGCCCGAGCTCCTCGACGCCGTTCATGTCGTACTGCGTGACCACCTCGCCGTGGTCGCCGCGCTTCAGCGGGACGTGCTCGACCAGAGGGTCGCGGCCGATCACGACGCCGGCGGCGTGGATACCCGCCGAGCGCTTGAGGTTCTCGACCTTCAGCGCGGTGTCGATGATCTCCTTCGCCGCACCGCCCGCCGCGTACGCCTCCCGCAGCTCCGGCGACGTCTCGAGCGCGCTGTCGAGGCCCGCGTCGCGACCCATGATCAGCGGCGGGTACATCTTCGTGAGGCGGTCACCCTCCGCGTAGGGGAACCCGAGCACGCGCGCCGCGTCCTTGATCGCCTGCTTGCCCTTGATCGTGCCGTACGTGACGATCTGCGCGACGTGGTCCTCGCCGTACTTCTGGCACACGTACCGGATGACGTCGCCTCGCCTGCGCTCGTCGAAGTCGATGTCGATGTCGGGCATGGCGATGCGCTCGGGATTGAGGAACCGCTCGAACATCAGGTCGTAGCGCAGGGGGTCGAGCTCGGTGATCCCGAGCGCGTACGAGACCACGGAGCCCGCCGCGCTGCCGCGCCCGGGCCCGACCCTGATCCCCTGCTTCTTCGCCCAGTTCACGAAGTCCTGGACGACGAGGAAGTACCCCGGGTACTCCATCTTGTTGATCACGTCGAGCTCGTAGCGGACCCGGGCGCGGACGGCATCGCCGGCCACGTCGTACCGCCGCTTCACGCCCTCCACCACGAGCTGCTCGAGGTAGGTCTCGAGCGTGTGCCCCTCCGGCACCTCGTAGCGCGGCAGAAGCAGGTTGCCCATGTCGATCGTCACGTTGCAGCGCTCGGCGACCTCGAGCGTCGTCTCGCACGCGCCGGGCCACCGGGCGAACTTGGCCGTCATCTCCGCGGGCGTCTTCAGATAGAACTCCTCGGAGTCGAACTTGAAGCGGTTCGGGTCGGACAGCTCGGTCCCCGTGTTGATGCACAGCAGCACGTCGTGGCCGCCGGCGTCGTCCTTGTGGGTGTAGTGCGAGTCGTTCGTGCAGACCCACGGGATCCCCATCTCGGTCCCGATCTTCACGAGCTCGTCGTTCAGGGGGGCCTGCACCGGGATGCCGTGGTCCTGGAGCTCGAGGTAGAAGCGGTCGCCGAAGACCTCGCGGTAGTACGCCACCTTGTCGCGCGCCTCGACGAGCTTGCCGGCGACGATCAGCCGGGGGATCTCGGCGGAGAGACAGCCCGAGAGACAGACGACGCCCTCCGCGTGCTCGGCGAGGATCTCGTGGTCGGCGCGCGGCTGGTAGTGGAACCCTTCGAGCCACGCGCGCGACGAGAGCTTGACGAGGTTCCCGTACCCCCTGTCGTTCATCGCGAGCAGCGTGAGGTGGCACGTCCTGTCGGAGTTGTCGCGCTGGGGAGGCTTCTCGCGGCGGTCCCCGAGGAAGAGATATCCCTCCATCCCGAGGATCGGCTTGACCCCCGAACGCCCGCCGCTCTTGTAGAACTCGAGGGCCCCGTACATCACACCGTGGTCGGTGATCGCGCAGGCGGGCATCTCCGCCGCCGCGGCCGCCTCGAACATCTCGCCGATCCGGCTCGCCCCGTCGAGCATCGAGTACTCGGTGTGGGCGTGCAGGTGCACGAAGCTCAAGCGGCGTGTCCCCCTGTCTACAAGGCCGGAATTACACGAGTGTAATCGAGCGGCCGGGGGAAGTC
>JBHELD010000018.1:0-27378 GCA_046263255.1 Actinomycetota bacterium
GACGAAGGAGGACCGTCCGAGTCCGGTCCAAGCGGCGGGCCAACGTGGCCTCGTCGCAGAACGGCAGCCGGTTGTCGTCAAGCCCAACGGTTTTTCGAACGTTCCCGCGTTATCACACGTCGTGGAATGGCAAGAATGGCAAACGCGCGCTGGTGAACGGAACTTGTGCGGCGGGGACAAAAACGTCGTCCCGTCTCGTCCCCACTCATCCCTTAAAGCGGAGGGCGCGGGACTCGAACCCACAAGTCCTTTCGGACAACGGTTTTCAAGCCCGCGCAGTATCTCCGAATCTCGTCCTCGCACTCGTTGTTAGGCGTTGCGTAGCCCGATGTCCCGGCGTTACATCCCCCAAGATCCCTCCAGGGCTCTCAAGAAGAATGGCACGAGAATGGCAATCAGTCAGGGATAGCGCCGAGCTGACGTAGAAGGCTTGCGGTGTCGACGATTTCCCATGCCTCCACGATCCTGCCCTCACGAACATGGGCGAAAAGGCCTTGATCCACCTTGAAGCTTCTATGGTTCGCGGAGATGCCTGCGAAGTCGCCCTTCAGAGTGCCGGTCACGATGGCTCGTGCGGCAATCATGGAGCCGTCGTCGATCACCTCCTGGATCTCATGACGGATATCGGGCATTGCTCGGAGAGCTTCTCTCCACACCTCCTTCTCGGCCTCCGGACCCTGCGTTGATAGTCCCATCGGCGCGTGCACCACGACGTCCGGGTGGAGGAAGTCATCGAATGAATCGAGATCGCCTGCATCACCAGCGGCGAACCATCTCTCCAGTAGCGAATCGCCCTTCAAAGTTTGCCTCCTCGGAGATCGGCGCGGGCAAGCAAGCTAGATGGCGGGGGCAATCCGAAGCCCAGCATCAACCGATGCTCTACGAAGATCTGCATCCCAAGTGGCCATGATCATGGAGTCGTCGGCGAGCGCCACAGCACTCGCTAGATGAATTGAGTCGAACCCTCGCAATGCATGATCCTCCGCGAGATCACCGGCCGCCTTTGAGATCTCCTCATCGATCTCTACGATCTCGAATTGACTCCACCGTGTCTCGAGTCGTGACCGCACCATCCTGAGCTCTTCGGGCGTTACCCGACCCGCTCTCGCAGCAGAGGCAAGGGCGGCTCGGGCCTCTGGGTAGGTCACCCTCGAGCCAGTCACGCGATGAGCTGCACCCCACAGCTCGAGGGCATCGGCGGATCCCTGCTCGTCAACGATTAGCTTGAAGAATGCCGATGTCTCGAAATAGACATTCAACGACGCTGCTCTTTGACCAGATCCGAAACGCTGCCCTTCGTCTTGATCAGATCGCTGCGACGAATCTTCGTCTTGGGGCTACGCGCCGGTGTCACGAGACCTTTGGCGATGAGCCTTTCGAGAGCTGGACTCTCATCGACGTGGGTGAGTCGAGCCACGGGTCTTCCCCGTTCGGTGATCAGGATGTCCTGACCTCGCTTCACCCGCCCTATGAACTTGCTGAGGTTGTCTCTCAGCTCCCGAACCCCGACTTCCATCACGACCTCCGATGTGGCGCTTTCTTCTTAGTGCTACGGTACACAAGGCCAAAAGGAATGGCAAACGTCGTCAGGGTGCGACGGTGTTGTTCCGGCGGCACAAATGGACATCCTGGGTCGTCCCTGCTCGTCCCTCGGAGCGGAGGGCGTGGGGCTCGAACCCACAAGTCCTTGCGGACAACGCTTTTCAAGGCCACGAAACGCCGTCTCGCGCCGTCCCTGCTCGTCCTTAGACAGCCCTTCCCGACTATAAAACCAGAAGCTCCTCACCGGTCACTCTGCTTCTTCCCTTCTCATCCTGCAAGAGGAATGGCAAACGAATAGCATAGGGCGCCGCGTTTCTCGGCGGCGGATCGTCCACCCAGGTGCCTGGTGCCTAGTTTTCTGACGCGCTCGAGTTCGCCGAGATGATCGCTGAGATCTGACCGCGATCCTCCCGCGACCACTGCCCTGGGTCCTCCCCATGCGCCACACGACCGTGCATCTCGACCAGTTGCCACAGCTCGTCGTCCGTGGCGGTCGTCATCCTTCCGGGACAGCCCTCCATGCCGGGAAACTCCGCGCATACATACGTGTACGGCATGAATCCACCTCCCTTCCCGACCTTCAAAAGCCAGCATAAGTACGCGCTGTGAACGCACCAAAACTAATGGTTCTAACCCGAAGAACGACCTGGCTTTTCGCAACACGTCACATCTTGTGATCGGTTGCCAGGCGGCCTCCTCGTCGACAAGCAACCTGGCCGAGATAGGACTCGTCCCCCCATACGCCGACGGTCTTTGCATGCCTGTTCCATGTGCGCAGGTCGTGGAATGGCATGGAATGGCAAGAATCAGCTCACAGGATCGGCAGCTGTACGCGAAGCACAAATGCGGGTCCCTCAAGGTCACGATTCGTCCCTCTAGAGCGGAGGGCGTGGGACTCGAACCCACAAGTCCTTGCGGACAACGGTTTTCAAGACCGTCCGGTTGCCAGTTACCGTAGCCCTCCACCGCACAGCGTAACGGCGTCTCCCGGAACGGGAGTCGAAGAGGGCGGCCGCGAAAGCGCCGTTGCCAGGGGTCGACTGCTGCGAGCCCCCGCCACCTTGCCGCCCTTGTTCGGGCACGTCATGCCCGCGGCGCGCCGGTCGCCGTCAGCCCCCCGCAGGGACCTGCGCCGGGTCGGCCGTCGGAAACCAGACGACGAACCGGGCCCCCTGCGGATCGCGCGGCTCGTAGCCGATCGTGCCTCCCAGCGCCTCCACCAGCCGGCGCGTGATCGTGAGCCCGAGCCCGGAACCCTCGCCGCGGGCGTCGGGACCGCGGACGAACGGCTCGAAAAGATGGGGGACGAGCTCGTCGGGGACACCGGGGCCGTCGTCCTCGACGACGATCATCACCCGGTCGTCCCGCCGGCGCGCCGAGACCCAGACCGCGTCGCCATACCGGCTCGCGTTCGCGACCAGGTTCACGAGGACCTGCTGGAGCCGGGTCGGGTCCACGAGGGCGTACACCGGCGACGCCTCGTCGACGGCGATCGAGACCGACGCGCCTCCCGGCGCGGCGGAGACCGCGTCGCGCACCGCATCTGCGACCGGCGTCGGGCGGATTCCGAGCCTGATCTCGCCCGACTCGAGCTGCGAGAGGTCGAGCAGCGCCCTCGCGAGCTCGCCCGCGCGCCGCGCCTGCGACAGGATCGCGTCGAGCATCTCGTCGAACCTCGCCGGGTCGAGGTCGCCGCGGCGGCGCTCGATGATCGCGGCCATCCCGGCGATCGTCGTCAGCGGCGTCCGCAGCTCGTGGGCGGCGTGGGCGATGAACTCGCGGCGGGCCTGGTCCATCTGGCGAAGCTGGTTGACCAGGCGCTGGCGCTCCACCGCGTACCGCAGCGTCCGCGGGAGGACCGACGCGTCCGTGTGGCCCTTCACGAGGTAGTCCTGGGCGCCCTCGCCCACCGCGGCGAGCGCGAGCTCGTCGTCCTCCGAAACCGTCAGGATCACGATCGGCAGAGACGGCCGCCCGCCGTGGATCCGGCGGAACGACTCGATCCCGTTCGAGTCGGGCAGCGTGAGGTCGAGCAGCAGGACGTCGTAGTCGTGCCGGTCGAGCAGACGCAGGGTCTCGGCGAGGCTCGCGGCGACCTCGGAGGCGTAACGGACGGGGCCGGGTGCGGCGAGCGCAACCTGGAGGAGGCGGACGTCGCCGGGGTTGTCCTCCACCACGAGGATCCTCATCGGGATCTGCGCCAAGAGCCGCCCCTCACCGTCTGTGCGTTGCGATACGCCAGAACCGCTCGATAGACCTGACCGCCGCGCGGTAGTCCGGGACGTCCATCGGCTTAGCGACGAAGCAAGTCGTCTGCGCATCGTACGCCGCGACGGAATCGGCTTCGTATGTGGAGCTGCTCATAACCACGACGGGGATGCGCTCCAGACGGGGATCGCTGCGCATCCGCGCGAGCACCTCGGTCCCGTGCACGCGCGGCAGGTTGACGTCCAGGATCACCAGGTCCGGCAGGGGATCGTCGCCGTCGCCCGCACGCTGCAGGAACGAGAGTGCCTCCTCACCGTCGGAGACGACGCGCACCTCCGTCGGCTCCGTCCACGTCGCAAGTCCCTGCCTCATCAGGAGGACGTCGCCGGGGTTGTCCTCGACGACGAGCACGTTCACGCCACCGCGGCTCAGCGTCTCGTGGTCGGGGACCGTGAAGTGGATACGCGTCCCCTGCGGGCTCGCCGGCTCTAGCCAGATCGAGCCGCCGTGACGGTCGACGATCCGTCTGCATATCGCCAGGCCGACGCCGGTCCCGGGGTACTCGTCGCGCGTGTGGAGTCGCTGGAACATCTCGAAGACCCGCGACGAGTACTGCAGGTCGATGCCGATCCCGTTGTCGGCGACCGTCACACGCCAGGCCCCCTCGCCGCGGTCGCTCGTGATCGAGACCTGCGGCGGCTCGTCCGGGCGCCGGAACTTGATCGCGTTTGCGACGAGGTTGCGCATCACCTGCTCGATCTTGATCGGATCCGCCACGACCTCGGGCAGCGATCCCACGTCGACGACCGCGCCGCTCTCGCGGATCGGGCCGTCGAGGACCTGGAGCACGCGCGCGACGACGTCCGCCAGGTCCACGCGCGTGGGTGCGAGCTCCTCCGAGCCGACGCGGGAGTACGCCAGGAGGTCGTCGATCAGAGCCCGCATCCGCGCGGATCCTCGAGGACGAACGCCAGGTATTCCTTGGCCTCGGGCCCGAGGCGGTCGCCGTGCCGCTCGTCGACGAGCTGGACGAAGCTCGAGATCATCCGCAGCGGCTCCGCGAGGTCGTGCGAGACGACGTAGGCGAACCGCTCGAGGTCGCGGTTCGACTGCTCGACCTGCCGCGTGTAGAGAGCGAGCGCGGCCTCGGCCTCCTTCCTGTCGGTGATGTCGCGCGCGATCGTGCTCGCTCCGGCGACTGCACCGGTGGCATCGCGCAGAGGCGAGATCGTGACCGAGACGTTGAGGGCCTTGCCGTCCTTGCGCCGGCGGACGGTCTCGAAGTGCTCGACCTTCTCCCCGCGGCGGATGCGGGCGAGGATCTCGTCGATCTCGCCGGGGCGGTCCGGAGGCACGAGGATCCGGATGTTGCGGCCGATCGCCTCGTCCGCGGAGTACCCGTACATGTTCGCGGCGCCGGAGTTCCAGGACGTGATCGTCCCGTCGAGGGTCTTGGACAGGATCGCGTCGTCGCTCGACTTGACGATCGCGCTGAAGAACTCCGACTCGTCGAGCGGGGGGAGAGCCGCCGCGCGGCGGGACTGGTCCTCATCCGGTGACGCCATCGGCCTATTGTCCCAGCACCGTCTCAGCCGGAGGGCAGGTCGTCCAGCTCCCTGACGGGCATCAGCACCAGGTCGTGGACGCGCCAGTCGAGGCGCCGGAGGGCCTCGCGCGCCTCCTCCAGCCGCTCCGTCAGACGCGCCTCGTCGCGCGGGACCACGAAGACCTCGCCGAACAGGACGTGGCCCTCGTCGCGCATGCGCACGCGCGCGTCGCGGACCCAGGAAAGCTTGCGCATCTCGCTCTCGAGGCGCGCGGGAAGCGGCTCGAGGCCCGAGTCGTCCACGCGCACGGGAGCCGCGTCCATCAGGTCGACCACCGCGCGGCGAACGTTCGAGATCCCGTCGCGCAGGATGGTGGTCGATATGACGGCGGCCGCGACGCCGTCGGCCCACCAGAGCCCGAACGCGATGCCGGTGACGCCGAGGATCACGGCGACGCCCGTCAGCCAGTCGGCCTTGTTCATCATCGCGTCGGCATGGAGGACCTTGTCGTGCAGCTCGCGCGCGAGCGGCAGCTTCATCCTGCCGAGCATCATCGCGGGGAAGGCGCTGTAGGCGGCGGCGGGGATCATCAGCCATCCCAGCCACACCTCGTGCTCGAACAGCGCGACGGTGCCGATCGTCGGGTGCTCGAACGCCGCGAGAGTCATGACCGCGTCGAGCAGCAGGAACAACCCCATCGCCAGGAGCGCAAGCGACGCGATCAGGTACGCGATCGACATGGCGCGGTGCCATCCGTAAGGATGTCTGCGATCCGGGTCGCGCCGGCGCACCCGCGTCGCGATCAGGAACGAGATCGGCGGGATCAGGCTGAGCATGTCCTCGAACCACGCCGTCTTCATCGCCTGCGACGACCCGAGCGTCAGGTAGATGAAGAAGATCGCGGTCGCGAGGTACGCGATCGTTGCCCACTCGAGCCTCACCGTCCGCGCGTGGACCCTGTGCTTGTCCGGCGGAAGCTCGTGGCCGGACTGCTTCACGGGGTGCCTTCCTCCTCGAGGATCCGGTGGATCGCGCGCTCGTGGTCGAGCAGGAACCGCTCGAGGCGAACGAGCCACGCGTTCTCCCCGTGAGGCACCGCCATCACGTGGTCGACCTCGCTCAAGCGCACGCCGGTGTCCTCGAGCTCCAGGTCGTCCAGGAGATAGCCGTCGACGGCGACGGGACCCTCGACGTCAGTCACGTCGTCGACGCGGACGGGGACCGCATCGGTCTTGTCGAGGATCCCGGCCTCCTCGGTGGCCGTCTCCACCGCGACCTCGAGTCCCGCGATGTCTCCCGTGCCGGTGCCGGGCGGCACCGCGACGACCACCTGCGTCGTGAGGTAAGGGTGCGTCAGGCTCGCGTGGGCCGCGAGCCCGCTGGTCGACTCGAGGCCCCCGATCAGCAGGTCCAGCTCGCGCACCTCAAGGGCCGCGGCGAGCTCCTCGGCGGAGCCGTCGTGCCATTCCACCTCGGCCCCCAGCTCTCGAGCGAACAGCTCGACGATCTCGACCTCGACGCCGCCGGGCCCGTGGGCGCCCAGGACGGCCCACGGCGGGTTCTCCGTGACGCCGACGCGCATGGTCCCGCCGGCGACGCGGGCGAGTGTGCCCTCCGGGTCCCGCGGCAGACCGCACGACGACAGGACGGCGGCGGCGGCCACGATCACGCGCAGCCGCCTCGTCGCCGCCACGCTCTCTCCTAGCGCGGCTTGATCTCGGCGAAGCCCGTGTACGGCTGCAGTGCCTCGGGGATGCCGACGCTCCCGTCGCGGCGCTGGTGGTTCTCGAGCAATGCCACGATCGTTCGTCCGACCGCGCAGGCGGTCCCGTTGAGCATGTGGACCGGCCGCGGCCCCCCGCCGTCCCTGAAACGGACGCCGAGCCGGCGCGCCTGATAGTCGGTCGTGTTCGAGGCCGACGTGAGCTCCAGGTACCGGTTCGCTCCCGGCAGCCACGCCTCGTTGTCCACCTTCTTCGACGCCGACGACCCCAGGTCGCCGCCGCACATGATCATCACGCGATACGGGATCTCGAGCGCCTGCAGGATCTTCTCCTCGTTGGTCCTGATCGCGGCGTACTCGTCCCACGAGTCGTCGGGGTGCGCGAACGAGAACTGCTCGACCTTGTCGAACTGGTGGACGCGAATGAGGCCCTTGGTCTCGGCGCCGTAGCTCCCGGCCTCGCGGCGAAAGCAGGGAGAGAAGCCTGCATAGCGGCGCGGCAGGTCTTCCGCGTTCAGGATCTCGCCGGCGTGCATCGACGCCATCGGGACCTCCGACGTACCGGCGAGGAAGAGGTCGTCGCGTTCGATCGTGTAGAACTCGTGCTCGTCCGCGGGGAAGAACCCCGTGCCGTACATCGCCTCGCGCCTGACGAGCACCGGGGGCACGATCGGCGTGAACCCGCGATCGACGAGGAAGTCGACCGCGAACCGTACGAGCGCGAGCTCGAGGATCACTCCCGGCCCGGTGAGGAAGACGAACCGGCTGCCCGACGTCTTCGCGGCGCGGTCGCCGTCGAAGATCCCCAGGCGCTCGCCCAGCGCGACGTGGTCCAGCGGCTGAAAGTCGAACGACGGCTTGTCGCCGACCTCGCGCTCGAGCACGTTGTCGTCCTCGCTCTCGCCGAAGGGGACGGAGTCGTGCGGGAGGTTCGGGAGGTAGGCCGCGGTCTCCTCGAGCTCGGCGCGCGCCCGCTCGAGCTCCGGCTCGAGGGCCTCGCGCTCGCCCACCAGCGACTTCGCCGCCTCGATCGCCGCGGGGCGCTCCTCGGGAGGGGCCTGTCCGATCGCCTTCGACGCGCGGTTGTGCTCCGCGCGCAGCCGCTCGACCTCCGCCAGAAGACGGCGGTACTCCTCGTCGAGCGCGATCACGCGGTCGAGGCCCTCGACGCCGCCGCGGCGCTCGTACGCGGCGCGGATGCGGTCCGGGTCCTCGCGCAGGAGCCTGAGATCGATCAAGCCCGCCCGCTACCGGGAGATCTCGGCGCGCGACTCGCCGCGGCCGGAACCGGCCATCGCAGCCGCAATCGCCTCGCGCTCCTCTTCGGAGAGGTTGTGCTCGGAGGTCAGCTGCTTGACGCCCTTCGCGTACGTCCGCGTCTCGGTGCGTCCGTTGATCGACGTGATGAGCACGCCGTCGCCGTGGTCGTCGAGAAGCGCAGCGCTGAACGAGAGGCGGCCGCCCATCTCCTCGAATGCGTCGTAGCGCACGATGCCGAATCGCTGTAGCGCGTACCGTCCGGTCGCGGCGTGCTCCTGCAGGGACGCGACGACGCCGTCGACACGCTTGTCGATCGCGTCGACCCGGCGCATGGCGCGCGCGACGGCCGCGATGATGTCCTTCTCTTCGCCGTCCCCCCGCAGCAGGACGTACTCGCGGCGCACTTTCTTCAGGCGCAGCGCGAGGACGAGCAGGAGGAGGAGGCCCAGGAAGACGGCGCCCGCGAGGATCGCCAGGGCGAGCGTGAGCTCATCTCTAGTGAGGTCGGGCACGGTGCGGCATCCTACACTGGCGCATGCGCCGGGAGGAGTTGAAAGCCCTGCTCGCGGGCCTCGTGGAAGGTTCGGTGAGCATCGACGAGGCGGTTGCCGCGCTCCAGCGGCTCCCCCTGAACGACCTCGGTTTCGCCCGCCTCGACACCCACCGCGAGCTGCGACAGGGGATGCCCGAAGCCGTCTACGCGGAGCACAAGACGCCGGAGCAGGTCGTGGCGATCGCGGAGTCGCTGCTCGAGACCACGAGCTCCGCCGTGATCGCCACGCGCGTGCAACAGGAGGCCGCGACGCGGCTTCTGGGGAGATGGCCCGACGCGCTCCACGACGCCGACGCGCGGCTCGTCGTGCTCCGGTCCGCGCCCGACGAGGCGGCGCCGCCCGGCACCGTCGCGGTCGTCAGCGGCGGGACGTCCGACCGGCCCGTAGCGCAGGAGGCTGCGCTCGTCGCAGAGGCCATGGGGATCAAAGTCGAGCGCGTCGAGGACGTCGGCGTCGCCGGGCTCCACAGGGTGCTCGAGCGCGAGGAGGTCCTACGCACGAGCGACGTCGTCATCGTCGTCGCCGGGATGGAGGGCGCGCTCCCGAGCCTCGTCGGCGGGCTGACGCCGGCACCGGTGATCGCCGTCCCGACGAGCGTTGGATACGGCGCGTCGTTCGGGGGCATCGCGGCCCTCCTCGGGATGCTCAACTCCTGTGCCGCGGGGGTGGTGGTGACGAACATAGACAACGGCTTCGGCGCGGCGATGGCCGCGCTGCGCCTGCTCAACCGGGGCCGCGTGTGAGGATCCTGTACGTCGACTGCTTCTCGGGGGCCGCGGGGGACATGCTCCTCGGCGCGCTGCTGGACGCGGGCGCCGGCGAGGGCGAGGTGCGCGCCGCGATCGAGGCGCTCGACATCGACGGATGCGGGATCGAGCTCCGCACCGTCACGCGCGCGTCGCTGCGGGCGACGAAGGTCGACGTGATCGCGACGGGGGCCCGGGAGAGACGGGCGCCGCGCGAGATAGAGGCGTTGATCCGCGCCGCGCCTCTGGACGATGCCGTGCGAGACCTCGCCGTCGCCGCCTTCGACCTCCTCGCCGGCGCGGAGGCGCGGGTCCACGGGATCGCTCGCGAGCAGGTCCACTTCCACGAGGTCGGCGCGGTGGACGCGCTCGTCGACGTCGTCGGTTGCGCCGCGGCGCTGGCGTCGCTGCGCCCGGAGCGCGTCGTCGTCTCTCCCGTCGCCACCGGGCGCGGGGTCGTCGAGACGGAGCACGGGCCGATGCCGGTTCCCGTCCCCGCGGTCGTGGAGCTGTTGAAGGGAGTGCCGCTGGTCGAACGAGGCACGGACGAGCTGGTGACGCCCACGGGGGCCGCGCTGCTCCGTGCCATGGCCGACGATTTCGGGCCGATGCCCCCGATGACGGTGTCGGCGTCCGGCTACGGCGCGGGGACGCGCGAGGCCGCGGTCCCGAACGTGGTGCGAGTGCTGGTCGGCGAATCCGCGGCAGGGGCCGCGCAACGCGTGGTGCAGATCGAGGCGAACGTCGACGACATGAGCCCGGAGCTGCTACCGCACGCGCTCGAGAGCCTGCTCGCCGCCGGAGCGGTGGACGCGTGGATCGCGCCCGTCGTGATGAAGAAGGGCCGGCCGGGATTCGTGCTGTCGGCCCTCGTGACGGCGCGGGACGCGGAGCGCGTCGCCGACGTCTTCCTGCGCGAGACGACCACGTTCGGCGTCCGCATGCACGACGTCGAGCGCGACGTGCTCGAGCGATCGTGGACGGAAGTGGAGGTCGAGGGGCACGCGCTGCGCGTCAAGGTCGGGAGGCGCGGCGGCGAGGTCGTCTCGGCGGCCCCGGAGCACGAGGACGCCCTGCGCGTCGCCAGGACGACGGGGATGCCCCTGAAGCAGGTCTACGAGAGGGCGATGCGGGCCGCCGAGTCGCGTCTGTAGCCGGTCAGCGGTCGCGCAGGTGCTCGAGCACACGCCGCTCGATTACCGGCTCGTCCGACCAGCGCTCTTCGAGGTTCTCGGTCCCCACGTACTCGTACAGCGCGCTCTTGAGGTCGTCGTCGTAGGGCGTCCCGCCGCCGCGGCCGGCGTCGTACCCGAGCTGCGACAGCAGGTAGCGCAGCTCACCCGCCAGCTCCTCGTCGATCGGGACGAACTCGAGGCTCTCCGGCCGGGGGAAGAGCAGGCTGTGTATGTCCCAGAGCCGCGCGAGCTCGTCTACGGGGGCGGGATGGTCGTCGACGCGCAGGTCCACCGCACGGTCGACGCCTCAGCCGTACCCGCCGCCCTCGCGCGCGACGTACAGCGCGGACGCCTGGCGGCCCCTGCGGTCGCCGCCCGCGTCGTCGCCGGCCTTCAGCGCGGCCAGCAGTCGCTCGGCAAGCTCCCCGGTCGACGGGCGGAACGCCGCGGCCATCGCGTCCACGACCTCGGGTCCGGTCAGGATGTTGCCCTGGCAGCAAAAACCGTCCTCGGCGATGCCCCCGGCCCAGTCGAAGCACGCCGAGCCGGTGAACGTCGCGGCGCGGCCCTCCCGATCGACCACGCCGAGCTGCCGGTCCGCGCGTCCCTCGTCCGCCGCCGTGAGGCGCGCGACGACCGTCGCGGCGTCGACGCCGGAGTGCAGGAGGTGAAGCCCGTCGGGGCCGTACGCGAGGTTCGCGAGCGCCTGCGTCGCGATCGCGCCGGCGCCCGCGCGCACCCACGGCACCGCGGCCCCCACTGCAAGGAACTTCGACGCTACTGCGACGCCCCACTCGGGCGGTGAGGAGGAGCCGTCCCAGGCGGCGATCGAGAAAGTCATGCCGTGGATTTTTACAGCACTCGGAGGACCCGTATCCTCGGGTTTCCATGCACAGCCGCCGTGTCACGCAACAGCTGAGCTACAAGGTCCGCAACCAGACGTCGAAGGACGAGCCGAAGCCGGTCGTCCTCTTCGTGTGCGTCCACAACGCCGGCCGCTCGCGCATGGCGGAGGCCTTCCTGAGCTCGCTCGCCGGCGACCGCTACAGGGCGATCTCCGCGGGGACCGAGCCTGCGAAGCGCCCGCACCCCGAGGTCGTCGAGGCGATGGCAGAGGCGGGTGTCCCGATCGAGGACCGGCCCGGGACCCTCCTGACGCGCGAGATGGCGGAGGACGCGGTCGTCGTGATCGGGATGGGGTGCGCGGTGGAGGAGGCGTGCCCCGCCCTCACCGTGCCGCTCGAGGACTGGGCGCTCGACGACCCGAAGGGGAAGTCGCCGGAAGAGGTGGCGGAGATCCGCGACCTGATCGAGATGCGCGTGCGGAACCTGGTGGCGAAGCTGGACCGGGAGCGGGCCGGAGCGTTCTAGTGACGCCGAGGGATGCGTGGCTGCATCTGCGAAACACCCTCGCGCATCCTCCGGGAGCAGCTGCAGTCACCGACCACCGACAGAGTGATCTGTACGTGTCGTGCATCCAGCAGTTCGAGCAGCTCGTTGCAGCCGCGGGAGCGATCGCGGCACACGCACGGCCGCTGCCTCTCTACTACGCGGCGATGCACGCGGCGAAAGCCCTGGCCGCCGCGTTCGGAAGCACTCACAACCCCAGGGGCCACGGTCTCAAGCAAGGCTCCCGTCCCGTGCCCCCGGACGTAATGGAGTTCAAGATCAAGCCGGACGACTCATCGTCCGTTCTCTCCGTCCTCTGCGAGGTAACTGATTCCGGGGTCATCGAGCAGCCCGTTCGGCTCGGCGACCTGTTCCTGTCGCTCCCCGACCTGGGCGAAAAGCCTCACGACGTGCACGGGCCGTGCGCGTTCTACGTCGAGGAGGTTCCCGAAGACCTCAGTCTGTACCCCGTAACCGACCCGATCCTCCACGTCTTGATCGAGACGCGAGGTAGGCAGCCGGAGGCGCAGGGATCGACGTACCCGACTCTGAAGGGATGGTTCAACGAGACTGCGGGGGGTGGCCTGATCAACTCGAGGCGCCAGCTCGCCCCGCGGTTCGGGCGCGAGGTCGAGTTCACGAACCGGTCCGCGGCCCTCCAAGACCTTGCTCCGACATATCGCTTCTCAGGCGAGCGATGGCTCATACCGAAAGTCGAGGGCAGTAGCGACGTCTTGTCGCCGCTGGTGACCTGGTACGCCCTACTGTTCGGCTTCTCGATCCTCGCTCGCTACGAGCCCGACACGTGGCTTCACGCGCTCGATATCCGGCAGCGCCACGCGGTAGCAATCGAGGCCGCGCTTGAGGAGGCGGCGGCCGCTCTCCCGGAACTCGTCTGGAAACACATCGCGACGAAGGTGGCAGAGGCGGGCCTCGCCGCGGAATAGTCAGGCGTGTGCCGCCTGCTCGAGCTTCTCGCCCCTCTCCACCGGGTACCAGCACGCCGCGAGGTGGTACGGGTCCACCTCGCCCAGCGGCGGGATCTGCGTCCGGCAGTTCTCCGGTATGCCGCCCCCGGCGACCTGGCGGGCCTTGGGGCAGCGCGGGTGGAAGGGGCATCCCGACGGCGGGTCGATCGGCGAGGGGACGTCCCCGGCCAGGACGACCCGCTCGGTCACGCTCGACCCCACGTGGCCCTTCGGCACCGCCGACAGGAGCGCCGCCGTGTACGGCATGCGCGGCCTGTTGTAGAGCTCGTCCGACTCCGCGACCTCGACGCAGTGCCCGAGATACATGACCGCGATGCGATCGGCGATGTGCCGGACGACGCCGAGGTCGTGCGAGATGAAGAGGTAGGTGAGCTTGAAGTCCTCTTGGAGGTCCTCCAGCAGGTTCAGGATCTGTGCCTGGATCGAGACGTCGAGAGCCGAGACCGGCTCGTCGCACACGATCAGCTTGGGCCTCAGAGCGAGCGCGCGGGCGACGCCGATCCTCTGACGCTGGCCCCCGGAGAACTCGTGCGGGTAGCGGTTGTAGTGCTCGGGGTTCAGCCCGGTCCGTGCCATGAGGTCCTGGACCTTGCGGCGCGTATCGCCCTCGGTCTTGTGGATCCGGAACGGCGCGCCGATGATCTGGCCGACCGTCTGCCGCGGGTTCAGCGAGGCGTACGGGTCCTGGAAGATCATCTGCATCTCGCGGCGGAGCGGCTGCATGTCCCTGCGGCTCAGCCGCGTTATGTCGCGTCCCTCGAAGAACACCTGACCCGACGTGGGCTGGAGCAGCTTCAGCACGAGGCGAGCCGTCGTCGACTTCCCGCAGCCGGACTCCCCGACGAGGCCGAGCGTCTCGCCGGCGTAGATCTCGAACGAGACGGCTTCGACCGCGTGGACCCGCGCGACCTCCCGCTGGAAGACGATCCCCTTGGAGATCGGGAACCTCTTCGTGAGGTTGCGAACCTCGACGAGCGGCTCGCCGGAGCGCGGGGCCCTCGGCGCGCTCCGGGCGGGTGCTTCGACCTTGCTCATACCGTCACGCCCTTCGTGCGGCGCGCCTCGCGTTCGGCCCACAGCGTCCTCTTGTCCTCGATCGTCAGGTGGCAGGCGTCGGGATGGCCGCCGCCGCGGTCGACCAGGTCGGGCCGCTGCTTGTCGCACGGCTCGAAGCGGTGCGGGCAGCGCGGGTGGAACGGACACCCCGGGGGCACGAAGATCAGAGACGGCGGAGCGCCTTCGATCGGGACGAGCCGGCTGCCCTTCTGGTCGACGTGCGGGATCGACTCGAGCAGGCCCCACGTGTAGGGATGGAGGGGCTTCTCGAAGACCTTCTCCTTCGAGCCGATCTCGCCCCCCCGGCCCGCGTACATCACCATCACGCTCTGCGCGACGTCCGCGACGACCCCGAGGTCGTGGGTGATCAGGATCACCCCGATGTTGAAGTCCCGCTTGATCCTGTCGATCAGCTCGAGGATCTGCGCCTGGACCGTGACGTCGAGCGCGGTCGTCGGCTCGTCGGCGATCAGCAGGTCGGGGTTGTGGCTGAGAGCCATCGCGATCATCGCGCGCTGGCGCATACCTCCCGAGTACTCGTGCGGGAAGCTGCGGAAGCGATCCTGGGGCTTCGGGATCCCGACCGCGTCGAGCAGCTCGATGGCGCGTGCCGCCGCCTGCCTCTTCGGCATCTTCTCGTGCGTCAGGATCGCCTCGACGATCTGGTCCCCGACCCGGTAGAAGGGGTGCAGGCACGCGAACGGGTCCTGGAAGATCATCGCCATCTCCTTGCCGCGGAGACCGCGCAGCTCCTCCTTGTCGAGCGTGAGGAGATCCTGACCCTTGAACAGGACTTCCCCGGAGATCTTCGCCCGCTCCCGGTTCGTCAGGCCGAGCGCGGTGAGGCACGTCACGCTCTTGCCCGATCCGGACTCGCCGACGATCCCGAACGTCTCGCCGCGGTGGACCTTGAAGGTGAGGCCGTCGACGGCCTTCACCACCCCGTCGGGCGTGGGGAAATGGACGCGCAGGTCCTTTACCTCGAGGAGGACCTCGGTCGTGGCCATCGGGGAAGTGTAGAGCCCTGCTGCTGCTCCCGCGGGGGCACCGCGGGGCGCCTCACGCGTACCTCACGCGCGGGTCGAGCGCGGCGTACACGATGTCGACGATGAGGTTCGCCAGGATCACGAAGGTGGCCGCGAACACGGTCGTGCCCAGGATGATCGGCAGGTTCGAGCTCAGGATCGCCTGGACCGCGTAGTCGCCGATGCCGGGGATGTTGAAGATCTGCTCGGTGATGATCGCGCCGCCGAGCAGGATGCCGAGATCGAGGCCGTACATCGTCACGACGGGAGTAAGGGCGCTCCGCAGCGCGTGCCTCGTCACCGACCGCTCGCGCAGGCCCTTCGCCCGGGCGGTCCTGATGTAGTCCTCGCCCTGCACCTCCAGGAGGTTGCCCCGGACCATACGCGCATAGATCGCCGCGGACGTCAGCGCGAGGACGAGCCAGGGCAGCCACATGACACGGAACCACCCCACCGGATCGTCCGTGAGGGGCACGTACGACCCGGTGTCGTAGATCTGGAAGCCGGAGTCGAAGGCGAAGACCGCGATCAGCCCCAGCCAGAACGTCGGCATCGAGACGCCTATGAGCGCGAACACCATCGATCCGCGGTCGAGGAGCGATCTTCGTCTGAGCGCGGAGATCACGCCGATCCCGACCCCCACGACGACCCACACGACGGAAGCGCCGAACGCCAGCGACGCCGTCGCGGGGAGCCGCCCGAGGAGAGCCGTCGTCACCGGCTCCTGCGTCTGGAACGAGTAGCCGAGGTCGCCCTGCAGTGCGTTCCAGACGTAGCGGCCGAACTGCTCGTGAATCGGCTGGTCGAGACCCAGCCGGTTGGTCACCTGCTCGACGATCGCCGGCCGCGGGTTCCTGCCGGCGAACTGGATCGCGACGTAGTACTGCCCGTCGGGGGTCTTGCTGCCGGCGCCGCCCGGCAGGACGAAGAAGATGACGAAGACGCACGCGATCACCAGGACCAGCATCACGACCGACCACAGAAGCCGCCTGATGACGTACTGGAACACGCGCTCCCCCCGTCCTTCCCCCTACGTCTCCGGCGAGGCGTGCGGGGGCCTCAGCGGCCCCCGCACCGGCTCACCTTGTTGCGCTAGCTCGTTACTCGTTGCCGGCCGTCGCCACCCCGGCGTTCGGCCAGTCGATCAGCGCGTAGTTGTAGTGGTAGTAGGCGTTGACCGCGTCCTCGCTGAACGGAAGCAGGTCGTCGTCCCAGCTCCACGGGACCCAGTAGGCCTGCTCCGTCGCGTAGCGGTTGACCTCTTCCCACTTCGTGGCACGCTCGTCCGGGTCGGACGTGGCGGCGGCGTCGTCGATCATCTCGTTGAGCGCGGGGTCGTCCACCTCGGAGTAGTTCGAGTTCCCCGACTCGAGGATGTTCTCGCCGTGCAGGAGCGGGTCGAAGAACGTGACGGCGTCGTTCCAGTCCTTGCACCAACCGGCCGACGTGCCCATGTGCACGTCCTTCCCGGGGATCCCGTAGAACTGCGAGTACTGGAACGGGAACTCAGGCAGCTTGCTCCTGATGTTCGTGAAGCCGAGCTCCTCGAGGTCGGCGCGGATCGACTCGAAGTACTTGTTGTGCGGCGGGGTGGACGAGCCGACGACGAAGATCTCGTCGTCGTAGCCGTTCTCGTAGCCGGCCTCGGCCATCAGCTCCCGGGCGGCCTCCATGTCTCCCGCCAGGTTCGGCGTCTCGTACGGGTTGAACTCCTCCGCGGAGAGGTGGCCCGGGATGCCCGGCGGCAGGATGCTCGTCGCGATCGGTCCGGTGACCTCACCACCCTGAAGGCGCTTGATGTTCTCGCGATCGATCGCGAGGTTGACGGCCTTGCGGACGTTGAGGTCGTCGAACGGCTCGAGCCTCGTGTTCATGTAGATGTACCGCATGCAGCCCGAGGGGCCCCTCGCGAGGTGCGAGCTGAGGTCGGGGTCCGTCACGGTCTGCTCGAGCAGCGCCTCGGTCGGCTGCGCGTCCCACGACAGCGTGAAGTCGCCGTCCTGGATCTTCTTCGTGGCGATGTTCGGGTCGAACCCGAGACGGATCTCGACCTCGTCGGCGTACGCGCCGCGCGCCTCGTCGGTCTCACGCGACCAGTGGTCGTTGCGCGTGAGGACGATCCGCTCCTCCGGCTCCCACTCCTGGATCTGGTAGGGACCGGACGCCACGACGTGGTTGTCGTAGTCGGAGTCCTTCTCCTTGTCGAACTGCTCCACGTAGCTCTGCGGGACCGGGCTGGTCGCCGGCATCGCCAGGCGGAGGTCCCAGTCGCCGGTCGGCTCGGTCAGGTGGAAGACGATCTCCTTGTCGCTGACGCACTCGATGCCGGTGATGTCGTCGGCCTTCTCCTCCTGGAACTCCGTCGCGCCTTCGATCATCTCGTAGTAGTACGCGTACTGCGCGCCGACCGACGGGATGAACTGACGCTCGATCCCGTACTTGATGTCGTCGCAGACGATCTCCTCGCCGGTGACGCCCGGGACGTCCTCGCCGCCGAGGGCCTGACCCCACTTGACGCCGTCCTTGATCTGGTAGCGCCACTCGGTCGCGTCCTCGTTGGTCTCGCCGAGGTCGACTGCCAGGTCGCCGATCGGCTCGATGCCGGCCTCCCCTGGGAGCGCGGGATACGTCACGAGCGTCCGCGAGACGCCGCGGTGCAGGATGCTGCCGAGCGTGTAGTACGTCGCCGTCGGGTCCATGTAGTCGATGTCCGACGTCCCGGCGAGCGTCAGCTTGCCGCCGATCGGGATGTCGGCCGTGTCGACCTGGCCGCCGCCCTCGCCGTCGCCGTCGTCGCCGCCACCACACGCTGCGGCGATCAGCATCAGCCCGACGAGCAGAGCCCCGAGCTTCAAAAACCGTCGTTCCTTCACCAAATCACTCCTCCTCTGTGCAACGGACGAACCAACCGTGTTTCGCAACTCGATCCTCGAACCGACCTCCTTCCTAGCGCGCGGTCTTCGGGTCGAGCGCGTCGCGCAACCCGTCGCCGAGCAGGTTGAAGCCCAAAACCGTGATGAACAGGGCGAGCCCCGGGTAGAACATGTACCACCACGCCGCTCCGTAGCTCACGTAGTCGACGGCGTTCGACAGCATCTCGCCCCAGGAAGCCTCCGGGTTCTGCACGCCGACGCCGAGGAACGACAGGCTGGCCTCGAAGATGATGTTGATCGGGATGATCAGCGTGGCGTAGATGACGATCGGCGCGATGAGGTTCGGCAGGATCTCACGCATCATGATCCAGCGCGAGCCGGCGCCCACGGAATACGCGGCCTCCACGAACTGCGCCTCGCGAAGCGACAGCGTCTGGCCGCGCACGATGCGCGCGATGTACGGCCACCCGAAGAACGAGATGATCGCGATGACGAGCCACTTGCTCGGGTCGAGCACGATGCCGAGCGAGATCGCGAGCAGCAGGGCCGGGATCGACAGCGTGAGGTCGATGAGGCGGGAGATCAGGGCGTCGACCCAGCCCTTGAGGAACCCGGCCAGCATTCCGAAGAGGACCCCGATGCACAGCTCGATGCCGGTCGCGACGATCGCTATGAAGAGCGAGACGCGGGCACCGTAGAACACCCGCACGAAGAGGTCCCGCCCGAGCTGGTCGCCCCCGAAGAGGAACTCGCTCGTGGGTCCCTTGGGAGTCCCGAAGTCGTTCAGCAGGTCGCCGCGGTACTGCTCCGTGTACGGGTGTCCGACGAGGTTCTCGAAGAAGGGGGCGAGCAACGCGACGATCACCATGAAGACGACCATCCCGGCCCCCATGAGCGCGAGCTTGTCGTCCTTGAACCTCTCCCAGAAGATCTGGCGCGGCGAGCGCGCCTTGACGCCCTCGGGCCCTGCCGGTTCGGCGGGCGCGATGGGGCCGCCGCCAAAGGACTGAAAGTCGGTCGCGCTCTGAGCCATCCAGCGACTCCTCTTGGTCCCCCCGGTCACACGTGCTCTCGCGGCGGCACAGCCTACTACAGCGGTCGTAATCGTGCCGCACACGCATGTCCCGCCACCCCCGCAGCCGAACCCGCGGGACTCTAAGTTCCCCCCTCTGGACCGTCAATCTCCCGCGACCCACCGGCTCGTCGCGGCGCTCACGGGCGGGATCTCGCTGCTCCGAGACTAGGGTGGCCCCATGTCCACGGAGCAGATCCTGACCGAGCTCGCCCTGATGTTCGTCGCCGCGAAGCTCGCCGGCGCGGCGTTCGAGAGGCTCGGCCAGCCCGCCGTGATGGGCGAGCTGGGGGTGGGGATCGTCCTCGGCTCCCACGCGCTCGGGCTCGTCGGCCACTCGGTGGCACACGAGGTCTTCCAGGAGCTCGGGGCGATCGTCCTGTTGTTCGCCGTCGGGCTCGACACGCCGCCGTCGCATCTGAAGGCGGTGGGAGGACGATCGGCGGCGGTGGGCCTCGCCGGCATCGTGGTCCCGTTCGCGGCGGGATTCGCGCTGATCGCGGCCCTGGAGGGCGACGCGTCGGAGGCGGCGTTCATCGGGACCGCGCTGGTGGCGACGTCGGTCGGCGTGACGGCCCGGGTGCTGGCCGACCTCGGCAGGATCGAGGAGCCCGAGAGCCGCGTGATCCTCGCCGCCGCGGTGGTCGACGACATCCTCGGCCTTCTGGTGCTCGCCGTGGTGTCGGGCGTGACCGCCGGGAGCCTCTCCGTCGGGTCGATCGTCGCGCTCGCAGGGCTGGCCCTCGGCTTCGTCGGCCTCGTCGGAGGCGTCGGGCCGCGCGTGATCCTGATGCTCACGCCCTGGCTCGACCGGCTCGGGAACCAGGGCGTCTTCGCCTTCGCCTTCGCCCTCTGCCTCGGCCTCGCCTCGATCGCGGGGGCTCTGCAGCTCGCGGCGATCATCGGCGCGTTCCTCGCCGGCCTCGCCCTGGCCGAGACGAGGGACCGTTACGGGCTCGAGGAGCGCCTCGCGCCCGTCTACTCGTTCCTCGTGCCGTTCTTCTTCGTCGTGACGGGCACGCTGGTGGATCCCGGGGCGCTGGCCGATCCGTCGCTGGCCGCCCTCGCGGCCGGGGTCACGGTGATCGCGGTGGCGGGGAAGCTCGGCGGCTGCGGCGCCGCCGCCTGGACGATGGGACGGCGCTCCGCCCTGATCGTGGGCACCGGCATGGTTCCCCGCGGCGAGGTCGGGATCCTCGTCGCGACCATCGGGCTGTCGCAGGGCATCATCGACGCCGAGCTCTACACCGTGGTCGTCATCATGAGCGTCGCGACGACGCTCGTGGTCCCCCCGGCGCTGAAGGCCCTGTTCGCCGGCCGCCCCGCCGCACCGCGCCCGCTGGACACGAGGGCCGACATCGAGGGGATCGGCGGTTAGTCAGCCGGCGCTCCAGTCGAGCGATTCCTCGTGCGCCGTCTCGAGGTATGCGGCGAGGAGGTCGACTGCGGACTCGATGTCGCTCACGTAGGCCATCTCGTTCACCGTATGGACGTATCTGATCGGGATCGAGATCGTGATGACGGGCACGCCCGCCCTCGTGAGCTGGATGCCGCCGGCGTCGGTGCCGCCGCGCGGCAGGATCTCCATCTGGTGGGTGATCGAGCGGCTCTCGGCAAGGCCCTTGAACGTCCGCACGAGCCGGGGGTCCGAGATCGATCCCGAGTCCATGAGCCCGATCGCAACCCCCTTCCCGATCGCGCACACTTGCTGGCCCCGGTCGGCTCCGGGGAGGTCGCCGGCGATCGTGACGTCGACGGCGACGCCCACCGCCGGCTCGATCTCGAACGCGGCCGTGGTCGCGCCGCGGACCCCGACCTCCTCCTGCACGCTCACCACCGCGTAGATCTCCGCCTCGTTGCGGCCCGCGCGGCGCAGCGCCTCGAGCACCGCGTAGACCCCCAGACGATCGTCGAGGTACGGAGCGCTGACCGCCTCGTCGGTGATCAACGGCTCCCTCACGAGCGATACCGGGTCGCCGACCGACACGCCCGCCTTCACCGCGTCGGGCGGGAGCATCAGGTCGATGAACAGCTCCTCGATCTTCGGCGGCTTCTTCGCGTCGTCGCCGCTCAGGAGGTGGATCGGCTTGGTGGCGGGAGCGAGGAGGCCGACGAAGTCCGCCTCCCGGCCGCACACGACCACACGCTGCATCACGAGCGTGCGAGGGTCGAACCCGCCGACGGGCGAGATACGAACGAACCCGTCGTCGTCGATGTGGGTCACGAGGAACCCGATCGAGTCCATGTGCGCGCAGACCATGATCCGGGGGCCCGACCCGTTCTTGATCCCGACGAGGTTCCCGAGCGCGTCGATCTTCGTGTCGTCGACGAGATCCGTCATGTGCTTCTGCACCACGTCGCGGATCCGCTCCTCGCGGCCCGAGATGCCCGGCGTCGACACCAGGTTCCTCAACAGCTCAGCGTTCACGCGCTCTCCCCCTTAGTCCCCCCTGCAGAGTTAAATGTTCTTAGCCCGGCCAGACAAATGCAAACAAAAGCCCCAACGCTCCCACGCACGGGGGTGACGGCAGGTTGAACGGCATTCGCGAATCCGACTCGTGATGGTGGTGGAGCCGGGCTAGACGGGCGCAGGGACGGCGAGGGCGTCGCGCAGCGCCCCCAGCGTCTCCGGCACCACCCGGTAGAACGCCCACGTCCCGCGCTTCTCCCTTTCCAGCAGCCCCGCCTCGTGGAGGACCTTGAGGTGGTGGCTGACGGTCGGCTGCGACACGTCTAGGGCCCCCACCACCTCGCACACGCACGACTCGCCTCGCGGGTCGGCGGCGATGAGGCTGAGGATCCGCAGGCGGGCAGGGTCGCCGAGGACCCTGAACGCGGTCGCGAGCTGCCGGGCCTCGTCGGGGGCGAGAGGGGCCTCGAGGAGCGGCGCGCAGCACTCCTCGATCGTCTGCAGGATCTTCATGGAGAACATATTGACATCCATCGATGTTCGGTGCAACATTCACGTCGTTCGATATAGACGGGGATCGATCGAGCGAGAGGAGCCACTCATGTCCCGGGTACAGCTTGCCTTAAACGTCGACGACGTCGACGAGGCCGTCGCCTTCTACTCGAAGCTGTTCGGCGTCGCGCCGGCGAAGAGGCGGCAGGGCTACGCGAACTTCGCGGTCGAGGAGCCGGCGCTGAAGCTGGTCCTCATCGAGAACGAGGGCCTCGGCGGGACCCTCAACCACCTGGGGGTCGAGGTCGCCTCGACCGACGAGGTCGCCGCCGCGACGGGACGGCTGGAGTCGGAGGGGCTCGCGACCAGGGCCGAGGACGGCGTGACCTGCTGCTACGCGCTTCAGGACAAGGTGTGGGTCAAGGATCCCTCGGGCGCCCCGTGGGAGATCTACACGGTGCTCGCCGACGCGCCGGGGAGCTCGATCGCCGGGGACGCCGCCTGCTGCGCGGAAGGGTCGGCGGCGGCCTGCTGCTGAGGGCCTTGCCCCTTATTGCTTTGGCCGTGCACGGCCGCACGTGGGCGCATGTCGACGAGGATCAGTGGGCGAGGGGGGATTTGAACCCCCACACGCTTTCGCGCACTGGCACCTGAAGCCAGCGTGTCTGCCGTTCCACCACTCGCCCGGGGCCGGGCCATGCCTCCCGGCCCCCCCAGAGTAGCAAGGGGGTGACCGCGCGCTGCGCGGGCATAATCGACCCCTATGGGCGTCGCCAAGAGCATCGAGCAGAGGCTCGAGGGGCTCGTCGAGGGGTTCTTCACCAAGGTCTTCCGGTCGGGGCTCCAGCCGGTCGAGGTCGGGCGGCGCATCCTGCGGGAGATGGCCGCGGGGAAGACGGTGTCGGTCAACCGGATCTACGCTCCCAACGAGTTCCGGGTCTGGATGGGCCCCGACGACTACCCGAAGTTCTCCCAGATGGAGGCCGGGCTCCAGCGAGAGTTCTCGGAGCTCGTGATCGAGCAGGCCAAGCAGAGCCGCTGGAACCTCATGGGCGTACCCCGCATCACGTTCCACGAGGACGACTCGATGGGGAAGGGGGAGCTGCGGGTGGAGGCGTCTCTGACGGCCGACGCCGACGCTCCGCCGCGCGTGTACACGCGGGAGCCGCGCCCGGACGACGCGTCCAGCACGCGGGCGATCCCGTCCGACACCGCGAGCAGGCTCGGGCTCGCCCGCTCCGGCGCGCGCCTCGTCGTGCTGGACGAGGGCGGCAAGGCGGGGGAGACGATCGAGGTCACGAAGGCCCCGGTGGTGATCGGGCGCATGTCGACGAACGACGTCGTGCTCTCGGACCCGAACGTCAGCCGGCGCCACGCCGAGCTCCGGCGGGACGGCGACCGGTGGGTCCTCGTCGACCTGGGCTCCACGAACGGCACGACCGTGAACGGGAAGCTCGCGCGCGAGCACGAGCTGAACCACGGCGACCGTCTGATGTTCGGCAGCACGCGAATCCGGTTCGAGACCGGCGGAACCGGCTAGGCAGATGCCCGACCTCGTCCTCGTAATCCTGAAGTACGTGTTCCTCGCGATCCTCTGGATTTTCGTCGCGCGCGCGGTGCGCGCGGTGCTGATCGAGCTGAGGCCCGGGCAGACCGCGGCCCCCGCGCGCAGCGCGCCCGTCGCGGCCGCGCCTCCGCGCAAGGCGAAGAAGACCCCGGGCAAGGCGGTGGTGATCGAGGGCGGGGAGCTGCGCGGGAAGTCGTTCCCGCTGCAGGGGGAGCTGACGATCGGCCGGTCGGAGCAATGCCACGTGCGCGTGGCGGGAGACACCTACGTGTCGTCCGTGCACGCGCGCATCTTCCCGAGGGACGGCTCCTATATGGTCGAGGACCTCGGGTCCACGAACGGCACGTACCTGAACCGGCGCCGCATCACGGCCCCGGCCGAGCTCCAGCGGGGTGATCGCGTCAAAGTCGGGAAGACCGTGCTGGAGATGCGCAAGTGAACGTCGCCGCCGGCGCCCAGACCCACGTGGGTCGCGTCCGTCAGGGCAACGAGGACTCGTATCTCCTCGAGCCGCCGATCTACGCGGTCGCCGACGGGATGGGCGGCCACATCGCCGGCGACGTCGCGTCCGCCACCGCGGTCGACGTGATAGCGGCCGGCGCGCGCGAGTCCGGGCCGCTCGACGGGTCGGCGCTCGAGGACCTCGTCAGCCGCGCGAACCGCGCGATCTACGAGAAGGCCCTGTCGGATCCGGCGCTGCGGGGCATGGGGACGACGTGCACGCTCCTGATGATCGACGGCGACGTCGCGCACCTCGCGCACGTCGGCGACTCGCGCGCGTACCTTCTGCGCGACGGCGCGCTGACCCAGCTGACCGAGGACCACACGCTCGTGGAGCGGATGGTGCGTGAGGGACGTCTTTCCGCCGAGGAAGCGGCAAACCACCCGCAGCGCAGCGTGATCACGAGGGCGCTCGGGGTCGACCAGCAAGTGCGGGTGGACCTCCTGCGGGAGCAGCTCGCGCGCGGCGACCGGATCCTGCTCGCCTCGGACGGTCTCACGTCGATGGTCGAGACCGGCGCGATCGCCGAGGTCCTCACGACCGAGGACGACCCCCAGGCCGCGGCCGATCGACTCGTCGAGCTCGCGAACGCGGCCGGCGGCGAGGACAACGTGACGGTTCTGGTCGTCGACGTGGGGAAGGACGGCGCGCCGGCCCCCCCTCCACCGGCCCCGGCTAGGCACGACACCCGACCCGGGGCGGAACCGCAGGCCGGACGCCCCCGCAGGTGGGTCCGGCCCCTCGTGTGGACGGTCGCCGCCGTCGCCGTCGTCGCGCTCGCCGGTTGGGCGGCCGTGACGTGGGTCCTGGCGAACTCCTGGTACGTGGGGCTGGGCGACTCCGGAGTCGTGACCATCTACCAGGGCATCCCCGAGGAGATCGGCGGCAGGAGCTTCGCGGAGGTCGAGCGCGCCACCGGCATCACCGCGGAGGAGGTGCCGGAGACGTTCGTCGAGGACCTCGAAGCCGGAGTCAAGGTCGACTCCCTCGAAGAGGCCGAGGTCTACGTCGAGAACATCCAGGACCGCATCGACGAGATCGAAGAGGCGACCGAGCAGCGGCAGCGGCAACGGGACAGAAGAGAAAGAGACAGGTCGTGAGCGCGCAACAGACGTCGCTGAGGCGCAACCGGGAGCTGTCGCTGCTGATCCTCGCGTTGATCGTGGGGGCCGCGGCGATGTCGCTCGTCGCGCTCGCGCGCAGCACCGACAAGGTCGCGCTCGCCGCGCCTCTGATCGCGATCGTCGCCCTCGCGTACACGGGCGCGCACGTCCTCGTGCGGAAGCTCGCGAGGCAGGCGGACTCGCTCGTCCTCCCGCTCGTCGCGGGGTTGAACGCGATCGGGCTCGCCGCGATCTACCGGCTGGCGCCGCGGGGGTTCGGCCCCACGCAGGTCACGTGGACCGCGGTCGGCCTCGCGTGCTTCGCCGGTACGTTGATCGCCGTCAAGGACTACCGGGTCCTGTCGCGCTACAAGTACATCCTCGGGTTCGCCGGGGTGGGACTCCTGCTGCTCCCGATGACTCCCGTAGGAGCGGTCGTCAACGGCGCCCGTCTGTGGGTGAAGGTCGGCGGCTTTCAGTTCCAGCCGGCCGAGCTCGCGAAGGTCTGCCTCGTCGCCTTCTTCGCGGCGTACCTCGCGGAGCGCAAGGAGCTGCTCGCGGTCGCGACCCGGCGCGTCGCCGGGATGCACGTCCCCGACCTCAAGCACTTCGGGCCCCTGCTCGTCATGTGGGGGATCTCGCTCGCGGTCATGTTCTACGAGCGCGACCTCGGCTCGAGCCTGCTGTTCTTCGCGATCTTCCTGCTCATGCTCTACGTCGCGACGTCGCGGATCGTGTACACCGCGTTCGGGGCGTTGCTGTTCGTGGCCGGCGCCTTCGTCGGGTACCAGACGTTCTCGCACGTCCAGGCGCGCGTGCAGGTGTGGCTCGACGTCTTCGACCCCCGGCTGATCGAGGGCCCCAGCTACCAGCTCGCGCAGTCGCTGTTCGCGCTCGCCACCGGAGGGCTCTTCGGCACGGGGCTCGGCCAGGGCCGGCCCGACCTCATCCCGGTCGCGGAGACCGACTTCATCTTCTCGGTAGTGGGCGAGGAGCTGGGCCTGATGGGGACGGTCGCCGTCCTGCTCACGTTCATGCTGCTCGTGGGGCGCGGCCTGCGCGTGGCTCTGCGCGCGCCGGACGACTTCGGGCAGCTCCTCGCGGCGGGGCTCACGTTCATCCTCGCCCTGCAGACGATCATCATCCTCGGCGGCGTCACGCGGCTGCTGCCGCTGACCGGGATAACCCTCCCGTTCATGTCCTACGGGGGCTCGAGCATCCTGTCGAACTTCGTCCTCGTCGCGTTGCTCGTGCGGATCTCCCACCAGACCGCGGCCGCGCCGCCACCCGCTCATACGAGCGAGATCCTCATAGGGGGCCGGCTCGGGGGGACCCGCGGACAAGATGGACCACCGCGCGAAGAGAAAGAGCAGCCCGAATGATGTCGGCTCAGATCCGCAAGGTCGGGATCGGGCTCCTGCTCGCGTTCGCGGCGGTATTCCTCCAGCTCAACTACGTCCAGATCTGGGCCGCGGAGGAGATCGCGTCGAACCCGGCGAACATCCGCGCGCTGATCGCGGAGTTCTCCGTCAAACGCGGCGACATATCCACCCTGGACGGCCTCGTGATCGCGCGCAGCCGCGCCACCAGGGGCCGCTTCAAGTACGAGCGCGTCTACCCGTACGGCGAGCTGTACGCGCACGTCACCGGCTACAAGTCGCTCGTCTCGTCATCGCGCCTCGAAGCCACGTACGGCGAGCAGCTCCAGGGCGAGACGAGCGTGCTGTCGATGCAGGACATCGAGGACCGGCTGCGCGGCTCGGAGGAGCAGGGGGACAGGCTGCGGCTCACGATCCACTCGCAGCTGCAGGAGGCCGCCCGCGACGCGCTCGGGGGGCGAGACGGCGCAGTCGTGGCGCTCAACCCGCAGACGGGAGAGGTACGAGCGCTGTACAGCAACCCGTCGTACGACCCCAACCCGCTGGCGTCGCACGACCTCGACGAGGCCGAGAGGTATTACGAGTCGCTCGACCCGGAGTCGGCGAGAAGCCCGCTCCTAAGCCGCGTCACGTCGCGCAGCTTCGCCCCGGGATCGACGTTCAAGGTCGTCACGACGGCCGCCGCGCTGGAGTCGGGGAAGTACCGCCCCGACAGCACGTTCCCCGACCCCGTCGAGCTCGACCTCCCGCAGACGAACGAGACGCT
>JBHELD010000019.1:0-10702 GCA_046263255.1 Actinomycetota bacterium
GAACTGCGCTGAGGCCCCCGCGCCCATGTTCACGACGACCTCGAGCCCCGGCTCGCCGTCGACCTCCTGGAGGGTGTTGAGCGTCGGCGCCGGCAGGCCCAAGTCGCTGCGCCAGGTCTCGAGCGGGCCGGAGACCGTTCCGCCGGCCGATTCCGCGACCACGAACGCCTGGCATCCGGGAGCTCCGGCGGCATCGAAGTGAACGCTCACCGACTCTTCGTCTCCGTCGCCGTCGACGTCTCCGGTCAGCGCCTCGCCGGCGCGAAGCGAGGTGTCCGCGACCGCCGACTCCTGGTTCGGGCACGCGAAGGCGGGGGCCGACGGTGCGATCGAGGTGGGGGCCGCGGCCGGAGCAGGCGGCGCGGGCGTCTCGACGGCGTCCTGGTCCGGCGCCGTCGAGCACGCGGCCGCCGCCACCAACGCGAGGAGAACGAAGCGATGCATGCGTCGATGCTAGCGAGCTACAGCGCCCTCCTGAGCTCGGCGCGCGACATCGCGGCCTGACGGAGGATCGATCCGAGCGTCCCGGCCGCGATCTCGCGGTGGCGCGGGACGATCACGGTACGTCCGTCGGGATGGCGGAGCTTGAGGTGGCCGCCGCCGTCCTTCCTCTTGCGGTGCGGTACGACCTCCTCGAATCCGGCCGCCCGGAGAACCCTGAGCAGATCGGCCTGCGGCACCGGACCCAGCCGGTCGCTCACGAGGCGTGCCCGGATGCGGCGGAGGCTTGCCGAAAAACCTGACTTTCGCGGACGAACACGTTGTTGAGTCTCGGGGGCCGGACCCGTCTGCGGTTCGCCAAAGTGGCGCCACGCGGTCGCCACCGGGGGTCTCAGGCGGAGAGATCGACCGACGCGATGATCGGTGGGGGTCCCACCTCGGATCGAGGGACGTCCTCGAAGTACAGCTCGAGCGCGTCTTTGAGGTTCGCCAGCGCCTCTTCGATCGAGCGTCCCTGGCTCGCGACGTCGACCTCGAGACAGCGCGCCACGTACCAGGGCGGTTCGTGCGTAACGGCTGCGGTGAGTCGCATTGCGGCCGATTCTACGTTTTCGCGCCCTCGGACCTTCGGAGCGCGGCCTGGAACGATCACTACTCTTCACGAGGACTGCCGAAGTGCGAACCGACGTGTCGAGTCCCATTTGCGCCGCGCATTCCGCCGCGCCTCGAAGAAAATAGAGCGAAGTGCGAAGAACGGCCGCCTCGGCGCCGCCATAGACGAGGTCTCGGTGGACCCGACCGATCGAACCGGTTGCCTCCGCCGGGGTGGGTGGGGAACGAACGGCCGCCTCGGCGCCGCCATAGAGGAGGTCTCGGTGGACCCGACCGGGATCGAACCGGTTGCCTCCGCCGGGGTGGGTGGGGAACGAAACGGGGCGCTCGGCGCCGCCATGACGTGGAATCTCGTGGACCCGACCGGGATCGAACCGGTTGCCTCCGCCATGCCATGGCGGCGCTCTACCAAGTGAGCTACGGGCCCAGGATCGCAGGCCACGACGGTGGCCGAGGGACGAACCCGATGCTAGCAGAGGGTACGTTCGGCCCAGGAGGTTCGCACGCGGTCCTATGCAGGTGGCGGCGGCGGGTTCGGCCCCGCCGACGGCGCGCCCCCGGACGGGCCGCCCTGGCCCCCGGACGGCCCCCTGCCCCCGCGGCCGCGGCGCCTGCGGCTCCGCCGCCTGCGAGCGGCCTTCTCGGCGGGGACCTCGACCTCGCCGGATCCCTCGGGGGCGACGCGCGGAGCCGCCGGAGCCTTCTCGCGCCGAGGACCGGCTTCGGGAGGCGCGGTCGGGGCGCGGCTCGACGCCGCGCCGTTACCGGCCGGCGTGACCTGCTTCTCCTCCGCGACCTTGATCGTGATCCGATACTCCTGCGGGTACGCGGGGACGCCGAAGTTCGACTGCAGCTCGCCGATGATCGCCTCGAGGGACTGCCCGTCGGGAGGAGCCGTCAGCCGCGGCGGGCGCTCCCTGGGAAGCGCCCGAACGAGGTCCTCGGAAGACTTGGGAGACGCGATCTGCGGCTCGCCCCCGCGGCGGCGTCGCCGGCGGCTGCGCGAGCGGCTCGACGACGACCGGGACGCGTCGAGCTGGCTGGCCTGCTCCCTCACCTGCTGTGCGTCGGCGCTCGGCTTGCTCGGCTCCGACGGCTTCCGGCGCCTACGTCGCCTCCGCCGCGGCTGGCTCATCGTCCCCCCTCCACGGATCTTCGAAAGGCACCACGGGCGCGTCGGACCACAGCCTCTCGAGGTCGTAGTAGTCGCGGTCGTCGGTGTGGAACACGTGGACGACGAAGTCCACGTAGTCGAGCAGCACCCAACGCGCCTCTCGCTCGCCTTCCCGGCGGAAGGGCTTCAGCCCGTGGTCCTCCTGGAGGCGTCGCTGGACCTCGTCGGCGATCGTCCGGACCTGGCGCTGAGTGTTGCCGCTGCAGATCACGAAGTAGTCGGTGATGACGAGCTGCTTGGACACGTCGAGGATGGCGATCCGCTCGGCCTTCTTCGCGGCGGCAGCCTCTGCGGCCTCGACCACCAGCGCCTCGTCCCTGCGGTGCGAAGTCAAAGCGTTTGGAGGAAATCCTTTCCAACGACGATAGTCAAATCCACGATACCCTGGCTCTGCGCTGCGACCTGCACCTCTCCCACTCCGATCAGGTCCCTCGTCCTCTCCGCCAGCTCGATCCCCTTCGAGGACCGGTCGTAGGTGATGACCAGCGTCTCGCGGTAGTTCAGGCGGCGGGCGTTGCCCGAGAGGATCACGCGGAAGCCGGCGCCGCCGAGGCGCTGCGCGACCTGTTGACCGACTCCCGGCGCGCCGTTGCCGTTCAGTATCTGAATCCGCACGTCGCGGCCCGAGACCGCCTGCGCCCCCACGGCGTCGGCGAGGAACTCCTCGACCTCGTCCGCGTCGACCTGGTACAGCTCGCTCCCGCCGACGCCGACCTGCCTCACCGGAAGGAGGGCAAGGCGCCGGTCCTCCGGATCCGCGGCGGCAAGCTGCTCGAACAGCCGTGCAAGCTCGCGCCGCGATGCGTCCGATTCGCCCACGGCCGCGCCTGCTCGCTGCACCGCGCCCCCCAGCCCGTCCGCGTCGAACGTAAAGGCCTCGAACAGCGAGCTCCAGAACGCGAGGTGCCGGGCGCCGAGCTCGACGTCGTCGGTATCGAGGCCCTTGACGTAGAGCAGGTCGACGAGGAAGCCGGGTGCGAGCCTCTGCGGACCGGGCGCGAACAGAAGCCTCGCCTGCCCCGGACCGGCCTCCACCCGGACCTCGTCGGGGACGTCGACCGTCAGCGGCCCGGTCTCCTCGAACAGGACGTTCGCGTCGGCGTCGGACAGCTCGAGGTACCGGTCGATCGGTGTCCCGAGCAACGTCTCGGCCGCGAGCAACAAGAGAGGGATGCCGCCGGACGCGACAGCGTCGCCGATCGCGAGGAGACCGCGTCCCGGCACGCCGGTCGCGGTGTGGGCCGGGATGTAGACGACGGCGGACCGCCCGGTGGCGCTGTCGGACGACAGCAACGCAATCCACGTAGGCGCCGCGTCCGAACGCCGCTCCTTCGTCCCGAACACGAGCGTCGTCGTGATCGTGTCCTTCTCGTCCGCGCCCTTCGCTGCGATCCCGGGCGCGGGCGCGGGGGCGTCGTCGCGGGAGAGGATCGAGACGACCCCCGCGAGACCGACCACCGCGGCGACCGCGGCGGCGACAGCCCCGCGCAGCAGCTCCCTTCGGTGCTTCGCCCGCCGTTCCGCCTCGAGCCGTGCTCTGCGGGGGCCGGGGACGTCGGCGGTTACCGGCGTGAGCCGTGCATCGGCGTCTGCGGCAGAGTCGATCGCCGGCTCGTCGTCGAGGAGCTCGTCCTCGTCGGGATAGGAGTAGAGCGCGTCGCCGCCTCCGGGCTCCTGGTAGAGGACCTCGGCGACGGCGTCCTCGGCGAGGTCTTCGTGGGCCTGGGCCGCGGCGTGCTCGGGTTCGAGGGCGTCGGGCGCGGAAGCCTGCTGGGCGGAATCGGGTTCCTCGGCGATTGGCTCGAGGGCCGCTTCTTCGGCGGGCTCAGGCTCCTGCGCGACCGGTTCGCCGGCCGGTTCGTCGGCGAGGACCTCGAGCTCCTCGGCGACCGGTTCCGGCTCGGGTTCCCCGGCGGCGGCCCCGGGCTCCTCCGCAACCGGTTCGGCTTCCGGCTCCTCGGCTCCGGGCTCCTCGGAGGCGCGGCGCTCCGGCCCCCCGAGCAGCCGCCGCTTCCACCACGACTCCGCGTAGACGGCCGGCGTCTCTTCGGCCGGTGAAGCGTCCTCCTCGGCCGGTGAAGCGTCCTCCTCGGCGGGTGACGCCTCCTCCTCTGCGTCGGCTTCATCGGGCGCGGCCGCTTCTGGCTCGGCGGCGCCGCCCTCGTCCTGCGGATCGACCCAGACGTCGTCGTCGGCGCCTTCCTCGAGCGCGTACTTCCTCGCCTCCCGCTCCTCCTGGAGTCGCTTGCGCTCCTCCCACCACGACTTGAAGCTCATGCGGACCTCTCCCCTGCGGCCGCGTACAGGCGGTGGTCACGGATGTAGTCGGCGACGGCGGCGGGCACGAGGCCGTCGATCGGGAGGCCCGCGGCGGCCATCCTCCTGATGTCGGTCGACGAGACGTCCACCTCTGCGATGCGCGCCAGGTGAACGCGCGGCCACTCGGGGCGCGGCTGCAGCGCGGCGGGATCGAACCCGGCCCGCGGGACCGCGATCACCTCCGCGAGGCCCACCAGACCTTCGACGCCGTGCCACGTCCCGATCGTGAGCACGGCGTCCACGCCGGCGACGAAGAACAGGTCGACGTCGGGGCCGTAGAAGTCGCGCAGGATCGCCATCGTGTCGACCGTGTAGGTGGGGCCTTTCCGGTCGATCTCCATCCGCGACGCCTCGAACCGCGGGTTGCCGGTGATCGCGAGCACGGTCATCATCCAGCGGTCCTCGGCCGCCGAGAAGCCCGCCTTCTGCCACGGGGTGCCCGCGGGGACGAACAGGACGCGGTCGAGCTCGAACGCGTCCAGCACGGCCGACGCCGCGGCCAGGTGACCGTTGTGGATCGGGTCGAACGTCCCGCCCATGACCCCGAGGCGCCGGACGCGCCCTTCGGTTCCCATGCCGTTAGTGAACCCGAAACAGGGGCGAAACTGGCGACAAAACCCGCCGCGTCGGGAAGGCAGGAACCAGGCGCGGAGTGAGCGGGGCCCCGGGGAGAGGCCCCGCTCGCCTCCTGCCTTGCGAGCCGGACCCGGAGGTTCGGGGGAGACCTCCTGCGGGCCGTGCCCGGACGGGAGCGTACGGAGCGCCCGTGAACCCCAGATGTCGCGTCGCTGGAGCGGGCGTGAAACGTGAGGCTAGGTCCGGACCTGGCCCCGGCCCCACACGACGTACTTCGTCGTCGTCAGCGCCCGCAGCCCCATCGGCCCGCGCGCGTGGAGCTTCTGCGTCGAGATCCCGATCTCCGCGCCGTAGCCGAACTCGCCGCCGTCGGAGAACCTCGTCGAGGCGTTGACGAAGATCGAGCCCGAGTCGACCTCGGCGGCAAAGCGGCGCGCGGCCGTGAGGTCCTCGGTCACGATCGCCTCCGCGTTCGACGTCCCCCACCGGTTCACGTGCGCGATCGCGTCGTCGAGGGAGGGGACGACCGAGACCGCGAGCTTGTAGTCGAGATACTCCGTCGCCCAGTCCTCCTCCGTCGCCGGCTGCGCGTCCGGCCACAGAGCGCGCGCCTCCTCGTCGCCCCGCACCTCGACGCCGGCCTCACGCAGCGCGTCGAGCGTCTCCGGCAGCCACTCCTTCGCGATGTCGGCGTGGACGAGAAGGGTCTCGGCCGCGTTGCAGACGCTGGGGCGCTGCGTCTTCGCGTTCAGCACGATCTCGGTCGCCATCGCGGGGTCGGCGGAGCGGTCGACGTAGACGTGGCAGTTCCCGTCGCCGTCGATGATGTACGGGACCGTCGCGTTGGCCTCGATGCTCTCGATGAGCGCGCGGCCCCCCCGCGGGACGAGCAGGTCGACGTGCCCCTTCGCCTGCATCAGCTCGGTGGCGGCGTCCCGGCTCACGTCCTCGACGAGCTGGAGCGCGTCCTCCGGCACCCCGGCCTTCGACGCCGCGGCCGTCAGCACCTCGACGATGGCCTTGTTCGACTCGAGCGCGATCGAGGACCCGCGCAGAACGCACGCGTTCCCGGACTTGAGGCAGAGGCCGGACACGTCCGCAGTGACGTTCGGCCGCGCCTCGTAGATCACCGCGACGACCCCGAGCGGGACCCGCACCTGCTCGATCAACAGCCCGTTCGGCCGCGTCCATCCCGAGACCACCTCGCCGACCGGATCCGGCTGCGCCGCCACAGCGCGAAGACCCGATGCCATCGACTCGAGGCGGCTCGGCGTCAGAGTGAGCCTGTCGACGAGCGTGGCCGAGGTGCCCTGCTCGCGGGCGGCGGCGACGTCGCGCTCGTTCGCCGCCGTCAACGTGTCGACCGTCTCCAGCAGCGCGTCGGCCATCGCGTGCAGCGCGCCGTCCTTCACCTCGGCGGCCAGCGCCGCGACCGCCGGGGCCGCCGCGGCGGCGTTTCGGCAGATCTCGGCCGGCCTCACCTGTCAGTCCTCCAGCACGACGAGCTGGTCACGATGGATGACCTCGCCTCCCTCGACGCCGGCGGTCGAACGACCCAGAGCGCCGAGCAGCTCCGCGGCGGAGAAGCGTACCAATCCCCGCGCGAAGACGGTCCCCGACCGGTCGCTGACGTCGACCGCGTCCCCTGCGGCGAAGTCGCCGGAGACCTCCGTCACACCCACGGGAAGGAGGCTCCGCTTGTCCTCGACGAGCGCCTTTCGCGCTCCATCGTCCACCGAGACGGTCCCCGTCGGCGGCCGCGCGAACGCGATCCACAGCCGCCGGGCCGACTCGCGCTTCGGCCGCGGATGAAAATAGGTGCCGAGGGGATCCCCGCGCGCGATCCGTCCGAGGACGTCGGGCTCGCTTGCGTCGGCGACGACCACCGCGACGCCCGAGAACGTCGCCACCCACGCCGCCGCGATCTTCGAGGTCATGCCCCCGGTCGAGTGCTCGGACCCGCGGCCGCCGGCGACCCGCTCGAGCTCGGGCGTGATCCGGCGGACCTCCTCGATCACCGGCGCGCCCGGGTTGCGGCGCGGGTCTGCAGCGTGAACGCCCTTCGCGTTCGTGAGCAGGACCAGGAGGCGCGCGCGGGCGACGTTCGCGACCAGCGCGGCGAGCATGTCGTTGTCCCCGAACCTGATCTCGTCGACCGCGACGGTGTCGTTCTCGTTCACGACCGGGAGCGCCTTCAGCGCGAGCAGGCGCTCGACCGTGTTGCGCGCGTTCAGGTACTGCTGGCGATGCATGAAGTCGTAGCGGGTGAGCAGGACCTGGGCGACGACGATGTCCGACGCCGCCAGCAGGCGGGCGTAGGTCCCGAGCAGCAGCCTCTGCCCGACCGCCGCCGCGGCCTGGAGTGAGGGGATGTCCGACGGCCGGCGATCGAGCCCGAGGGGGCCGAGCCCCGCGGCGATCGCGCCGGACGACACGAGGATCGGATGGCTCCCGGCGCGGTGCAGGCGGGTCAGCCCCCCGCACAGGGCCTTCAGGCGGCGCTCGTCGGGCTCGCCGGTGCCGTCGACGAGCGACGCGCTTCCGACCTTCACGACCAGCCGGTCGCCCGCGCCGATCCTAGGTCTCGACACCCGCGGGATCGCCCTCGGCCACCGAGCCCTCCGGCTCGAACTCGAACGAGGTCTCCCCGATGCGGACCTCGTCCCCGCGCGCGGCCCCGGCAGCCTGGAGCATCCGCTCGACGCCCATGGCGATCAGCCGGCGCTGCAACAGCTCGACGGCCTCCTCGCTCTCCATGTCCGTGATCGCGACGGCACGCTCCGCCCGCCGCCCGCGTACCCGCCAGGCATCGCCCTCGCGTTCTACCTCCAGCGGGCTCTCCTTCACGACGTGCCGGACGTAACCGACCCGCGCCGGAGCGGCCGCGCGTGCCGCGCGCACGAGCGAGCGCAGGCGATCGACGAGCTCGTCGATGCCTGTTCCGGTCACGGCGGAGACCGCGAGCCCGCCGGAGTGAGCGGCGGCGACCTCCGCGGCGCGCTCGGGGGCCGCGTCGGCCTTCGTCACGACGACGAGACGCGGCCGCGCCCCGAGCGCGGGGTCGAACGCCTCGAGCTCCGCCGCGAGCGTCGCGACGTCGCCGGCGGGGTCCCGGTCCTGCGCGAGCGGGTCGACGAGGAACAAGAGGACGGCCGCGCGGCTGACGTGCCGGAGGAACCGGTGCCCCAGCCCCTTGCCCTCGTGAGCGCCCGGCACCAGACCGGGGATGTCCGCGACCACGAACGATTCCTCGCCCTGCACCACGCCGAGGTTGGGCGCCAGCGTCGTGAACGGGTAGTCGGCGATCTTCGGCTTCGCCGCGGAGATACGGCTGATCAGCGTCGACTTCCCCGCGTTCGGGAAGCCGACGAGCCCGACGTCGGCGAGCAGGCGGAGCTCGAGCCGCAGCTTGCGCTCCTCCCCCGGCTCTCCCTTCTCCGCGAACGAGGGCGCCCGGCGCGTCGGAGTCGTGAACGCGACGTTCCCGCGGCCCCCCCGTCCGCCGGCGGCCGCGATCATCTCGTCGCCGGGCGCGGCAAGGTCCGCGATCAGGACGCCGTCCTCGTACACGACCGTCCCGGGCGGCACGAGGATCACCCGGTCCTTCCCGCTGGCGCCGTGCCGCCGCTTGTTCAGGCCGTGACCTCCAGGGGGAGCTTTGACGTGCGGGTGGTCGCGCAGCTCGAGCAGCGTCCCGACGGAGGGATCCGCGCGCAGGACGACGCTCGCGCCGCGTCCGCCATCGCCCCCGTCGGGACCGCCCTTCGGCTTGTAGGGCTCGCGGTGGAACGCCGCGGAGCCGTTGCCGCCGGCTCCCGCGGTCACGTGGATCGTGGCTTCGTCTACGAAAGCCATGGTTCGATGCGGGCCGAAAGCGCGCGCGCCCGCTCGGGCGTCGCTACTCGCCGACGACGCTGACCACGCGGCGACCGCGCAGCCGGTGGAACGCGACCGTGCCCGCCGCCGTCGCGAACAGCGTGTCGTCGCCGCCCTTGCCCACGTTGTGCCCGGGGTGCAGGCGCGTGCCGCGCTGGCGCACGAGGATCATGCCCGGCTTGACCTGCTGGCCGCCGAACATCTTCACGCCGAGCCGCTTCGCCTCGGAGTCGCGTCCGTTGCGGGAAGACGATGCTCCCTTCTTATGCGCCATCGTTGCTCCCCTCTTCGTCCGTCGCGGCGGCCGGACCGCGTCGCTTCCGGGCTCCCCCGCCGAGCGTGATGTCGTCGATCTGGATCGTCGTGTACTTCTGGCGATGGCCCGAGTGGCGGCGGTAGCCCGTCTTGTTGCGGAACTTGTTCACCTCGACCTTGGGCCCCTTCGTCTCGCCCAGGACCTTCCCGACGACGCGGGCGCCGGCGAGGTCCTCCTTCTCCGAGCGCGCCGTACCGGAGTCCTCGACCACGAGGAGCGGCGTGAACTCGATCGAGCCCGAGCCGTCTTTCAGGCGCTCGACCTCGATCACGTCGCCGGGGGCGACTTTGTGCTGCTTGCCGCCCGCGCGGATGATGGCGTACAAGGTCACTCCTTGGGTGTGTCCGGGCAATCCGCCCGGAGGAATCGCAAGCCGGAAGGATACCAAAGCCGGTTTTCCTTGCCTAATCGACGTCGTGGATGAGGATGCCCCGGCCCTCACACGTCGGGCACGGGTCCGAGAACGCCTCGACGATCCCCGCCGAGACGTTCTTGCGGGTCATCTGCACGAGCCCCAGCGGCGAGATGTCGAACACCTGGGTCCTCGTCCTGTCGCGGCTCAGCTCCTTGCGGAAGAGCTTGATCACCTCGTCCCGGTTGGCGATGTCCTCCATGTCGATGAAGTCGATGACGATGATGCCGCCGACGTCCCGGAGACGGAGCTGCCGCGCGACCTCGACCGCCGCCTCCTTGTTCGTCCGAAGCACCGTCTCCTCCAGGTTCGACTTGCCGACGAACTTCCCGGTGTTCACGTCGATGACCGTCATCGCCTCCGTCCGCTCGATCACCAGGTGCCCGCCCGACGGGAGCCACACCTTCCGGTCGAGCGACTTCCGGATCTGCTCTACGACCCGGAACTCCTCGAAGATCGGAAGCGTGCCGTCGTAGACCTCGATCCGCTGCTCGAGCTCCGACGACGTCGTCCGCACGTAGTCGCGCAGCTTCTCCGCGAGCGCCTCGTCGTCGACGATGCACCGGGTCACGTCGCGGTTGAACAGGTCGCGGACGACGCGCATCTCGAGCTCGGGCTCCTCGTACACGAGCGCGGGCGCCTGCACACCCTGCGACTTCCGGCGAATGGCCTCCCACGTCTGGGCGAGCCGGTCGAGGTCGCGCTCCAGGTCGTCCCGGCCGGCTCCCTCCGCGGCGGTCCGGACGATGAGCCCGTGGTCGGAAGGACGCAGCTCGTCGACGACGTCGCGCAGGCGCGTGCGCTCGGCGTCCGATAGGCGCCGCGACACGCCGAGCGAGCGCGCGTTCGGGACGAGCACGAGGTGACGTCCTGCGATCGAGACGAGCGCCGTCAGGCGTGCTCCCTTCGACCGCATCGGGTCCTTCGTCACCTGGACGAGGATCGACTGCCCGCTCTTCAAGACCGTCTCGATCCG
>JBHELD010000020.1:0-31709 GCA_046263255.1 Actinomycetota bacterium
CGCGATGGTCCCGTCGTTCCTCGCCTTCGCGGTCATCCCGCTGGGCGACCAGGTGACGATCGGCGACCGCAAGGTCGGGCTGATCGTCAGCGACCTCAACATCGGGATCCTGTACTTCCTCGCGATGGGGTCGCTCGGCGTCTACGGGATCGTGCTCGCCGGGAGGGCGTCGGGGTCGAAGTACCCGCTGCTCGGCGGCATCCGGTCGAGCGCGCAGATGATCTCGTACGAGATCGCGCTGGGCCTCTCGCTGGTCCCCGTCGCGCTGGCGGCCGGGACGTTGTCGACGGTCGAGATCGTCGAGATCCAGGCCGCGGCCCGCAACGACGTGACGTTCTTCGACGGCGTCCCGCTCCTCGAGCAGATCGCGAACGTCTTCGAGTTCGTGCCGAACTGGTACATCCTGTCGCAGTGGCCGGCGTTCCTGATCTTCTTAGTCGCCGGCATCGCCGAGACGAACCGCGCGCCGTTCGACCTGCCCGAGGCGGAGACCGAGCTCGTGGCGGGGTTCCACACCGAGTACTCCGGGATCCGCTTCGCGATGTTCTTCCTCGGCGAGTACGTCCACGTGGTGGCGATATCCGCGCTCGCGGTCACCGTGTTCTTCGGGGGCTGGGACGGCCCGATCCTCGGGTTCCTGCCGTGGGTCTGGCCCCTGCTGTGGTTCACGGTCAAGACCGTCGGATTCATCTACCTCTTCATCTGGCTGCGCGCGACGCTGCCGCGCCTTCGGTACGACCGGCTGATGTGGCTCGGATGGAAGCGCCTGATCCCCGCCGCGCTCGTGTGGATCATGGTCACGGCGGTCTTCAACACGTCCGAGATCTCGAGGACCGTCCGCATGGGCGTCTTCGGCGCCGTCGTGCTGCTCGTCCTCGTGTGGGTCGGCCGCGGCGACCCGCGGCTCCGGGGCCTGACGGCGGGCCGCGCGGGACGTAAGGGACGTACGGGAAGGGCGGTGACGCGTGGCGCTGCCTGAGATCTTCAACGGCATGAAAGTCGTCATAAGGAACGTCTTCCGGCGCAAGGACACGGTGTCCTACCCCGAGGTCCGCCGGCAGCCGTTCCCGCGCTATCGAGGCAGGCACATCCTCGACCGCCATCCGGACGGCCTCGAGAAGTGCATCGGCTGCGAGCTGTGCGCGGGAGCGTGCCCCGCGGACGCGATCCAGGTCGTGGGGGCCGAGAACACCCCGGAGGCGCGGTTCTCGCCGGGCGAGCGGTACGCGCAGATCTACCAGATCAACTACCTGCGGTGCATCTTCTGCGGCCTGTGCGTGGAGGCGTGCCCGACCGAGGCCCTTCTGATGACCACCGAGTACGAGCTCTCCGGCGACTCGCGCGAGGCGCTGATCTACACGAAGGAGCAGCTGATCGTCGATCAGCCGATCGTGCGGCACTGGGAGTCGCGCAAGGAGCTCCCTCCGGACCGGCTCCTCGAGACGGATCCGGTCGCGAGCAGGAGCGCGCTCGGCGAGTCGGGCGGCGCGCCGTCCGCTCCTCACCCCGACGAGAAGGCCACGATCCTCAATCCTTCCGGTCGCCCCGCCCGGCCCCGCACGGCCGCGCCCCGGTCGGGGGAGAGCCGGTGAACGTCGAGGTAGCCGTCTTCGGCGTGATGTTCGTCGTAGCGCTCGGCTGCTCGCTTGCGATGCTGTTCGCGCCGAACGCGGTGCACGTCGCGTTGTTCCTCGTGGGGAGCCAGGTGGCGCTGGCGGTCGCTTTCCTGTTGCAGGGCGCGTACTTCGTCGCGATCGTCCAGATCATCCTCTACGCCGGGGCGATCATGGTGCTGTTCCTGTTCGTGATCATGCTGCTCGGCGTGGACCAGCGCGAGGCGCTGCTCGAGCCCCTGCCGGGGCAGCGCCCCCTCGCCCTCGGCCTCGGCGCGCTGCTCGCGGCCCAGGTCCTGTACGTCGTCGTGCGCGGCGTCGACCTCGTCGCGGGCGGAGGGGACGGCGGGTCGGAGGCGCTCGAGGCGGTCAACCGCGATCCCGGGAACGTGGACGCGCTGGCCGACCTGCTGTTCTCCCGCTACCTCCTCCCGTTCGAGATCACCTCGGTCCTGCTCGTCGTCGCGATCGTCGGCGTCATGGTGCTGGCGCGCCGCATCGGCGACGTGAGCCCCCGGGAGGCGCCGGGCCCCCAGCCGGCCCCGCAGCCGGCCCCGCAGCAGGCGTCCGAAGCGACCGCCCCCGGGGGCGCGCCCGCATGACCTCCGTCGACCCGGGCTTCTACCTCGTCCTCGCGGGGATGATGTTCACGGTCGGCGTCGTCGGCGTCCTCGTCCGGCGGAACGCGATCGTGATCTTCATGTTCGTCGAGCTGATGCTCAACGCGGTCAACCTGGTGTTCGTCACGTTCGCGCGGATGCACGGTGAGGTCTCGGGTCAGGTCCTCGTGTTCTTCGTCCTCGTCGTCGCGGCGGCCGAGGTCGTCGTGGGCCTGGCGATCATCCTGCTGATCGCGCGCCGGCGCGGGACTGCGAACGTCGACGCCGCGAACCTGCTGCGGTGGTGAGGCAGTGAACGTCGAGCTCCCCGTCGTCCCGGCATACGACGAGCTCGTCCCCCTCGTCGTCGCCGCGCCGCTCGCGGGCGCGATCCTGCTGCTGCTCTTCGGGAAGAGGATCGGCCGTGCCGCGGGGGTAGTCGCATCGGCGGCGATCGGCTTGTCGTTCGTCGCCGGGGCGCTGGTCTTCGTCGACCTCCTGGGCCTGGAAGCCGCGCATTCGGCCGAGGGCCACGGAAACCCGCGCGAATACGTCGTCCATCTCTTCGACTGGATAAGGGTGGGGGGGCTCGACGTCGGGGCCGACCTGCTCGTCGACCAGCTCTCGGGGATCATGGTCCTCGTCGTCGCCGGCGTCGGCTCGCTGATCCACGTCTACTCGATCGGCTACATGCACGGCGACGAGCGCTATCCGCGTTACTTCGCGTATCTCAACCTGTTCGCCGCGTCGATGCTGCTGCTGGTCCTCGCCGACAACCTCGTGCTGATGTTCGTCGGGTGGGAGGGCGTCGGCCTCTGCTCGTACCTGCTGATCGGCTTCTGGTTCGAGAAGCGGTCCGCGGCCGCGGCCGCTAACAAGGCCTTCATCGTCAACCGGATCGGCGACTTCTCGTTCCTGCTCGGCATGTTCCTGCTCTTCTCGACGGTCGGTGCCTTCACGTTCGGCGCCGTCAACTTGGCGGCGGACGAGATGAGCGCGGGGATCGCCACGATCGCGGCGTTGCTGCTGTTCGGGGGCGCGGCCGGCAAGAGCGCGCAGATCCCTCTCTACGTATGGCTGCCGGACGCGATGGAGGGCCCGACGCCGGTGTCGGCGCTCATCCACGCGGCGACGATGGTCACCGCGGGCGTCTACATGGTCGCGCGCCTGAGCCCGGTGTTCGCAGCCGGAGACGCGCTCGTGGTCGTGGGGTGGATCGGGGCGCTGACGGCGTTGTGGGCCGCGTTGATGGCGGCCGCGGAATACGACATCAAGCGCGTGCTCGCGTACTCGACGATCAGCCAGCTCGGCTACATGTTCCTCGCGCACGGCGTCGGTGCCTACTCCGCCGGGATCTTCCATCTCGTGACGCACGCGTTCTTCAAGGCGCTGCTGTTCCTCGGCGCGGGCGCGGTGATGCACGCGCTCGCTGGCGAGACCGACATGCGGAAGATGGGCGGGCTCCGCAAGGCGATGCCGGTCGTCGGAGGGACCTTCCTCGCCGGGTGGCTCGCGATCTCCGGCATAGTGCCGTTCGCGGGATTCTTCTCCAAGGACGCCATCCTCGCGTCGGCGTGGGCGGACGGGCAGTACGCGCTGTGGGCGATCGGGCTCTTCACCGCGCTGCTGACCGCGTTCTACATGTCCCGCCTCTACTTCCGGGTGTTCGAGGGCAAGAGGAGAGTGCCCGCGGGCGCGCACCCGCACGACGCGCCGCCGACGATGGCGGCCGCGTTGATCCCGCTCGCGGCGCTCTCGCTGCTCGGCGGCGTGATCAACCTGCCCGGGCAGCTCACCCTCGAGCACTTCCTCGAGCCGGTCGTGGGGCCGAGCCACGTGCCCGAGGGTCTCACCGCGTATCTGCTGGCCGGCGTCGCCCTCCTGGGGTCGATCGTGGGGATCGCGACCGCCCGGGTCCTCTACCTGAGCCGCGCGGGGTCGCTCGCGCGGCGCAGGCTCGAGGCGCGGCTCGGCCCCCTCGTCCACGCGGCGCGGAACAAGTTCTACGTGGACGAGATCTACGACCGCGCGCTCGTGTGGCCGGGCAAGGGGCTCGCGCTGATCTCGGCGAACGTGGTCGACCGGCGCGTGATCGACGGCGCCGTCAACGGGACCGGCGGTGCGATCGCACGCTTCTCGGAGGGCCTCAGGCGGCTCCAGACCGGTTACGTCCGCAACTACGCCGTGGTGTTCCTCCTCGGCGTCGTCGCGCTGTTGACCGTGCTCGTGCTCCGGTCGGTGGGCCCGTGAGCGATCTCAACCTCCTCGACCTCGTCATCTTCCTGCCCGCCGCGGGAGCGATCCTCCTGGGGCTGCTGCCGAAGGGGCGTGACGATTTGTTCCGCTACGGCGCCTTCGCCGTGACGATCGCGACGTTCATCCTGTCGCTCGGCGTGCTGACGCAGTTCGACGCGAGCGAGACGGGGTTCCAGCTCGGGTCGTCGCTCGACTGGATCCCGGAGTGGGGGATCTCCTACGAGACCGGCGTCGACGGCGTGAGCCTGTGGATGGTCATGCTGACGACTTTCCTCGTGCCGCTCGCGGTGCTCGCGTCCTGGACGGTGGACCGGCAGGTCCGCCCCTACTTCGTCTTCCTGCTGGCGCTCGAGACCGGGATGCTCGGGGTCTTCTGCGCGCTCGACATGTTCCTCTTCTACCTGTTCTGGGAGGCCACCCTCGTCCCGATGTACTTCCTCATCGGCATGTGGGGCTACGGCCGGCGGATCTACGCGGCGATGAAGTTCTTCCTGTTCACGCTCGTCGGCTCGCTGCTCATGCTGGCGGCGATCCTGTTCCTCTACTTCCAGGCGGCCGGGGGCGGGCAGGCGACGTTCGACTACCGGGCGCTCCTGGGGACCCCGCTGTCGCTCGACGCTCAGAGGATGCTGTTCCTCGGGTTCTTCGCCTCGTTCGCGGTCAAGGTGCCGCTGGTCCCGCTCCACACGTGGCTCCCCGACGCACACACGGAGGCGCCCACCGCGGGGTCGGTCCTGCTGGCCGCCGTCCTCCTGAAGATGGGCGCGTACGGCCTGATGCGGTTCGGGATCCCGCTCTTCCCCGACGCGGCGCGGGAGCTCGTGCCGCTGCTGATCGCGCTGTCGCTCGCCGGCATCGTCTACGGCGCGATCGTCGCGGCGGTGCAGCGCGACCTCAAGCGGCTGATCGCGTACTCCTCCGTCGCGCACCTCGGCTTCGTCGTGCTCGGCATCTTCGTCGGCACCGTAGAGGGGATGAGCGGTGGGATCGTGCAGATGGTGAGCCACGGCCTGTCGACGGGAGCGTTGTTCATGCTCGTCGGCATCCTGTACGAGCGGCGGCACACGAGGCTGATCGCCGACTTCGGGGGCCTCGCGAAGACGGTGCCGGTCCTCGCCGGGGTGTTCCTGCTCGTGACGATGTCGTCGATCGGTCTGCCGGGGCTGAACGGCTTCGTCGGCGAGTTCTCGATCCTCGTCGGCACGTTCGTGTCGTACCGCTGGTGGGCCGTGCCGGCGGCGTTCGGCGTCGTGCTCGCGGCCGTCTACCTGTTGTGGGCCTACCAGCGCGTGTTCCACGGACCCGTGACGTCGCCGGACAACGAGGGGATGCGCGACCTCAGCCCGCGTGAGATCGGGATGCTCGCGCCGCTGCTCGTGCTGATCGTCGGCATCGGCGTGTACCCGAAGCCGATCCTCGACCGGATCAACCCGTCCGCGGAGAAGGTCGTGCGCCAGCTGAACGACTCCTCGGTGCTGCCGAGCGCCGAGGTGGCCGAGGGGCCGTGAACGAGTTCGTCGTCCCCGAGGTGCAGCTCTCCGGCATCGCACCGGAGATCGTGCTGACCGCGGCCGCCCTCACGCTGCTGGTCCTGGATGCGGTCTTCGGGCGGCTCCCGTCGTGGTTCCTGCCGGCGGGGTCGACGCTCGCGCTCGGCGTCGCCGGGTACTACGCGCTCGACGCCTGGGGGAGCAACGAGCTCCAGCTCGAGGCGATGGTCGCCGTCGACGGCTTCTCGGTGTTCGTGAAGATCGCCCTGGCGACGTTCGCGCTGCTGACGGTCTGGCTCGGGCACTCCCACGCGTTCGGCGAGGAGCTCGACCACTCCGAGTTCTACGCGCTGGTTCTGTTCGCCACCGGAGGGATGATGCTGATGGCGGGGGCCGCGGACCTCATCGTCATGTTCCTCGCGCTCGAGACCTTCTCGCTCGCGCTCTACGTCCTGGTCGCGTTCCGCCGCCGCTCCCTCGCGTCGCAGGAGTCTGCGATGAAGTACTTCCTGCTCGGCGCGTTCTCGTCCGCGTTCTTCCTGCTCGGGATCGCGCTCGTGTACGGCGCGGTCGGGTCGACGAACCTGTACGGGACGCCCGGACCTGGAGGACAGCCGGGGATCGTCGAGTTCCTCCGCACGTCCGCGGCCGGCGACCTCACTCTGCTGTTCCTCGCGGCGGGCTTCTTGATCGTCGGGCTCGCCTTCAAGATCGCCGCGGTCCCGTTCCACATGTGGACGCCGGACGCGTACCAGGGGGCGCCCTCGACGGTCACCGGCTTCATGGCGGCGGGATCGAAGCTCGCGGGGTTCGCCGCGCTGATCCGGCTGCTCGACGCGGCGCTGTTCCCGTTGCGATGGGACTGGCGGCCGGTGCTCGCCGGCATCGCCGTCGTGACGATGGTCGCCGGGTCGATCCTCGCGGTGGTGCAAGAGGACGTGAAGCGGCTGCTCGCGTACTCGTCCATCGCGCACGCGGGGTTCGTGCTTACCGCCCTGGTGGCCGCGAGCGACGAGGGAGTGTCCGGCTCGCTGTTCTACCTCGCGACCTACGGCCTCACCATCCTGGGATCGTTCGCGATCGTCGCCGTCCTGGCCGGCCACGGCGAGAGGCGGACGCGCCTCGTCGACTACAAGGGGCTGTTCTACGAGCGGCCCCTGCTGGCCGCGGCGTTCAGCCTGTTCCTGCTGTCGCTCGCCGGGGTTCCGCTGACGTCGGGCTTCGTCGCGAAGCTGGTCGTCTTCGGCGCCGCGGTCGAAGCGGGGTACACGTGGCTGGTCGTGGTCGGGATGCTGTCGAGCGCGATCGCCGCGTTCTTCTATCTGCGGATCATGGTCGTGATGTACATGCAGGAGCGCGACGAGGGGGCCCCTGCCGTCGCCGTCCCCGCGCTCTCGGGCGGCGTCATCGCGCTCACGGCGCTGGCGACGGTCGTCCTCGGCATCGTGTGGGGGCCTCTGATCGAGGTGGCGGAGAAGGCGACGGTCTTCTTCACGGCCGGGGGCTGAGCTTCCTTACCCGCCTCGGCGGCGTCTTCACGTAAGACAATGGCTCGATGAGAAGCCCGGGCCGCCTGGTCGTCTACTCGGTCGCGGGGTTCGCGTTCGAGGTCGCGTTCAGCGCCCTGCACGACGCGGTCCGCAGCCGGCCGGTCCGGTGCCGGACGAGCCCTCTGATGCTGAGCGTCTACGCGCTGCTGCTCCCGCTGTTCGAGCCGGTGCACGACCGGCTGCGCGGCCGGCCGCTGCCGGTCCGGGCGACGGTCTACGGCCTCGGCTTCCTCGGAGTCGAGTACGTGAGCGGGCGCGTGTTCCGCCGGGCCTGGGGCGACGCCCCGTGGGACTACTCGTATGCGCCGCGCCACCTGCACGGGCTGATCCGGCCGGACTACTTCTTCCTGTGGGCGCTGGCGGGGCTCCTCTGCGAGCCGCTGCACGACGCGCTGACCGAGCGCTAGCCCTAGTCGAGCAGGGGGCCGCGCAGGTACACGTCGGCGCGGCCGTTGAAGTCGTCGTCGACCAGTGCGGCCTCCGACGTGAAGGCGACCCACGACCCGTCCGAGGAGATGGAGGGATCGAGCGAGTCGGCCGCGGCCTCCTCGTCGTCCTCGCCGAGGCTCAGCCGCGTGATCTTCCCGGTGTCGATCTCGTAGACGAAGACGTCACGGACTCCGTTGTGGTCGTCGCCCACGAGGTTGCCGGCCGCGGAGTCGAAGACCACGTATTCCCCGTTGCCCGAGATCGCGGGATTGGCGCTGCGCCCCGCTCCGGCAACGCTCCCTTCGATCGCGCGGCTGACGAGGATCGTCTGGCCGGTGACGAAGTCGTGGACGAAGACGTCGGCTCCCGCGTCGTCGTCCTCCACGAGGTTGAACGCCTCGGAGACGAAGGCGACGCGCGTGCCGTCGTCGGAGATCGACGGATGGGCGCTGTCGCCGTCCGTCAGCTGTCCCTCGGAGGTGACGCTCGCGCGGACCGTCTTGAACTCGTCCGGATCACGGTCGAACCGGAAGACGTCGGAGCTGTTGTTCGTGTCGCGGGGGGTCAGCACGGTGGCGACGGACGCGAAGGCGACGTACCTACCGTCGCCCGAGAGCGTCGGGTTGAAGCTGTTCCCGTTCGCTTCCTTCCTGTTGCCCGACCGGATGTTGACCCGGTTCGTCCGCCCCTGCTCGACGTCGTGGACGAAGATGTCGTCCTTGTCGTTGTCGTCCGGCCTCAGCGACAGGTTGTCGGCGGCGCTGGTGAACGCGACGAACTTCCCGTCTGCGGATACGTCCACCTCCGTGCTCTCTTCGTTGGCGGCCTGTGCCTCGTTGCCGATGCTGGCGCGGGTCGTGAGACCCGTGCGCAGGTCGTGGATGAAGACGTCCTGCACCCTGTTGCGGTCGATCTTGACGGCGAGGTTCTTGGACCGGCTGAGGAAGCCCACCACGTTCCCGTCGTCGGACACCGACGGCTGCGTGCTCGCCCGGTTCCCCTGCGTCGGGCCTCTCCGGCTGACGATGCGAAGCGTCTCCGACTGGAGAGGCGCCACCCGGACGTGGAAGATGTCCGTGATCCGGCCGTTGTCGTCCGTCCGCAGCAGCTTCTTCGAGTTGCTCGCGAACACGACCGTCTGCCCGTCGCCGGAGATCGCGGGCGAGAAGCTCTCGGCGCTCGTCTCGCCGCCGCCCCTCCGGACGCTCACGCGCACGAGGTCGCCCGGCGGGGGAGGGGGCCCCGAACGCCGCGGGCCGTCCTCGCCGGCCAGCAGCATCCCGGCCCCCACGCCCACGATCAGCAGCGTCGCCGCGGCCGCCCCCAGCACGCGGCCCCGGCCCGGCTCCAGCCCCGCCGGCGGCGCCGGGGGCAGCTGCCCCGGCCCCCATTCGAGCGTCCACGCCCGCACGGGGTCGTCGATCCCCTTCAGCTCCGAGACGCCGGCATCGGCGTACGAATGGCCGCCGCGGGAGCCGACGAGGCCGCGCGTGACGTCCGATATCAGGATCCCGTCGGTGGGCGCCCGATCGCACAGCCGCGCCGCGACCGCGACCGCGATGCCGTAGTAGTCGTGTCGGTCCGCGGTCGTGTCGCCGGAGTGGATGCCGATCCGGACGTGCAGCGGGACCGCGGCCCCCTCCTCGTTCGCGAGGTGCAGCGTTCGCTGCATCGCGACGGCGCACTCGGTCGCGAGCCATCCGGCAGGGAAGGCGGCCATGACGCCGTCGCCGGTGCTCTTGACCTCCTCGCCGCCGAACGAGCGCACGAGGTCGCGCAGCTCGCCAAGGTGCGCGCGCAGGACCTGCTCCGCCCTCTCGTCGCCCAGGCGGTCGAACATCGCGGTCGACCCCACGAGGTCCGTCACGAGGATCGTCGCGGTGCCGCCGACGCGATCGGATCGCCTCACGCCCATAAGGTAAAGGAGATGGCTGCGAACGAAACGGCGGGATACGGTGGGTTCCTGGGCAGGCTCTCCGACGACGAGGCGCGCGCTCTGCTCGGCCGCGGCCGGCGGCGGACGTACGACGGCGGCGTCCCGATCTTCCACGAGGGCGAGGTCAGCGACCGCATCGTCCTGCTGCTTCGCGGCCGCGCCAAGATCGCGACGGTGACCGAGGACGGCAAGGAGGTGATGCTCGGGGTGCGCGACCCGGGCGACCTCCTCGGCGAGTTCTCCGCGATCGACGGTGAGCCGCGCTCGGCGAACGTGATCGCGATGGAGCCCGTGGAGGCCCTGGTCCTCGAGAGCGGCTCCTTCCGGGAGTGGCTGACCGAGCACCCGCGGACCGCCCTGCTGCTGCTCGAGATGGTCCTCGCCCGGCTGCGCGACGCCGACCGCAAGCGCGTCGAGTTCTCCGCCTACGACACCGTGGGACGCGTCGCGCGCCGGCTCTACGAGCTGGCGGAGCGGTTCGGGCGTGACACGCCTCGGGGCGTCGAGATCGCGCTCCCCCTGACGCAGGACGAGCTTGCCGCGTGGACGGGGGCCTCGCGCGTCGGCGTGAGCCAGGCGCTGAAGGCGCTGCGGGACCGGGAGTGGATCGAGACGCGGCGCCGCTCGATCACCGTGCGGGACATGGCGGCGCTGTCGCGCCGGGCGACGTAGCGCGAGCGCTCAGGATTTAACGCTTCGTCCGTAAAGGGCTGAGTACTCGGGGGCGCCCACTTTCTCGATGCTGGTCGTCGAGCCGGCGGAAGGCCGGAAACGGCATCGAAGGAGGCTTCCAGTGACCTCGAGGTGGACCATCAGGGTGCTCGTCGCGGCGCTCGCATGTCTCGCGACCGCCACGGCGGCGGTAGCGCAGTCCCCGACGGCGACGACGGAGCGGGTCAGCGTCCGGTCGAACGGCGTCGAGGGCAACGACGACAGCTTCGGCTGCTCGATCTCGGGAGACGGCAACTTCGCCGGGTTCGCGTCCCGGGCGACGAACCTCATCGGCTCGGACCGTAACGGCGCGACCGACGTCTTCCTCTTCAACCGGCGGAACACCACGCCGGAGTTCGCCAGCATCCGCTCCACCGGAGCGCAGGCGAACCGGTCGAGCGAGGGACCCTCGCTGTCGCACACCGGCAGGTACGTCGCGTTCACGTCCAGCGCCGGCAATCTCGCGATCAAGGGCGACCACAACGGCGTGGCCGACGTGTTCGTGTACGACCGCAACGAGGGGAAGACGAACCGGATCAGCATCCGGTCGAACCTCGCCGAGGCCAACGGCACGAGCTACGACCCGGCGATCGCGGCGAACGGGCGGTTCGTCGCCTTCACCTCGACCGCGTCGAACCTTGCGATCAAGGGCGACAACAACCGCGCCGCCGACATCTTCGTTCACGACCGCACGGCGGTGAAGACCAACCGCGTGAGCATCAGCTCGAAGCTCAAGGAGGGCAACGGCTCCAGCTACTCGCCGTCGATCTCCGGTGACGGGCGGATGGTCGCGTTCCTCTCGTACGCGAGCAACCTCGTGTCCCGGGACACGAACCGGATGCCCGACGTCTTCGTCTACAACCGTGCGACGAGGAAGACGATCAGGGTGAGCATCGCCAGCGACGGCAGCCAGGCCGACGGCGAGAGCTCGGCGCCGATGATCTCGGCGGACGGCGGCTACGTCGCCTTCCACTCCGGAGCCTCGAACCTCGTCGAGGACGACGACAACGACGCGGTGGACGTCTTCGTCCACGACCTCAGCACGGGCGAGACCGAGCGCATCAGCACCGGCATGGCCGGCGCGGAGCCCGACGGCGGCAGCATCGTCCCGGCGATCTCCGCCGACGGCCGCTACGTCGCCTTCCAGTCGTACGCCCAGAACCTCGTCCCGGGCGACACGAACGGCGCCCCGGACCGGTGGAACGGCCTCGACGTCTTCCGCTACGACCGGGTCACCGGTGAGATGCAGCGGGTCAGCGTCGGCGACGACAACGAGCAGGCCAACGGCCCGAGCAACGACCCGGGCGAGGACCCGTCCATCACGGCGGACGGCCGCTTCGTCTGCTTCGCCTCGGCGGCGAGCAACCTCGTCGACGACGACACCAACAACTCGTACGACGTGTTCGTCAGGGGGCCGCTGCTCTAGGACGGACCGACGCACTGCGGGGGCCGGGCCGCACGACGCCAGTGAGGGGCGGCCCGGCTCCCCGCGCCACACAAGCGACCGCCTCGACGGGCGCGCTGAGAGAGGAAGGTGAGTACATTGCTTCGATCTGCAGTCAGGAGGGTGCGCGGCGTGGTCCCATCGTTCGCAGTTCCGCTCGTCGGGCTTCTCGCGCTCGCGCCCCTCTGCGTCACCCTGTCGGTGGGTCCGGCTCCCGCCGAGGCGGCGTACGTCGGACGCAACGGCAAGATCGTCTTCGAGGCCCGCCGCGACGGCAACCCCGAGATCTACGTCATGGACGCCGACGGCACGAACCAGCAGCGGCTGACGTTCAGCGACACCTGGGACATCGCCGCGACGTGGTCGCCGGACGGCACCCGCATCGCGTGGGGGAGCGAGGAGGACGGCGACCGCGAGATCTTCGTCATGAACGCGGACGGATCCGGCCAGGAGCAGCTGACGTTCAACCGCTACTACGACCGCGCGCCCACGTGGTCGCCGGACGGTACGAAGATCGCGTTCGCGAGCGAGCGCAACCAGCAGTACGCGATCTACGTGATCAACGCCGACGGGACCGGCCGCGAGACCCGGATCACTCCTCCCGGGATGAGCGCGCGCCACCCCTCGTGGTCCCCGGACGGGACGATGCTCGCCTTCGAGAGCCGCCGCGACGGCAACCCGGAGATCTACGTGAGCCGTCTCAACGGGACCGGGCTCCGCAGGCTGACCGAGAACCCGGCGAACGACTTCGTCCCGAACTGGTCGCCCGACGGCGAGCGCGTCGTGTTCGCGAGCACCAGGGACGGCAACCACGAGATCTACTCCGTCGCCGCCGACGGCTCCGGCGAGCGGCGGCTGACCGAGAACGTGTTCTACGACAGCGAGCCGAACTGGTCGCCGGACGGCACCAAGGTCGTCTTCTGGAGCACCCGCAACGGCAACATCGACATCTACTCGATCAACCCCGACGGGTCGGGCGAGACGAGGATCACCACCCACCGGGGCAAGGACTACAGCCCGGACTGGCAGCCGGTGTGCACCGTGAGCGGCACGTCCGGCAACGACCTCCTCACCGGCACGTTCGGCCGCGACCTCATCTGTGGGGGCGGCGGCGACGACACGATCGTCGGCGGCGGCTCGGACGACGTGATCTTCGCCGGCGACGGCGACGACTCCGTGGCGGGCGGGCCGGGCGGCGACGTGGTCGCCGGCGGGCCGGGCGCGGACACGATCGAGGGCGAGGAAGGCAACGACAGGCTGTTCGGCACGAGCGATGCCGACGAGGTCGCCGGCGGGTCCGGCGACGACGTCATAAACGTCAAGGACCGGAGCGGCGACGACTCGATAAACGGTGGGAGCGGGACCGACAACTGCGTCGGCGACTCCGGAGACGGCAAGACGAACTGTCCGTGAGGCGGCCCCGGCCGGTGAACGAGAGCAGAGTGAGGCGGCCTCGGCCGGTGAACGACAGCAGAGTGAGGCGGCCTCGGCCGGTGAACGACAGCAGAGTGAGGCGGCCTCGGCCGGTGAACGAGAGCAGAGTGAGGCGGCCCCGGCCGGTGAACGAGAGCAGAGTGAGGCGGCCTCGTCGCGCCGCGTGCCTCGCGGCCCTGCCGCTCCTGCTGGTCCCGGCGGCCGTCGCGAACGAGACCGCGAACTGGGTGCCGTTCGTCGGCAGCTACTCGATATCGAGGACGTTCCAGCACCGCGGCGGCCACGCGACGCCGGGCATCGACTTCCGGCTCCCGGCGGGCACGCCGATCCGGGCCGCCGGCCCCGGCACAGTCGTGGGGGTCGAGGAGGATTGCCGGCCCGGCGACCGCTGGTGCTCGGGGAGGCGCGGGAACTACGTCGAGATCGCGCACCGGGCGGGACGGCACTCCCGGTACCTGCACCTCCGGCCCGGGGGCGCGACCGTATCGCTCGGACAGCAGGTCGCGCGCGGCCAGGTCGTGGGTTACTCCGGCAGCACCGGCGACTCGACGGGGCCGCACCTTCACTACGACGAGCTGCTGCGCGGCTCCCGCATCTATCCCGGCCCCATGTACGCGCTGCACGACTCGACGGTCGTGGCCTATCGCGACTGGCCGGGCAAGGACGAGCACGTGGTCCGCAACGACGGCTATCCCGTCGTCGACCTGGAGGTGGCCACCGAGGGCGAGGGGAGCGTGGTCTCGTCGCCCGAGGGCATCGACTGCGGCACCGACTGCACCGAGGCGTACTCGCCCGCGACGGTCGTCACGCTGACCGCCGAGCCCGAAGAGCTGTACACGTTCGCGGGATGGTCCGGAGCCTGCTCGGGCACGGGAACCTGCGTCCTGGAGATGACGGCGGCCGCAGAGGTGACGGCGACGTTCGTCCTCGCCCCGGCCCCCTCGCCCTAGCCCGCCGCGAAGAACCCCGGCGTCGTAGCCGCCGCGGCGGCACCGCGCGACGTCGCCTCTGTCTTCTTCAGAAATCTTTCGGAACAGACTCGAGCGGCCTTCGAGGGTGTTGTGACGCCGGCCGCGACAGCGGATCGAGCTCACCTCTCGGGGCCGTGAACCCGCACGTCGCGACCCCTCGTGGGGCTTCACGAACGAACGCGCAAGGGCCTGAGCCGCCGGTGCTGCGTGTTAGTTTTTCGCCGTACCTACCAGGGAATTCGCGGTTTTGTCGCGTCGTCGCCGCGAGCCGGTCGGGCGATCGAGGAGAGGCTCTGCGTGCCTGAGGGCGGAACCTATTTCGGCCAGTACGTGACCATCGGGATCTTCGGGATCGTCGGCGTAGTCCTGGTGTTCGGCACGCTCGCCCTCGCCCGCCCCGTCCGCCCCCCGGTCCCACATCCCGAGAAGTACACGACGTACGAGTCCGGCACCGACCCCATCGGGACCGGGTGGAGCCAGGCCAACGTCAGGTACTACATCTTCGCCCTGCTGTTCGTGATCTTCGACGTCGAAGCCGTGTTCCTGTTCCCGTGGGCGGTCGTGTTCGAGAGGCTCGGGACCCAGGCGTTCGTCGAGATGCTCATCTTCATCGCGATCCTGGCCTTCGCCCTCCTCTACGCCATAAAGAAGAAGGTGCTCGAATGGCTGTGATCGAGAAGGTCGCCCTGCCGAGCCCCGTGTCGTGGCTCCTCAACTGGAGCCGCCGCTACTCGCTCTGGATGCTCCAGTTCGGTCTCGCCTGCTGCGGGATCGAGATGGGAGCCGCGATCGCCAGCAAGTTCGACATCATCCGCTTCGGCGTGATCCCGTTCCCCGCGTCGCCCCGTCAGGCCGACCTCATGGTCGTCGCCGGGACCGTGACCGACAAGATGGCTGCGCCCATCAAGCGGATCTACGACCAGATGCCCGAGCCGAAGTACGTGATCTCGATGGGCTCCTGCGCGAACTGCGGGGGCCCCTACTGGGACTCGTACTCGGTGACGAAGGGCGTCGACCAGATCATCCCCGTGGACGTGTACGTGCCCGGGTGCCCGCCGAGGCCCGAGGCCCTGCTCCAGGGCGTCATCCGGCTCCAGCAGCTGATCTCGCAGGAGGACGTGCGCGAGAAGTGGAAGGGCCACCGGACGGAGATCCCGCACATCCCCGAGCCCGGGCTGGCGGGTGGGATCTAGGTTGGTGCGCCCGAGCCCGGGCGGGGTGCCCACGGGCAGACGGCCGGAGCGGATCGGATCCGACGAGGCCCTCGCCCGGGTCCGCCAGGCTCTGGGCGACCGCCCGAGCCGCGTCGACCTGAGCTTCGGCCAGGTCGACCTCACCTGCTCGCCTGAGGGGCTGGTAGGCGTGATGACCGCGCTGGCCGAGACGCCGGGGGTGGAGTGCCGCTTCTTCACGTTCCTGTCGGGGATCGACTGGTCCGAGTTCGGCGGTGCGGAGGAGGGAAAGGACCGGGCGGAGGAGGGAAAAGAGGGGGACGACAAGAGGGGGCTCGAGGTCCTCGTGCACGTCTACTCGCCGGACTTCGTGATCCACTGCAACGTCCACGTCCCCGTCGACCCCGAGCGCCCGGTGTGCCCCTCCATCACCTCGATCTATCCCGGCGCGATCTGGCACGAGCGCGAGGCGCACGAGATGTTCGGGATCCATTTCGAGGGGCATCCCAGGCTCGTGAACCTCTACCTCTCCGAGGACTTCGAGGGCCACCCCCTGCTGAAGTCGTTCCGCCTCTCGACGCGGATCGTCAAGGAGTGGCCGGGCGCGAAGGATCCCGAAGAGGCGGCGGCAGGGGGCAGGTAGGCGATGACCTCCACCGAGCAGGACGTCCGCCAGGTCTCCCAGGTCGTCGCCGACGTCGGCTCGGGGCGGCTCGCGACGGAGGAGATGATCCTCAACGTCGGTCCGCAGCATCCCGCGACGCACGGGGTGTTCCGGCTGCTCGCGACGATCGACGGCGAGAAGCTCGTCGACGCCGAGCCGATCATCGGCTACATGCACCGCGGATACGAGAAGCTGGTCGAGGTCCGCGACTACCGGCAGATCACGAACCTGGTCTCGCGGATGGACTGGCTGAGCAACATCCAGAACGAGCTCCCGCTCGCGCTCGCGGTCGAGCGCCTGATGGAGATCGAGGTCCCGCCGCGCGCCCAGTACCTGCGCGTGATCATGTGCGAGACCAACCGCATCCTGAACCACCTCATGTTCTTCGCGTCGTTCGGCGCCGAGCTGGGCGCGATAACGCCCACGTTCTACGCGTTCCGCGAGCGCGAGGACATCCAGTTCGCGATGGAGATGGCGACCGGCGGCCGGCTGCACTTCGGGTTCTTCCGGCCGGGGGGGCTGAAGGAGGACATGCCCCGCGGTTTCTTCGACCAGCTGATGAAAGGGGTCCGTCAGACGATCGAGCGCCTGCCGGACTACGAGAACCTGCTGATCGGCAACGAGATCTTCAAGCAGCGCACGGTCGGCGTCGGGGTCCTGCCCAAGGAGATCGCCTACCGCTACGGCGTCTCCGGGCCGATCGCGCGCGGGTCCGACATCCACTTCGACGTGCGGAAGGACGAGCCGTACTCGGGCTACGAGCACTTCGAGTTCGACGTGATCTCGGCCCCCAACGGCGACTGCTTCGACCGCTTCTGGGTCCTCCTGCACGAGGTCGCCGAGTCTGCCCGGATCATCGAGCAGGCCGTCGAGGGTCTTCCCTCGGGGCCGGTCCTGGGCAAGGTCCCGCGCGTGATCCAGGCCCCGAAGGGCGAGATCTACGTGCGCTGCGAGAACTCGCTCGGCGAGCTCGGGATGTACCTGGTCTCCGACGGGGACCGCAAGCCCTACCGGCTGAAGATCAGGACGCCGTCGTTCTCGAACGTCTCCGCGCTGCCACACGTCCTGAAGGACACCTTCGTCTCCGACATGATCGCGATCCTGGGATCGTTCTTCTTCGTGCTGGGGGACATCGACCGGTGATCCCCGACATCACGCTCGCGACGTGGCAGATCCTCGTGCTGAAGCTCCTAGCGATCCTCACGATCGTCCCGGTCGCCGCGCTGGCCGGCGGCTACGCCGAGCACAAGGTGATGGCGCACCTCCAGCACCGGCTCGGCCCCATGTACCCCGGCGGGTTCCACGGCTGGGCGACGACCCTCGCCGACGGCCTGAAGTTCCTCTACAAGGAGGACATCATCCCGAAGGCCGCCGACAAGCCCGTGTTCTCGCTCGCCCCTGCGGCCATCTTCGTGCCGGTCGTGATGATCTACCTCGTCATCCCGATGGATCGGAACCTGATCGTCGAGGACCTCGACGTCGGCATCTTCTACCTGCTCGCGGTCGGATCGGTCTCGACGATCGGCGTGCTGATGGCCGGATGGTCGTCGGCCAACAAGTACGCGCTGATCGGCGCGCTGCGCGCCGCGGCGCAGCTGATCGCCTACGAGCTCCCGATCGTGCTCGCCGCGGCGGCGGTCGCGATGCTCGCGGGATCGCTCTCGATCATCTCGATCGTCGAGGCGCAGGACGTGCCGTTCGCGGTATGGCCGCCCGGCATCGGGCTCGTCGCGTTCCTGTTGTTCACCACCGGCTCGGTCGCGGAGATGACGCGCGTGCCGTTCGGCATGCCCGTGGCGGAGTCCGAGATAATCACCGGGCCGTTCACGGAGTATTCGGGGATGCGCTACATCTTCGCCCACATGTTCGCGGAGATGGGCCACATGGTCGCGTTCGCCGCCATCGGCGCGACGCTCTTCCTCGGCGGGTACAAGTCGCCGATCCCGTGGGGACCGCTCGAGGCCGTCCCTGGGATCGTCTGGTTCCTTCTGAAGACCTTCTTCATGATCTTCCTGTTCCTGTGGATCCGTCCCACGTTCCCGCGCGCCCGCGAGGACCAGCTCCAGAAGTTCGCGTGGAAGTTCATGATCCCGGTGGGGCTCGTGCTGATCCTCGTCACGGGGGCCTGGATCCTCTACGCGCCGGAGGCGATCAGGTAGTGGCCGTAGGCGAGCACGAGGTCTCCACCGGCGCGAGCCACCCCGAGCACCCCGCGGGGATCGGGAACCTGAATCATGCGCGGCGTGCCGGATTCGGCCTCGGCCTGCTGAAGGGGATGGCCGTCACGCTGAAGCACCTCTTCAAGCACAACACCGTCATCGAGTATCCCGACGAGAAGCAGGACCTCCCCGCGCGGACGCGCGGCGTGATCGCGCTGAAGGAGGAGAACTGCACCGTCTGCATGCTGTGCTCGCGCGAGTGCCCCGACTGGTGCATCTACATCGATTCGCACAAGGAGGAGCTCCCGCCGAAGCGCGAGGGCGGCCGCAAGCGCAAGCGGAACGTGCTGGACCGCTTCGCGATCGACTACGCGCTCTGCATGTACTGCGGCATCTGCGTCGAGGTCTGTCCCTACGACGCGCTCTTCTGGAGCCGGGAGTTCGAGTACGCCGAGTACGACGTCCGCGAGCTGACGCACGAGAAGGAGCGCCTGTCGGACTGGATGACGACCGTGCTCCCGCCGCCCCCCCTCGAGGCGGGCGCGCTGCTTCCCGGGATGCCCGAGGGAGACGGCGCGTCCGTCCCCGGCGGAGCCGTACCGGCGGCGGCCCAGACCGTAGCCGCGACCGGAGCGCGACCGCCGACGACGACGGCGTCCGCGGTCCAGGCCCGGCCGGAGCAGGCCGAGGACGCGCCGAAGGCGGGGAGCGTCGCGACCACACCGGAGCGGCCGGCCGGCACCATCCCCGCGGAGGACAAGAAGGTGCCGACGCCCGAGGCGGGCCCGACCAAGTCGGATGCGGAGACCATGGAGAGCCCGCCCGAGCAGCCCGCGGTGATGGACGCCGAGACCACGGTGGAGGGAGCGCCCTCCGCGCCGCGGGCCTCCTCGCCGTCCGCGGAAGAGGCCGTGGCCCCCAGGACCCAGGGTCCCAGCGGGGGCGGCGCGGACCTCACGAGCCTCGAGAAGGAGCGGTTCGAGGGCACGCCCGGCCCGAACGTCGAGGTCCCGCACGAGACCCCTCAGCCCGTCGCCCTCGAGCGGCTCGAGGACCCCGAGGAGGTCTACCGCCAGGTGCTGGAGGAGCAGCGGGCGAAGGGATCGTCGCCGCAGGTCGCCGAGGCCCGCGCGAAGGTCGCCCGCGTGAAGGCGGAGCGCGGCATCCGCCGCGCCGGGACGCCGAAGCCGGACCGCCCTACCCCGCCCGTGGAGAGCGGCGCCCCGCGCGCCGTGGAGCCGCAGCCCCCGCAAGGCCCGGTCGCCCCTGCGGAGGGAGACGACACCTCCGCCCCCGGCGGGGCCGAAGACCAGGGGGGCGCCACCTGATGGAGGTCTACGAGATCGTCTTCTGGCTCTTCGCCGTCGTGATGGCGGTCTCCGCGGTGCGCGTCGTGACGACCGGGAACGTCGTGCACGCCGCGCTCTATCTGGTCGCGACGCTGCTGGGCGCGGCGATCATGTTCGTGCTGCTGTTCGCGGAGTTCGTCGCCTGGGTGCAGGTGCTCGTATACGTCGGTGCGATCGTCGTTCTGATGCTGTTCGGGCTCATGCTCACGCGTGCCCCGATCGGCAAGGGCAACTTCGACAACGACCAGCGGCCCCTTGCGGCGCTGTGCGCGGCCGCGGTGTTCGCCGTCAGCTCCTGGATCATGGTCGACGCGTTCGAGGGCCAGGACATCGACTTCGCCCGCGAGACCGGCACCACGTCGAAGCAGGTCGGCGACGCCATATTCACCGACTTCGTCCTGCCGTTCGAGGTCGTGTCGATGGTCCTGCTCGCGGCGCTCGTGGGGGCCGTCGTGATCGCCCGCAGGGACGAGGAATGAACATGGGCCATTCGACCGCCGGCGGAACCGAGGTGGCGGAGTAGTGCCGGTCACGTACTTCCTCGTGCTCTCGGCCCTGCTGTTCTCGATCGGGATCTACGGGGTCCTCGCGCGGCAGAACGCGGTGCTTGTGCTCCTGTCGATCGAGCTGATGCTGAACGCCGTGAACATCAACCTCGTCGCGTTCTCCTCGATGCTCCAGGACGCCGGCGTGTCGGGCCAGGTCTTCGCGCTGTTCGTCATCGCGGTCGCCGCCGCCGAGGTCGGCATCGGCCTCGCGATCGTGATCCTCATGTTCCGGAACCGCCAGAGCGTGGACGTGGACGAGATGTCCCTGATGAAGTGGTGACGGCGTGACGGACCTGCTGCTCGCGGCGGCCGAGGAAGCCGGCCACGAGGTCCACAAGGGCACGTTCACGGAGCACATGTGGATCGTGCCGCTGCTACCGTTCCTCTCGGCGGTCGCGATCGGGTTCTTCGGCAAGCGGATGCGCGATCGCGGGCACGCGCTCGGCATCGCCGCCGTCGGGATCGGGTTCGTCCTGTCGCTGATCGGGTTCTTCGAGCTCGCGTCCGGCAACGCGCACGTCGAGAAGTCGTGGACGTGGTTCGAGTTCCCCGGCGGGCTCGAACTCGAGTTCGGGATGAACTACGACTTCCTCGCCGGCGTGATGTTCGTCGTCGTCACGTTCATCTCGCTGCTCGTCCAGATCTATTCGACCGGCTACATGCACGACGACAAGCGCTACACGTGGTTCTACGCGGCGCTGTCGTTGTTCACCGGCTCGATGCTCTTGCTGGTGATCGCCAACAACCTCGTTCAGATGCTCGTCGGGTGGGAGGGCGTCGGCGTCTGCTCCTACTTCCTCATCGGCCACTACTGGGAGGAGAAGGAGTACTCCTCTGCGGCGATGAAGGCGTTCATCACCACGCGCGTCGGCGACGTCGGCTTCATGTTCGGGATCTTCGCCCTGTTCTTCCTCGCGGGGACGTTCAACATCGGCGAGATCAACCACCTCGCGGAGGAGGGCGACATCGGCGGCACCGCGCTGACGGCCGCCGCTCTTCTGCTGTTCTGCGGCGCCGTCGGGAAGTCGGCGCAGTTCCCGCTGCACGTGTGGCTGCCCGACGCCATGGCCGGCCCCACCCCGGTCTCGGCGTTGATCCACGCCGCGACCATGGTCGTCGCCGGGATCTACCTGGTCGCTCGGATGTTCGTCCTGTTCGAGAACGCCGGCGCCGCTCTCGACGTCGTCGCGATCATCGCCTCGATAACGATGCTGATCGCGGCCGTCCTCGCGCTCGTTCAGGACGACATCAAGCGCGTGCTCGCCTACTCGACGATCAGCCAGCTCGCCTACATGATGGCGGCGCTCGGGGTCGGGGCGTACACCGCCGGCGTCTTCCACCTCTTCACCCACGCGATGTTCAAGGCGCTGCTGTTCCTCGGCGCCGGCTCGATCATCCACGCGGCGCACTCGAACAACATGAGCGACATGGGCGGGCTGCGGAAGCACATGCCGCACACGTTCCGCACGTTCATCATCGGGTCGCTCGCGCTCGCGGGGATCTTCCCGCTCGCGGGCTTCTTCTCGAAGGACGAGATCATCGGCGGCGCGCTGCGCGCCGCCAGCGAGGGCCACCGCGCCGCGGCGTGGATCGTGCTGATCGCGGCCCTCGTCACGGCGTTCCTGACGGCGCTCTACATGACCAGGGCGTGCGTCAAGACGTTCTGGGGCGAGTACCGCGGTCACGGGCACCCGCACGAGAGCCCCGGCTCGATGGTCACGCCGCTGTGGATCCTCGCGGCCGCATCGGTCACGGTCGGATTCCTGGGGATGCCGGTCGTCGGGCCCTTCGCCGACTGGATCCACGTGCCGGGCGAGGAGCACCACGGGTTCTCGACCTTCTACAACCTGATCCTGCCGGCCGGATCCGTGCTGCTCGCGCTCGCGGCGATCTACCTCGGGTGGCAGACCTTCCTGAGGGGTCGCTTCAAGGTCGACATCCTCGGCGGACCGTTCGCCTGGGCGTACCGGTTCGTCGAGAACAAGTACTACCTGGACGACCTGTACCTCCGCGGCATCGTCCGGCCCATCCAGTACACGTGGGCTCGGGTCGCCTACTGGATCAACCAGCGGGTCATCGACGGGGTCGTGAACGGGACGGGCATCGCGATGCTCGCCGGCGCCAAGGGCGCCTACACGATCGACCAGGACGTGGTGGATTACGCCGTCAACGGCGCTGCGGGGCTGACCGGCGCGTCGGGCGGGCTGCTGAGGTACATCCAGACCGGGAACGTCCAGCGGTATGCGGCGGTGCTGTTCGCGGCGGTCGCGGTGTTCGTCGCCGCGATAGCGCTCACCTAGGGAGGTTCGAGGAAGCTATGGAGTGGTTCGACGACTGGGGGCTGAGCCTCGCGACGTTCCTGCCGTTGCTCGGAGCCATCGTGCTCCTGTTCGTACCTCCCGCCAAGGACGCGGCGATCAAGGCGACGGGCACGGTCTTCGCCGGCCTTGCGCTGATCGCCGCCATAGTCGTCGCGCTGAAGTTCGACTACGGCGAGTCCGGGACGATGCAGCAGGTCGTGAACCTCGAGTGGATCCCGCAGATCAACGTCAACTACCACGTCGGCGTCGACGGGATATCGCTGCCGCTCGTCGTGCTCTCGGCGCTCGTGTCGTTCCTCTGCATGGTCTACCTGTACTTCCACGTCCCCGACCCGGGGAAGCCGAAGGCGCTGTTCGCGCTCGTGCTCCTGCTCGAGACCGGCATGACCGGGACCTTCATCGCCCTCGACCTCATCCTGTTCTTCATCTTCTTCGAGGTCGTGCTCGTCCCGATGTACTTCATGATCGGCATCTGGGGCGGGCCCCGCCGCGAGTACGCGGCCGTCAAGTTCTTCCTCTTCACGCTGTTCGGCTCGATCTTCATGCTCCTGGGCTTCCTGGCTCTCTTCTTCCAGGCCGGGACCTTCGACATGATCGAGCTGCGGAACCTCGCGGCGGACGGGATAGGCAGCGAGCTGTTCCAGTCGCTCGTGTTCCTGGGCCTCTTCCTGGGGTTTGCGATCAAGGTGCCGATGTGGCCGTTCCACACGTGGCTCCCCGACGCGCACACCGAGGCTCCGACGGTCGGGTCGGTGCTGCTGGCCGCGATCCTCCTGAAGATGGGGACCTACGGCTTCGTCCGGATCTCCCTGCCGATCCTTCCCGAGGCCGCGATCGACTACGCGCCGATCATCGGCGTCCTCGCGGTGATCTCGATCATCTACGGGTCGCTGTGCTGCCTCGCGCAGACGGACCTGAAGCGGCTGATCGCGTTCTCCTCGGTCGGTCACATGGGGTTCGTGATGCTCGGGATCGCGACGCTCACGGACGCGGGCGTCAACGGCGCGATCTTCGCGATGGTCGCCCACGGCCTCATCACCGGCATGCTGTTCTTCCTCGCCGGGTCGATCCACGAGCGCTACCACACGAGGGAGATCGCCGACCTCGGCGGGATCCTCCAGCAGATACCGCGGTTCGGCTCGGTCTTCAGCTACGCCGCGATCGCGTCGTTGGGCCTCCCCGGGCTTGCGGGCTTCTGGGGCGAGTTCCTCGCCCTGCAGGGGTCGTACAACCCCGGCGGCGGGCTGAACGAGACGCTGTTCCGCTTCCTCATGGTCGGCGGCGGCATCGGCACCGTCCTGACCGCCGGGTACCTGCTGTGGACGATCCAGCGCGTGAACCTGGGGCGCGTGCCCGAGCGGTTCGCCGACGGCCACGGCATCCACGACGTCCACCGGCTCGAGTGGCTGGCGTGGGCCCCGTTGCTGGTCCTGATCGTCGCGGCCGGGATCTACCCGAACATGGTGCTCGGCGTGACGAACGAGGCCGTCGACGTGCTGCTGGGGGCGTTCGGCGCGTGAACGTACCCGTCGACTGGCACGCGCTGGCGCCCGAGCTCGTCCTGACGGTCGCGGCCTGCGCGGTGCTCGTGGCGGACCTCTTCCTGCCGCGCGAGGCCAAGTGGCTGGCGATGCCGCTCTCGGCGGCGGGTCTCGTCGGCACGCTCGCCGCGGTCGTTTCGCTCGTCGGCCAGGGCGACCGTGTGACGCTCGGCGGCGCGTTCGAGGTCGATACGTTCGCGCTCGTCTTCAAGGGCCTGTTCTGCGTGATCGGGTTGATCGTGCTCGCGCTCTCGTACGACTACTTCCGCGAGGGGGACTACGCCCAGGGCGAGTACTACTTCCTGCTGCTCTCCGCGCTGCTCGGCACGCTCGTGATCTCGAGCGCCCGCGACCTCGTCTCGTTGTTCATCGCGATCGAGCTCATCAGCATCCCGGGCTTCGTGATGACGGGCCTCCGCAAGCGCGACGTGAAGTCGAACGAGGCCGCGCTGAAGTTCTTCCTGTTCGGCGTGCTGTCGTCGGCCGTAATGCTCTACGGGATGTCGCTCGTCTACGGGGCGACCGGCGGCGAGGTCCAGCTCGACGCGATCCGGGAGGCGTTCCAGGGCCGCGGCGACGACCCGATCGTCGTCATGAGCGTTTTCTTCGTCGTCGTCGGGTTCGCGTTCAAGATCTCCGCCGTCCCGTTCCACTTCTGGGCCCCCGACACCTACGAGGGGGCGCCCTCACCCGTGGCCGCGTTCCTCTCGACCGCCTCGAAGATCGGCGGCTTCGTGGGGTTGATCGTGCTGATGTTCAAGGCGTTCCCGGACGTCGCCGACGCGTGGCGTCCGGCGTTCGCCGTGCTCGCGGTCCTGACGATGACCGTCGCCAACCTCATCGCGTTGCGGCAGCGGCACATCATCCGGCTGCTCGCGTACTCGGGGATCGCGCAGTCGGGCTACGTGCTCGTCGCGTTCGCGCTGATCTCGCCGGACGGCGAGGCGAACCGGCAGGCGTTCCAGTCGGCGATGTTCTACCTCGCCATCTACGGGATCATGGACGCCGGCGCGTTCGCCGCCGCGATCTCGTTCGCCCGCAAGGGCGGGACCTACTTCGTCGAGGATTACTCCGGGCTGTGGCAGCGCAGCCCCGCGCTCGCGCTCTTGCTCGCCGGGTTCCTCGTGTCGCTCGCGGGGGCGCCGCCGATGGCCGGCGCGTGGGCGAAGCTGTTCGTGTTCCTCGCGGCGATCCGGGCCGAGGTCGTATGGCTCGCGGTCGTCATGGGCGTCAACGCGGTGATCGCGGCCTGGTACTACCTCGCGGTCGTGAAGACGATGTTCTTCGAGGCGCCGTCCGACGAGACGCGCGTCGAGGTGCCGTACATGTTGCGGGCGGCGATGGGCGTGGCCGCGCTGATCCTGCTCGTCGCGTTCGTGGTGCCGGCGGTCGTTGCCGAGATGGCGGAGAGGTCGGTCTTCTCCGGGGCGCCCTAGCCGGGCTTCCCCAACATCCGAGGCCGCCCGGCGCCGGCGCGCCGTCCCGAGCAGGAGCGCTGCACGGCCGAACCGTGGGCCTCTGTTCTTTTCAGAAGGGGACTATCCCTTCCACGGCAGTAGCGGCCGAAACAAGCCGATAACCTCGTCCCTTGTGGGAACGGGGATGCGAAGCTTGGCCTTGGGAGTCTTCTGTACTTCGTCTCCCTCGCGGGTGAGGTCGTCTGACTGCTTGGGCTTCGTCCCTCCAGTCTAGTCACGATGACCCCCGCACGCTTGGAAGGCATCGTGGCAAAGCTCGATTGGGCTGACGAACAACTCACCGTCCTGCGGGAGAAGTGCCGTCAGTTCACCGAGCAACCTGACCTTCACGACCTCATCCACGATTACGACCCGAAGATGGGGCGTTACCGCATCGTCGCAAGGTTCTACAAAACACCACCCCGGTTTGAGTGGGGCCTCAGAGCGGCCGAGATTGCGTACCACTTCCGCTCGGCACTCGATCAGCTCGTCTGGCAGTTCGTAGAGCACGAGGGGCGTCTCGACCCGCACGACCTCAGGACTCAGTTCCCTATCTATTCCGATAAGGACGACTTCATCGAAAAGGTCGTGAACCTAGCGACGAAGGACAAGGGCCCTCTCGCCGGTATCGACATGAACGGGCCTGCATGGGCACTTATCGAGGGGGAGCAACCGTGCTGTGCTCCGGACCCGTCCAACCACTACCTCGGTTCCCTGCACCTGCTGAACAACGTCGACAAACACCACATGGTCCACACGACTGTTGGTTTGGCGACTCCCGACCCGACTAGCAAGCTGCTCCTGCACCAGCCCCTTCGTCTGATCCCCCTTGGGGGTGCTGTGATTGTGGGGGGACGAGAGACGGTGTCTGCGTTGTTTGTGGCAAACGACGCACCACTCTTCGACGTGCAACTGGCCTGGCCGTTCCCGGCGACAGCGAAGATGGACGTGTATGGGGATCTTTTCGTCCGCGTAGTCTTTGGCGAGTTCCTGCCCTCTGGAGACTTGAAGGGCGTCTCCGTTAACCAACTCCGGAGCATCAGCACCGACATTCGAAACCTCATTCGACGGGCCGAACCCCTGCTCGTTTGAGCGAGGCATCTACCACCTGCCTAACCCCCTTCAAGGTCGATGCCGCACCGCGCTCAGAGGTCACTTGGACCTCCGCACGATGGGATACTTCCCTCGAAGGGATAGTTCTCTTTCAGAATTTCTTCTGATTCCGTAGCGGCCCTCGACGGCACGTGGCGACGTCGCTCGGGGCGGCTACGCGGGCAGGACCCGGCCCCCGAACCAGACGCCGTCCCTCACCGCCGACCCCGCCGGCACCCTCTCGCGCGGCCACACGATGGCTCGCTCCACGGTCGCGCCGGGCTCCACGACGGCACCGTCCAGGACCACCGCACCCGGCCGCAGCCCGCCCCGAACGACCGCGCCCGCCCCCACGAAGGTCCGGCCGCCGGCGACGTCGGCGACCTCACCGGGCCACGGCGCCGGGGGCTCCGGCCCCCACCCCTCGAGCAGGTCGAGCGACGCCGCGAGATAGGCCGCCGGGCTCCCGACGTCCCTCCAGTAGCCGCGGTGGCGGTACACCGCCAGGCGGCCGCTCGCCGCGAGGCTCGCCAGCAGGGTCTCGCCCAGGCCCAGCGGCCGCGTCTCGGGCAGCTCGAACAGCACCTCCCGGTCGAACACCGCGGCCCCGAGGAACACGCCTCCGGCCGCGCCCGCCCTCCGTCGCCGGTCGACGAACGCCGCCGCCCGGTCCCCCTGCAGGACGAAGTCCGCCCCCGCGTCCACCTCCCGGACGGCGACCGTCGCCGGGGCGTCCGAGGCCGAGTGCGCCTCCCTCAGGGCCTCGGCCCGGAGGTCCGTCAGGACGTCCGCGTTCCACGTCACGACCCGGGGCCCGATCCGGTCCCTCAGCGCGACGAGCGTCCCGGCGGTCCCGTAGGCTTCTGGCTCCTCGAACAAGGTCTGAAATCCCTCGTGGGTGGGCACGTAGTGGAGGAGGACGCCAGTTACCGAGCGAGGCAGGTGGCGTACGTTCATCACGACGGCAGGTCCGATGGGGAGCAGCCGCGAGAGGCCGAATGCGGCCAGGGGGATACCCAGCATCGGCAGCGCCGGCTTGGCCACTTCGTCCGTCAGGGGGCGAAGCCTCTCGCCCCGTCCCGCCGCAAACAGGACCGCCGCTACCGGCAACGAACCTACGTCTCTGGAGGGGTCGCCCAACTCCGAATCACGTCTCCGTCGAGCGGATCTGAGAGGTCAGTGAGTGTACGAGCGCAGAGCTCTGCGTAGGTTCCGCATGCTCTCGTTCGGGCGCGCCCTGAGGGGGCTGCTCGTGCTGGCCGTCGCCGGGACGATGTTCGCGCCCTTTGCCGCGGCCGGCCCCGGCGGGCGGAACGGGTCGCTCTGCGGGAGCGCGCGCGGGGGCTGGGAGAGCATCGACGTCCCGTTCACCGAGGGCTCGCAGGCGATCAAGTCGTGGTCGATCTCGCAGACGACCACGCCGATGTTCGCGACGAACGGACTGGTTCTCATGCGATCGCTCGACCGCGGCTGCAGCTGGACCGAGGTGTGGCGGCTCGACGCCGTGCCCCGGCCGGGCACGACCGTGACGGCGGCGGAGTCGACGATCGAGCAGGTCCACGTCTCCGAGTCGCCGCTCGCTCCTGGGAAGGTCTTCCTGACCGTCGACCAGCTCGATCCGGTGTCGCGGCCGCGCCTGTTCGTCAGCAGCGACAGCGGCTCGAGCTTCTCGCCGGCGGAGCGGGGGCTGGAAGGCGCGGTCGGCCGGCCCGAGGACATCGCGTCGGCGCCGAGCAACCCCGGGAAGGTCTACCTGCTGACGGACACGACGGGGATCCAGCGGCGGCTTCTTCCCGACGGCCCCCCCGAGCTGCCCGACCTGCCCGACGAGGTCGAGGGCCCCTTGCCGAACCAGAACGGCTTCGCACAGGCGCTCTACGAGAGCATCGACGGAGGGCGGACGTGGCAGCCGGTCCGCAACGTGTACGCGGGCGACCCGTTCGACGGGATCGAGGTCGATCCGATGGACGCCGACCAGGTATGGCTCTACGGCGAGTGCGGCGCGCTCCGACCGCCCGGCGCGACGACGCCGTGCGAGGTGTCGGACGCGGTGCCGGGCCCGATCGGCTACGTCGACGTGTGGCACACGCCCGGGTCGCCCGCGCGGATCCTCGCGGCGCGCACCGACACGAGCGACGTCTACCGGTCCAACAACGGGGGCCGCGAGTTCGTCGCCAACCCCATGCCGGGCATCGTGCAGTCCCTCGCGAGCGTGAACCCGCTCCTCGAGGTGTACGCGACGAGCGCCGGCGTCTATCTCCGGCAGTTCGGCGGGAAGACCGTCGACCTCACGCCGGCCGACCACCGGCCGATCCTCGACCTCCATCTCACCACCGGCGCGGGCAGCGAGATCTGGGGGCGGACCGAGTCGTCGATCGAGCGCCGGATCGTCAAGCCCCCCCAGTACCGCAAGCCGGACTATTGCGAGGAGATGGCGAAGCTCGGCTACACCGGCTTCGGATGCGCGGCCGAGCTCGACATCGAGGTGCCGTGCGTCGAGACGCCCGATCCGGGCGAGCCCGCGCTCGAGCCCGCCCGCGTCGACATCGCGCTGGGGCCGGGCCAGGAGAAGACCGTGCACTACGACTTCCGGCTACCGGGAAAGGAGCGTTCGCTCGACGTCTTCTTCCTGGTCGACGTGTCGGGCAGCATGCAGGACGCGATCGACGGCACCGGCCGCGCCATGAACGAGATCGTGGCGAAGCTGACCGGCAGCGGCATCGACGTCAACTTCGGCGTCGGCGAGTACCGCAGCTACACGCAGGCGCCGGTGTACCGGCGCGTCCTCGACATCACGAACGACTGCGGCGCGGTCGAGGACGCGCTCGAGAGCCTCATCGCGTCGGGCGGCGGCGAGGAGACGCAGCTCGAGGCGCTCTACCAGGTCGCCCGCGGCGAGAGCCGCCCCGGGCTGAACGTCGTCGTCCCGTCGGGGCAGGACGCGACCTGGCGTGCGGACTCCAAGCGCGTGATCATCCACCCGACCGACGAGCCGATCTCCGAGGGGCCGCCCAACCCGTCGTACCAGGAGGTCGCCGACGCGCTGAACAGCGAGCTCATCGACCAGATCGGAGTCGCGATCGAGGACAGCTTCGGCGGCGGAGGGAGCGTCGGTGACGACCCGCCGCCGAGCGAGGGCCTCGAGCGCGTCGCACGCGACACCGAGACGCTCGCGCCGGAGGGCGGGGTCGACTGCAACGGCGACGGCGAGCCCGACATCGCGGAGGGCGAGCCCCTCGTGTGCAAGATCAGCCCGCTGCGGGCGCGCAACGCCTCGGCGATGGCGCCCGCGATCATCAACACGCTGAAGGCCCTCGGGGAGGACCCGAACGTCTACTTCGACGCCGCCGGCGACGACGCCGTGGTCGAGGACGGTCCCCCGGAGGAGAAGGTCGCCGACGTCTCCGACCCCTCCCAGATGGGCTTCGACGTCACGTATTCGTGCCCGGCGCTGCACGCGCGCAAGCGCTTCGAGGTGGAGATCACCGCCGAGGTCGACGGCGAGCGCAAGGGCCTCTCGAAGGCGAGCGTCCTCTGCAAGGTCCCGCCCAAGCCGAGCCCCCTTCCGCCCCTCGTTCCGTTCGTGGCGCTGCCGGTGATCCCGTTCATCCCGCCGCCCCCGGCGCCGCCGGAGATCCCTCCGGTCCCGAACCCCAACCCGAACCCCAACCCCAACCCGAACCCGCAGGGCCAGGCGCAGGCGCAGGGGGCGATGGCGACCCAGGAGCAGGAGCAGCCCCAGCTTGCGTACGTGCACGCTCAGGCGCAGCGGGCCCTGGCCGCGGCTCAGGAATCCGCGGGCGGGAGAGAGACTGAGTACGCTATGTCGAGTTACTCCAGGGACTCGGATGGCGTACCACCAGAAGCAATCTTCATGATCGGTGCGATGACCATGACGGCGGCATTCGGCTGCCTGACCCTCGCCCGGCAGAGGGTCCGAGTCCAGCAAGTCCGCCGCTAGCGCAACACGACGTCTTGTGTAAGGAGGCCGGTCGGTGAGCAGCGAGCAAATCGGGGGGTTGTCCGCGTGGCGCCGCAGGATGGCGCGGAGCTACAAGCACTACCGGGTGCGGCGCGCCCGGAAGAAGCACGCGGGCAAGCGCGGGACCGTAAGCCGCCGGTCCTCGATCGTCCTCGGCCTGATCCTCGTCGTGCTCTTCGGCGCGTTCGCGTGGTCGCAGACCTATCTCGAGCCGGAGTCGCCGGGGCAGGAGCTGACGTTCGACGAGATCGACGCTCTCGCGAAGGAGAAACGGATCGCCAGTGCCGAGTTCCGCGATGAGGACGCGCAGCTCGTCGGGTCGTACCAGGCGGAGCCGCTGCCGGGTTTCGAGAAGGAGGAGCCGAAGCCCCGCGACGAGAAGCCCGAAGCCAAGGACGACGCCGAGAGCGGTGAGGACGCCGACGGCGAGAACGCCGGCACGCCCGACGAGAGCGAGGGCGAAAGCGGCGCCACCGGGCCGAACGCCGGCGACGCCAACAACGACGCCAACGCTGGGGGCGACGAGGACGGTGGGGACGCGAAGAAGGCCGCCGGCAAGCCGGAGCCCGAGCCGCAGCCGAAGGCCCCCGAGGGCGACGGCGAGTTCTGGGTGCAGCTGCCGCAGAACGGCGCCGCGTTCGGGCCGCTCGTCGACGCGCTGACCGCGGCCGGCGCGAGCGTGTCGGTCGACCCGCAGACGTCGAAGGCCGTCGTGCGCGTGATCTCCCAGTTCCTGCTCCCGCTCCTCATTCTCGCCGCGTTCTTCGGTCTGCTCTTCACGGCGGGCCGCGGCGGCGGCTCCGGCATCGGCGACGTCATGCAGTTCGGCTCGATCGGCAAGGGCAAGACCAAGAAGGGCGCGTCGGGCATGGTGACGTACAAGGACGTCGGCGGCGCGGAGGAAGCCGTGCTCGAGCTGTCCGAGGTCGTCGACTACCTGCAGAACCCGGAGCGCTACGAGGAGATCGGCGCAGTGCCCCCGAAGGGCGTG
>JBHELD010000021.1:0-19339 GCA_046263255.1 Actinomycetota bacterium
CGACGACCGCGACCACGAACAAGTCCTGCAATGCACCGAGCGGTCCCCATCGTCCGATGAACGGGAGGTGGAACCCCTCCTGGTAGACCGCCCCGAAGGCCTCGACGATCGTCGTGAACAGGATGACGAAGCCCCAGAAGATGAAGAAGTGCATCAGCCCCGGGATGGTCCACTGGAGCAGCTTGCGCTGGCCGAGCACGACCACCACCTGGTCCCGCAGCACCTGGCCCCAGTCCCGCGGCCTCCGGTCGTCCGCCGCGCCCAGCTGCACGTACCCGACGAGGTCGATCGCGCGCCGGGCGAAGGCCGCGATCGTCACGAGGACAAGCAGGGTCATGAGGATCTTCTCGATCACGCGCGGCCTCGCTTCGTGTGAGAGCGGCTACCAGCGCGGAGTATAGGAGCCGACCCGGCCGCGTCCGCCGGCTCTGGCGGAGCAGAGGCCCGGGACCTTGGAGCCGCGGCGCGGGGCCCTTCCACTCAGTACTCGACACCCTCGGACGCGAACGAGCCCCCGCGGGAGCGGGAGCTCGTGAGAGAGTCCCGAAGCCGGCGGGGGGCAGCCGTTAGCAGGGCACCACTTCCTCGCCGCACGCCATCGTCGTCACCAGCTGCTCCTGCAGCCACTTCCAGATCGCCAGCTTGTCGAGCGGGTCCGCCCCGCCCGTGACCTCCGCGAGCTCCTCGATGAAGAGCTCTCGCACCGCCGGATCCTTGCGCTCCATTGCGTCCTCCTCCCCGTCAGGTTTGTCCGGATTGTTAGCAGGTGTGGCCCGAAGCGGTCAAGGGCGGGAGGTGGTTCCCCCTCGTCGCTCCCCTCTGCCCGGTCGTTCCCCTCCGCCCGGTCATTCCCCTCCGCCCGGTCACTCATTCTCCTCGAGCTCCGCGCCCTCCTCCTCGAACGACCGCAGCAGCTCGACCGCCCGATCGGCGTCCTCGGCCCGGACGACGATCGTGAACTGCCCCGATACGCCGACGTTCGTGGGGTAGCCCTGGGTGGCGGCGCCGGTGACCAGCGACTCGATCCCGCTGCCCGAGAGCAGGGAGCGCAGCATCTCGGCCCGGAACTGGCCGCCGCTGCCCTGGTAGATCTCCACGAAATCGCCGCCCACGACCCGATTCTGGCACGCCTGGCCCGGAATATGGGGACCCGGCCCGAAGTTGACAATGATGCACTCAACTTGGCATTATCGGAAACACTCAAGTAGGAGCTTCGGAACCCGGACCAGACAAGGGAGCAGGAAATGGCCAAGGCAGTAGGAATCGACCTCGGGACCACCAACTCCGTGGTCGCCGTGCTCGAAGGTGGCGAGCCCACCGTGATCCCGAACGCCGAAGGCGCCCGGACGACCCCCTCGGTCGTCGCGTTCTCGAAGACCGGCGAGATCCTCGTCGGCGAGGTCGCGAAGCGCCAGGCGATCACGAACCCCGACCGGACGATCCGGTCGATCAAGCGCGAGATGGGGACCGACCACAAGGTCGAGATCGACGGCAAGCGCTGGAGCCCCCAGGAGATCTCCGCGCGCATCCTCATGAAGCTGAAGGCCGACGCCGAGCAGTACCTCGGCGACAAGGTCACGGAGGCGGTCGTCACCGTGCCCGCGTACTTCGGAGACGCCCAGCGTCAGGCCACGAAGGAGGCGGGGCAGATCGCCGGCCTCGAGGTGCTGCGGGTCGTCGCCGAGCCGACCGCCGCGAGCCTCGCGTACGGCCTCGACAAGGGCGAAGGCGAGCAGACGATCCTCGTGTTCGACCTCGGCGGCGGGACGTTCGACGTGTCGCTGCTCGAGCTCGGCGACGGCGTCGTGGACGTGAAGGCGACGTCCGGTAACACGAACCTCGGCGGCGACGACTGGGACCAGCGGATCATCGACCACCTGGTCAAGACCTTCAAGGACCAGAACGGCGTCGATCTCGGCAAGGACAAGATGGCCCTCCAGCGCCTCAAGGAGGCCGCGGAGAAGGCGAAGATGGAGCTGTCGTCGACGCAGTCGACGAACATCAACCTGCCGTTCATCACCGCGACCGAGCAGGGTCCGCTCCACCTCGACGTCACGCTAACGCGCGCCGAGCTCGAGCGCATGACCGAGGACCTGCTCGAGAAGTGCAGGGGCCCCTTCAACCAGGTCATGAAGGACGCGGGGATCAGCCTCGACAAGATCGACCACGTCATCCTCGTCGGCGGGTCGACGCGTATGCCGATGGTCCGGAACCTCGTCAAGGAGCTGACCGGCGGCAAGGACCCGCACCAGGGCGTGAACCCCGACGAGGTCGTCGCGGTCGGCGCCGCGATCCAGGCGGGCGTGCTCCGCGGCGAGGTCAAGGACGTGCTGCTCCTCGACGTCACGCCCCTGACGCTCGGCGTCGAGACCCTCGGGGGCGTCTTCACGAAGCTCATCGAGCGCAACACGACGATCCCGACCAAGCGGTCCGAGACTTTCACGACCGCGGCCGACGGCCAGACGTCGGTCGACATCCACGTCCTGCAGGGCGAGGCCGGCATGGCCGATCACAACAAGTCGCTCGGACGGTTCCAGCTCACCGACATCCCGATGGCGCCGCGCGGCGTCCCGCAGATCGAGGTGACGTTCGACATCGACGCGAACGGGATCGTGAACGTGTCGGCCAAGGATCTCGGCACCCGTCGCGAGCAGTCGATGACGATCACCGGCGGCACGAAGCTGTCGCAGGACGAGATCGACCGGATGGTCCGCGACGCCGAAGCTCACGCGGAGGAGGATCGGAAGCGGCGTGAGACCGTCGAGACCCGCAACCAGGCCGACAGCGTCCTGTACCAGACCGAGAAGACGCTGAAGGAGCACGGCGGCAAGCTCGACGAGAGCGACCGCAAGGTCGTCGACGACGCGGTCGCCGACCTGAAGGAGGCGCTCAAGGGCGACGACGTGGACGCGATCCGCAGCAAGACCGAGGCGCTGCTCTCCGCGTCGCAGAAGTTCGCCGAGGTGCTCTACCAGAGGGCGCAGAGCGAGGGCGCGACCTCCCAGAACGGCACCGGCGGACCGGGCACGACCGAGGACGACGTCGTCGACGCCGAGGTCGTGGACGACGAGCAGGCCAGCGCCTGATGGAGGAACCGCGAAAGGTACCGATCGAGGTGCGGGTGAAAGACAAGCGGCGCGTGGCGCGCGACGACGAGAAGAAGAAGGCCTCCGCGGCCGCCGACGCGGTCGAGGAGGAGGTCGTCGAGGGCGAGCTCGTGGACGCGCCGGCGCAGCCCGAGGCCCCCGAGCCGCAGCCGGACTACCTCGGCGACCTGCAGCGTCTGCAGGCGGAGTTCGCGAACTACCGCAAGCGGATGATGGCGCAGAACGCCGACGCCGCAGCGCGCGGCGAGGCGCGCCTGGTCGAGAGGCTGCTGCCCGTCCTCGACAGCTTCGAGCTCGCGATCGCGCACGGCGAGGCCGGCGCGGGCGTCGAGATGGTGTTCAAGGAGCTGCGTTCGGTCCTGGAGGCTGCCGGGCTCGAGGGGGTGGCGGGCGAAGGCGCTCCGTTCGACTACCACGTCCACGAGGCCGTCGACTCGCACGAGGACGACTCGGTCGCGACCGAGACCGTGAGCACCGTCCACCGGCGCGGCTACACGATCAACGGGACGCTGCTGCGTCCCGCGATGGTGGGCGTGGCGCGCCCGAAGCCGGCCGTACCCGGGGAGCCGCGCGCAGAGGAAGCAGCCGAGGGCGCACCCGCCGGGCAAGCGGCGGAGGAGTAGGCGATGGCCCAGCGTGACTGGCTCGAGAAGGACTTCTACAAGACGCTGGACGTCCCCTCGAACGCGTCGAAGGAAGAGATCAAGAAGGCGTACCGCAGGCTCGCCCAGAAGCACCACCCCGACGCGAACAAGGGTGACGCGGCCGCGGAGGCGCGCTTCAAGGAGATCACCGAGGCGCACGCGGTTCTCAGCAACGACCAGAAGCGTAAGGAGTACGACGAGCTCCGGCGTTACGGTGGAGCGCGCGAGGGGTTCGGTTTCCGTCCCGGGGGCGGACGCAACGTGCGCGTCGACGTCGGCGACATCGGCGACCTCTTCGGAGGCAACCTCGGCGACCTGTTCGGGGGGTTCGGGTTCCGGGGCCCGCAGAAGGGCGCCGACGCCGAGGCCGAGACCGTCCTGTCGTTCGAGCAGGCCGTCGAGGGGACGACGATCACGCTCTCGTCGGGAACGAAGGTACGGATTCCTCCGGGCGTCGCCGACGGTACGCGCATCCGCGTTGCCGGCAAGGGATCGCCGGGACCCGCGGGGGGGCAGCCCGGCGACCTCTACGTCGTGGTCCGGGTCCGTCCGCACCCGCTGTTCTCCCAGGGGCGCAACGGCGACCTCGTGGTCGAGGTCCCCGTGACGTTCCCCGAGGCGGCTCTCGGCGCGAACGTCTTGGTGCCCACGCTCGACGGCAACGTGACGGTCAAGGTCCCGCCGGGGACGCAGCACGGGCGCACGCTGCGCGTCCGCGGCAAGGGCGGGCCGCGTCCGGCCGGCGGCACCGGGGACCTCCTCGTGAGGATCGCGGTGGAGGTCCCCCGCAAGCTGTCGAAGAAGGAGCGGGAGGCGCTCGAGCGGTTCGCGGAGGTGCACGACGCGTCCCCGAGAGCGCACCTCGAGGGTGAGGCCGCGCGGGCGGCGGCGTCGTAGAGGAGGAGAGACATGGCGCGGCGAGCTGAGAACGACAACCAGGCGATCTACATCATCTCGGTCGCGGCCGAGCTCGCGGGGGTCCACCCGCAGACGCTGCGCGTATACGAGCGCAAGGGCCTGCTCTCGCCCAGCCGGACGAGCGGGAACACGCGCCGGTACTCGCGGAAGGACATCGACCTGCTGCGCCGGATCCAGGAGCTCACGAACGACGGCGTGAACCTCGCGGGCGTGATGAGGATCCTCGAGCTCGAGGCCGAGGTCGAACGGCTCCGCACGCGTGCCGGACGCGCGGCCGCCCAGGTCGAGGAGAAGGAGGCGCAGCTCGAGCGGCTGCGGGCCGCGCGCGGCGCGGTCGCGCTCGTCCCTCTGAAGGACATCCGCCGGGTGCGCCGCGCGATGAAAGCGGACGAGCTCGACGAGGCCGGCCGCCGCCGCACGTTCGAGGCTCCGCCGATCTCGTAGTGCCGCCCGAGCCCGAAGACCTTCAGCTTCTGTCCGACGGCCCCGGCGACGGGCGTGCCGTGGTCGTGCTAGCGCACGGCGCCGGCGCCGGGATGCGCAGCGACTTCATGACGTTCATGGCGAAGGCGCTGGCCGCTGCGCGGCTGCTGTGTGTTCGGTTCGAGTTCCCGTACGTGCGCGCGGGGCGCAAGGCGCCCGACAAGGCGCCGGTCCTGGAGGGTTCCTACGCCGCGGTCGCCGAGCACGCGCGCCGCGTCGCAGACGACCGGCCGCTCGTCCTGGGCGGGAAGTCGATGGGCGGACGGATCGCGTCGCAAGCCGTCGCGGCCGGCGCCCCCGCCGACGGCCTCGTCTTCCACGGCTACCCGCTGCACCCCCCGGGCCGGCCCGACCGGCTGCGGACGGCTCACCTGCCGGACGCCGGTGTGCCGATGCTCTTCGTCGAGGGGAGCCGCGATCCGTTCTGCCCGCTCGAGACGCTGCGCGGCGTCCTGGACGAGCTCGCGCTGGATGCAGAGGTTGCAGTCGTCGACGGCGGCGACCACTCCTTCAAGGTGAGGAGCTCTTCGGGCCGGACGACGCGCGAGGCGTGGGCCGAGGCCGCCGCACGGACGGTGGCCTGGATCGACCGGAAGCTGCTCGCCTAGACCGTCGGCGCGAGAGAGGCGGCGGGTGCATCCCGCCGCCCTCTCACCGTTTCCTTCCGGACTCAGTCCCTCGTGTTGACCACGATCTCCTGCGACCGGCCCTCGGTATAGCCCGGCCTCTGCTTCGGCCAGAAAGACCGGAACTTCGCGGATCTGAAGTTCGCCCTCCTCGGGAAGACGACTCGGCACGTCCGGTCGAACTCCTTGGTCGCGACCTCCCTGTACTCCCCGCCCTGCTTTCGCTTCAGGATGATCTTCGTGCCGGCGGGGTTCATGTTGTCGCGCTCGCACGCGGCGAGCCGCACGACGAAGGTGAACCTGCTCCCGCGCTGCGGCCGGAAGGGCTTCGCAGCCATCTTCACGCGCGGCCGCTTGTCGTCCCCGCCGCCTCCGCCTCCGCCGACGTCTATCTTTTTGCCGACGTAGCGCAGGACGTCGATGCCGCGGACGTAGTCGACGGCGTAGACGATGTCGTTCTTCGGGTTACGGCTCGCCCAGTAGGCGGCGGAGGTCGACCCGTTGTACGGGACGAACGCGCCGGCCTCCTGGATCTTGCCCTTCGGCGTGATGTTGAAGAAGCGCGTCCCGTGCTCGTAATAGCCCATCGCGACGATGCCCCCGTCGTCGAAGGTCGGGTGCGACTCGAACCAGTGGGCCGAGCACCCGAGGCCGTTGGCGGGAGGGTTGCCGTCGGTGTACGTGCCGTTCTGGACCGCGTACACGTCGGAGATCTTGAACGACTTCGTGTTCTGCCAGCCCTGCGTGTCGTAGACCATGAAGGGCCCGTTCGCCTCGGGGTTGCAGCGGGGGTTGAAGTTGTCCTCGCCCTGCATCAGCAGCCACCGGTCGCTGCCCGCGTTGGGCCACTCGCCGGAGTGGAAGAGGTAGCTGGTCGCGGGCTTCTCGCCACGCGCCAGGACCTTCGGGTTCGTCGGAGCGCGCACGTCGAGGTACTGGAGCGGGTCGGCCAGCAGCGACGTGATGACGAAGCCGTTCTCGACCTCCGTGACGTCGTGCCCGCCGCCGGTCACGCCCGTCTTCGCGTGCCAGCTGTCCTCCGAGTCACGCTGCGCCGCGAGCTTCGGGTTCGTCGGGTCGCGCAGGTCGACGATCGTGCCGTCGGACCCGTACCCCCAGGTGCACTTCAGGATGCAGCTGAACGTGTGATCTCCGGCGCCTTGCAGGGTCGTCACGAGCTGGATGTTGGTCTTGTCCTCGATGTCGTAGACGTGCAGCGCGTCGCCGGGGAGCGACTCGGAGAAGAAGAGGTAGTTCGCGTCGGGCGTGATCTCGACGTCCTCGTTCTCGAACATGAACCCGACGGGGAGCGTCGCCGTCTGCACGGGGGCCTCGGGGTCGGAGATGTCGTAGATCGAGATGGCCTTCCAGCTCGTCAGGTACATGTACTTGCCCTGGATCGTCACGCCGGTCGACGTCGAGTTGTCGAACGGGATGTACGTCACGTACTCGACCGGCCCCACGACGAGGCCACCGGCCGTCGGCGTCTGCGCCGTGCCGGGCGTGGCCGCGAGCGCGAGGCTCGAGATCAGGCACGCGACTAGGAAGGTGGCCTTTCTCTTCATGGTTCCTCCTGTAAAGCGTGGGTCCGCGTCTTGGAGACTTCGCCCCCGTGTGCGGTCATACCTGCGCGGTGCCCGGTTTGCACCCTTCGACTGCTCCACGCGACGCGGGCCGGGCTAGCCGGCGGGTGTGCTCACGCTCCGGATCGCACCGGCTGCGGAGCGAGAGAACGCAGCGCCGCGATCCTCTGGTCGAGCGGCGGGTGGGTGTCGAAGAGACGGTTGAGCCACGCTCCACGCTTTCCGACGCGGCTCCCGCCCTCCTTGGCGTGGCGGGCGTTCGGGTCTTCGATCCACAGGTGCGCCGTCGCCTTGCTCCCGCTGCGCACGACGGTCGTGTCGTCCCGCAGCTTCTCCAGCGCGGAGATCAGCCCGTCCGGGTGCCTCGTGAGGAACACCGCGTCGGCGTCGGCGAGGAACTCGCGCTGGCGGGAGATGGCGAACTGGAGGAGCTGCGCGAACAGGGGCGCCGTGATCATCAACAGGATCCCGAGGACGGCGAGCGGCGCGAACGCCTTGCCCCTCGCTCCGCCCGCACCCCACCACAGCGCCCGCATCATCCAGTCCGCGAGCAGGACGACGACGCCGACCAGTGTCACCGCCAGGGTCATCACCAGGGTGTCCCGGTTCTTGACGTGCGCGAGCTCGTGCGCGACCACGCCTTCGAGCTCGTCGCGCTTCATCTTCAGCAGGAGCCCGGTAGTGAGCGCGATCGCGGCGTGCTCGGGGTCGCGCCCCGTCGCGAACGCGTTCGGCGCCATGTCCTCGACCAGGTACACGCGCGGCTTCGGGATCCCCGCGGCGATGCTGAGCCCCTCGACGACGTTGTGGAGCTGTGCGAACTTCGTCTCGTCCGCCGGCACCGCCCGGCTGATCGCCAGCGCGATCCTGTCGGAGGCGAGATAGGACCCCCACGACATCGCGGCCGAGAAGGCGATCGCGATCGCGAGCCCCCACACCCCGAAGCCGGTGAAGTAGCCGAAGACGTAGCCGAGCGCGCCGGTCAGCAGGAAGAAGACGGCGACGAGCATCCACGACTTGCGGACGTTGCCGGCGATGCGGTCGTACATGCGTTAGCTGGTGGTCGTGCCGCCGCCCTGTCCGAAGTCGACCCGCACGGGCTCCCGCGACGACTCCTCCGCCTCGAAGTACTCGCGCGGCTCGAAGTTGAACACCCCCGCGACGACGTTTGTGGGGAAGCTCTCGCGCGCGTTGTCGTACGCCAGCGTCTGCTCGTTGTAGAACTGCCGCGAGAAGGCGATCCGTCCCTCGGTTCCCGCCAGCTCCTCCTGGAGCGCGAGGAAGTTCTGGTTCGCCTTCAGGTCGGGGTAGGCCTCGGCCAGCGCGAACAGCTGGCGGAGCGCGCCGGTCAGCATGTTCTCGGCCTGCGCCTGGCTCTCGACGCCCGTCGCCTCCACGGCCTGCCGCCGCGCCGCGACCACGGCCTCCAGGGTCTGCCGCTCGTGTGCGGCGTAGCCCTTGACGGTCTCGACGAGGTTGGGGATCAGGTCGTGGCGCCGCCGGAGCTGGACGTCGATCTGCGACCACGCGGCGTCGATCCGGTTCCGGAGCTTGACGAGCCGGTTGAAGGTCAGGATCAGGAACAACACCACGAGCCCGACAACTGCCAGCACAACGATCGTCGTCACACTCATTCCGCTCCCTCCTGTGATGGCGCCGCTCGTACAAGAGTGCGGCACCGTGGCGGATTGAGCAAGCCAAGGAGCCGCGGGTGCCGCGCCGCGCCCTTAGGATCGGCCGCCGGATGAAGGTCTCGATCGAGTACTGCGCCCAATGAGGCTACGCACCTAGAGCCGTCGGTCTGACGGAGAGGCTGCTGGAGGAGTTCGAGTACGAGATCACCGACCTGGTGATCGTCCCCTCGCGCGGGGGCGTGTTCGAGGTCGAGGTGGACGGCGCCCTCGTCTTCTCGAAGAAGGCGACCGGCCGCCACGGGGACTACGACGAGATCCTGGAGACGGTCCGGGCTCGGGCCTAGCGCGCCTGCAGCATCTCCCCCACCTGGAACGCGAGGTCGAGAGCCTGCCGCGCGTTCAGCCGGGGGTCGCACAGCGCGAAGTAGCGGTCCTCCAGGTCCAGTACCTCCTCGGCCCCCCCGAGGCACTCCGTCACGTCCTCCGCCGTCAGCTCGAGGTGGACCCCGCCCGGCACCACGTCCTCGGCCTGGCAGCACACGAAGAACCCCTTTATCTCCGTGAGGATGTCGTCGAACCGGCGCGTCTTGCGGCCGCTCGCGGTCGAGAAGGTGTTGCCGTGCATCGGGTCGCACGCCCAGACGACGCGATGCCCCGCGTCCCGCACCGCGCGCAGCAAGGGCGGCAGCGCGTCCTCGACCCGTCCCGAGCCCATCCGCGCGATAAACGCCAGGCGGCCCGGCTCCCGTTGCGGGTTCAGCCGCTCGCACAGGGCGACGACCTCGTCCGGCGTCGCGGCCGGCCCGATCTTCGTGGCGACCGGGTTGTGCACCCCCGAGAGGAACTCGACGTGCGCTCCGTCGGGCTGGCGCGTCCGCTCGCCTATCCACAGCAGGTGAGCGGAGCAGTCGTACCAGTCGCCGGTGAGGCTGTCGCGCCGCGTCAGCGCCTCCTCGTATCCGAGCAGCAGCGCCTCGTGCGAGGTGTAGAAGTCGACCTCGTGCATGGCCGCGTCCGTCTCGAGGTCGACGCCGCACGCCGCCATGAAGCGCAGGGCTCTGTCGATCTGCGCCGCGATCGCCTCGTACCGCTGCCCCTGACGCGACTGCGCCACGAACTCCTGGTTCCAGACGTGGATCTGGCGCAGGTCGGCGAAGCCGCCCTTGGTGAACGCGCGGATGAGGTTCAGCGTCGCCGCGGACTGGTGGTAGGCGCGGATCAGGCGGCGCGGGTCGGGACGGCGCGCCTCCGCGCTGAACGGAGAGTCGTTGATCGCGTGGCCGCGGAACGACGGCAGGCTCGTTTGCCCCACGGTCTCGCTCGACGACGACCGCGGCTTCGCGAACTGCCCCGCGATCCGCCCGACCTTGACGACCGGCAGCCCCGCCGCGTACGTCAGCACCACCGCCATCTGCAGGATCACCTTGAGCTTGTCGCGGATCGAGTCGGCGGTGAAGTCCCCGAAGGCCTCGGCGCAATCGCCCGCCTGCAACAGGAAGGCCTCGCCCCGCTCTACCCGCCCCAGCGCCGCCTGGAGCGACCGCGCCTCGCCGGCGAACACGAGCGGCGGCACGACGCGCAGCTCGTCGAGGACCTCTTTCAGAACCGCCTCGTCCGGCCACTGCGGCTGCTGCTCCGCCGGCAGCGCGCTCCACGACGACGGCGTCCACGTCGCGCTCATGGATCAATCGTCGCGTAGATGGGGGCCCTCGTGGCACGATGAGGCCGTGGCGAAGACCGAGCCGGTCGTCTCCCCGGGTCGTCCGGACCTGGTGGGCCTCGACGACATCCGCGCCGCACGCGAGCGCCTTCGCGGCGTCGCCGTCCAGACGCCGCTCGACCGCTCCCGCGCGCTGAGCGCAATCTGTGGCTCCGAGGTCTTCGTCAAGTGCGAGAACCTCCAGCGCACCGGCTCGTTCAAGATCCGCGGCGCGTACAACCGGATCGTCCGGCTCGACGAGCGCGAGCGCGCGGCCGGGGTCGTCGCGGCGTCCGCGGGGAACCACGCCCAGGGTGTCGCGCTCGCGGCCTCGCTCGCCGGGATCGAGGCGACCGTGTTCATGCCGGCCGGCGCGTCTCTTCCCAAGGCGGAGGCGACGAAGCGCTACGGCGCGAAGGTCGTGCTGGTCGGCCACGACTTCGGCGCGGCCTTCGCGGCCGCGGAGGAGCACGCGGCTACGACCGGATCGGTCTTCGTCCACCCCTACGACCACCCCCACGTGATCGCGGGGCAGGGGACGATCGGCTGCGAGATATCGGAGCAGCTCGAGGACGTCGGCACCGTCGTGGTGCCGGTCGGCGGCGGAGGCCTCATCGCGGGGATCGCGTCGGCGATAAAGGCCCTGCACCCCGGCGCGAGCATCCTCGGCGTCCAGGCCGCGGGGGCCGCGTCGTTCCCGCGCTCGCTCGCGCGGGGCGCTCCGATCACCCTCGAGTCGATGTCGACTATCGCCGACGGCATCGCCGCCAACCGCCCCGGCGACCTGACGTTCGCGCACGTGCAGGAGCAGGTCGACGACGTCGTCTGCGTCGACGACGACGCGATCGCCGAGGCGCTCGTGATGACGGCCGAGAGGATGAAGCTCGTGCTCGAGCCCGCGGGGGCGGCCGGCGTGGCGGCCGTCATGCAGGGCCTCGCCGACCTCGAGCCCCCGGTGGTCGTCGTCCTGTCGGGCGGGAACATCGACCCGCTGCTGCTGCTGCGGGCGATGCGTCACGGCCTCAGCGCCTCCGGGCGTTACCTCGCCTTCCGGACGCGGCTCCCCGACAAGCCCGGCGAGCTCTACCGCCTCCTCGGCCTGATCGCGGAGATGGAGGCGAACATAGTGGGGGTCGAGCACCACCGGGAGGGCGTCGCCGTCCACCTCGACGAGGTCGAGATGACGCTCCAGATCGAGACGAAGGGGCCGGCGCACATCCAGCAGGTGACCGGGCGTCTGGCCTCGGCGGGCTACTCGATCGAGCGCCTCTGACGGCGACCCCTACCCGCGCGTTCGCCCGCACCCTTAACCTGCTCCTTCGATGAACGACGAGCTCGACCTCTCGACGGTCCGCCCGCAGGTTGCTGCGTGGCTCGCGGAGGACGCCGGCCGCGGCGACCTCACGACCGCCGCCGTCGTCCCGCAGAAGGCCTACGCGGTCGCGCGGATCGAGGCGCGGGAGAGCTTCACCGTGGCGGGCCTCCCGGTCGCCGGGCTCTGCTTCCTCGTGGCGGGCGAGAGCGGGGCCGCCCACGTCGAGTGGGACCCGAAGTTCGACGACGGCGCCGTGGTTCCCGAGGGGGCCGCGGTCGCGCGGGTCGAGGGGACCCTGCGGGCGATCCTGACGGCGGAGCGGACGGCGTTGAACGTGCTCGGCCGGCTCTCGGGGATCGCGTCGCTCACCGCCGACTACGCGGCCCTGGTCCAGGGGACAGACGCCCGGGTCGTCGACACCAGGAAGACGACGCCCGGTCTGCGCGTTCTGGAGAAGTACGCGGTGCGGGTCGGAGGAGGCTCGAACCACCGGTTCGGATTGGACGACGGCATCTTGATCAAGGACAACCACCTCGTCGCTGCAGGAGGGATCGGACCCGCGGTCCGGTCCGCCCGTGTGAACGCCCACCACGGGCTGCGCATCGAGGTCGAGGTCGAGGACCTGGAAGGGCTCGACGAGGCGGTCGCCGCGGGGGCCGACATCGTCCTCCTCGACAACATGACGGTCGAGGAGGTCGCGGCCGCCGTGAAGCGGGCCGGCGGCCGGGTCCTGCTCGAGGTCTCCGGCGGGGTGAGCCTGGACAACGTCGCCGACTACGCCCGTGCCGGCGCGGATCTGATCTCTGTCGGCGCTCTCACCCATTCCGCTCGCTCCGTGGACGTCGCTCTGGAGGTGGATCTGTAGATGGTGCTGTCGCCGGCGGGGCCGACGCGGGTCGACCAGGTCTGGGCCGACGAGGTTCGCCGCCTCGCCGCGGAGCAGGACGCGGTCATCCTCGCCCACAACTACCAGGTGCCGGCGGTGCAGGACGTCGCGCACTTCGTGGGCGACTCGCTCGAGCTCTCGCGGATCGCCGCCGAGGTGAAGGAATCCACGATCGTCTTCTGCGGCGTCCACTTCATGGCCGAGACGGCGAAGATCCTCGCGCCGGACAAGCGCGTGCTGATCCCGGACGCGGGAGCCGGGTGCTCGCTCGCCGCGTCGATCACCGCCGACCAGCTGCGCGCGTGGAAGGCGGAGCACCCGGGCGCGGTGGTCGTGATGTACGTCAACACGACGGCCGCCGTGAAGGCCGAGACCGACATCTGCTGCACGTCCGCGAACGCGGTGAAGGTGGTGCAGTCGATCCCCGAGGACAGAGAGATCCTCTTCGGCCCCGACATGTTCCTCGGCGCGCACGTGGAGCGCGAGAGCGGGCGGAAGATGCACGTCTGGATGGGCGAGTGCCACGTGCACGCCGGCATCCAGCCGTCGGACATCCAGCAGATGATGAACGAGCACCCCGACGCCGAGCTGCACGTGCACCCCGAGTGCGGCTGCTCTTCCGCCTGCATGTACATGCTGTCGATGGGTGACCTCCCGGCGGACCGGACGTTCGTGCTCGGCACCGGGGGCATGGTGCGCCGGGCGCGCGAGTCGAAGGCACCGGAGTTCATCGTCGCGACCGAGACCGGGATGCTCCACCGTCTGCGCAAGGAGAACCCGAAGGCGAGCTACTTGCCCGCGAACGAAGGCGCGGTGTGCGGCTACATGAAGATGATCACGGCGTCCAAGCTGCTGTGCTGCCTGCAGACGGGGCAGGACGAGGTCACGGTCCCGCCGGGCGTCGCGGAGAAGGCGCGCCGTCCGATCGAACGGATGATCTCGATCATCTGAGCTTGACCTGCGCGCGCCGCCGCGGCAGATTGGGCCGAAGGCGGCGGTGAGGGCGAAGGGCGTGGCGGGCCAGGGCTGGTATTCGGATCCCGAGCGGAGGCACGCGCTGCGGTGGTACGACGGCGCCGCGTGGACCGAGCACGTCGTCGTCGACGGGCGCCGCACGACCGACGCCTCCGGCGCCTCCGACGCACCGCCCCCGCCGGAGGGCGAAGACGACCGGTGGCTCCCGCCGCCTAGCCTGCCGGACGCGCCGCGCTGGGGGCCGTTCGCCATCGGCGTGCCGACGGGAGGACCGGGGGCCGTCCCGGAAGGTGGGTACGAGCCGGTCCTGACCGGCAACCGCGCGCTCGACCTTACGCAGAACGCGGTCAACGAGTTCGAGTCGCAGCTCCGCCGCGACGCGGCGCTGGTGCGGAGCTCGACGACCGCGCTGCGGAAGTCGGACGCGCTCAAGCGGCTGACGCTCGTTCTCGGCGTGCTCGTGGTGGCGGTCTTCGTCCTGGTCCTGCTCGCGATCAGCGCGATCCTGTTTCGTCCCGGCCTCGATCCGTTCGGCGCGTTCTTAGCCGCTGCGGCGATCCTCCTGATCGGCATCCCGGTGCTCTTCGTGGTGTCTTCGGTCGTCTCGTTCTCCGCCGCGGTCGCGTCGGGCCTCGCTGCGATCCGCGGCGAGCGCGCCACGCTCCGCCGCCTCGCCGGCGCCGCCCTCCGCGCCCGCAGGGCGGTCGGCGCGCTCACGCTCGCACGCGTCGCGCGCTGGGCGCCGTCGCTCTCCGCCCAATCCGCGGGCCCGCTCTACGAGGCGTTCGCAGTCTTTGCCGTTCCCGCCGCGATGGCCGAGGGGGTGAAGCTGTCGGAGGCGCAGAGGCGGAGCGAGGAGCTCGTGGCGACGCGCTGGGGGCCGGGCCGTTTCCGCGCGCTCGGTCTTCCGCGGACCAGCCCGTGGAGCATCGTCTACAGCAGGGGCGTCACCCGTTACGGGTACAAGGCGCCGTACATCGCCGCGGCGGCCTTCGTGGCGATCCTTCTGGGGCCGTTGCTGATCGCGGTCGCGAGCGGCAACGAGACGGCGATCCTCGTGACGTTCGGCTGGATGTGGGGCGTCACCGCCCTCGGGGGCCTGGTGTGGAGCGGGGTGGTCCAGCCGGCGTTGCAGGGGCTCCTGCGCGCCCATCTGTACCACTACGCGGAGACCGGCGTCGCGGTCGAACCGTTTGGGCGCGACGCGCTGCACGCGTGCCTGCGGGAGGAGGCGAGGGCGAGCATCGGGCTGACGCAGCGGGGGCCCGGCCACGTCGCGCCGACCGGCGTCGGCGGCGTCGTGCGCTCGTTCGCGTCGGATCCCGCGCGGTACGTGCAGTCGGAGGCCGGCGTGGGGTCGTCGGACGTGCGGGAGGTGATCGCCGGGGCGCGCCGGCTCTACAAGGACGGGAGGCTGATAACGAAGGCGCTGAGGCGGGCCGCGGACGGACTCGACGCGGGGGCCCTGCTCGCGACGACGGGCCTCCCGCGCGACCGCTGCCGCATCGCGGTCGTGAACCTGATCTGGGCCGGCAAGGTCCGCCCGCGCGTCACCCCGGACGGCACGACGACTTTCTCGCTCGATTGAGGCGGCTCGGCGCCGTCGCCGCCCGCCTCGCCCGTTCGCCGCGGCCCCCTCGGCTTGACCGATATGTGAACGTTGTGCATTCTGTGACGCCTGTCGTCTCGTGGAAGCTAGAGGTGCGGTATGGGGCTGCGGCGTTACAGAGGCAAGCACCTGAAGCCCCGGCCACGCGGGAGCGCCCCCGCCGCGGTCGGCACCGCCACCGTCGTCTGGCTCGGCGGGGGCTCCGCTCAGGCGGGGACGCACGTCGTCCGGCCGGGTGAGACGCTCTCGTCGATCGCGGCCCGCTATCGCACGAGCGTCGCGGCCCTCGTGAAGACGAATCACATCGCGGACCCGGACTTCGTCGTCGCGGGACGGCGTCTGAGGGTGCGCACCCCCGCGGCACGCCACCGCGTGCGCGCCGGCGAGACGCTCTCGGCCATAGCCGGTCGTTTCGGCACGTCGGTGGCCGCGCTGGCGCGCGCAAACGAGCTCTCCGACCCCGACCTCATCCTCCCCGGCCAGACCTTGCGTGTTCCGGGCGCTACCGCGCCGGCTACGACCGGCGCGGCGCTTGCCTCCACCCCACCCGCGGCCCCCGTCGCCGTCGTCGAGGAGTCCCTCGAACGCCAGTCGGCGGCGCACGGGGTCCGCACGTCGCTCGTGAAGGCCGTGGCGATGAAGGAGAGCGCGTGGCGTCAGGACGCGGTGTCGTCTGCCGGCGCGCTCGGCGTGATGCAGGTGATGCCCGACACGGCCGACTTCGTGAACGAGGTCCTGGACCCGGGCCCCGGGCTCGACCCGCGCGCCGCCGACGACAACGTCCACCTCGGCGTCATGTACCTCGAGCACCTGCTCGAGCGGATGCCGACCGAGAGGGACGCGCTCGCCGCCTACTACTCCGGCCCGGGGAACGTCACCCCCCGGCTGAACCGGGCGCAGCGCGACTACGCGTCGGACGTAAAGGACCTCGAGCGCGACCTCTAGTCCCGCACTCGCCGACCTTCTAGCGTTCGGCGCGGGGGGTCGCCGCCACGCCGCCGACAGACGAGATGAGCCCGAGCGTCGCCGCCGCGGCGACCAGCGTCAGCCCTATTCCCGGACGCGCCTCGGCCCCGACCTCCATCCGCCGCGAGATCGCGGCCGCGGCGTCGCCCAGACCCCGGTAGTCGGCGAACGCTATCCCGCCCGTGACCACGGAGGCCCAGAAGGCCAGCCACGCGTACCCGCCGCGTCTCGTCAGGAGGAGAGCGCCGGCCGAGAAGGCGGTGAGAAGCCCCGCGCCGAGCGTGATCCAGCCGTCGCGTGCCTCTAGGCCGGTGAAGGGCTCGCCCTGCCCGGGCTCGATCTCGTCCGTCGCCTCTCCGAAGTCGATGTTCTCCGCGACGTCCCGCTCGACGATCCGCGCCCATTCGAGGAAAGAGCCCGCGACCGCGAGCGACCCCGCCGCGACCAGCCCCGCCGCCGCGAACGCGCGGGCTCTGTCGAGGAAGTCCCGGGGCGGCGGCGATGACATCGCGTTTAGCCTAACGGCGTGACCAAGAAGGAACGGTGCCTGCTCGCCATACACGCGCACCCGGACGACGAGTCGTCGAAGGGGTCGGGGACGATGGCGAAGTACGCGAGCGAGGGCGTCCACGTCGCGCTCGTCTGCGCGACCGGCGGTGAGGAGGGCGACATCCTCAACCCGCGCATGGACCGGCCGGGGATCAAGGACCGCATGGCGGAGATCCGCAAGGCGGAGCTCGAGACGGCGTGCGACCTGCTCGGCGTGGGCCGCATCTACTATCTCGGCTACCGCGACAGCGGCATGCCCGACTCCGACGCGAACAAGCACCCGGATGCGTTCTGCAACGCGGACGAGGACGAAGCGCTCCGCAAGCTCGTCGAGATCATCCGCTCGGAGCGCCCCGAGGTCGTCCTCTGCTACGACGAGTCGAAGGGCTACGAGCACCCCGACCACGTCAAGGTGCACGAGTGGGGGACCGCCGCGTTCGACCTCGCCGGCGACGGCAGCCGCTGGCCCGACGCGGGAGCGCCGTGGCAGCCGGCGAAGCTCTACTACTTCGCGACGTTCACGAAGAAGAGGTTCCAGCTCCTGAACGACGCGGCCGTGGAGGAGGGCCACGAGCCCCCGTATGCGGGATGGCTCGAGAACTGGGACACGTTCGGCTTCGACGAGCCCGAGATCACGACGCAGGTGGACGTCTCCGACTTCGTGGAGCTGCGGAGCAAGGCGCTGCTCGCACACGCGACTCCGATCGATCCCGATAGCTTCTGGTTCGCGGTCACGGACGATATGCACCGCAAGGTGTACCCGTGGGAGGACTACACGCTCGTGAAGTCCCACGTGGAGACGGAGCTGCCGGAGACGGACATCTTCGCCGGCACGGCCTGAGCTAGTTGAGCGGAGCGGCCCGCCGCTTCTGCGCGTCCACCAGCACCGCCAGGATCTCGTCGCCCATCAGCTCTTCCCGCTCGAGCAGCGCGTCCCGCAGCGCCTCGACGAGGTCCTTGTTCGTCTCCAGCAGGTACGCGACCTGGTCCTTGTGCCTGCGCAGGAGCTCGTCGAGCTCCTTCTTGGTGTCGTCGTTGCTCAGCATCTTGGCGACGATGTTCGGGCTCCCGTGCGGCCCGTTGTCGACCGCCTCGTAGGACACGAGCGAGTTCCCCATACCGAACGAGCCGACCATCTGCGCGGCGAGCGTGGTCGCCGCGGTGAGGTCGGAGGAGGGTCCGGTCCCGGACTCGCCGAAGAACAGCTGCTCGGCCGCCATGCCCCCGAGCGCGATCTTCAGCGTCCCCTCGAGCTCGGACTTCGTCTTCGTGAAGCGCTCCTCCGCGTCCGAGTGCGCGAGGAGCCCGAGGGCCGACCGGCGCTTGATGATCGAGAGGACCTCGAGCTTGCGGTCCTTGGCGCAGAGGTATGCGGCGACCGCATGGCCCGCCTCGTGCGTCGCGATGAGGTCGCGCTCGCGCACGGTGTAGGCGACGGGCTGGGCGAGGCCGATCTCCTGCGTCAGCCGGGCGCGCTGGACGTCGCGCCAGTTCAGCTCGCGGCGGTCGTCGCGCAGCGCCCACACCAGCGCCTCGTCGAGGATGTGCTCGAGCATCGCGGGGCTGTAGCCGAGCGTCATCGACGCGAACTCCTCGCGCAGGTCCTCCCGGTCCATCTCCGCGTGGTGCTTGCGGCGGACGAGGAAATAGTCGATCAGCTCGCGCCGGCCCGCACGCGACGGGAGGTCGAAGTGCAGGATGCGGTCGAACCGTCCCGGGCGCAAGAGCGCCGGGTCGAGGTTGTCGGCCCTGTTCGTCGCGCCGATCACGAGCACGTTGTTGTACTGCGACTTCTTCTTCTTCACCGCCCGCTCCGACGGCAGGAACGCGTTGACCATGTCGATCATCCGGTGCTTGACGCGGCCCCCGAACGTCGGCGTCTCGAACGACTGGAGCTGGATGAGCAGCTCGTTGACCATGCCCCCGTTGTCGTTGCTGCCGAAGCGCGCCACGCTCATCCCGTGGACGCCGTTCGGCGACATCGAGCTCATGCCGCTGCGCGCGCCGCCCACCGCGTCGATCTCCTCGATGAACGCGATCGCGCCTCCTTCCCTTCGCGCCGCCTTCTTCAGCTGCTTGAAGAACGAGCGGATCTTGAAGGCCGTCATCCCGAAGAACATCGACTGGAACGCGGGCGCGGATACGAAGAAGAACGGGACTCCGGCCTCGGCGGCCATCGCCTTCGCGAGATGGGTCTTGCCGGTGCCGGGCGTTCCCTCGAACAGGACGCCGCGGCGCGGGTTGCCGCCGAGCTCGTCCTTGAACGTCTGGTACGTGAGGAAGATCTGCAGCGTGCGAGTGACCTCCTCGAGCACGACGTCGATGCCGCGGACGTCCTTGAACCC
>JBHELD010000022.1:0-48431 GCA_046263255.1 Actinomycetota bacterium
GGACCGGGAGTACTTCCGCGTGCTCGCGCGGCCCGCGGGGGCCACGGCGACCGGTGACGTCGACCCGGACGGGTTCATGGTTTCGCCCGGCGCGGTCTACGACCTCTACCAGGACCGGACGAAGGACTCGTGGCGCCTCGCGCGGATCTGGGACTGATGCGCACGGGGGGCTGTGTTCTCTTCAGAAAAAATTCGGAAGAAAAGAGAGCGGCCCGCGAGGCCCCTGCGGCGAACGAGACCCCTGCGGCGAACGGGAGGGCTCCGCGCGGCGCCGGGTATCGTCCCGCGCATGGCGGGGACCAGGTGGGATGCGGTGCGATCGGGCGACGTCACGCTGCCCGTCAACAGCGCGCTCGGCTTCGCGATCGACCCCGAGGCGGACGGCGTCGCCTACGACTGGACGGTGCCCCCGGAGTACTGCCACGCCGAGGGGAACCTCCAGGGCGGGATGCTCGCGGCGTTCGCCGACGCGGTGCTCGGCGGCGCCGCCGCGACCGAGCTCCCCGAGGACCGCTACCCCGTGCTCGCCGAGATGAAGATCTCGATCCTGCGCCCGGCCCCCGCGGGTGCGCGGCTCCGGGCGACCGGCCGCGTAGTGAAGGCGGGGCGGCGCGTGATCTTCACCGAGGCCGAGATCACGGACACCTCGACCGGGAAGCTCGTGGCGAAGGCGAGCGGCACCGCCCTCTCCGCCGCGGTCTGACGAGAGCCCGCCGGTGAGCGGGTTCGTCCACCTCCACACGCACTCGGTCTGGTCGCTGCGCGACGGCGCCATACCGGCCGAGGTCCTCCCGCACTTCGCCGCCGACCTCGGCTTCGAGGCCGTCGCGCTCACCGACCACGACTCCCTCCTCGGCGCGGTCCGCTTCGCGAAGGCGTGCCGCGACGCGGGCGTCAAGCCGATCTACGGCGCCGAGGTAACCGTCAGACGAGAAGGCGACGAAGGCACGCGGTGGAACGACCTCGACCACGTCACGCTGATCGCCCGCAGCCGCACCGGGTACGCCAACCTCTGCCGCATCGTCTCCGACGCCCACCTCTCCCACGAGCGCGACCGTCCCGAGACCACCCTCGGGAAGATCGCCGAGCGCGCCGAGGGTCTCTTCGTCCTCTCCGGATGCAGCCGCGGCGAGGTCGCGCGCAAGGCCGCGTCCGGCGACATTCCCGGAGCGGTCGAGGCCGCTCGCAAGTGGAAGCAAGAGATAGGCGACGGCTACCGGCTCGAGGTCTTCGACCACCGCGGGTACGGGCACCACCTGCTCCGGGACCGGCTCCTGGGCATCGCCGGGGAGACCCACACCAGGCCCGTCGCGAGCAACGACGTCCACTACGCGACCCCGCGCTACGCCGGGGTCCACGAGCTCCTCCACGCGATCAAGGACATCGTCCCGCTCTCGCGCACGCACTCGATCCGCCCGAACTCCGAGTACTACCTGAAGGACCCCGCGGAGATGCGGGCGCTCTTCGCCGACGCTCCCGAGGCCGCCGAAGAGACGCTTCGCATCGCGAACCAGTGCGACTTCGACCTAGATCTCGGCACCTACCACTTCCCGGACTTCGCCCTCCCCGAGGGGGACCTGCCCGAGTGGGTCCTGGAGCGCCGCTGCTACGAGGGGACGTACCGGCGGTTCGACCGCATCACGCCCGAGGTCGAGGACCGGCTCCAGCACGAGCTCCGGATGATCACGAAGCTCGGGTGGCCCGGCTACTTCCTGCTCGTCGCCGACATCGTCGACCACGTGAAGAAGGTCCTCGGGATCCGCTGCACGTGCCGGGGGAGCGCGGCGGGCTCCCTCGTCTGCTATCTCCTCGGGATCTCCGACGTCGACCCCGTCCGCTACGACCTGCTGTTTGAGCGCTTCATGAACACGCGGCGCGAGGAGCTCCCCGACATCGACGTCGACGTCGAGTCGCACCGCCGCGAGGAGGTCCTCGCGCACGTCCTCGACACCTACGGCGCCGACCAGACCGCGATGTGCTGCATGGTCGACACGTTTCGCGCCCGCATGGCGATCCGCGAGGTCGGCAAGGCCCTGGGGCTCCCGCCGGAGGAGATCGACCTCGTAGCGAAGGCGTTCCCGCGCGTCCGCGCCGCCGACATCCCGCAGGCGATCGAGCGCCTCCCCGAGCTCGCCGGCAGCAACCTGGACGCGGGGCAGCTCGAGCAGCTCTTCTCGCTCTGCATCGAGATCGACGGCTTCCCGCGCCACCTCGCGCTCCACCCTTCCGGCGTGATCCTGTCGTCGCGCGACCTCGCCGACCGGGTCCCGATGCAGGAGAGCTTCGGTGGCTTCACGATGCTCCAGGCCGACAAGGACGACGTCGAGGAGCTCGGGCTCGTCAAGCTCGACGTCCTCGGCGTGCGGATGCTGTCGTCGATCGCCCATGCCGTGGACGAGGTCGAGCGGGCCCACGGCGTGGAGCTCGACCTCGACTCGCTCCCACACGACGACGGCAAGACTTTCGAGCTCGTGCGGTCGTCGCGGACGCTCGGGTGCTTCCAGATCGAGTCGCCCGGGCAGCGCGAGCTGCTCGCGCGGTTCCAGCCGAGCCGCTTCGCGGACCTCATCGTCGACATCTCGCTGTTCCGCCCCGGCCCCGTGAAGTCCGACATGGTGAGCCCGTACCTGGACCGCCGCCACGGCTTCGCCGAGACGCGGTATCCGCACCCGAGGCTCCGGCCGATCCTCGCCGAGACCAACGGCGTCGTCGTATTCCACGAGCAAGTCATCCGCGTGATCGCCGCCGCGACCGGCTGCTCGCTCGACGACGCCGACTACGTGCGCAGGCACCTCGACGCGGAGCGCCCCGGCGGAGTCGTGTGGGAGGGGGTCGCGCAGCCGATCGAGATCGTCCCGCCGGACGAGGACGTCGCGTCGTGGTTCAAGGCCGCCGCCGTCCGCAACGGGTTCACTCCCCGCCAGGCGGAGGACCTCTGGAGGGAGGTGTTCGCGTTCGCGTCGTTCGGCTTCTGCAAGGCGCACGCGGCCGCGTTCGCGCTCCCGACGTACCTCTCGTCGTGGCTGAAGGCGCACTACCCGGCGGAGTTCCTCGCCGGGGTCCTCACCCACGACCCCGGCATGTACCCCCGCCGGCTGATCGTCGCCGACGCGCGGAACTTCGGGATCCCGATCCTGCCGGTGGACGTGAACGCGTCGCACGCGACCTACCGGGTCGAACGTATGGCGGAGAGGTGGGGGATCCGGCTCGCCTTCTCGGAGGTCCGGGACATCTCCGGCGCCGAGATCGACTCGCTCCTCGCGGCCCGGCCGTTCGACTCGCTGGAGGACCTGTGGCGCCGCGCGAGCCTCAGCCGTCCCGTGCTCGAGAACCTCGTCCACGTCGGCGCCCTCGACTCCATAAAGGGGAGCCGCTCCCGCCGTGAGCTCTTGTGGCGGGCCGTCGACCTCACGACGAGGGTTCCGCCGGCGCGCGCGCCGCGCCGCCGGAGAGCCCCGGCCGCCCCGGCGCCGGACCCCGCGACCCAGCTCTCGTTCGACCTCGAGGAGCCGATCGCGGAGACGCTTCCCGGGCTCCCGGACTACTCGCCGATGGAGGAGACCCAGGCGGAGCTCGAGATCACCGGCATCGACGCGCGGCGCCACATGATCGAGCTCTACCGGCCCTGGATGGCCGAGATCGGCTGCGTCCCGGCGGCGGAGCTCGTGGACCAGAAGAACAACGCGCTCGTATGGGTGGCCGGCGTGAAGGTGTCGAGCCAGACCCCCGCGATCCGCTCCGGGCAGCGCATCATCTTCGTCACGCTCGACGACACGACGGGCCCGATGGACGTAACGGTCTTCGAGCGGGTCCAGGCCCGCTGCGCCCGGACCGTGTTCCACTCGTGGCTGCTGCTCTTCAAGGGGCTCGTCCGCAAGCGGGGCGGAGCGTCGCTCGTCTACCGGACCGACCCCCGCAACGTCGGGATCACGGTCGTGGCGCAGGAGGCCTTCGACCTCGCGCAGCTCGCCGCCGACCGCGCCGCCGGCCACTCGCTCGCCGCGGCCCTCGGCCGCCAGCGGAGGATCCAGGCGGCACGCGGCCTCGGCGCCGGCACGAGCGAGGCCGCGCCGGGGCGGCTGTGGCACGCCAGCGGGGGCAGCGCCGGCCGCTGAACGGCGTGCAGCGATACGCGCCGGGGCGCTACGGCGGCGGCGGCAGCTTCTGGCGCAGCTTCAGCACCGGCTCGAACAGGTCGCCGTGCTCCTCGACCCGGGCGAGCGCCTCGTGCGACTCGAACGCGAGCGCCGAGGCGTCCCCGGACTCCGCGGCGGCCTCGATCTCCGCCCAAGTCACCGGCGTCGAGACCGTCGGACGCGGCCGGGCCCGCAGGGAGTAGACGCACACCGTCGTCTTGTGGTCGTCGTTCTGGCTCCAGTCGATCAGCACCTTGCCGACCCGTTCGGCCTTCGCCTGCCTCGTCACGATCGCGTCCGGGTGCTCGGACGCGAGCCGGACGGCGACCGCGTGCGCCCATGCCCTCGTGGCGTCGAACGTCGCGCCCGCCGACACGGGGACGAACGTCTGGATCCCCTTGGACCCCGAGGTCTTGGCGAAGCTCTCCAGCCCCAGGTTCTCGAAGACGGCCCGGACCCAGAGCGCCACCCGCGCGCAGTCGAGGACGTCCGTCCCCTCGCCGGGGTCGAGGTCGAACACGAGCGACCGGGGCCGGTCCAGCCGGTCGGCCCGCGCGAGCGAGGTATGCAGCTCGAGGTTCGCCAGGTTCGAGGCCCACGCGAGCGCGGCCCGGTCGTTGAGCAGGCAGTAATGGATGATCTTTCCGTCCTTGCGCCGCATCGGCGCCGTCCGCACCCACTCGGGGCGGTGCCTCGGGCACTGCTTCTCGTAGAAGAAACCTCCCTCGACGCCGTCGGGGTACCGCTTCAGCGTCACCAACCGGTTCTTCAGGTGGGGGAGCAGCACGGGCGCGGCGTCCTGGTAGTAGCGGACGACGTCGGCTTTCGTGAACCCGCGCTCGGGATAGAAGACGTTGTCGGGGTTGGTGACGTCGACGCTGCGGCGGCCGGCCCTGACCTTCACCAGCCGTCTTCCCCGGGCAGCTCGCCGAGGCGACCGGTCGTCACCGGGACGCGCCGCCGACCCTCGTCAGGAGCTCGCGGACCCGGCCGGGCCCGCCGGTCCTCGGGTGGAGCGGGGGCGTGTCGATCCCGGCGCCGTCCTGGAAGCCGTCCATGAGGTCGAGGTTCGCATCGGCGGCGTCGAAGCGCGGCTTCCAGCCGAGCTCGGTGCGCGCCCTCGTCGTGTTCATCACCGGGACCTGCAGCGCCATGTCGATCCACCCTCTGGGGGTCGGCTGGAGGTGGAGCCGCCACGTCAGGTCGGCGCCGCCCTTCAGCACCGCCGGCGGGATCGGCACGAGCCTTGCGCCCAGAAGCTCCGCGAGCCCTGCCGGGTCCATCACCGGGTCGGCCGCGATGTTGAAGGCGCCGCGCACGCCCGTGACGATCGCGAGCCGGTACGCCTCGCCGGCGTCGTAGGAGTGCACCACCTGGAAGCGGAGCTCGTCGATGTCGGGGATCACGGGGACGAGGCTCCGGCGCACGAGCTTTCCCGGAAGCAGCGGCCCGAAGAACAGGCGCCGGATGCCCGACGCCGCCTCGCGCTTGAAGATCAGGCCCGGCCGCAGCCGAACGACCCGGATCCGCGGGTTCGCCCGCTCGAAGGCGTCGAGGATGCGCTCGGTCTCCGCCTTGTGCCGCGCGTAGAAGGACGACTCGACGCCTTCGGTCGGCCAGCTCTCGTCGACCCCGGCGTCGTCCTTGGGACCCGGCGAGTAGGCGCCGATCGACGACGCGTAGACCAGCGACCGGACGCCCGCGGCGGCGGCCGCCTCGAACACGCGGCGGCTCCCCTCGACGTTCGTCGCGTGGAGCACCCGGAGGTTCCGCGAGGGCTGGATGAGCCATGCGAGGTGGACGACGACGTCGCAGCCGGTGAAGAGCGGGACGAGGTCGTCGGACGTGACGTCGGCCCGGCGCCAGGTCACCTTGGGCGCCCTCAGCTCCGGCTCCCGCCGGGCGATGCCGACGATCGACGTCACCCGCAGCTCGTTCTCGAGCGCCCGGATCAGGCTCGTCCCGACGTTGCCGGTCGCCCCGACGATCGCGACCTTCATCCCGGTGCCCTCGAACGCCATGGCTGCTCCTCGATATCGGTCTCCCGACGCCTACCCGGAACCGGCGGGGCGTACGCTCGTCCGCGTGGAGCGAGCGAAGGTCGCGACCCCCGTCCTGCACGTCGACATGGACGCCTTCTACGCGTCGGTCGAGGTGATCAAAGACCCCTCGCTGCGGGGCAAACCGGTGATCGTGGGGGGGCAGGGAGGCCGCGGCGTCGTGACCTCGGCGAGCTACGAGGCCCGGAGGTTCGGCGTCCGCTTCGCGATGCCGACGATCCAGGCGCGCAGGCTCTGCTCCCGCGGGGTCTTCCTCCCCAACGACTTCGCGGCCTACCAGGACTACTCGGCGCAGATCCGCGAGGTCTTCCTGTCCTTCACCCCGCTCGTCGAGCCGCCGTCGCTCGACGAGGCGTTCCTCGACGTCTCGGGGTCGGTGAGGCTGTTGGGGCCTCCGGTCGAGATAGGGCGCTCGGTGCGCGCGAAGATCGCCGCGCTGGGGCTGACCTGCACGGTCGGCGTCGCGCCGAACAAGTTCCTGGCCAAGCTCGCCTCGACGTCGGCGAAGCCCGACGGCCTGCTCGTGATCGACCCGGAGCGGGTCGAGTCGTTCCTGCACCCGCTGCCGGTGACGGCTCTATGGGGCGTGGGCGAGGCGACCGGGGACGCGCTGCGCCGCCTCGGGATCAAGACCGTCGGCGACCTCGCGAGGGTGCCGCGCCGCACGCTGGAGCGTGCGATCGGGGACTCGCTCGGCGCCCACCTCGCGCACCTCGCCGCGGGCGTCGACGAGCGGGCGGTGACGCCGCATGAGCCTGCGAAATCCGTGGGCTCCGAGGAGACCTTCGCCGCGGACCTGGACGCCCCCGACGACATCCTTCGGGAGGTGCTCAGGCTGTCGGACCGGACGGCCGGCCGCCTGCGGGCGAAGGGTCTCTGCGGCCGGACCGTGACGCTCAAGGTCCGCTGGTCGAACTTCCAGACGATCACCCGGTCGAAGACCCTGCCCGCGGAGGTCGATACCGCCGCGGAGGTCTACGCGGTCGCCAGGGAGCTGTACGAGAAGGTCGCTCCGGGAGCGCCGCGCGTCAGGCTCATCGGCGTGAGCGTGACGTCCCTCGCGCCGGGGCCCCCGCGCCGGCAGCTGGACCTGCTGGGCGAGCGGCCCGGCCGCGCCGGATGGCAGGAGGCGTCGGCCGCGATCGACTCGATCAGACGGCGCTTCGGCGCGTCGTCGGTCGGACCCGCTACCCTCGCCGACCGCGGACCGTAGCTGCGCCGCGTGCGTAGCCCGAGCGCCTGGTTCGCTAAACGGGGTCGAACCTATAATCGGGTGACCGTGCCGCTGTCAGAGCGCGAGCAGCGCATCCTCGACGAGATGGAGAAGAGCCTCTACCGGGAGGACCCTGCGCTCGCGGGGGAGTCGCAGCGCAAGTCGACGGGAGGCGGGATGCACGCCGTCCGCCGCGGGTTGCTGATGTTCGTCGCGGGGCTCCTGGTGCTGTTCGCATTCTTCGTGACGAAGCAGGTCTGGATAGGTGCGCTCGCGTTCGGCTCGATGGTGTGGGGGATCGTCGTGATCGCCGGCGGCCTGCGCGGCTCCGCTCCGTCACCGAGCCGGACGTTCGCCGACGTGGGAGAACGTCTCGGGCGCGCCGCGAGCGACTTCGAGCAACGGCTCAAGCAGCGCTACAAGCGGCGCTAGCCGGACGCGCTCCGCGCGCGACGGCAACCTCGGGAAAAACTTTCGCTACTTCGGCAACGAATGCGGCGCGGGACTTGCCGCGCCGCGACGAGCCGCGCTAGATTCCGTACGTCGCACGGAGCGGCAATGCAGCACCGGGCATTTCGTAACAGCACTTCGTTTGCCCGTCGCGGGTATCTCAGGCGTGTCGAAGGTTTTTTCCTCGTTGCTGTAGTGGAAGGACGTACTCATCCATGGAGGGTTTCACTGCTCAACAAACGTCACGTTTCACAGGCTGCACAGCACACCAGCTGAGGTATTGGGACCGCATCGGTCTCGTCAAGCCCAGCGTCCAGGCAACCGGCGGCCGGCCGGGCGTCAGGCGCCTCTACTCGTTCCGCGACCTCGTCGCGTTGAAGGTCGTGAAATCGCTTCTGGAGCACGGCATGAGCCTGCAGCGCGTGCGGCGTGCCTATTCGTACCTGCGGAAGAAGGCGGCTCTCGAGGACCATCTCTCGGAGGTCAAGCTCGTCACCGACGGCAAGAGCATCTTCAAGATCTGCAAGACCGACGGTGAGCTGCTCGATGCGCTGAAGGAGGGCCAGCTCGCGTTCTTCCTGGCGATCGACGAGATCGCGGCCGGCGTGGACGGTCGCGTGGCCGAGTACCTCTACGACCGCGAGGAGTTCGTGACGGCGCTGAGGCGAGTGGAAGAGACGCTCGAGCAGGAGGTGCCGCCGGAGGCGCGCCGCCGTCTACGAGCGGCCAACTAGCCCCTTCGGCGAGAACAGCCGCGTCGCGCGCGTCCACCACGACGCCCGCGCCCACATGACCCCGCGGAGCTTGCGGGCGAGGATCCTCGCCTGGCGCGCCTGGTCGCTCCCCACACCACGCGGCCCGTACTGCGACGCCTCGTAGATCTGCGCGAGCCGCGCGGCGTCGCCGGCCGGGACCACACGGAGCCGCGCGAGCCGGGCCGCGAAGGACGCCGCGGACTCCGCGGGAGAGCGCGGCGCCGCCAGCTCCGCGGCCTCGTCCTCGAAGTGCCGGAACGCGGCGGCCGCGGATGCGTCGGCCCCCCGGGCGCGCCGGTACCTGCGGGCGATCCGCCACCGCTTGAACGCCGGGACCGAGGCGAGGAACGCGACGACGAGGAGTGCGACGGCCACGGCGAGACGGTTGAAGGTCCGCGCCCACGCGGGGTTCTCCGGCACGCCGCCCGGTGCGAACGCGCCGCCGACCGGGCGCTCCCCTTCGAGCAGGGCCGGCCCGACGTTCTGCCCGGCGAGCCTGCGGTCCCGAACGACCTCCTGCCGCCCGATCGCGGACCCGATGCCCTCGGCGCCGCCGGACGCTCCGGACCCGCCGCCGATCTCCAGGGGCTCCCGCGTGTAGGCGGGCGTGGTCGCCGCGACGCGCGGGGTCGGGTCGAAGCGGACCCACCCGTAGTCCTCGAAGTAGACCTCCGGCCAGGCGTGCGTCTGGAACCCGGCGACCGTGAACGTATCCGGCTCGGTCCCGGTGTCGCGTTCTCCGGGAAGGAACCCGACCGCCACCCGGGTCGGGATGCTCTCGATGCGGGCGAGCAGCGCGAACGCGGTGGCGAACTGCTGGCAGTAGCCCTCCCGCACCTCGAAGAGGAAGTCGTGGAGGTAGTCCGCCGACGCGCCGTCGACCTGTGTCCGCTCGACGAGGTCGGGCTCCGCCGAGTAGTGGAACTTCGTCCGCAGCTCCTCCTGGAGCGCGATCAGGAACTCGCCGTCCGAGCGCCTCTCGCCCGTCGCCGGGTCCAGGCGCAGGTCCTGCGCGAGGTCGATCGTCTCGGGAGACGCTGCGGGCGTCTCGATGTAGACGTCGTCCGTCGTGCCGGCGTCGAGCCGGCGCAGCTGGTCGTAGGTCAGCTCCGGGACGTTCGAGGTGACGGTGTAGGTGAAGCCCTCGCCGGCGTCCTCGGGCAGGACCAGGTCCTGGTTCTCCATGTCGTAGGTGAGCTGGACCGCTCCGTCGACGTCGACCTCAGCGGGGTTGATCGCCGCGGGCAGCCGCTCGGACTCCAGCTCCTCGAACGTGACGGTCTGCTCGAGTGGCGCCCACGCCGCGGGCGTGTTGGAGGACCCGGCGAACGAGGTCCCGTCGATCACGCTCTCCTGAAGACGCGATTCCACCCGCTCCCAGTCGCGCCCGTCGAACCGTCCGAGCGACAGCAGGCGCCAGTACGACGCGCGCTCGGCCTCCACCGTGAACAGGACCGAGTCCGTCTGCTCCAGCAGCTTCGGCGCGATCGACACGAGGGGGTTGATCTCGCCCGACCCGCCGCCGCCGAAGCCCCCGGCGCCGACGTCGTTCCGCCATACGAGCATCCCGTCGCCGAAGGCGGGCACGACCATCGGGGCCACGATCGCCGCCGCGACGCACCCGGCGCCCATCCTGCGGGCGAGCGCGCCGGTGACGGACTCCGGCTCCTTGCCCCCGCGGCCGGCGAACGCCGGCACCCAGCGCCCCCACGACCGCACCCGGTGAGCGGACTCGAGCCCCCAGAAGGTCAGCAGCGTGACGACGAAGGCGACGACCAGGACCGGGGCCCCGTCGCCGGTTCCCACGATCATCTGGATGCAGAAGAGGCCGATGCACGGGAAGGCCGCTAGGAGCGGACGGCGCCAGCGGAAGGTCGCGATCTCGCCGATCGTCGTCGCCACCCACATGCCGGCCACGACGAGGACGACGTAACCGCTCCGGACGGGCACGGGGGCGTAGTCGACCGCCGAGTGCCGCAGCGCGTTCGTGAGCGACCGGGCCAGCCCCGCCGCGGCGTCGGGCGACGGGAGCAGGTAGAAGGAGTTGCGCGCCTGGAAGATCAGCACCAGGTAGGCGACCAGCGCGACGAGGCTCACGACCGCCGTCGTCGTCGTCCCCGCCCCGAGCCGCCGGGCGCCGATCGCGATTCCCGACGCGAGGGCCATCCCGAGCAGAGTGGGCCCGGGGTAGTCGCCGTGGGCGAAGACCTGCGCGAAGGCCAGCAGGGTCAGGAGCAAGAGGGCGCCGAGGCCGATGCGGGCGCGCCCCTCGGAGCTCACGACGGTCCCATCCGTGGCTCCGCGCGGTGCGGAGTCATCCGAGCCCCCCCGACCGGACCGTCGACGCCGGCGAGCGGGTGAGGGAGCCCCACCCCGCCAGCAGCGGCTCCTAGGGGCCCAGGACGACCGTCTGAACGCCGGACCGGCCCAGCAGCTTGACGACCTCGACCACGGCCTGCTCCGCGCCCCAGCGCGCCCTGGTCGTCATCGAGCCGAAGCGGTGCCCCGGGAACATCACGACGACGACCTGCCGGAAGCGCCGGCGGCAGCGTGTCACGGCGACCGCCGCCTCCACCGCGAGGGATCCCGTCACGACCGCGAGGGTCCCTTCACCGGCGGTGCCGGTCTCGAGCTCGAGCAGGCGCGCGATCAGCGGGTCGCCGGCGTGGGGGGGGAGGGGCGATGGAGCGGTCCCGGCCGTGGCGAGCAGGTCGAGGGCGCGGTTGAAGTGCGCCGAGCCCTTCGACGCCTGCAGCCCCGGCGCCGACGCTCCCGTGACGCGGTAGGTGTAGCCGGAGCGGTGGTAGAGGTCGACGATCGAGGCCGTCGCCTCGATCACCCGTTCGAAGCTGTGCGCGTCGCCGATCCCGTCGTGCGCGGCGGTCCGGTCGTCGAACAAGACGGTAGCCCGCGTGTGCCAGGGGGTCTCCTCCTGGCGGATCATGTACCGCCCTCGCTTCGCCGTCGCCGGCCAGTGGACCTTGCGCAGGTCCTCGCCCTCGTTGTACTCGCGCAGCGTGTAGAACTCCTCGCCCTGGGCACCGATGGGCTGGCGCAGCGCCGAGACCGCGAGGCTCCGGCGGTCGCCCAGGTCGCGCGGGAGCGCCAGCGGCTCGACCCGGGGGTGGACCAGGATCGACGACCTCGGGGCGACGGCCGACCCGAGCCGGGCAAGCCCGAACGGATCGGTCGAGGTGAGCGTCAGCGGCCCCACCTCGTAACGGCCGCGCCGCGGGGGCCGGAGCTCGTACGACGCCACCCGGCGGCCTCTCGGCTCGACGCCGTGGAGCGCGAAGCGGGCGCGCCCCGCGACGTCCGCCGGCACGCGGTCCTCGAGGAGCAGCAGGGGGGCCGGGCCGCGGCCGCGGTTGCGGATCTGGAGCGTGACCCTCACCTTGCCACCGGCGCGCACGCGTTCAGGCGCCGTCCGCCTCGTGACCTCGAGGTCGTGCTTGCCGAGGCGGACCACGCCGAGCGCTATCAACGGGAGGACGAGGAGCGCGAACCCGAACTGCTCGACGGGCGCGGCCCCGAAGATCCTCGCGACCGCCAGAAGCGCGACGCCGGTGAAGGCCACCGACCAGCCTCGGAGCGTGAGCATCGGCTTTGCGGGTTACGCCTCCTTGGCGGGGATCGGGACGCGGCCGACCAGGCCCTCGAGCACGGTCTCGGCGGACGCGCCGCGCATCTGCGCTTCCGGCGAGAGCAGGACCCGGTGCGCCAGCACCGGCACCGACAGGTCCTTGATGTCGTCGGGCACGACGTAGTCGCGGCCGCGGCTGGCCGCGAGGGCCCGGGACGCCTTCAGGAGGTAGAGCGACGCCCTCGGGCTCGCGCCCAGGTAGACGTCGGGGTGGTCGCGGGTCGCCTCGGAGAGGTCGACGATGTAGCGGCGGAGCGACGGCGCCACGTGGACCTCCCGCGCGAGCTTGATGAGGTTGTTCACCTCGTTGGCGTCGGCGACCGGCTCGAGCTCGTCGAGCAGCGATCGTCGGCCGTGGGTGTCGAGGATCTCGAGCTCCGACTGCCGGCTCGGGTAGCCCATCGACAGCCTCATCATGAAGCGGTCGAGCTGGGACTCCGGCAGCGGGTACGTCCCCTCGTGCTCGATCGGGTTCTGCGTCGCGATCACCATGAACGGCGCCTCGAGCAGCCTCGTCGTCCCGTCGACCGTGACCTGCCGCTCCTCCATGCACTCCAGCAGGGCCGACTGGGTCTTGGGCGAGGCCCGGTTGATCTCGTCGCCGAGGCAGATGTTCGCGAAGACTGCGCCGGGCTTGAACTGGAACTCGCCGCTCGCCCGGTCCCACACGTTGACGCCGGTGACGTCGCTCGGGAGCAGGTCCGGCGTGAACTGGATCCGCTGCCACTTGCATCCCACCGACCGGGCGAGCGACTTCGCCAGCATGGTCTTGCCGACGCCCGGGATGTCCTCCAGGAGCACGTGGCCCTCGGCCAGCAGCGCGATCAGCGAGAGGCGGACCGTCTCGGTCTTGCCCTGGATCGCCTTCTCCATGTTCGCGGTGATGCGGTCGAAGGCGGACTTGAACTCCGAGAAGTCCCTCGCGTCCCCGCCAGCACGGCCACCGTCGGCCACCGGCTACTCCTTTCCGAAGGATCGTCACAATCGGGACTCGGCGCTGTGGCTAAAAGTTCCGGCCCCGCCTGGGCGGGTCGGAAACCCGTCCAGGGTAGCAGCGTGCGGTCGCAACCCGCCGGGACAACTACAAAAGTAGTAGCCCGGCGAAGGTAGCGGACATATACTGCGCGCGTCCGTAGAGACACTGCGTGCAAGGGGGAGGTTTCGTCGATGCCCAAACCACTGAGGCTGCTCGCGCTCGCGCTCGTGATGGCCCTGACGATCGCAGCGTGCGGCGGTGACGGCGACGAGGAGGGGGGCAACGGCGGCACCGGCGCCCAGGCGGGCGCGACCCTGACGTTCGGCACGTCGGCGGACCCCGTCGTCCTGGACGGCGCGCTCGTGTCCGACGGTGAGTCGCTCCGGGCGATCGACCAGATGTTCGAGGGCCTCGTGACGCTCGCGCCCGGCGGCACCGAGGTCGTCCCGGGCCTCGCCACCGAGTGGACGACGTCGGAGGACGGCACGGAGTGGACGTTCACGCTTCGCGAAGGCGTCGAGTTCCACGACGGCGAGCCGTTCAACGCCGACGCCGTCTGCTTCAACTTCGACCGCTGGTTCAACTTCACGGGGTCGTTCCAGAACCCGGCCGCCACCTACTACTGGCAGACCGTCTTCGGAGGCTTCGCGAAGACCGACCCCGACAGCGGCGCCCACACGGAGTCGAACTTCAAGAGCTGCACGGTCGACGACGAGTTCACGGTCACGATCGCCCTGAACAAGCCGTCGTCGTCGTTCCTGGCGGCGATGGCGCTGACGAACTTCACGTTCGGCAGCCCGAAGGCGCTCCAGCAGTACGACGCCGACGAGGGCCGCGTGAACGCGGAGGGCATCTTCCGCGCGACGGGCACCTACGGCACCGAGCACCCGGTCGGGACCGGCCCGTTCATGTTCGAGAGCTGGGAGCGCAACCAGGCCCTGACGATGGTCAAGAACCCGAACTACTGGAACGCGGACGAGCAGGGGAACGTCGAGACGCTGATCTTCCAGCCGATCCCCGACAACGCGGCCCGGCTCCAGGCCCTGCAGACCGGTGAGATCCAGGGGTACGACCTCGTCGAGCCGCAGGACTTCGAGACGATCCAGGCCGACGAGAACCTCCAGCTCCTCGAGCGTCCGGCGTTCAACGTCGCCTACGTCGGGATGAACCAGGCGAAGAAGCCGCTGGACGACATCGAGGTGCGCAAGGCGATCGCCCACGCGATCAACCGCCAGGAGGTCGTCGACGCGTTCTACGCGGGTCAGGGCGAGGTGGCGACGCAGTTCATGCCGCCGGCGCTGTTCGGCTACGCGGACGACGTGACGACGTACGAATACGACCCGGAGAAGGCGGAGCAGCTCCTGACCGACGCCGGCTACGACCTGCCGGTGGAGGTCGACTTCGCCTACCCGACCGACGTCTCGCGCCCGTACATGCCGGTGCCGCAGGACAACTTCGAGGCGATGGTGGCCGACCTCGAGGACTGCTGCTTCAAGGTAAACAAGCAGTCGGCCATCTGGAGCCCCGACTACCTCGACAACGTCGACAACGGCCGGTACGGCCTCTACCTGCTGGGGTGGACCGGCGACTTCGGTGACCCCGACAACTTTATCGGGACGTTCTTCCAGACCGAGCAGAGGGCGTGGGGATTCGACGACCCGGAGATCCGGACGTGTCTCGACGACGCCGAGACGGAGACCGACCCCGATGCCCGCACGGCGATGTACGAGGAGTGCAACCGTCTCATCATGGACTTCCTCCCCGGGCTCCCGTACGTGCACACGAAGCCCGCGCTCGCGTTCACGGCGAACGTGCAGGGTTACCAGCCGAGCCCCGTCTCGCTCGAGCAGTTCTCGCTGGTGACCGTCGAGGGCGGCTAGCGAACGAGCTCTGAGGAAAGGGGCGCGGGAGCGATTCCCGCGCCCCTTTCGCGTATGGTGCCGCTAGATGCTGAGATACGTCGTCCGGCGGCTCGCGCTCCTGGTCCCGATCCTCATCGGGCTCTCGATCCTCGTGTTCGTGTTCGTCAGGTCGCTGCCGGGCGGCCCCGCGATCGCGCTGCTGGGCGAACGCGCGACGGAGGAGTCCGTCGAGGCGATCGAGCGGGAGCTGGGGTTGGACGAGCCGATCTACGAGCAGTACCTCACGTACGCGGGAAACCTCGTGACCGGCGACCTCGGCGCCAGCATCCAGACGCGGCGGCCGGTCTTCGACGAGCTGAAGCAGCGGTTCCCCGCGACGATCGAGCTCGGCCTCGCGGCGATGCTGTTCGCGATCCTCGCCGGCGTCCCCCTCGGGTACGTCGCCGCGAAGCGATACCAGGGCTTCTTCGACCAGGCGAGCCTCGTGACGTCGCTGATCGGCATCAGCTTTCCCATCTTCTTCCTCGCGCTGATCCTGAAGTTCGTCTTCGCGGTGAAGCTCGGGTGGCTCCCGAGCATCGGTCGCCTCGACGTCACGCGGTCGCTCGAGCACCCGACCGGCTTCTACACGATCGATGCGCTGCTCGCCGGGGATCTCCCCGCGTTCGTCGACGCGCTGAGGCACCTGATACTGCCGGCGATCGCGCTGGGGACGATCCCGCTCGCGATCGTCGCCCGGATCACGCGCGCCGCGACGCTCGACGTCCTGAGCGAGGACTACGTCAGGACCGCACGGGCCAAGGGGCTCGACCCGACCGTGATCGACCGGCGCCACGTGATGCGCAACGCGATGCTCCCGGTCGTGACGATCGTCGGCCTGCAGACCGGGCTCCTGCTGACGGGGGCGATCCTGACCGAGAGAGTGTTCTCGTGGCCCGGGCTCGGCACGATGATCATCAACGCGATCAGCTTCCGCGACTACGCGGTCCTGCAGGGAGGGCTCGTGTTCTTCGCCCTGGTGATCGTGATCGTGAACCTGCTCGTCGACGTGTCGTACGCATTCCTGAACCCGAGGATCAGGTACCGGTGAGCATCGCCGAGGCCGAGGCCAAGGAGCTCAGCCTCGAGAGCCAGGCAAGCCTGTGGTCCGACGCGTTCGACCGCGTGCGCCGCAACCCCGGCGCGATCGTCGGCGCCGTGGTCGTCGCTCTGTTCGTGGTCCTCGCCGTAGCCGCCCCCGCGATCGCGCCGTACGACCCGAGCGAGCAGGTCGGTGCCCTCGCGTCGAACCCCGAAGGGCCGTCGGGCGAGCACTGGATGGGCCTGGACGAGCAGGGCCGCGACTTCTTCTCCCGCGTCGTGTACGGGTCGCGGCTCTCGCTGCTCTCGGGAGTCGTCTCGGTGGCGATCGGCCTGTTGTTCGGCGTCGTCCTCGGCGCGATCGCCGGCTATCTCGGCGGCTGGGTCGACACGCTGATCATGCGGCTGATGGACATCATGCTGTCGATCCCGGGGCTGCTGCTCGCGATCGCGATCGTCACCGCGCTCGGCCGGGGCCTCCTCCCGATCATGTTCGCGATCGGGATCATCAACGTGCCTGTGTTCGCGCGGCTGCTGCGCGGGTCGATCCTCGCCCAGAGGGAGTCGGACTTCGTGCTCGCCGCCCGGTCGCTCGGCGCGAGCGGGCCGCGGCTCCTAGGGGTCCACATACTCCCGAACTCGATCGCGCCGGTGATCGTCCAGGCGACCCTCGCGATGGCGACCGCGATCATCGAGGTCGCCGCGCTCAGCTTCCTAGGCCTCGGCCCCGCCGACCCGAGCTTTCCCGAGTGGGGCAAGATGGTCGCCGACAACTCGAACCGGCTCACGCAGTCGACGCACCTGATCTTCTTCCCCGGGTTCGCGATCGTGCTGAGCGTCCTCGGGATCAACCTGATCGGCGACGGCCTGCGCGAGGCCATCGACCCGAAGCTGAGGTCCTGAGCATGCCGCTGCTGTCGGTCCGGGACCTCGAGGTCAAGTTCTTCACCCGCCGGGCCACGATCCACGCGGTCAACCGCATCTCGTTCGACCTCGAGGCGGGGGAGACGCTCGCGATCGTCGGCGAGTCCGGGTGCGGCAAGAGCGTTTCGTCGCTTGCGATGCTCGGGATCCTGCCGAAGCCGGCGGGAAAGGTGACCGGGGGCGAGGTCGTGTTCCGCGACGTGGACCTGCTGCAGCTCCCGGACTCGAAGCTCCGCCAGATCCGGGGGCGCGACATCGCGATGATCTTCCAGGATCCCATGACCTCTCTGAACCCGGTGCTGCGCGTGGGGCGGCAGATCACCGAGAGCCTTCGCAAGCATCTCGGCATGCGAAAGGAAGAGGCCTCCGAGGAGGCGCGGAGCCTGCTGGACCGCGTCGGGATCCCGGACGCCGCTAGTCGCCTGCGCGGCTACCCGCACCAGTTCTCCGGCGGCATGCGCCAGAGGGTCATGATCGCGATGGCGATCGCGTGCAAGCCCCGGATCCTGATCGCGGACGAGCCGACGACGGCCCTCGACGTCACGATCCAGGCGCAGATACTCGACCTCCTCCGGCACCTCGTCCAGGAGGAGAACATGGCGCTGATCCTCATCACGCACGACCTCGGCGTCGTCGCCGGCGTGTGCGACCGGACCAACGTCATGTACGCGGGAGAGTTCATCGAGACCGCGCCGACGGTCGAGCTGTTCGCGCGGCCCCGTCATCCCTACACCCTCGGGCTGCTGAAGTCGGTGCCGCGCCTCGACGCGGCGCGCAAGGAGAAGCTCCAGCCGATCGGCGGGAGCCCGCGCGACCTGAGGACGCTGGCGGAGGGCTGCTCCTTCGCGCCGCGCTGCAAGTACGCGACGCAGGAGTCGTGGGAGAAGACGCCGCACCTGCGCCGGATCGACGGGCCGTACCACCACGTCGCGTGCTGGAACCCGGTGCCGGTAGAGGACATGCCGCAGGCCCCGGTCGTGGGCGAAGAGACCGGATGAACGAGCCGACGCCGGATCTCGTCGCGGTCGAGGACCTGAAGGTGTACTTCCCGATCCGGTCCGGGTTGTTGATCGACCGCCACGTCGGCGACGTCAAGGCCGTAGACGGCGTGTCCTTCGAGATCCGCAGGGGCGAGACCCTCGGCCTCGTGGGCGAGTCCGGCTGCGGCAAGACCACGGTCGGCAGGACCGTGCTGCGCCTCTACGACCCCACCGAGGGACGCATCTACTTCGACGGCGTCGACATCGCAGGGCTTTCCGGGCCCGAGCTCAGGAAGCTCCGGCGCCGCATGCAGATGATCTTCCAGGACCCGTACTCGTCGCTGAACCCGCGCCAGAGCGTGGGCAACATCGTCGGCGAGCCGCTCAAGGTGCACGGCGCGTCGGCGGACGAGGTCGCGTCGAAGGTGCGCCACCTGCTCGACGTCGTCGACTTACCGCCGGGCGCGGCGAACCGGTACCCGCACGAGTTCTCGGGGGGACAGCGCCAGAGGATCGGGCTCGCGCGCTCGCTCGCGATGAACCCCGATCTCATCGTCGCCGACGAGCCGGTCTCGGCCCTCGACGTCTCGATCCAGGCGCAGATCGTGAACCTCCTGGAAGAGCTCCAGGAGGAGTTCCGGCTCACGTACCTCTTCATCGCGCACGACCTCGCGGTCGTGCGTCACATCTCCGACCGGATCGCGGTGATGTACCTCGGCAAGATCATGGAGGTCGCGCCCGCCGGCGACCTCTACGACCGGCCGCTGCACCCGTACACGAAGGCGCTGCTGTCGGCCGTGCCGATCCCCGACCCGAAGGTCGAGCTCGCGCGCGAGCGAATCCTGCTCCGCGGCGACCTTCCGTCGCCCGCGAACCCGCCGCCCGGATGCCGCTTCCACACGCGCTGCCCCTTCGTGCAGAAGGAGCGCTGCACGGACGAGGTGCCCGAGCTGCGCGCGGTGGGCGGGCACACCGTCGCGTGCCACTGGGTGGAGGAGATCGAGTCGGGGCAGATAAGGCCACACGAGGCCGGGGTTCCGGTCTAACCTCATTTTGTTTGCGCGATCTCCGAGGAGATCGCCGCCCACGACGTGCGTAGGCGAAGGACGTGCGTGGCGAAGATTGTCCCTAGCGAAGGAGGATCAGCGGTGGCCGGTTGGGGAGACGACCCGGAGCTCGAGAGGCTGCGGCAGCTCATCGACGACGGCTGGGAGGTGATGGACGTCACCGAGGACACGAGCTCCGGCGTGCCCATGGACACCGTCCGCCTCCGCAAGGGCGATCAGGAGACGGAGTGCACGTCCGACCACCTCGCGTTCCACCGCTACGTCGAAGGGCTGCGGGAACAACCCTAGTGCGCGACCCCTATTGAGTCCGTCCCGCTGAAGCGCAGCCTCTCCGCCGTCGCGCGCGTAAGGTCCCAGTTGGACCGCGCGTACGGCCCGCGGTCGATCACGGTCACCGTCACCGACCGGCCCCGGTACATGATCGCGACCGCCGTCCCGCACGGCAGCGTCCGGTGCGCGACGCCCAGGGTGTTGTAGCCGAGGACCTTTCCACATGCGGTCCGGTTCCCGTAGAAGCCCGGGCCGTACCAGGTGGCGAGGTCGCTGCGGTAGATCTGGAGCGAGTCGAAGCTCCTGCGCGCGAGGCTCGTCGCGTCGCCCTTGAACCACGCGCGGAGCGGCCGCTTGCGGTCGGTCTCCTGCGGCCGGAACGCCGTCGCGAAGCGGCCGTCTCTCACGCGCGGCCGCGCGATCGTCGTCCACCGGCCGCGGTGGTACTGCTGCAGGACGACCCGGCGCCCGCGCGCCTTCGGGAACAGCGTGCCGGACAGCCGCACGCGCCGTCCCACGTAGGCGTCGTCCGGCGACGCCTTGAACGTGAGCTTCGACGACACCCTGATCTCTTCGATGTCGCTGAACGAACGGGCGTCGGCGATGTCGTCGACGTACGCGAGCCGGTACCTCGCGCTCGACCCGAGGTCGTTCAGGCGGAAACGCACCTTCAGCTCCTGTCCTACGGGCTTGGACTGGACGTCGTTCCAGTCGCCTCCGGGCTGCCGTCGCTGGAGGGTCACCTCGGCCCCCGGCGTCCCGTTCTTCAGGCGGCCCCTCACGACCGCGTCCTTCTTCAGCCCGACCTTCCAGGGCACGGAGTCGATCACCGGCTTGGGTTCCCCCGGTGGGGTCTGGGCGGCTGCCGGGGCGGCAGGCCCGGCCACTGCGATAGCTGCTGTGAGCCACATGGCTCCGAGCTGGCGGCGGCGCGTCATCGCGTCGTCTCCTTTCGGCCCGCGCGCGCGTCGATCGGGCGCTAACGCCGGGCACGGCGTCGTTGGCTTCCGCCCTGGGACCGCGCCTGGTTGGCGGGCCGCAGCGGCCACCCCCGCGGGAGGCCGGAGCCCGGGGCACTTCGAAGCCGCAACGCCTCCCCCCTCCGGGGGAGGGCGGCCGCCCGGGCCGGGCGCGTACGGGGGCGGACCGTAGCGGAAGGCCGCAAAGGACGCAAACCACCTCACCACGTCGAGTGGCCGCGTGACAGCGCATCGTGAGCAACCAGAGGCGACGGAAGCGAGGCGGGCGCACATATACTGTGGCGGCCTTGGGAAGAGCGCTGGTCCTGAACGCCTCCTACCAACCGCTGTGCGTAGTTCCGGTCCGGCGGGCGATCGTCCTTGCCCTGAAGGAGAAGGCCGAGGTCCTCCACCACAACGGGATGGTCTTCCGCTCGGAGTCCCTGGAGATCCCCGCGCCCACCGTCGTCCGCCTCAACTACTTCGTCCGCGTGCCGTTCCGCGCCCGTGCCTCGATGTCGCGGCGAGCGGTGTTCGTGAGGGACAACTACGAGTGCCAGTACTGCGGCCGCCCCGCGGAGAACGTCGACCACGTCGTCCCCCGGAGCCGGGGCGGGGCGCACACCTGGGACAACGTGGTAGCCGCCTGCCGCCCCTGCAACTCGCGGAAGGAGAACCGGAGCCCCGCCGACGTCGGCCTCAGGCTGCGCCGGGCTCCCGCGCCCCCGCACGACAGCGTGTGGATCGTCGTCGCGGTGGATCGGGTCGACGAGACCTGGGAGCCGTACTTGAAGCTCCCGCGTTCGCTGCAGCTCGCCTAGCGGCGCGGCCCCCCCGGCGGCCCTACCGCCCTGTGAGGCCGTGCGCGTAGCGATGTCGAGGTGATTCTCCGTTAGGCGCCACCGGCCCCCGGTTACCCCCATCGGATCCCGGCGCCCTGCGACCTTTACGTAGCCAACGCAAGCAACCACAGGAATCCACTCACGCAACACGCGCAACGGAATTCCAACTCTGTAATTCCGCCCGTAGACGTTGACGTTGTGGGGTCCGGGGGTCTAACTTCCCACTAGGTGGAGTGAAGTGGAGGGAAATGGTGCGAGTGACCATTACGCACGCTTCCCCTCCGCCCGCTCCGGAACGCAGTGGCGCAGGGGAGACGCTTGAACTTCACCGGGGAGTACCGGCACACGATCGACGCCAAGGGGCGGCTGATCGTGCCGTCGCGGCTCAGGGAGGAGTTCACGGGAGACCGGGTCGTCCTCAGCCGCTGGATGGGCAGCTGCATAGCGATGTGGTCCGAGGAAGGCTGGCACAAGATCGCCTCCGCCCTCCTGGAGCAGGGCTCCGCGAACCCGAGCGCGCGGGCCTTCGTCCGGACGATGGCCGCGAGCGCGCACACCGACGAGATCGACAAGCAGGGGCGCATCAACGTCCCCGTCCACTTGCGGGACTACGCGGGCATCACGCGGGAGTGCGTCGTGACGGGGTCGCTCGACCACGGCGAGATCTGGAGCCCCGATAGGTGGCACCAGGTGGAGGCGGCCGCGGGCGACCTAGACGAGCTGGCCGCACAGCTGAGCTTCTGATGCGGGGGGCAGGGCAGAGCCGACGACAGACCGGGGACCACGGACACGACGCATCGCCTCGGCGATGCGCCACGGAAAGAGGGGAAAGGGCCGGGACATGGCGATGAAAGTGGAGGCACCGAGGCACGGGCTGGCGCGCGAGCTGCGTCAGGGCATCGTGCTGCTTGCGCTCACCGGGTCGTCGGTCGGTGGCGCTCTCGGGGTGCTCGCGATCGCGACGAAAGCTCTCGGGAGATAGGAGAGTGGGCTTCACGTGGAGCACCGCCCCGTCCTTGCCGGCGCCGTCGTCGATCTTCTCCTCCCGGCGATCCGCTCAGGAGGCGTCTTCGTCGACGCGACGCTCGGACGGGCGGGTCACGCGCTCCGCGTCCTCGACGCCGCGCCGGACGTCCATCTCGTCGGCATCGACCGCGACCCCGACGCGCTGGAGGCGTGCAGGTCCTACCTCGCCGGCCGTTCCGGGAGGGTCACTCTCGTTCGTGACGACTTCAAGGACCTCGCGGCCGTACTGGAACGACTCGGGATTGAGAAGGTACGCGGAGTCCTACTCGACCTTGGCGTTTCCTCACCCCAGCTCGATGCAGCGGATCGCGGGTTCAGTTACCGGAGCGATGGCCCGCTCGACATGCGGATGGATACCGCCCAACGAATGTCTGCCTACGACGTCGTCAACGGATACGAGCAGAAGGACCTCGCGCGCGTGATCTCCCGGTACGGCGAAGAGCGGTTTGCGGCGCGCATCGCGCGCGCGATCGTCGACAACCGGCCGATCGAGCGGACGGCAGAGCTTGCCGAGATCGTGCGGGACGCGATCCCGGCCGCGACGCGGCGTTCCGGCGGGCACCCCGCGAAGAGGACGTTTCAGGCCCTCCGCATCGAGGTCAACGGGGAAATCACCCGTTTGGAGGGCGTCTTGCCTCAGACTGTGGACGTGCTCGATCCGGGGGGCCGCGTGATCGTCATCTCCTATCACTCGTTGGAGGACCGGACGGTCAAACGCTTTCTGAGCGAGCAGGCGCGCGGCTGCACCTGCCCGCCCGGCTTCCCGGTGTGCACGTGTGGAGCGCAGGCGGCGGTCAAAGTTCTGACCCGGCGTCCGATCACGCCGACAGAAGACGAGATGAACGACAACCCGCGCGCCCGGTCGGCAAAGCTGCGCGCGGCCGAGCGACTGGAACCGGCAACGGCGCCGCTCCCCGAACGAGTGAGGAGGTCCGCATGAGCGCCCGTGCCCAGCAGGTGCGGCAGGCGGTCCGCCAGCGCGCCGCTCTGCGCGTCGTCGGCGAGGACGCCGTCGTAAAGAAGCCCCGGCGCCGCGTCGCGCCGCTCGCCGTCGTCGCCGTCGTCTGCGTCCTCGGCATCGTCTTCGGCGTCCTGCTCGAGAGGGTGATGCTCGCCCAGTCGGCGTTCGACCTGACGGGGCTCATGCGCCGGGTGGAGGCCGCCGACGAGCGTCGCAGCAAGCTGACGTTCGAGGTCGCGCGCCGCGAGAACCCCGGGCGCATCGAGCAGTACGCACGCGGGCAGCTCGGCATGGTCGACCCCGACCCCGCGACGATGCAGTACATCGTCGCCGACGTCACGGCGCGCGCCCGCCGCGACGCGCCCGGCAGGGCCCTGCAGGCGCGCGTCTCGCGTGCAGGTCCCGTCAACGCCGCGGGGGCCTGGGAGGAGGCTCCGTAGTTGGCCCCACCACGCAAGGGATCGCGCGCGCGGGGCAAGAGGGGGAAGACGGTTTCACGCTCGCCGAGGCGGCTCGGCCTCACCTTCATCGCGTTGATCCTGCTGTTCCTCGCGATGGCCATGAGGCTGTTCGTGCTGCAGATCGTCGACGCCCCCGCGTACGCGCAGCTCGCGTCGCAGCAACGCGACCGGACGATCGAGTTCCCCGCCCGGCGCGGCGCGATCTTCGACCGCAACGGAGAGCCGCTCGCGATCTCGGTGGACCTGAAGACGATCTTCACGGACCCCGAGATGGTGACGGACCCGGCCGCGGCTGCGGAGCAGCTCGCGCCGCTCCTGGACGAGCCCTACGAGCTCCTGCTCCAGAAGCTCAGCGGGCCCATGCCCGGCGACGACGCCCCGCGCTTCGAGTACCTGATGCGCCAGGCGCCCCCGCGGATCTCCGACAAGGTCGCGGCGCTCGACATCCCCGGCGTGTTCATGCAGGACGAGGCGAAGCGCTACTACCCGGGCAAACGCCTGGCGTCGCACGTGATCGGGTTCGCCGACACCGACGGGGTCGGGCTCGAAGGGATCGAGGCGCAGTACGACGACGTCCTCCAGGGAACGGCCGGGAGGATGACCTTCGAGCAGGACCTCGAGGGGAACGTGCTGCCCGGCGGGAACATCGACATGGATCGTGCGCAGCCGGGCCGGGCGCTGTTCCTCACGATCGACAAGAAGCTCCAGTACTTCACGCAGCTCACGCTCGCCGACGCGGCCGCGAAGTACCACGCGGAGGCCGGCACGGCGATCGTCATGCGCCCCGACTCGGGCGAGGTCCTCGCGCTCGCGAACTATCCGGACTTCGATCCGAACGAGCCGGCGGCGTCGGATCCGGTGGCGTTGCAGAACCGGGCGCTCAACTACGTCTACGAGCCCGGGTCCGCGTTCAAGATCGTGACCGCGTCCGCGGCGCTCGAGGAGAAGGTGGTCACGCCGCGCTCGGAGTTCATCGTCCCGGACGCGCTGCCGTACGCGGGCGAGATCTTCAACGACTCGCACCCGCACCCGACGTTGAAGATGACTGCCGCCGAGATCATCCAGCAGTCGTCCAACGTGGGGACGATCCAGATCGGCCTCGACCTCGGCGGGGTCAAGCTCGACGAGTACGTGCGGAGGTTCGGCTTCGGGGAGCCGACCGGGCTCGACTTCCCCGGCGAGTCGTCGGGGATCGTGATCGACATGGACGACTGGACCGCGCCCACGATCGCGACGATCCCGATCGGGCAGGGGATCGCGGTGACGCCGCTGCAGATGGCGTCGGCGTACGCGACGCTCGCGAACGGCGGGGTGTGGGTCGAGCCGAAGCTGCTCGCGTCGTCGATGGACGGCGACGGCCGCATCAGGCGCTCGCCCTCGCCGGCGACACGCCGCGTGGTCTCCGAGAAGACCGCGCAGCAGATGGCGCGCATCCTCACGGGGGTGACGCGCGACGGCACGGGCATCGAAGCGCAGATCCCCGGCTACGCCGTCGCCGGCAAGACGGGGACCGCGCAGAAGCCGCTTCCCGACGGCGGCTACGGGAACTCCTACATCGGGTCCTTCGCCGGGTTCGTCCCGTCGGGACGGCCGGAGATAGTCGTGCTGGTCGTGCTCGACGAGCCGAGCCCGATATGGGGCGGTTCGACCGCGGCCCCCACGTTCAAGACGATCGCCGAGTTCGCGCTCAGGCACCTCGGCGTCTCGCCCACCGGAGACGCGGAGAAGGCGGCGGCAGCCATCGAAGCAGACCAGGCGGGCGATGAGCTGACCTACGACTAGCATCCGATGATGGCCACCCCCCGAAGCCTCGGCCTGCGCGATCTCGCGGCCGCCGCCGGAGATCTCGTGGTGCGACTCGAGGGCGATCCCACCACTGCGGTCACCGGGCTCGCGTACGACTCCAGGGCGGTCGGGCGCGGAGACCTCTTCTTCTGCATCACGGGGACGCGGACCGACGGGCACCTGTACGCCCCGGTGGCCGCGTCGGCGGGCGGGGCCGCGCTCGTCGTAGAGCGGCCGGTGGACGTGGCGCTGCCTGCGATCGTCGTCGCCGACGCGCGGCGCGCGCTGGGCCGCATCGCGTCCGAGTTCTTCGGAAGGCCCTCGGAGGAGCTCGTCCTCCTCGGCGTGACGGGGACGAACGGCAAGACGACGACGGCTTTCCTCATCGACGCGATCCTGCGGGCCGACGGACGCACGACGGGCTTGGTGGGAACGATCGAGACCCGCGTTGCGGGGGCGTCGCGGCCGGGCGTGCGGACGACGCCGGAGTCGCTCGACCTGCACCGCCTGTTCGCGGAGATGGTCGAAGCGGGGTGCGACTCCGTAGCGATGGAGGTCACGTCGCACGCGCTCACCCTGCACCGCGTCGAGGGGCTGCGGTTCGCAGCGGCCGCGTTCACGAACCTGACGCAGGACCACCTCGACTTCCACGGCGGGATGGAGGACTACTTCGAGGCCAAGCGCGAGCTGTTCCGGAGCCACAGGCTCGAGCGCGGCGCCGTCAACGTCGACGAGGTGTACGGGCGCAAGCTCCTGGACGCGACGGACGTTCCGTGCGTCGCCTTCGGGACCGCTCCGGAGGCGGACGTGCGCGCCGTCGACGTCGGCCTCGGCGTCGCGGGGAGCTCGTTCCGGATGATCACGCCTAAGGGGGACGTCGCCGTGACGTCGTCCCTCGCCGGCTCGTTCAACGTCTCGAACTGCCTCGCCGCCGCGGCGACGTGCCTGCAGGCCGGCATAGGGCTCGACGCGATCGAGCGCGGGTTGAGCTCCGGGATCACGGTGCCGGGGAGGTTCGAGTCGGTGGACGCGGGGCAGGACTTCTCGGTCCTGGTCGACTACGCGCACACGCCGGACTCCCTGGACAACGTGCTGCGTGCGGCGCGGGGCATGGCGGAGCGCGGCGGGGGCCGCGTGGTCGCCGTCTTCGGCTGCGGCGGCGACCGCGACCGCGGGAAGCGCCCGCTGATGGGAGCGGTGGCAGCGCGCCTCGCCGACGTCGTGGTGGTGACCTCGGACAACCCGCGTAGCGAGGACCCCGCGGCGATCATCGACGAGATCCTCGAGGGCGTGACCGCCGAGAGAGCCGCGGGTCCCGACGCGGTCTTCGTCGACCGCAGGGAGGCGATCGGTTCCGCGGTGCGTGTGGCGCGGCCGGGCGACGTCGTCGTGATCGCGGGGAAGGGCCACGAGACGGGACAGGAGTTCCACGACCGCCGCGTGTCGTTCGACGACCGGATCGTCGCGCGGGAAGCGCTGGAGGCGCTTGCGCGGTGACGAACATCATGGTCGCGGGCCTCGTCGGGCTGGTCCTCACGCTGTTCTGCACGCCGCTTGCGGTGAAGAGGTTCCGCCGGCGCGGGTGGGGTCAGCTCATTCGCGAGGAGGGGCCGAAGGCCCACTACGAGAAGCGCGGCACCCCGACGATGGGCGGGCTCGTGATCCTCGCGGGCACCGCCGGCGGCTACGTCCTCGGCCACTTCGGGAGCGGGGGCTGGTCGCCCTTCCACGACAGCGGCGTGCTGGCGATCGGCACGATCGCGGCCCTCGCGGGGCTCGGGTTCCTCGACGACATCATCAAGATCAGGAAGTCACGGTCGCTCGGCCTCCAGAAGCGCGCCAAGTTCCTCGGCCAGCTCGTCATCGCCGGGGTCTTCGGCGTGCTTGCGGTCGAGGTGGTCGGGATCGGCACGGACCTCTCGTTCTTCCGGTCCACGGCGCTCGACCTCAACGTCTTCTTCTACGTGTGGGTCTTCCTGATGATCGCGGCGGCGTCGAACGGGGTGAACCTGACGGACGGCCTCGACGGCCTGGCGGTGGGCTCGGCGGCGCAGGTGCTCGCGGCGTTCGTCGTGATCGGGTTCTGGCAGTTTCGCCACCAGATCTTCTACGACATCGGCCACACGGGCTCGGACCCGTTCGAGCTCGCGCTCGTCGCGTCGGCGATGTTCGGGGCCTGCGCGGGGTTCCTCTGGTGGAACACCGCGCCGGCGAAGATCTTCATGGGGGACACCGGATCGTTGATGCTCGGCGGGTCGATGGCGGTGCTCGCGATCCTGCTGAACACGCAGCTGCTGTTGATCGTGATGGGCGGGCTGTACGTCGTCGAGACGCTGTCGGTGATCGCGCAGGTGGCGATGTTCAAGCGGACCGGCCGGCGGCCCTTCCTCATGGCGCCGATCCACCACCACTTCGAGCTCGCGGGATGGGCGGAGTTCACCGTCATCGTCAGGTTCTGGGTGCTGTCGGGGCTGTCCGTCGCGTTCGGCCTCGGGCTCTTCTACGCGGACTTCCTCTCGAAGGGAGGGGTCCTGTGACGACCTTCGAGGGGAGGAAGGTGCTCGTCGTCGGCCTCGGCGTCAGCGGCTTCGCCGCGGCCCGCGCGCTGCTCGACCGTGGGGCCGGCGTGACGGTGACGGAGCTGGGCGACGCGCCCGCGCTGCGCGAGCGTGCGGAGGAGCTGCGGGCGCGCGGTGCCGAGGTCGAGCTCGGCGGCCACCGCCTGGCCGCGCGCCACGTCCCGCTCGCCGTCGTGAGCCCCGGCATCCCGCCGTCGTCGGAGGCCCTGCGCGCGCTCGTCGCCGGCGGGACCGAGGTCTGGAGCGAGATCGAGCTCGCCTACCGGATCGGCGACTGCACGTTCCTCGCCGTCACCGGGACCAACGGGAAGACCACGACCACCAGCTTGCTCGCGGCGATGCTCGCCGCAGCCGGGATGCGTTCGGTCGCGGGGGGGAACATCGGCCTGCCGCTCGTCGACGCGGTCGAGGAGGCCGGGAGCGGCGGCGTCGTCGCCGTAGAGGCTTCGAGCTTCCAGCTCGCGACGATTCACGAGTTCCGCGCGCGCGTCGCGGTGATGTTGAACGTGGCTCCCGACCACCTCGACTACCACGGTGACCTCGAGTCGTACTGGGCGGCGAAGGCGCGGATCGTGGAGAACCAGACGTCCCAGGACGTCTTCGTGTGCAACGCGGACGATCCCCTGGTGATGAAGGTCGCGGCGCAGGCGCCCGGGCGGGTCGTTACGTTCTCGGCGACGGACGAGGAGGCGGACCTAGCATCCGCCGGTGGGGAGCTGACGTGGCGCGGAACGGCGTTCGCGCCGGTTTCCGCGCTTACCTTGCCCGGGCGCGCGGGCGTCGAGGACGCGCTTGCGGCTGCGGGCGCCGCGCTCGAGCTCGGCGCCGCGCCCGGGGCGGTGGCGCGAGCGATCGCGGCGTTCCGGCCGCTCGCGCACCGACTCCAGACCGTTGGGGCGGTCGCGGGCGTCGAGTACGTGGACGACTCGAAGGCGACGAACCCGCACGCGACGCTCGCGGCGCTGCGCGGCCGGCGCGACGTCGTGCTGATAGCGGGGGGACGCAGCAAGGGCAACGACCTCTCGGAGCTGCGCGCTGCGGTGCCGCCGGTGATGGCGGTGGTCGCGATCGGAGAGGCTGCCGACGCCGTCGCGCGCGCGTTCGAGGGTCTCGTCCCCGTCGAGGTCGTCGGCGACATGCGCGCCGCGGTGCGCGCGGCGGCCGCGCTCGCGACCCCGGGAGGATCCGTCTTTCTGTCGCCCGCGTGTGCGAGCCTGGACATGTACGCGAGCTATGCGGCGCGCGGGGACGACTTCGCGCGCTGCGTGCGCGACCTGCAGGGACGCGAGCTTCGCAGAGAGGAGGGTGACCGGCATGGCGACGCGTAGCGGAACGGCCGAGCTGGCGCGGCCGCGCACGAAGATCGCGGCGCGCGCTGCAGCGCGCGCCGCCGTCAAGCCGATCAGCTGGTCCGAGCCCGCGGGGCTGCTGATGACCACCACGGGCGTCCTCGTGCTCGTCGGCCTCGTGATGATCCTCTCCGCCAGCCTGTGGAACAGCGAGAGCTCGCCGTTTCTGTACTTCAACAAGCAGGCGGCGTGGGCGGCGCTCGGGCTGATCGCGTTCTTCTTCTTCGCCCGCTTCGACTACAGGCGGCTCAGGGGCCTGGGTTACGTCGCGCTGCCGGTGATCGTCGTGCTCCTGCTGGTCGTGCTCGTCCCGGGGATCGGCGCGAACGTGGGAGGGAGCTCCCGCTGGTTCCGGCTGGGCCCCCTCTCGTTCCAGCCGTCGGAGGCCGCCAAGCTCGCGCTCGTCCTCTTCGCCGCCGACGTCTTCTCGCGCAAGAAGGAGAAGACCTTCGAGCACTTCGGGCACGCCGCGATGCCGATGATCCCGGTGCTCGCGGTCCTCGCGGGGCTGGTCATGCTCCAGCCCGACCTCGGCACGACCGCGCTCCTGGGCTCCATCGGCATGGGGATGCTCTTCGTCGCGGGCGCGCGGCTCCGCCACATCCTCCCGTTCGTGCTCGTCGGATCGACGCTCGCCGCCGGGGCCGCGCTCTTCGAGCCGTACCGCCGGGCGCGCGTGCTCGCGTTCCTGAACCCCTGGGCCGACCCGCTGAACACCGGGTACCACACGATCCAGTCGCTGATCGCGCTCGGGTCCGGGGGCTGGTTCGGCGTCGGGCTCGGCGCGAGCAGGCAGAAGTGGACGTACGTCCCGAACGCGCACACGGACTTCATCTTCGCCATCCTGGGCGAGGAGATGGGGCTCCTGGGAACGCTCGTGATCGTCGGCTTGTTCGCGTTCCTCGCGTACCTCGGCATCACCACGGCACGCCGTGCACCCGACCGCTTCGGCATGCTCGTCGCGGCCGGCATCACGATCTGGATCACGTTCCAGGCCCTCGTGAACATGGGCGCGGTGACGGCCGCCCTGCCCGTGACGGGGGTCCCGCTCCCGCTCGTGTCGTTCGGAGGGACCTCGCTAGTGGTCTGCCTCACGGCGATGGGCATCCTGACGAACATCGCGCGGCAGGGGCGGAGCGCTTGACCGCATGCCGGCAGTAGTCGTCGGAGCCGGGGGAACCGGCGGCCACATCTTCCCGGGGCTCGCCCTCGCCGACGCGATCAGGCGCGCGGATCCGGCTTCGACCGTGGACTTCGTCGGGACGCGGCGGGGACTCGAAGTCCGGTTGATCCCCGAGGCGGGATACCCGCTCCACCTGATCGACGTGATCCCGCTGCGGAGGAAGGTCGGCCTCGAGCCGTTGATGGCGGGGCCGGCGTTCCTTCGTGCGACCTGGCAGGCGCGCCGGCTCCTGCGATCGCTCGGCGCGTCGGTCGCCGTCGGCATGGGGGGGTACCCGAGCCTCCCGGTGATGGCGGCCGCGGCGAGCCTGCGCCTGCCGTCGCTGCTGCACGAGTCCGGGGCGATCCCGGGACTGGCGAACAAGATCGCCGGCCGCCTCACGCACGCGATCGCCCTCTCGTTCGACGAGGCCGCCGTATCGTTCGGGCGGCCTACCCGCACCGTCGGGATGCCGCTGAGCCCGGAGCTCGCGCACATGGACCGCGCCGCCCTCCGGCCGCGGGCACGCGCTTCGTACGGCCTGAGCGACGACCTGGTCGCGGTGCTCGTCATGGGAGGGAGCCTCGGCGCGCTCCGGCTCAACGAGCTCGCGCTCGGGCTCGCGGCGCGCTGGAGGGAACGCAGCGACGTCCGGATCATCCTGAAGGCGGGGCGCGACCACATGGAGTCGACGCAGACGAAGCTGGCGGAGGTGGGCGCGGAGCACCTGGTCCACGCGACGGCGTTCCTCGACCGGATGGAGCTCGCGTACGCCGCTGCAGACGTGGCGATCACGCGGGCCGGGGCGGGCACGGTGGCCGAGCTCCCCGCCGCGGGCCTGCCCGCCGTCCTGATCCCCTATCCTCACGCGCCGGGCGACCACCAGACGCTGAACGCCCAACCGCTCGTCGAGGCCGGGGCGGCGTACGTCGTGGCCGACGCCGAGGCACAGCCGGATCGTGTGGGGCCCCTGCTCGAAGAGCTGATCGAAGACCGTGCGAGGCTGGCGCGCATGGGAGCGAAGGCGAAGACGCTGGCGAGGCCGCGGGCGGCAGACGAGCTCGCGGAGTGGGTGCTCGACCTTGCCGCGCAGGGGAAGAGGAGATGAGAGACGCCGAACGCGAGTCGTACGTCCTGAGCCCGGGCGACTCGCTCGCCGACGCGATGCGCGCCCTGCAGGCCAACCGCGAGGGTGTGGCGGTCGTGACCGACGAGTCGGAGCGCGTGCTCGGCACCGTGATCGACGCCGACATCCGGCGCGCGACGCTGAGCGCGGTCGAGCTGACCGCGCCGGTGACGCAGGTCATGTCGCGCAACCCGGTGCGGGCCCCCGCCGGCACCGGCAACGAGGAGCTGCTGGACGTCATGAGGCTCCATCGCCTGCGCGCGGTGCCGGTCGTCGACGGTGACGACCGCCTGGTCGACGTGAAGTCGCTGACGAGCCTCGTCGAGGACGAGATCCTGCCGGTGACCGTGATCATGGCGGGCGGCGAAGGCCGCCGGTTGCGTCCCCTGACCGACCACGTCCCCAAGCCGCTCGTGAAGGTCGGCGACCGGGCGATCGTCGAGCGGGTGATCGCCCCCTTGCGCCGGGCCGGGATCAAGGACATCACGCTCGCGCTCAACTACAAGGCGGACGCGATAAAGGAGTACCTCGGGCGCGGCGAGCGCATGGGCGTGTCGTTGAGGTACCTGGTGGAGGAGCAGCGGATGGGGACCGCGGGCGCGCTCGCGCTCCTCCCCGAGGCGCCCGACCGACCGATCTGCGTGGCGAACGCCGACATCGTCACGACGATGAGCTTCTCCCGGCTGTTCGACTACCACTGGCACCACCGTGCCGCGATCACCGTCGCGGCCGTCGGCTACGTGTCGCACATCCCTTACGGGGTGCTGCGGACGGCGGGGCACTACATGCTGCGCATGGACGAGAAGCCCGAGGAGCGCGTGCTCTGCAGCGGGGGCATCTACGTCCTCGACCCCGAGGTGCTGCGGTTCATCCGCGGGCGGGCGCCGCTCGACATGCCCGACCTGGTCGCGGACGTGCTGGCGGAGGGACTCCCCGTCTGCGTGTTCCCGATCCTGGAGAAATGGTTCGACGTCGGGCGTCTCGAGGACCTCGAGCGGGCCCGCACCGAGTTCACGCTCAGCGAGGAGGGCTGATGGGTTCCTGGGACGGACGGAAGGTCATGGTGACCGGCGGGGAGGGCTTCATAGGGAGCAACCTCGTCGACCTCCTGCTCGAGGAGGGCGCCGACGTCCGCTGCCTCGTGCACTACAACCCCGGCGGGACGTGGGGCTGGCTCGGCGGGGTCGAGGACCACGTAGAGATCGTCCCCGGCGACGTGCGCGACGGGGAGCGCGTGATGCAGGCGGCGGAGGGGCGCGACGTCGTGCTGCACCTCGCCGCGCTCATCGGGATCCCGTACAGCTACGGCGCGCCGGAGAGCTACGTCCAGACGAACGTCCTCGGGACCTACAACATCCTCAACGCGGCACGGCGCCAGGGGACGCCGCGGGTCGTCTGCACGTCCACGAGCGAGGTCTACGGGACGGCGCGGACGGTGCCGATCGACGAGTCGCATCCGCTGCAGCCGCAGTCGCCGTATGCCGCGACGAAGGTCGGCGCCGACGCGCTCGCGATCAGCTTCCACCGGTCGTTCGGGCTTCCCGTCGCGATCATCCGCCCGTTCAACACCTACGGGCCCCGCCAGTCCACCCGGGCGGTGATCCCGATGATCATCGGGCAGCTCTACGGCGATGCGCCGGAGATAAGGCTCGGCGCGTTGACGCCGACCCGCGACTTCAACTACGTCGAGGACACGGCGCGCGGCTTCCTCGCGGTCGCCGACTCCGAGCGCGCGCTCGGCGAGGTCGTGAACATCGGGACGGGCCGCGAGGTCTCCATCGGGGAAACCGTCAAGCTTCTGTGCGACATCACGGGGATCGACAAGCGGGTCGTCTCTGACGAGGAGCGCATGCGTCCGGGCGGCAGCGAGGTCCACCGGCTGCTGTGCGACAACACGCGCGCCCGCGAGTGGACCGGTTGGGAGCCGCGGGTGGCGCTCGAGGAGGGCCTGCGGCGGACGGCCGAGTGGGTGCGCGCGAACCCGGGCTCGCTCAAGGCCAAGAAGTACCACGTGTAGCGCCGCGATGACCGGACCAGTCTCGTTCCCCCCCGGCTCCGCAGCCCACTTCGTCGGCATCGGCGGAGCGGGGATGTCCGCGATCGCGAAGGTGCTGCTCGAGCGCGGCGTGAGGGTCTCGGGATCCGACCTGAAGGCGTCGCGGCCGGCGACGCTCCTGGGCGCGATGGGCGCGCGCGTCCACGTCGGGCACGACCCGTCCAACGTCGGCGACGCCGGCGTCGTCGTCGTGTCGTCGGCGATCCCCGAACGGAACCCGGAGGTGCGCGCCGCGCGGGAGGCGCGGATCCCGGTCGTGACCCGCGGCGAGGCCCTCGCGGCCGTCCTCGCCGGGACGCAGTCGGTCGTCGTGGCGGGCACGCACGGGAAGACGACGACCACGTCGATGATCGTCTCGGTCCTGCGCGGCGACGGACGCGACCCGACCTATCTCGTCGGCGGAGGGCTCAACGACGCCGGCACCAACGCGAAGTCGGGCCACGACGAGGTCGCGGTCGCCGAGTCCGACGAGAGCGACGGGTCGTTCCTGCTGCTCCGCCCGCACGTGGCGGTCGTGACGAACGTCGAGGCGGATCACGTCGACTACTGGGCCTCGGAGGACGCGCTGCACGAGGCGTTCCGCCGGTTTCTCGCCGCGACGCGCCGGGCGGCGGTCGTGCCGGCCGCGCAGCCGGAGGTCGCACGGTGGGCGCGGGACGCGGGCGTCCGCTGCGTCGCGTTCGGCGGCGACGGGGACGTCACGGCCTCCGGCGTGCGGCTCGAGCCGGGCGCGGCCTCATTCGAGCTCGTCGCGGCGGGGGAGCGCCACCCGGTGGAGCTGCGGGTCCCGGGGGCGCACAACGTGGCGAACGCGCTCGCCGCCGCAGGCGCCTGCATCGAGGCCGGCGTCGCCCCCGGCGCCGTCGCGCGGGGCCTGGGCGCCTACCGCGGCGTCGAGCGGCGCTGGCACGTGCGCGGCGAGGCGCGCGGCGTGACCGTGGTCGACGACTACGCGCACCACCCCACCGAGGTGCGGGCGACGCTCGGTGCGGCGCGTCCCGGGCCGTGGCGGCGGGTTGTGGCCGTCTTCCAGCCGCACCGGTACTCGCGCACGCGCGCGTTCGCTTCCGAGTTCGGACCGGCGTTCGGCGGCGCCGACCGGATCGTCGTCACCGACGTCTACGGAGCCGGCGAGGAGCCGGTCCCGGGCGTGACCGGGAAGCTCGTCGCCGACGCGGTGTGCCGGGCCCTTCCCGGACGCCCCGTCGCGTACCTTCCGCACCGCGACGAGCTCGTCTCGTACCTCGTCGCGACCGCACGCCCGGGGGACGCGGTCCTGACGTTGGGCGCGGGCGACGTCACGACGGTAGGCGAAGAGCTGCTCGAGAAGATGGCGGGCTGAGGTGGACGTCGGCGCGCTGGGCCGGTCGCTCGAGCAAGCGCTGCCGGAGCGCATCGCGCGGGAGCGCGCGCTCGCGCCGTTGACGACCTACCGGCTCGGCGGCCCCGCCGCGTTCCTGCTCGAGCCGTCTTCCGCACGCGACGTCGAGACCGCGGCCGCGATCCTGCGCGACGCGGGCGATGTCCCGCTGCTGGTGCTCGGCCGCGGGTCGAACACGGTCGTGTCGGACGCAGGCTGGCCGGGACTGGCGATCCACGTCGGCGGGGGCGTGTCGTGGATCGAGGACCGCGGGGCCGGGCTGGTGTGGGCGGGGGCCGGGACGTCTCTGCCGCAGCTCGCGAACTGGGCTGCGCGCCGCGGTCTGACGGGGCTCGAGTTCCTCGTGTCGATCCCCGGATCCGTCGGCGGCGGGGTGCGGATGAACGCCGGCGCTCACGGCGGTGAGATCGCCCGGAGCCTCGTGTCGGCGACCGTGCTCGACCTCACCTCGCTCGACGTGCGGACGGTCCCGGCGCACGACCTCGACATGGGCTACCGGCGGACCTCGCTCGGCTCCCGCGCCATCGTGGTCGGTGCGGTCTTTTCCCTGGAACCGGCGCCTCCCGCTGCTATAAGGGAACGCATGGAGTCTTATCGCCGCCACCGCGCCGAGACGCAGCCCGGCGCGGCGTCCAATGCCGGGAGCGTGTTCAAGAACCCTCCCGGCGATTTCGCCGGGAGGCTCGTCGAGGCCGCGGGCCTGAAGGGTTTTCGCGTCGGCGGCGCACGCGTGTCCGAGCTGCACGCGAACTTCTTCGTCGCGGGCGCGGGCGCGACCGCACAGGACGTCTTCGACCTCGTCCACGCGGTGCGGGCCAAGGTGAGGGCCGCGTCGGGGGTCGAGCTCGAGCCCGAGATCCGGTTCGCGGGAGCCTTCGCCGAGCCCGCCGTCGAGGGAGTGGCGTCGTGACGCGCGTCGAGACCGATCCGCGCATCCGCCGCCGCCGCAGCGACGTCGCGCGCGGGAAGAAGCGGAAGCTCCTCACGGTCCTCGGGACGCTCGCGCTCCTGGCGCTCGTCGCGTGGGGCGCGTTCTGGTCGCCGCTGCTGAGCGTGCGGGACGTGAAGCTGACGGGCGCCAGGCACACGACGGCAGAGGAGATCGCCGCGGCCGCCGGCCTCGGTCCCGACGACAATCTCCTGTTGCTGTCGGCCGGCGAGGTCGTGGAGGCCGCGACCTCTCTGCCGTGGGTCGCCGACGCCGAGGTGGAGCGCCGTCTGCCCGGCACGGTCAAGGTGAAGGTCGTGGAGCGCAAGCCCGCGCTCGTCGTCGCGCTCGGCGTCGCGGCTCGGTGGACGATCGACGCGCGCGGGCACGTCCTCGAGGCGGGTCAAACCGATCCCGGGCTTCCCGTGATCGCAGACGCAGAGGTCGGCGACATCAAACCGGGAGCACGTCTGTCGACGGCGGTGATGGACGAGGTCCTGGCGACGTGGCGGTCGCTCCCGAAGAGGCTCGCCTCCGACGTGCAGGCGATCTTCGCCCCGAGCCTCGAGCGGATCTCCTTCACGCTCGTCGACGGTACGCAGGTCCGTTACGGCGCGGCCGAGCGCCTCGCCGCGAAGAACGCGGTGCTGATCGCGCTGCGCGAACGGCTGGCGGAGGAGGGGCGGGCCGCCCTCTACATCGACGTGCGCGTGCCGACGAGCCCGGCGGTCGGCCCGCCTCCACCCGAGCTGACGCCGTCGGCGCCGAACTTCGCGGCCCAGTAGCCCGCCGCGGGGCTCGACCGTCCGCACGCTCGTCGTCCGCGTCCGCGCACGGGGAGCGGACGTTCGTCTTGACGGCGTAGGCCAAATGGTATATTCCTCGACCGTTAGTTCAGGTTGACATAACCTTAAGGGTGAAGCCGAGGGTAAAGGGTCTGCTCACCCGCTCTGACCAGGGAAAACGCTCCGCCGCCGCGGGCGGCGGCGAAGATTGAAGTCAGAGTCGAGGGATGGGAGTCGAATGTGAAGACCACCCGGAAGACCACTCGAAGGAGGTCGCAGATGGCGACGGGACCCCAGAACTACCTGGCGGTGATCAAGGTCGTGGGCATCGGGGGCGGCGGCGTCAATGCCGTCAACCGGATGATCGAGGTCGGGCTGAAGGGGGCCGAGTTCATCGCGATCAACACCGACGCACAGGCGCTGCTGATGTCGGACGCCGACGTGAAGCTCGACATCGGGCGGGAGCTCACCCGCGGGCTCGGCGCCGGCGCCGATCCCGAGGTGGGCCGGCAGGCGGCCGAGGAGCACCGCGACGAGATCGAGGAGGTCCTGAAGGGCGCCGACATGGTCTTCATCACCGCGGGCAAGGGCGGCGGCACCGGCACCGGCGGCGCGCCGATCGTCGCCGAGATCGCGAAGTCGATGAGCGCGCTCACGATCGGCGTCGTCACGAGGCCGTTCGGCTTCGAGGGACGGCAACGGGCGACGAAGGCCGAGCACGGCATCGCGAACCTGAAGGAGAAGGTGGACACGCTGATCGTGATCCCGAACGACCGCCTTCTCGACGTCGGCGACGCGACGACGTCCGTGCTCGAGGCCTTCCGGATGGCCGACGAGGTGCTGCTGCAGGGAGTCCAGGGCATAACCGACCTCATCACGACGCCGGGGCTGATCAACCTCGACTTCGCCGACGTGAAGGCGGTCATGACCGACGCCGGCTCCTCGCTCATGGGCATCGGCCAGGCCCGCGGCGACAACCGCGCCGCAGAGGCCGCGCGGCTGGCGATCTCGTCCCCGCTGCTCGAGGCGTCGATCGACGGCGCCCGCGGCGTCCTGCTCAACATCGCCGGCGGATCGGACCTCGGCCTGTTCGAGGTCAACGAGGCGGCCGGGATCATCGCGCAGGCAGCCCATCCGGACGCGAACATCATCTTCGGCGCCGTCGTGGACGACACCCTCGGTGACGAGGTGCGCGTGACCGTGATCGCCGCCGGCTTCGACCGCTGGGGCCAGCGGGAGGCCGAGGACCTCGTCAAGCCGGAGGAGGAGATCTTCTCGATCCCCGCCGTCGACGACTCCGAGCCGGCGTTCCTCGGCGAGACCGAGCGCGAGCGGCTGGTCTTCGACGCCGAGGAGGACCTCGACATCCCGTCGTTCCTGCGCAACGAATAGGGACGACACCTTCGGGCCGCCTCCGCCGCGCCGGAGGACCGCGGGACGCCGGCGCCGAAGTCTGCTGGTGGCAGCGCAGTCGGAGAAGGGGAATCCGGACACGAAGAAGCTCCTCGTCACCGCGATCGTCGCCGCTCTCGCCGCGGGTGCGCTGGTCGCGCCGGCCGAGGCCGGCAAGAAGAAGAAGAAGGCCAGGGTCGCCGAAGGGACCTACGACAACCCCGCGGTCGGCGTGCCCGGCGTCGTCGGGACGTCGAACGCGGGCGGCGCATTCGAGTTCGGCACGATGGCGAACGAGAAGTTCATCTCGGTCGTGGTCGACGACGACGCGGGCGGATCGCCGACGATCACGTTCTCGCAGAACACCGACCCGCGCGACGACGACTGGGAGATCTTCGCCGTCGCCTGCGGGAAGACCGAGGAGCCCCTGCCGATCACGGGCGGGCTCCCCGTTCGCGTCTCGGTGTACGCGACGCCCGGCCGCGGTGCCGAGACGTGCATCGGTCCCGCGACGAGCGGGACGATCACCGCGACGTTCACGAAGTAACGCCGCGCCGTCGGGGCGCGTAGGAGACTGGGGCGCGTGATCAGGCCCCGGCTCCACGAGCACACCACCGGCGGCGTCTTCTGGCTCGGCGACGACCGCGCGCGCGACGCGGGCGTCCTCGTCGCGTTCACCGCGCGACTCGGCGGCGTGAGCAGCCCCCCCTACGACACGCTGAACCTCGCCGTGCGGGTCGGCGACGAGCGCGCGGACGTGATCGAGAACCGCCGCCGCGCCGCCGCGGCGCTCGGGTTCGACGAGACCAGGCTCGCGCTCGCGATCCAGGTCCACGCGGCCGACGTCGTCGACGTCGGCGCGGAGGGCTGCGGGGTCGTCGGCGAGGCCGACGGGCTGTTCACGTCTGCCCCCGGTCCCGTGCCGGCGATCCTCGCGGCCGACTGCGCGCCCGTCGCGCTGTGGGGGACCGAGGGCGTCGCGATCGTTCACGCGGGGTGGCGGGGCCTCGTTGCCGGCGTCGTGGCGAAGGGCGCCGAGCGCGTCGGCGAGGTCCGCGGCGCGTGGGTGGGGCCGTCGATCCACGCGTGCTGCTACGAGGTCGGCCCGGACGTGGTCGGCGCGTTCCGCGCGGCGGGGCTCCCGGTCGCGGACGGCTCCCACGTCGATCCCGGCCGCGCGGCCTGCGTCGCCCTCCGCCGCGCGGGAGTCGAGCACGTCGCGCTCAGCGACGTCTGCACCTCGTGCGACCCGCGCTTCTTCTCGTACAGGCGCGACGGCGTGACCGGGCGGCACGGGGCCTTCGTCTCGCTGTTGGGATGACGATCGCGCAGAGGTACGAACGCGTACGGGAGCACGTCGCCGCGGCCGCCGCACGTGCGGGGCGCGACCCCTCCGGGGTGACGATCGTCGCGGTGTCCAAGACGTGGCCGGCCGACGTGGTGGCGCGCGCCGCGGAGGCCGGCGTCGCCGTGTTCGGCGAGAACCGCGCGCAGGAGCTGAAGGAGAAGCACGCAGTGCTCGGCTCCCGCGTCGCGTGGCACTTCGTCGGCCCGCTCCAGTCGAACAAGGTGCGCGCGGTCGTGGGCGTCGCGGAGCTCGTCCACTCGGTCGACAGGTACGGCCTCGGCGAGGCGATCGCCCGCCGCGCCCGCGCTCTCGGGATCGTGCAGGACGTGCTCGTCGAAGTGAACGTCGGAGGAGAGGCGACCAAGCACGGGGTCGAGCCCGCCGGAGCAGCCCGGCTGGCCGAGGAGGTCGCCGCGCTCGAGGGCGTCTCCGTCACCGGGCTCATGACGATCCCACCGCGTGCAGGCGACCCCGAAGAGACGCGCCGGTACTTCCGCGACCTCGCCGGGTTGCGCGACGCCGTCGCGGCCTCGGTGCCGGAGATCCGGGAGCTCTCGATGGGCATGAGCGCCGACTACGAGCAGGCGATCGAGGAGGGGGCGACGATCGTGCGGGTGGGCGAGGCGATCTTCGGCCCCCGCCACACCGGCTGAAGCGGCGTCGCGGGCCCGCTCCCGCCCGGTGGCGCCGGTCCGGGATATCCTTTCCCGCCATGGCCGGCGTGTGGAGGAAGACCCTCGTCTATCTCGGTCTCGTCGAGGACGACGAGCTGGACGAGTACGCGTACGAGGAGCACGAGGTCGAAGAGGAGCCGCGCCGGAAGCGGTCCCGGCGCGGGGCTGCAGCCCCCGCCCGCGAGCCCGACGACGCGTACGCGCCGAAACGCGACGCGGTCGTGCGCTCGATCCCGACGCAGCCGCAGGCGCGCTTCCACCTCGTCACGCCCACGCAGTTCAAGGCCGACGCGCAGGAGGTCGGCGACAAGTTCCGCGAGGGCTATTCCGTGCTGATGAACCTCCACGCCGCGGAGGCGCGGGAGCGCCAGCGACTCATCGACTTCGCGAGCGGCCTCGCCTACGGGATGGGGGGCGGGATCCAGCCGGCCGGCGAGAACGTGATCCTCATCACTCCTCCGGGGGTGCAGGTCTCCGCCGAGGAGAGGCAGCGGTTCCTGGAGGAGCGCGGCTTCTTCAAGCAAGCCTAGGCGGGGGTGGACCGTAGAGATCCTCTGCGTCGCGCTCAGCGTCTACTCGATCATCCTGGTCGCGCGGATCATCCTGTCGTGGGTCACCATGTTCTGGTCGCCGCCGCCGTCGCTGTCGCCCGCGATCAGGGTCGTCTACGACCTGACCGAGCCGATCATGGGCTTCTTCCGCCGGTACATCCCGCCGGTCGGGGGACTCGATCTCTCGCCGATCTTCATATTCATCATCCTGGCGATCGTGCGGCGACAGCTCGGCTGCGGCTAGCGCGGCCGGCAGAACCGCGTTTTCCCGGGGCTCTGATGCGATACTCCCCGTTATGGACCTGACCGCCCGCGACATCCACGAGAAGCAGTTCCACGATGCCTGGCGCGGCTACAACCAAGAGGAGGTCGACGACTTCCTCGACCGCATCGCCGAGGTCCTCGACCGCATCCAGCGCGAGAACGAGACGCTGCAGAAGCGCGTGAAGGAGCTCGACTCCGCGGTCTCCGCCAGCCGCGACACCGAGGAGATGCTGAAGAAGACGCTCGTGAGCGCGCAGCAGGCGGCGGAGGAGGCGATCGCGACCGCGAAGGAGAAGGCGAGCGAGCTGATCACCGAGGCGGAGGAGCGCGCTCGCCGCTCGATCGAGGAGGCCACCGAACGGGTGCAGACGGCCGAGGCCGAGGCGCGTCGCCGAACGCTCGAAGCCGAGCGCGAGCACCAGGTGAAGCGGACGGCGCTCGATGCGAACATCGAGCGTCTCCAGGCTCTCGAGAACGAGCTGAAGGGACGGATAAAGGGGTTCCTCGAGCAGCAGGCGCAGATGCTCCAGGGCTTCGACGTCGCCGAGCTCTCCGCCGGCGGGGCCGGGGCCGGCGACGCGGCAGCTCCGCCGGCGACGGCGGCCGAACCCGGCGCGGCGGAGCCGGAGCGGGCTGCATCCTCCGCGATGTCCTCCGAGAGCTCCGAGGGGAAGGGTGACGCCGCCGCGACGGCCGCGCCGGAAGGCGGGACGCGCGCGGCGGAAGAAGGCGGCACGGCCGAGGGCTCGCATTCGTCGCCCCCCGGGGAAGCGCCCGCGGCAGACGAGCCGGCGGCCGCGGCCCCCGACGCGGCTTCGAACGGCAACAACGCGGCCGAGGCGTCCGCCTCGGGCCAGACCGCGGGGGCGTCTGCGGGCGCGTCCGGTCCCGCGCGGCGCGGCGTGAGAGGCCTCTTCTGGAGGGACGAGGGCTAGAGCGTGTCACTCCTCGTCGGGGGCGCGGCGTTGCTCGCCGTCGGCGCCGCGGTTGCGCTCGTCCTCGGGTGGGCGACCGACGACGCGGCCCTCGCGTGGGCGTCGGTGGTCTGCAGCGGCGTGGCCGGCGCGCTGCTCTTCGCGGCCTCGCGGGCTGCGGGACGCGACGGCCCCCCGAGCGGATGACACGTGCGTGACTTGCTTATTGGCGGGGCCGCGTCGCCTCCCTCACACTCCTGGGAGGGCCCGCCATCTATCCGAAGGACGCCAGCCTACGTGAGACCCGTCAACGTGCTGATCGCCGACGACGACGAGAGCATCCGGAGCTTCCTGCGCGTCGCCCTGCGCCACGAGGCCGGGGTCGGCGAGGTTCGCGAGGCCGTCAACGGCTCGGACGCCGTGAGGATCTGTCGCGAGTGGGCCCCGGACGTCGTGCTGCTCGACTACTGGATGCCGGTCCTGGACGGCGGACGAGCCGCCCGCGCCATCCGGGCGGACAACCCCAACGTACGCATCGTCGCGTTCTCGGGCGTCCTGCAGGGAACGCCGGAGTGGGCCGACCACTCGTTCCTGAAGGGCGAGCCGCCCGACCTCGAGCTCGTCGTCAGGCTCGCGCAGGCGGGTCTAGCCGGCCTTCCGGAGGCCGACGCGGGCTGATCCCGCGTCCAGCGTCACGTCGTCGGCGGCGGCGCCGGCGGGGGCGTCCCCGCTCGTCGTCGACGTCGCCAGAACCTCCCTAGCGATCAAGTCCCGGTGCCGCTCGAGCGCGGCGGCGACGTCTTGCTCGTCCGACGAGAGCCACAGCTCGATGCGGTCCTCGACGGCGAGCCCGCTCGACTTCCGCAGGTCCTGCACCGCGCGGATCACCTCGCGCGCCACACCCTCGGCTGCGAGCTCGGGCGTCACGTTCAGGTCGAGCGCCACGCCGTAGTGCGCCTCCTGCGCGAGCGAGAACCCCTTCCGGCCGGACACGCGCACGTCCAGCTCGTCGCGCGTGAGCGAGACGGTCTCGCCGTCCACCTCGATCGTCGCCGCACCCTCGGCTTCGAGCGCGGCGACGAGCGCGTGCGCGTCCGCCTGCGCGAGCGCGGCCGCGACGTCCCGCACGCGCGCGCCGAACCGGGGGCCGAGCGCCTTGAAGCTCGGCTTGATCGTGTACGAGACGAGCTCGCCCAGCCCCCGGGCCACCTCGATCGCGCGCACGTTCAGCTCCTCCGCGAGCAGCTCCTCCAGGCCCGCCAGGTCGTCGACCTCGGCGCGGGGGAGCACCACGACCGCCTTCGCGAGCGGCTGCCTCACGCGCATCTTCGCCTCCGTCCGGGCCGACCGTCCGAGAGTGACCAGCCGGCGGACGAGCTGCATCCTGCGGCGAAGGTCGTCGTCGGCGCGGAACCCGTCGGGTTCCGGCCAGTCCTCCAGGTGGACCGAGTCGCGCCCGGTCAGGTTCGTGAAGATCTCGTCGGCGACGAACGGCGTGTAGGGAGCCGTCAGCTTCGCGACCGTGACGAGGCACTCCCACAGCGTCAGGAACGCAACGCGGGTGTCCTCGTCGGATGCCGAGCGCCAGAAGCGGCGGCGGCTCCTGCGGACGTACCAGTTCGAGAGGTCGTCGACGAACCGGTCGAGGCGCCGGCCGCCGCGCGTGGCGTCGAAGCCCTCCAGTGAGTCGGTGACCTCCCGGACGGTGTGGTCGAGCTCGGCGAGGATCCAGCGGTCGATCTCGGGTCTCTCCGATACGGCGACGTCCAGCGCGGACGGGTCGAACCCCTCGAGCGAGGCGTACGTCACCCAGAACGAATACGTGTTCCAGAGCGTCAGCAGGTACTTGCGCAGGCTCTCCTCGATGATCTCGACCGACACGCGCCGCGCCGACCACGGCGATCCCGCCGTGAGGAGGTACCAGCGCAGCGCGTCGGCGCCCTGCGCGTCGAGCACGACCCACGGGTCGATGACGTTGCCGAGCGACTTGGACATCTTGCGGCCCTGCGCGTCGACGATGTGGCCCAGGCAGACGACGTTGCGGTACGAGTTGATCCCGCGCACCAGCGTCGCCACGGCGAGGAGCGAGTAGAACCACCCGCGCGTCTGGTCGATCGCCTCCGAGATGAAGTCCGCGGGGAAGCGGGTCTCGAAGACGTCCTCGTTCTCGAAGGGGTAGTGCCACTGCCCGAACGGCATCGAGCCGGAGTCGAACCACGCGTCGATGACGCTCTTCACCCTCGCGGCGCGGTCGCCGCATTCCGGGCACGTGATCGCGACCTCGTCGACGTACGGCCGGTGGGGATCGAGGTCCGACAGGTCCCGCCCCGCGAGCTCCCCGAGCTCCGCCAGCGACCCGACGCACGTCGCGTGGCCGGCGTCGCACCGCCACACGGGAAGCGGCGTGCCCCAGTAGCGGTCGCGGGACAGCGACCAGTCGACGTTGTTCGCGAGCCAGTCGCCGAAGCGACCGTGCTTGATCGTCGGCGGCTGCCAGTTCGTGTCCTCGTTCGACGCCTGGAGCTCGGCGCGGATCTGGGACGTCCGGACGTACCAGTCCTTGCGCGGGTAGTAGAGAAGGGGCGTTCCGCAGCGCCAGCAATGCGGGTAGGCGTGCTCGAAGTCCTCCGCCCTCAACAGCAGCCCGCGCGCGTCGAGGTCTTCGACGATGCGCGGGTCCGCGTCCTTCACCCATAGCCCCGCAAAGCGTCCGCCGCCCGGCACGACCTTGCCCGAAGGGTCGATCATCCCGGTGACCGGGAGCCGGTCGCGCTTCGCGACCTCCATGTCCTCCTCGCCGTACGGAGCGAGGTGGACGATCCCCGTCCCGTCCTCCGTAGTGACGAAGTCGCCCGGCCGGATCTTGTGCCCGGTGGCACCGCTCTCGACGAAGTCGAACGGCGGAACGTAGCCGCGGCCCACCAGGTCTCCGCCGCCGATCTCCTCGAGGACCTCGGCCCCCTCGCCGATCAGCGCGTCGACGCGGTCCTTCGCGAGGATCAGCGTCGAGCCGTCCCGTCCGGGGTCGGCGACGCGGACGTACGTGATGCCGGGCCCGACGGCGGCGGCCATGTTCGACAGGAGCGTCCACGGCGTCGTCGTCCAGACGAGCAACGCCGAGACCGGATCGCCCGCCAGCGGGAAGCGCACGTAGACCGACGGGTCGACGACCGTCTGGTAGGCGCCCGTCTGGTGCTGCTCGTGCGAGGACAGCGCGGTCTCGCAGCGCGGGCAGTAGGGAACGACCTTGAAGTCCTCCTCCAACAGACCCTTGTCCCAGATCTGCTTCAGGATCCACCAGACCGTCTCGACGTAGTCCCGGGACATCGTCCAGTAGGCGTTGTCCTGGTCGACCCAGTAACCGATGCGCTCCGTCAGCCTCTCGTGGTCGTCGACGTAGCGCTGGACCGACTCGCGGCAGAGCCGGGTGAACTCCTCGATGCCGACCTTCTCCTCGATCTCGCGCTTCTGCTTGATGCCCAGCTCCTTCTCCACCTCGATCTCGACCGGGAGGCCGTGGCAGTCCCACCCCGCCTTGCGGTGGACGTGGTGGCCGCGCATGGCCTGGAACCGGCAGAACACGTCCTTGAACGCGCGGGGCTCGACGTGGTGGATGCCCGGCTTGTTGTTCGCCGTCGGCGGGCCGTCGTAGAAGACCCACTCGCGGTCTCCCGCGCGGATCTCGAGCGACCGCGCGAAGACGTCCTTCTTCCGCCACCGGTCGATGACGGAGGTCTCCATGTCCGGCCACGACACGTGCGGGTCGACGGGCCGGTAAAGCGGCTGGGGCATGCGATCAGGTTAGCCTGACCGCGCCTGCCCCTCCCTCCTTGCATCCGTCGCGCGGACGTCGCGGTCGTGCCCGGACACGGCAGCCGTCGGCAAGAGGATCGCGCTGCGCGGGATCGCCCCGAAGACGTGGCTACTAGGTTGGGGGTTGTGCTATCGTCCCGCGCCCATGAGCCCGGCCAAGAAGCCCGCTAGAAGAGAGGCGGCTCGCTCGAAGGGCACCGGTCCCAAGGCCTCTGCTGGGGGAGCGCGCGCCGGCAAGACGACGGCGAAGAAGACCACGGCGGGCAAGTCCACCCCCAAGCCGGCCCGCGCGCAGACCGTGAAGAAGGCGGCGACCTCGGCGAAGAAGACGGTGTCTAAGGCCGCGTCCGCGGCGAAGAAAGCGGTCGTGAAGAGGACGCCTGCGACGCCGAAGAAGGCGGCTGCAAAGAAGGCTCCGGCGAAGAGGACGGTCGCGAAGAAGCCGGTCGCCGGTAAGACGACGGCGAAGAAGCCGGTCGCCGGGAAGACCACGTCGAAGAAGACCGGGGTCCAGGCGCCGCCACCGCGCAAGTCGGCGGCGAAAAAGGCCGCCCCCGCCGCTGCGGGGAGATCCGCGGCTCCGGCCGGGACGGCCGCGGCGCGGCCCGCGGCTCGCCCGGCTCCACCGGCGCGGGCGCCGCGGCCGGCGAAGCTCGACGCGAAGCAGCTCGCGTCGATTCGCGACCGCCTGCTCGAGGAAAGGGCCGACCTCGAGCGGCAGCAGAGCGAGCTGGACGCCGAGGGAACCCAGTCGGAGTCCATGGCCGAGATGGGGCTCGACGACGACTTCGCCGACGCCGGGACCGCGACGTTCGACCGCGAGCGCGATCTCTCGATCCGCAACAACATCACCGACCTCATCGATCAGATCACACGGGCAGTCGCCCGCATCGACGACGGGACGTACGGCACGTGCGAGCGCTGCGGGAGACCGATCGACGCGGCGCGCCTGAAGGCCCTCCCGCACGCGCTCCTCTGCCTCGACTGCAAGCGCCGCGAAGAACGCGGACGCTAGACCGTCCGTGCGCGGCTATCGCCTTCTCGGCGTCGTCGCCGCGCTCGTGGTCGGCGTGGACCAGGCGACCAAGACCCTCGCGCTCGAGACGCTGTCGGACGGGGGTGTCGACCTCCTCGGCGGCTTCGTCACGCTCCGGATCACGATCAACTCGGGCGGCGCGTTCGGCGTGCTGCAGGGCGTCCCCGGCTTCTTCCTCGTCGCCACCGTCGGCATCATCGTCGCGATCCTCGTGTGGGCCCGCAGCGTCGAGCAGCGGTGGTGGTTGACGGCGCTCGGCCTGGTGCTCGGCGGCGGGACCGGCAACGTCGTCGACCGCGTCGTGCGCGACCACGGCGGCGTCGTCGACTTCGTGGACCTCCACTGGTGGCCGGTCTTCAACGTCGCCGACGCGGCGATCGTGACGGGGGTGGGGCTGTTGCTGCTCCTCGGCGCGAGGAGCGACGACTCCGGCGAGCGCGCGTCGCCCGGGGAAAGCTCGGTCTCGGGGTGAGGCGCGTCGGCTTCACGGCGGGCGACGAGGAAGCGGGGGCACGGCTCGACGCCGTCGTCGCGCGGAAAGCCGCAGTCACGCGCGCGCTCGCGCAGGCGGCGATCAAAGGAGGGTCGGTGACGGTCGACGGCAAGGCCGTGCGCCCGAGCTACCGGCTGGAGCCGGGCGACGCCGTGGCGGGCGAGGTGGGCGTCCCCACGGTCGAGCTGCCCGCGCCCGAGCACGTCGCCCTGACCCTCAGGTACGACGACGCGCGCGTCCTGGTCGTCTCGAAGCCGCCCGGGGTCGTGACGCACCCCGCGCGCGGCCACTCGTCGGGGACGCTCGTCAACGCGCTGCTCGGTCTCGGGGGGCCCCTCGCAGGCGCGTCGTCGATCCGCCCCGGCATCGTCCACCGGCTCGACAAGGACACGTCCGGGCTGCTGCTGGTCGCGAAGGACGACGAGGCGCAGGCGTACCTCGTCGCGGCGTTGAGGGAGCGGCGGATCGAGCGGCGTTACCTGGCGCTGGTCCGCGGCTGCCCGCCCTCGGACTCGGGGACGATCGAGGCCCCCATCGGCCGCCACCCGGTGAAGCGCCGCCGGTTCGCCGTGATCGCGGGCGGGCGGCCGTCGGTGACGCACTACGCCGTACGGGCCGCGGCGGACCGCCTCTCGCTGCTGGACCTCAAGCTCGAGACCGGCCGGACCCACCAGATCCGGGTCCATCTCGCGCACCTCGCGCACCCCGTCCTGGGCGACCGGGTCTACGGAGGGGTATCGGAGCTTTCGCGGGACCTGGGCCTCACGCGCCCCTTCCTCCACGCCTGCTCGCTCCGCTTCCCGCACCCCGACGACGGGCGGGAGATCCACGTCGAGGACGAGCTGCCCGAGGACCTGAGACGGGCGCTGGGGGCCGCGGGACTCGTTTTCCACAGGGCTCAGGGCTGAACCAACAGAATCCCGGCGGACTTACGCCCAACAGCACGTCTCGGCCACGCTTCAACCGCGCCCGGATGCTTCCGCGCGCTCCCGCACCTGGACTAAACTACGACTTTGTAATTCGTCGGCGTCGGGCTCCCGGGGGGCACGTCTGTGAGCAAGAGCTTCGTCCATCTCCACGCCCACACCGAGTACTCGATGCTCGACGGGGCGAGCCGGATCGGCGAGATG
>JBHELD010000023.1:0-11035 GCA_046263255.1 Actinomycetota bacterium
CGTCCGGGCCTACCTCGCCCGAGCTCGCGTACCTGAGGACGAACGCGCCGATGAACCTCGGCGGCGTCGCCGGCCTGTCGCTGCCGTGCGGCGAGATCGGCCGGGGGCTCACGACGAACGTGACGCTGAGCGCGCCGCGCGGTCGCGACGAGGTGGCGCTCACGCTCGGGCGCGCCTTCGAGCGCGCGACCGACGAGGCTTACGTCGGGAGGATCGCGCCGCCGCTGTAGACCGGCGTCCGGCCGAGGCCGCCCGACGCTGTAGACCGGCGTCCGGCCGAGGCCGCCTAGGGGAAGAGGCGATCTACTCGGTGCGCGATCGCGGGAGGAACCTCGCGCTGCTGCTCGGGCCCGAGCTTGTCGCCCGTCGACGTCCTCACGTAGAAGGTGTCGACCACCCGCGCTCCGAGCGTGTCGATCTTCGCCACGTGGATGTCGAGGTCGAGGTCGCTCAGGCCCGCGGTGATCGCGTAGAGGAGGCCGAGCGCGTCGGGAGCGCGGACCTCCACGACCGTCGAGTGCGGCGACGCGTCCTGGACGACCCGGACGTCGGGGACGATCGGGATCGCCGGCCGGTACTCGAGGGCCTTGCGCGTCAGCCGCGCGTCGACGGCGAGGCGTCCGGAGAACGCCGCCTCGAGCGCCCCCGCGACCGTGTCCATGCCGCGCGCCGGGCGGACGGCGAAGCGCTGCAGCGCGAGCCCGTCGTCGGTCGAGAACGCCTGCGCGCTCAGCACGGTCACGAGGTTCATCGCGAGAACGCCCGCGGTCCTCGCCAGCGCGCCGGGACGGTCGGCGGCGCAGACGGTAAGCACGACCGTTCCCTCCTCGGCCCCCGGCTCGATGCGCGACACGACCTCCCCCGGCCCCGGCCGGCGGAGCAGCAGCCGGATGTCGTCGGCGACGTCGGGAACGGTCGTCCCGTCGAGGTACGACGGGGGAAGCGACGCCAGCACCTCCTCGGCCCGTCCCGCGAGCGCCGGCTCGAACGCGATGACCTCGCGCGCGCGGGCGGTGACGTCGCTGCGCGCGGGCAGCTCTCCCGTCTCGAGCGCGACGAGCGCCTTGCGGAACAGCTCGCGGACGAGAGCGGCCTTCCACGGCGTCCACGCCTCCGGCCCCGTCGCGCGGGCGTCCGCGACCGTCAGCACGTACAGGAGCCGCAGCCGGCGCGGCGACCGGATCCGGGCGACGACGTCCTCGATCACGGTTCCGTCGTCGAGGTCCCGGCGGGTGGCGGTGTCGACCAGCAGCAGATGGTGGCGGACCAGGGCGCCGATATCCTCCACGCGCGCGGGAGCGAAACCCATGCGCTCGGCGGCGGCGCGAGCGAGCCGTTCGCCCGCCACGGAGTGGTCCTCGCCCGATCCCTTCCCGACGTCGTGCAGCAGCGTCGCGACGAGCAACTCGTCGGCCGCGCCCGCCTCCGACGCCGCGGCGGCCGCCACCCCGTCCTCGACCACCACCCGGTGGACGAGCTCCACGGCGAGGAACGAATGTCCGTCGACGGTGTAGCGATGGTACGGGTCGTGCTGGGCGCGGCCCCGCACGCCCGACCACTCCGGCAGCAGATACCCCCACGCACCCGCATGGTCGAGGAGCTCGAGCGCCGACGACGCGTGACGGCCGCCGAGCAACCGGACGAACGACGCGCGGACGCCGTCGCTCCAGCGCTGCGGCGGCGTGCCGGTGAACGCGTCCTCCAGCGCGCCGAGGCTCTTCTGCGAGAGCGGCTTTCCCCGGTGCGCGTGCTCGGCGAGCAACGAGAGGTGGGCCGCCGCGCCGGAGCGGCCCGTCAGGGAGAGCGCGCCGTCCTGCAGCCTGACGCCCGGCGCGACCTCGAGCGCGGCCCCCGAGCGACGCGGTCCCCGTCCCGACAGCTCGCCCATCGCTCTGCCGGCGCGGTACTCGATCGTCCGGGCGGACGAGTGGACCCGCTCCATCAGCGCGTCGGCCCCGTCGTCGCCGTCGAACCCGAGCGTCGCCGCGACCGCGGGCTGCACGTCGATGCGGAGCCGGTCGAGCTTGCGCCTGGACTGCGCGTGCAGGGCCTCGCGCGCCGCGAGCAGCACGCACCTCTCCTCGGCCAGCCCGTCGAGGGCCTCGCCGGTCACGGCTTCGAGCCAGCCGAGCGCGTGGAGGTCGCGCAGCCCGCCGGCGTCGTCCTTCAGGTCGGGGGCGAGCGCCCATCCCGCGCGCTCCCGCGTCCGGTGCCGCGCCTCGGTCGAGTCCACGATCCGGCGCACGAGCGTGCGCGCCGACTTCGCGAGCCACCGCCGCCGCCTGTCGATCAGCTCCTCGAACGGCGCCCCGTCACCGGCGACCAGGCGCGCGGACAGCAGCGAGGTCGCGGCGTCGAGATCCCGCGCCGCCCATTCGACCGCGTCCTTGGGCGTGCGGACCGCGTGACCCACCTGGAACCCCGCGTCCCACAGCGGGTAGAGGAGGCCGCGCAACGTCGCCGGCGTTACGGACGACCGTGGCGGCACCAGGCAGAGGAGGTCGACGTCGGAGTGCGGCGACATCTCGCCGCGGCCGTAGCCGCCGACCGCGACGAGCGTGACGCCTCCGCGCGGGCCAAGCGCCGCCGCGCTCAGCTCCGTCAGGATGCGGTCGAGGTCGCGCGCGCGGGCGACGGCAACCGAAGTGCCGTCGCCCAGCCTCAGCTCGCGCGGAGCGCGTACGTCGGACAGCACTCCTACAGGGCGTCGGAGCCCTTTTCGCCGGTGCGGATGCGCACGACCTGCTCGGCGGGAACGACCCAGATCTTCCCGTCGCCGATCGAGTCGGTGCGGGCCCCGGCGGCGATCGCCTTCACGACCTCGTCGACCCCGTCGTCGTCGACGACGACCTCGATGCGGGTCTTCGGCGCGAAGTCGACCTGGTACTCGGCCCCCCGGTACACCTCCGTGTGTCCCTTCTGGCGGCCGAACCCGCGCGCCTCGGAGACGGTGAGGCCCTGTACGCCGATCCCCTCGAGCGCCTCCTTCACGTCGTCCAGCTTGAAGGGCTTGACGACCGCGACGACTACCTTCATCTAGGCCTCGCTTCCTCTCGCGACCGGCACGGCGGCCGGGGCGTGTGCGTGGACGGGGGGCGCGGCCGGCATGGTCGTCACCCCTCCGCCCCCTTCGGCGAACGCGTACCCGGACTCGGCGTGCTGGGTGAGGTCGAGGCCCGAGATCTCCTGCTCCTCGGTGACGCGCAGCCCGATCGTCGCTCCGACGACCCTCAGCAGCACGACGCTGGCGAGGAACGAGAACGCAAGCGTCGCGACGATCGCGACCATCTGCTTGCCGAGGAGTCCCGCTCCTCCGCCTGCGAGAAGGCCGTCGAACCCGGCGGAGTTGAACGCCCTGTCGGCGAAGACGCCGGTCAGCAGCGCGCCGACGATCCCGCCGGCGAGATGGACGCCGACGACGTCGAGCGAGTCGTCGTAGCCGAAGCGGAACTTCAGGCGCACCGCGCAGGCGCAGACGACGCCGCCGGCGAGGCCGATCGCGATAGCCGCGAGGGGGCCGACGAACCCTGCCGCCGGAGTGATCGCGACGAGCCCTGCGACCGCACCCGACGCGACGCCGAGCGTCGTGGACTTTCTCTCCGAACGTGCGTCCACGAGCGCCCACCCGCACGCGCCGGCGGCTGCCCCGAGGTTCGTCGCGAGGAACGCCGAGGCGGCGAGGCCGTTCGCGCCGAGCGCGCTGCCGGCGTTGAACCCGAACCAGCCGAACCACAGGATGCCGGTTCCCAGCACCGTCATCGTCAGGTTGTGCGGGACGAACGCCTCCTTGCCGAAGCCCTTGCGCTTCCCGATCACGAGAACCGCGGCGAGGGCCGCGATGCCCGCGTTGATGTGCACGACGGTCCCGCCGGCGAAGTCCAGCGCGCCGAGCTCGCGGATCCAGCCGCCCGGCGCCCACACCCAGTGCGCCACCGGGGCGTAGACGAGCACGAGCCACAGCGCCGTGAACGCGACGTAGCCCGAGAACTTCATCCGCTCGGCGAACGCGCCGGTGATCAGCGCGGGCGTGATGATCGCGAACATCATCTGGAACACGGCGAAGAGCGAGTGGGGGATCGTCCCCGCGAGGTCGGCGTTCGGCTCGGCGCTGACGCCGGAGAAGCCGAGGAAGTCGAGGCCGCCGATGAGCCCACCCTTGTCGGGGCCGAACGCGAGCGTGTAGCCCACCACAACCCAGAGCACGGAGACGAGGCCGAGGGCGAAGACGCTCTGCATGATCGTGCCGAGCACGTTCTTCGATCTGACCATGCCCCCGTAGAACAGGGCGAGGCCGGGGGTCATGAACATCACGAGGGCGGCGCACAGCAAGACGAAAGCGGTATCGCCCGTGTCCATCGGGATCCTTTCTCTGTTACGCGCCGGCCGAGACCCACGCGTCTCCTAGCAGCCGTCTTCCGGCGGCGTCGCCGGACCTCCGTTGGACTCCGATCCAACGACGCGGTTGTTTCGAGGTTGTTTCGCGTCCGTTTCCCTGCCGTAACTTCTCGTCCACAGGGGACCGGTGCGGTTCATTGAGCAACGCCGTACGCACGGCGACCGTTGACGCTCAGCGAGCGAGGTTCGCTGCGGCGCCCTCGTCGAGCAGCCACAGAACGCCGTCGTGCTCCCGGAACATCGCGGCCGGGCACCGCATGACGTCCTCGCTCCCGTCGATCGCCCGCGCCACGGCGCCGGTCTTCGGCGACCCCGCGACCAGGAAGACGATCGCCGTCCCCGACAGCAGAGCCGGCGGGGTCAGCGACAGGCCCTGCAGCCCGTCGGGCCGGTCGACGACGGCGCACGAGGCCGCCTCGACCAGCGCCGGTGAGCCCGGGAACAGCCCCGCCACGTGCGCGTCGTCGCCGAGGCCGAGGACGACGAGGTCGAACGCGTCGACGACCTCCCGGTCGTAGATCGCCGCGGCGTCGGCCGGGTCGATCTCCCCCTGCATGCGGTGGACCGCGCGCGGCCCCACCGAGTCGAGCAGCGTCCGGCTCGCCATGCCGAAGTTGCTGCGCGGGTCGTCCGGCGGGACGCAGCGCTCGTCGGAGAAGAACACGCCGATCCCGGACCAGTCGGGCGCGGCCCGCGCCAGCTCCGGGTACACCGCCTCCGCGGTGCCGCCGCCGGTCACGACGACGTTCCCGCTCGACGGCAGGAGCGCGGCGACCGCGCCTGCTGCGAGGCGCGCGAACTCGTCTGCGGGGAAGACCTCGGTCCGGTGCGTCATACCGCCGGGTCGCGCCAGCGGCGTCCGTCCTCGCGCACGACCTCGTCCGCCGAGGCCGGTCCCCACGTCCCGCGGGCGTAGAGGCCCGGCCGCCCGCCTCCGCTCCAGTACGCGAGGACCGGGTCGACGATCTCCCACGCCTCCTCGATCTCGTCGGCGCGCGTGAACAGCGTCGCGTCGCCGAGCATGCAGTCCTGCAGGAGCCGTTCGTACGCCTCCGGCGACCCCGAGCCGAAGTCGCTCTCGTAGTCGAACTCCATGTCGACCGTCCGCACGTTGACCTCGTGCCCGGGGACCTTCGCGCCGAACGTGAGCGTGATCGCCTCGTCCGGCTGGATCCGCAGCACGAGGACGTTGGGTTCGAGCTCCTCCACCGCGGTCTTGGCGAACAGCAGGTGCGGGACCCTCTGGAACTGGATCGCGATCTCGGTCGCCTTCGCGGGGAGGTTCTTACCCGTGCGGAGGTAGAACGGGACGCCGGCCCAGCGCCAGTTGTCGACGAGCAGCTTCAGCGCGACGAACGTCTCCGTCGACGACTGCGGGTCGACACCCGCCTCGTCGCGGTAGCCCTCGTACTGCCCCCGCGCCGTGAGGATCCCGCACTCCGACGCCGGCCAGCGCCGCACGGCCTTCAGCACCTGGACCTTCTCGTTGCGGATCGCGCTGGCGTCCCACGCGACGGGGGGCTCCATCGCGACGAGCGTGAGGAGCTGCAGCAGGTGGTTCTGCGCGACGTCGCGCAGCGCACCGGTCTGATCGTAGAACGCGCCGCGCGACGCGACGCCGCCGTCCTCCGCAACCGTGATCTGCACGTGGTCCACGTAGCGCCGGTTCCAGATCGGCTCGAAGATCGCGTTCGAGAACCGCAGGACGAGGAGGTTCTGCACCGTCTCCTTGCCGAGGTAGTGGTCGATGCGGAAGACCTGGTCCTCCGAGAACGTCCGGTTGAGGACGGCGTTCAGCTCCCGCGCCGACGCGAGGTCGGACCCGAACGGCTTCTCGACGACGAGCCGGTGCCACCCTGCCGTGTCGAGGAGACCCGCCTTCCCGATGCCGTCGGCGATCGTGGGGAAGAACGCGGGGGCGGTCGCGAGGTACCAAACGCGGTTGCCGCCCGTGCCGTGGCTCTCGTCGATCTCGGCGAGCCGGCGCCCGAGGCGGCGGAAGACGTCGCCCGACGAGAGGTCGCCCGGGGCGTAGAACAGGTTGCCTGCGAAGCTCCCCCACGAGGAGTCGTCGGGAGAGACGCGGGAGTGCTCGTCGACCGCGTCCCGCATCCGGTGGGCGAACTCCTCGTCGGTGAGCTTCGTACGAGCCGTCCCGAGAACGGTCGTCGCCTCGGGGGCGAGGCCCTCGCGCCGCAGGTTGAAGAGCGCGGGGAGCAGCCTGCGCGACGTGAGGTCGCCCGACGCGCCGAAGATCACGACTGCGCAGGGGTCGGGGGCGCGCCGTGTCGCGCTCATCCGGCCGGAGGCCCCGCCGAGGCCGTACGCGCGGGGCGGGCGTCCCAGACCCCGTCGAGGAAGTCGGCGATGCGGTCGGAGAGCCTGTTGGGCGGGAAGCGGAGCTCGAAGAACGAGCGCGCCGGGACGAGCTCCGAGTTCGGCAGCTCGCGGTGCAGCGCGGAGGCGTCGGAGAACGGGTGGAGGATGTCGTGGGGGTGCCCCACGATCAGAGCCGGCACGTCGATCCTCTCGCGTTCCGTCGGGTGCGGCGCGAGCCGACCGGTCAAGAGGCCGTGGAGCACGGCGGCGGACGGAACGGGGTCGCGCGACAGCGTGTCCAGGACGACGTCCCAGTACACGTGGAGGCCGCGGGGGACGCGCCGCATCGCCCGCGCCATCAGCGAGAACGCGCCGGAGGCCTCCGCGTACGCGATCGTCAGCGGCAGGAAGATCGCCGCAGCCGCGGGGGCCGCGCGCTCGAGCACCGGCATCTCGACGAACAGCGCCCGGGTGCGCTCGGGCGCGTGCACCGCGACCTCGACCGTGACGTTCGCGCCCAGCGACGTCCCCGCGATCACGGCTTCGGGCACGTCGAGGTGGTCGAGCAGCGCGACGACCTGGCGCGCGTAGATCTCCATCGAGTGGTAGCGCGAGTGGGGGGGCTGGTCGCTCTCGCCGTGGCCCAGCAGGTCGACCAGGATCACACGGTTGCCGCGCTCTGCCAGCGCGTCTGCGAGCGGGTAGTTGTGCTTGCGCGGCAGCAGGAGCCCGTGGATCAGGACGATCGGCCGTTCGGCGGCGCCGTGCCTGCGGCCCCGCTGCTCGAAGACGATGCGGAACCCGTCGAAGTGGAACGAGGCCACGGCGGCCGCTCTAACCCTCGCGGTCCCGGAGCTCCGCCACGAGCTCGCGCTTCAGGACCTTGCCCGTCGAGGTCCGCGGCAGCTCGTCCACCACCTCGATGCGCCGGGGGACCTTGTAGGACGCGAGCTCGGCCTTGCACGCCTTCTCGACGTCCTCCGGGGACACGTTCCCTACGACGAACGCGACCAATACCTGCCCGTACTCCTCGTCCTCGAGCCCGAACACCGTGACCTCGTCCACGCCCGGGACGTCCTCGACGACCTGCTCGACCTCGATCGGATAGACGTTCTCGCCGCCGACCACGACCATCTCGTCGGTCCGCGCCTCCACGTAGAGGTATCCCTCCTCGTCGAGGCGGCCGAGGTCGCCGATCGACATGTAGCCCTCGCGCTCCGCCTTCTTCTCTCCCGAGGTGTAGCCCTCGAACAGCACCTCGCTCTTCACGTAGAGCTCGCCCGTCTCGCCGGGCGGCAGCCGCCTCCCGTCGGCCGAGAAGACCGCGACCTCGATCCCTTCGACGGGCTTCCCCACGGTCTTCGGCCGCGTCCGCATGTCCTCCGGCGCGGCGACGGCGACCCACCCGATCTCGGTCGAACCGTACAGGTCGTAGAGGACGTCGCCGAACAGCTCGATCGCCGCGCGCCGCAGGTCCTCGGAGAGCACCGAGCCGCTCGCCATCACGATCCGCAGCGACGACAGGTCGTAGCGCTTCTTCACCTCGTCGTCGAGCGAGACCATGCGCCGCATCATCACGGGGACGAACGACGCGGACGTGGCGCGGTGCTCGTCGATCAGCCGGAGCGAGTCCTCCGGGTCGAACTTCTCGGGGAGGACCAGCGTCGCGCCGAGGACGGTCGCGAACGTGAACGTCGCGAGACCGAACGAGTGGAACAGCGGCGCGGGGCAGTAGACGACGTCGTCGCGCCGGTACGGCACGACCCCGAGCAGGTTCGCCAGCGAGGAGATGCCGGCGGCGGACGCGTTGCGCGCGGCCCCCTTCGGCGTCCCGGTCGTCCCGGAGGTGTGGATGATCACCTTCGGCGAGCCCCGCTCGCGCGTGAAGGGCGACGGCGGCGAGGGCGGCTGACGTCCGAGCTCCTGGGTGTACGGGTCGGACCCCTCGAGCGCGTCCGCCTCGTTGCCGACGTACAGCAGCTGCAGGCCCGGCGGCGCGCACTCCCTCACCTGCTCCGCGTGGGCGGTGTCGTAGACGAGGAGCTTCGGCGCCGCGCCGCGCAGCGTCGCCTTCAGCTCCTTCGGCTTCGCCCACGTGTTGAGCGGGCACACGACGACGCCGAGCTTCTGCGTCCCGAGCGCGAGCTCGACCATCTCGCGGCCGTTGCGGAGCAGCAGCGCGACGCGGTCTCTCGGACCGATCCCGCGCGCCTCGAGGAGATGCGCGGCCTGGTTCGCGCGCCGGTCGACCTCGCGCCACGTCAGCATGCCGTCGCGGTCGTGGAGCGCGGGCTTGTCCCCGACGGCGATCGAGTGCATCTGCGACGTGATACCCAGCGAGGGGCCGCGCATCAAGAGCCACGGGAGGGCGTATCCGAGCCCCACGAGGTTGCGAGGGTCGACCGCGTTCGCCTGCTTCAGCCGCGCGAGGTTCCGGGGCCGGGCGAACTGGCTGATCTGCCGGAGGCCGTCGGCGAGTGCTCCCATTGGTTGCCAGCGTATTACCCGCCCGGGGGCCTCGGGCCGGTGTGCTATATGGCATGAGCGGAAGGCGCTGTGGCCGCGGTCACCCGTTAGGTGCCTCACGATGTGCCAGAGTCAACCCCGCGTTGCAACCCCGACTCAGGAGAGACATGTCGGCCGGCGACCGCGTCGATTGGGACCAAGGCCTCGCCATCGCGCAACTTCTGTTGAGCCCGCGGGCCTGGGCGTTCCGGCGGGTCGAGTCGATCGAGTTCGTCGACGTACAGACCGTCCGTCGTCGCGTGAGCCTCGACTTCGACGTCGCGGCAGCGCCCGGGCTCGTCCATCTGCGCAAGGTCGTCCCGTTTGCGCTTCTAGCGCGGGAGACGCCGGTGAAGTTCGACCTTTTCGACGGGACCGGCGCCCGAACTTCCCTCCTCACCTCAGCTCAGAGCAGAGCGGCGACATACTGGGCGCTCGCCGCCCTCGCTCGCCGCGTGCTTCGGGTGACGCCCCGCCCCGGCACCCTGGATGGTCTGAGAGCGCTCGCCTTCGCGAGCGATCGCGCGGTGGCCGAAAGCCTCGTCGTCGACTTCGAGACGGCCACCGTCGCCGATCCCGAATGGGCCGCGCTGCTCGAAGACGAGGACTTCGGACGGTGGATCTACACGCTTGTCGACAGCTTCATCCTGTTCGCACCCGTGACGCCGGGACGCCGGATTCTGAAGTTCACGTACCTCACACAGGTGGAGCGTGCTCGCGGTATGCGCGCCCGCATCGTCAGAGTTCTCGGATCTTTCGGCTGGCTCCCGATCAGGTACGTCTTTCCGACACCTGCTCTTGGCGAGACCGCCAGCTACCACCTGGAGGTGGCAGCACCGGACGGTCTCTCGCTGGTCGCCGCCGACCTGTGGGTTCATCCTTCCGAGCCGGAGTACGAGCTGCCGCTGGTGAAGCCGGTGCCGGGGTTCCGAACGATCGCGCACTTCTACGTGGCTGGAGGCGAATCCGAGGATCGAGGAGTGGCGCTTTTGACCGTCGGTGCACCCGCGCGCAGCCTCGTCACGGTCTCGGCAGCAGCGTGCCTGCTCGTTGCGGTCCTCCTGTCGATCGTCGCGGCCGTCCCGCTGGAAGGGTTGGTTGACCTGGGTGATGCGACGTCCATCTTCCTCGCGTTCCCCGGGTTGCTGGCGCTTGCCGCCATTCGCACAGGTGAGCATCCTGTGCTCCGCTACGTCCTCTCCGGACTGCGTGCGATCGTCATCGTGTGTGGGGTGGCGACGCTCGTCGCGGCCCTTCAGATCGCGATTGGTTTGACCGAAACTTGTCTTCATGAGGACCTCGCCCGGTGGGTAGGAACCTCGCTCTGTGTGAGGCCGTCAATCGGGTGGTGGGCGATCGTCGCGTGGGCGTGCACGGCCCTGCTCGTTCCTCCGTTCGTCAGCGCGGTAGCAGGCCGCAGCCTCGCGAGGTACTTCCGTCCGTTCGGCAGACGAACGGAATAGCATGGACCGACGTCGAGGCGCGAAGAGGCGAGGAGCATGCGGAATGGCCGTCACCAATCGTCCTGCTATAGGCGAGCTGAGGAACGAGTTGCGCTCGGTCGCGCGCCAGCTGAGGGCTGCGCGGGCCTCGTTGAACCTGGGGCCGATCTCGTTGACGAAGGCTCAGAAGCACCCCGACATCTTCGCCAGCGCAGTCGCCGCTCTCAAGGAGGCGCCGGATCCCTCGCGGCCCAGTACGGACCTGGCGCAACTGCTTGCAGCTCTCGAGACGTCACGGAAGAAGACGAAGCCCGGGTACGTCATTCCTTCGGCTGAGGGGAACTGGGTCACGCGGCCGCCCCGGCCTTGCGGAA
>JBHELD010000024.1:0-8496 GCA_046263255.1 Actinomycetota bacterium
CTCGGGCAGGTCGAACGGCGCGCGGTTGGTCTCGGCGATGCCCGCGATCAGGAAGATCAAGAACGCCGGCCACTGCGACCAGATGTACCAGTTCGGCACGACCTCGAACACGTTGGCGACCTGCTCGAGCAGCGGAACGCCGTCGAAGAACGTGACCTCGTTCCGCGCGGCGGCCTGGACGCCGACGATGTCGACCGTCGAGAGCGACCCCGCCGCGAGCGCGACCGGCACGAGCGACAGCCCGAGCGCGATCTCGTAGGAGATCATCTGCGCGCTCGACCGGATGCCCCCCAGCAAGGGGTACTTCGACCCCGACGCCCACCCCGCGAGCACGATCCCGTAGACGCCGAGCGAGCCCATCGCGAGGAAGTACAGGATCCCGATGTTGAGGTCGCTGACGATCAGCCCGACCTTGCGGTCGCCGATCGTCACCTGGTCGCCCAGCGGGATGACCGCGAAGGCGAGGAACGACGGGACCATCGCGAACAACGGCGCCAGCGCGTACGTCCACCGGTCGGCCTTCGCGGGACGGAAGTCCTCCTTGAAGAACAGCTTGATGCCGTCCGCGAGCGTCTGGAGCAGCCCGAACGGCCCCCACCGGTTCGGGCCGACGCGCGACTGCATGTCGGCGAGGACCTTCCGCTCGGCCCAGATCACGAGCAGCGTGACGAGCAGAAGCACCACGAACACCGCGACGACCTTGACGGCCGCGGTCACCACCGCGAACGAGAAGACGTCGTCGAGGAGCTCGCTCATGCGGGCCTCACCGTCACGCGCGGGTTGCGCTCTCCGATCAGCGCGTTCGCCCGCGCGCCCGGCTGGTCGAACGGCACGAAGACCGCGCCCCTGGCGACGTCGCCGATCCTGAGCGGCGCGGCGATCTCGGCGCCGTTGCCGGAGACGACGACCTCGTCGCCGTCCGCGAGGCCCATCTCCTTCACGTCGCGGTCGTTCATCTCGACGAACGGGCGCTTCGCCAGCGCCGTCAGCGCCCGGGTGCGCGAGACCATCGCGCCGGAGTCGTAGACGAAGCGCCCGGTGTAGAGCCGGAAGAGCCCCGGCTCGTCACGCCGGCGGACGTGCTCCACGACGGTGACGTCCTTCAGCCCGGGCTTCTCCGGCGCGTCCGGGACGAATCCCGGCCGCTGCTTGGCCTCGAACGCCCGCAGCTCCCAGGAGAGCGGCCAGTTCTGCCCCGTGTGGAAGGGCGCGCCGGCGCGGTGCCCCTTCGGATACCGCCCGCCCGGCCCCTGCACCATGACGGCGCCGTGGCCGGGATCGTTGTGCCACGGCGACTCCGCCTGCGGCGCCGGCGCCTCGAGCGGCTTCGTCAGGTCGGAGGGGTCGAGGTCCTTGAGCGGCTTGCTCGCCTTCTTGATCTCCTTCCAGAGCTCGTCGAAGTCGCGGATCCTCCAGTCCGACCCGAGCGCCGCCGCGATCCGCGCGCAGATCTTCCACGGCTCGACGGCGCTGCCGCGCGGCGCGAGCAACGGCTCGAGCTTCTGCACGCGGCGCTCGAGGTTCACGAGCGTCCCCTCCCGCTCCGGATAGGCGGTGCTCGGGAGGACGACGTCGGCGAGCAGCGCGGTCTCGGTCGGGAAGAGCTCGACCACCATCGAGAACGGCACCTTCTCGAGCGCCCTCCGGGCGAGGCGCCCGTCGGGGAAGTCCGCGATCAGGTCGGCACCGAAGACCAGCAGCGCGTCGAGGTCGCCGGCGGCGGCCGCCTCGAGGATCGCGCGCGTCCCGCGGCCGGGCTCCTTCACGACCTTGTAGCCCGCCTCCAGACCCGGGTGGACACCCATGTCGATCATCCCCTGCGACCCCGCGTGCGGGGGGCAGACGAGGAGCGCCGCGCCCCTCTCCGCGGCGAGGTCGAGCGCGGCGTGAAAGACCTCGGTCTCGTCCCGCCCGGGGGACGACGGGCCCCAGCAGACGACCATCGGCCCGCCGAGGTCGGTCGTCACCTGGGGGTCGCGCCCGATCATCCGGAGCGCGTCGGCCTCGCGACCGGCTTCCGTTCGCACGCAGTGCGTCGCGCAGTCGTCGAGCGACGTGCGCCGCGCGCCGACGACGGTCAGCTTCGTGTGGCACTGCGTCACGGCCTTGCGCAGCCGCAGGTAGAGGACCGGGAGCGTCTCCTTCGGATCGGGCCCGACCCACACGATGCTGCGCGCCGACTCGAGGTCCCGCAACTGCGCGGACGACCCCGCCGCGCCGTGGAGCCGCAGCGCGAGCTCGTAGGGCGCGCCGTCGTCCTGGACGCGCGAGTCGAGGTCCTTCGTCTTCAGGTCCTTGCGCGCGAGGCGCGCGATCGCGTACGCGTCCTCGGTCGTCAGGTGCGCCCCCGCGATCACGCCGACGCGCTTGTCCCCGACGTTCTCGGCGACGCGCTCGATCGCCGCCGCCCAGCCGCTCGGCTCGAACTCGCCGGCGGCGTTGCGGACGAGCGGCGTCTCGAGCCGGTCGTCCGAGTTCACGTGGTGGTAGCCGTAGCGGCCCTTGTCGCAGATCCAGAAGTCGTTGACGTTCTCGTTCGGCATCGCCTGGCAGCGCACGATCTTCTCCGAGCGCTGCTCGTTGCTTATCGGGCATCCCACCGCGCAGTAGCTGCAGACGCTCGGGGCCGTGTCGAGGTCCCACGGGCGCGAGACGAACCGGTACGGACGCGAGAGCAGCGCGCCGACGGGGCAGATCTGGACCGTGTTCCCCGAGAAGTAGCTGTCGAAGGGCTCGTCGGAGAAGGTGAGGATCTGGGTCCCGGCCCCCCTGTCGACGAGCTGGATGAACTGGTCGCCGGCGATCTCGTCGGAGAACCTGACGCACCGCCAGCACAGCACGCACCGCTCGCGATCGAGCACGACGAGCTCGGAGATCGCGAGGCCCTTCTCGAAGCTGCGCTTCGGCTCGACGTAGCGGCTGCTGCCGGGACCGTGCGCGTAAGTCTGGTCCTGGAGGGGGCACTCCCCGGCGCGGTCGCAGGTGGGGCAGTCGAGCGGGTGGTTGATCAGCAGGAACTCGAGCATGCCCTCCTGCGCGTCCACCGCCTCGGGGTCGGTCGTGTCGACGTTCATGCCGTCCGCGACCGGCGTGGCGCACGCGGGGAGCAGCTTGTTCTGACCCTCGACCTTGACGAGGCACATGCGGCACACGGCGACGGACTTCATCCCGGGGTGGTAGCAGAAGCGCGGCACGAAGACGCCGATCTCCTCGGCGACGTCGATGAGCAGACGCCCCTTCTCGCTCTGGACCGTCCGCCCGTTGATCGTGACGGACACGAGATCGGTCTGGACCGGCGTCACTTCTCCCACGAGTCGCTCCAGATCCCTTCGGCGGGTTGGGAGGAGATGCCGGCTTCGCCGAGCCCGACACCGGACTGGCGCGCGCCGACGAGGTGGCGGTGGTCGGCGCCGAACGGGCAGCGGCCGGCGGCGACATGGTCCTCGAACTCCTCGCGGAACAGCTTCACGTTCGAGCGCAGCGCCCACGACGCGGCGTCGCCCAGAGGGCAGAAGCTGCGGCCGTCGATCCCGTCGCAGATGTCGAGGAGGAGGTTCATGTCCTCGGGACGCCCCTCGCCGTCCTCGATCCGCTCGAGCACCTTCACGGCCCACCACGTGCCCTCGCGACACGGCGTGCACTTGCCGCACGACTCGTGCTCGAAGAACTCGGTCGTCACGAGCGCGTTGCGGACCATGCACGTCGTGTCGTCCATGAAGACGACCGCGCCGGATCCGAGCATCGTGCCCGCTTCCTTCAGCGCCTCGAAGTCCATCGCGATGTCGGTCGTCGTGAGCAACGGCGCGCTGGCGCCTCCCGGGATCACCGCCTTGAGGGTGCGGCCGGGGAGCAGGCCTCCGGCGAGGTCGAGGACGTCGGCCAGCGACGTCCCCAACGGGACCTCGTAGTTGCCTGGCGCGCGGACGTGCCCCGATACCGACAGCATCTTCGTTCCCGGCGACTTCTCCGTCCCCCATTGCCGGAACCAGTCGGGGCCGTTCGCCACGATCGCCGGCAGCTTCGAGAGCGTCTCGGTGTTGTTGATCACCGTCGGCTGTCCGTAGAGCCCCTTCACCGCGGGGAACGGGGGCCGGAGCCGGGGCTGCCCGCGGTAGCCCTCGAGCGAGTCCAGCAGCGCCGACTCCTCGCCGCAGATGTACGCCCCGGCGCCGCGGTGCAGCACGACGTCGAGATCGAAGCCCGACCCGAAGATGCCCTTGCCGAGGAAGCCGCGTGCATACGCCTCGTTCAGCGCCGCGTCCATGCGGCGGGCGCCGAGCGCGAACTCACCGCGACAGTAGATGAACGCCTTCTCGGCCTGGTTCGCCCACGCCGCGATCACGACGCCCTCGATGAGCTGGTGGGGATCCAGCTCCGCGAGCTCGCGGTCCTTGAACGTTCCCGGCTCGCCCTCGTCGTGGTTCACGACCACGTACTTCGGGAAGACGTCCGGCGGTACGAACGACCACTTCACCCCCGTGGGAAAGCCCGCGCCGCCGCGGCCCCGCAGCCCGGACGCCTTGACGAGGTCGATCAGCTCGGCGGGCGCCATCGTCTCGACCGCGCGCCGCGCGGACTCGTAGCCGCCGTCGTCGAGGACGCGCTCGATCGTCCACGAGTCGGCGGGGAACTCGCGCATCCGGCGCGTGACGATCCGCGTCTCGCCGGCGGCCTCGACGGCATAGCGGTCAGCCATCCTTTCCTCCCTGCGCGCCGGCCCGGCCCGCCGCCCGGCCTCCGAGCTCGGGGGGCCGCGTCCCCGGCGACGTGTCGGGGCGGACCGACTCGCCCCCGAGCGTCCGCGCGCTGTGGTCGCCGGCCGTGCCCGGCGAGCGCAGCCCGACCGTCGCGGTCTCGTAGGAGATCTCCTTCGCGGTCTTCACCCGTTCGCCGCGCGACGAGGTCAGCGGCGCGCCGCTCGCCAGGCGATCGACGATCTCCGCCGCGTGGTCGGGGGTCACGTCGTAGAAGTCCTCGTAGTTCACCTGCAGCGCCGGGGCGCCGTCACAGGTCGCGAGGCACTCGGCGGTCTCGAGCGTGAAGCGGCCGTCGGACGTCGTCTCGCCGACGTCCACGCCCAACCGGTCCTCGAACGCCGTGACGACGTCGCGCGCGCCGCGGTGGGTGCAGGAGATGTTCCGGCACACCGAGATCAGGTACTCGCCCTGGGGACGCTTCTTCAGCATCGTGTAGAAGCTCCCGGAGGACAGCACCTGGGCGGACGTCAGCCCCAGCAGGTCCGCGACCTCGCGCATCCCCTGCTCCGTCACGTACCCCTCGACCGACTGCACCAGGAAGAGCAACGGCAGCGTGGCGGAACGCGAGTTCGGGTACTTCGCGATGATCCTCTGCGCGGTGTCGCGCAGCTCCCCTACGAGCACCCGCGGCTCGACGGCCTGGCGCCTCACCGGTCGACGCCTCCCATGACGGGGTCGACCGACGCGATCGATGCGATCAGGTCGGCGACGAGGCCCTTCTCCGCCATGATCGGGATCGCCTGGATGTTCACGAACGACGGGTCGCGCACGTGAACGCGGTAAGGCGCGGTCCCGCCGTCGGAGACGACGTAGGCGCCGAGCTCGCCGCGGGGGGACTCGACCGCCACGTACGCCTCCCCCGGAGGCACCGTGAACCCCTGAGTCACGAGCTTGAAGTGGTGGATGACCGCCTCCATCGAGCGGGTGAGCTCCGACCGGGGCGGCGTCGTCAGCTTCGGGTCCATGTTCTTGTGATCGCCCCCGGGCATGCCCTCGAAGAGCTGCTCGACGAGGCTCACGGACTGCCGCATCTCCGCCATCCGCACCTCGTAGCGCGCGTAGACGTCGCCGTCCGTCCGTATGGGGACGTCGAGCTCCAGCTCCCCGTACGCCTCGTACGGCATGTCGCGCCGGAGGTCCCAGTCGACCCCCGCCGCCCGCGCGATCGGTCCGCTCGCGCCCACCTTCAGGGCGTCGTCCTTCGAGATCACCCCGATCCCGCGCGTGCGCTCGAGGAAGATCGGGTTCAGCGAGAGCAGGTCCTCGTACTCGTCGATCCGCGACGGCATCACGCGGACGATGCTGCGGAGGGCCCGCTCCCACCCCTCGGGAAGGTCTTCCCACGTCCCGCCCGGCAGGAACCAGCCGTTGTTCATCCGGTAGCCGGTCGTCATCTCGAAGAAGTCCGTGATGACCTCGCGCTCGCGGAAGCCGTAGAACATCGCGGACATAGCCCCCATGTCGAGGCCCTGGGTGCCGAACCACACGAGGTGCGACATGATCCGGTTGAGCTCGACCATCAGCGTGCGGATCCATTTGCCGCGCGGCGGGACCTCGATCCCGAGCAGCTCCTCGACCGCCATGCAGTAAGCCTGCTCGTTGAAGAGCTGCGCGAGGTAGTCCATCCGCGTGACGCACGTCACGGCGCCGCGCCAGTTGTTGTCCTCGCACTCCTTCTCGATCCCGGTGTGGAGGTAGCCGATCACCGGCTCGCACCGCAGCACCCGCTCACCGTCCAGCTCGAGGAGGAGGCGGAGCACGCCGTGCGTCGCCGGGTGCACCGGGCCCATGTTGAGGACCATGTGGTCCTCGCCGGCGTCGAACGACTCGACGTACGCGCCGTGGCCGCGCTCGTCGAGCTCGTGCAGCACGGACTCGTGAACGGTCACTGCGCCTCGGCCCTCTCGTGCGGCGGCTGCCCGAGCCGGTCGACCCGTGCTCCCGCCGCGAGCGGATCGGGAGCCTGGCCGGGGGCGTCGACCTGCATCACGGGCTGCGGGATCCACTGGATCGGGATCTTCCCGACGCCGTAGTCCTTGCGCAGCGGGTGGCCCTCCCAGGTCTCGGGCATGAGGAGCCGCGCCAGCCCGTCGTGCCCGTCGAAGACGATGCCCATGAGGTCGTAGGCCTCGCGCTCCATGAACGCGGCCTCGGGCCACGTCTCGACGATCGACGGGACCGCCGGCGGCTCGCCCTCTGCCGGGACGTGGATCGACAGGCGCTCCCTGCGCTCGCGGTGGAGCCACTGGGTCACGACCTCGAAGCGTTCGTTCCCCGCGCGCTCGTTCGCCCCGTAGAGGCCTACGGTGTCCAACCCGCACAGGTCGGCGAGCCACCACCCGCCCGAGGTGAGCGACGCGACCTTCTCCGGCCACTCGGCCGCGGACACCCACTCCGTGGCCATCAGACCGCCTGCCTCCCGGCCGCGTACTCGCCGCGCTGGATCTTCTCGTGGAGCAGCATGATCCCGTCCATCAGCATCTCGGGACGCGGAGGGCATCCCGGAACGTAGATGTCGACCGGAACGATCTGGTCGACGCCCTGGACGAGCGCGTAGTTGTTGAAGATGCCGCCGCTCGACGCGCACACGCCCATCGAGATCACCCACTTGGGCTCCGTCATCTGGTCGTAGATATGCCGGAGCACGGGGGCCATCTTCTGCGAGACGCGCCCGGCGACGATCATGAGATCGGACTGGCGCGGCGACCCGCGGAAGGCCTCCATCCCGAAGCGCGCGAGGTCGTGGCGCGGCATCGTCGTGCCCATCATCTCGATCGCGCAGCACGCGAGGCCGAACGTTGCCGGCCACAGTGAGGACTTGCGGGCCCAGTTGACCAGCTTGTCGAGCTGCGTCGTGACGAAGTTGACGCCGAGCGAGTCGCTCACTCCGCCCATTCGAGGCCGCCTTTCTTCCACACGTACGCGTACGCCGCGAACAGGATCACCATGAACGCGAGCATCTCGATGAGGCCGAAGAGCTGGAGCCGGTCGTACGCGACCGCCCACGGGTACAGGAACACGGTCTCGATGTCGAAGATGATGAACAGCATCGCGACGAGGTAGAACTTGACGGGGAAGCGCTCCCTCTCGTTGCGCTCCTCGGGGATGATCCCGCTCTCGTACGGCAGCAGCTTCGCGCGCGTCCACTTCCTCGGCGACAGCCGCGACGCGGCCGCGATCGAGGCCACCGCGAACAGCATCGACAGGATGACGAGGAACAGGATCGGAAGGTAGGCGGGAAGGGTCACGGCTACGGCTCCGCCGGGTGTCGAGACGCCAGCTCTTTCCACTCCGCGAGCTTGAGCAACGCTTTGAGCCCTTTCTGCTCCGCATTATGTGCGCGCGAGTCCTCGAGGTTCGCCAGCAGCGTGAGGGCGAAGCTCATAACGGTCTTCGAGCGCATCCCCAGCGACACGAGCTTCTCCATCAGCACGGGATGGCCGATCAGCTTCACGAAGCGGCGGCCGAGCCGGAAGTACGGGCCGTAGGTCTCCTTCAGCTCCTCGGTGTAGCCCGGAAGCGACGGCGACGTCCCGCCGCGGAGCGCCTCGTCGATGTGTCGCCCGGCGATGCGGCCGGTCTCGTACGCGTACGCGATGCCCTCGCCGTTGCAGGGGTTGATCATCCCGGCCGCGTCGCCGGTGAGGACGAACCCCGGGCCGTGCGGCGGCCACACGCTCCCGCCCATGAACAGGCGCCCGGCGCGGGGACGGCTGGCGACGGTCTCGTAGCTCACCCC
>JBHELD010000025.1:0-27688 GCA_046263255.1 Actinomycetota bacterium
GGAGGCAGGAGATCGGGAAGAGCACGGCATAAACCGCGAACGGAGTGATCCGATGGACCTTCAACAGCTCGCCAAGGGATGGGATCGTCGCCAGCGATGCAGCTGCTAGAACCAAGAGACCGTCTCGCTTCCCCGACGACGCCCAGGCCCAGTACGTGGCGAACAACGTCATCAGGAAGGGTCCGAGACCCAAGAGATCGTCGCCCCATACGCCCATCGTCGCGAACCCTGCCACGGTCACGAGCGCGCTGGGTAGCGGCCACGCTCGCCGGGTGACAAGCGGAATCACGAGAAAGACACGCCCCATCACGTTCGCCGGATTCCTCAAGATCTCCTGCAATACGAAGCCGAAGCCGCCCTCCCATTGTTCGGTCGGCGGCAGGACGGCTGCGGTCGACGCGTACACCTCGCTTGCGACGAATCCCAGCATGAACAGCGCCAGGGCGACGTCCCGCTTTCTGATCCGTGGATGCGTCGGGACGCGCGACCCACTCTCCGGGCCGTCGGCGGTCGTCCATCCAGCCGCGTCACTCTCCTCACCCAGCTTGGTCGGGACGAGCGGCGCGGGACCGTCCTCGCGGACGACGTCGAGCGCGCGGCGCGCCTCGGCGAGCGCCTCGCGACCGCGACGTTCGATCTCCGCGATCAGTCTCCCCGCTCGAGCGGGCGTCCGCTCGGCGGATACGGCCGCTGCAGCCTCGGCGGCCTGGTCGACCATTCCGGCGAGGCTCCGCCCGATGATCTGTTGGAGCTCGGACGCCAGTCTCTCGCGCTCCGCCGCCGCAGCATCGTCGAGCGCCCGCTGCCGGGCATCGACGAGCTCGCCCTTGCGCTGGACGAGCTCGAGCCGCGTCGCCCTCAGACGGCGGTTCACGTCTCCGCCCGCAAATGCAGCGCCCGTCAGGAGCAGGAGATACAGGAGCGGCGCAGGGCCGATGAACGGGATGGGCAATGCCCAGTAGACCGGAGTCGCTGCAAGGAAAGCGAGCGCCGCCAGCACGCCCGGGCCGCGTCCGCGCTCGCTCACGACGGTGAACACCCCGACGAGCGCGACGATGGCAGCCGCATTTCCTATCGCTATGTCTGTCCAGCCCGTGGGCGAGGCGTCATCCGGGAAGGGGACGAACGAGGCGCTCAGCAAGAGCGATACCGTCAACGGATAGCGTCTTCGAAAGGACAGAAGCAAACCGCGGGCCACGATGTAGGCGATGTTCAATAGCATCGATCTCGAGCCCGGCGTGCCGAACTGGTCGAGGAGCACGAGCTCGGCGAGCATGGAGATCGCGGCGACGAGGCCGAGCACGGAGTCTGCCCTGAAGGAGATCGCCGGGGCCGGAGAAGGATCCTCGTCTGGTCCGCGGCGTAAGCGATCGGATGTCCCCGACATACCTGCCCGTGCTGCGAGGCTCCGCACGAGCGGACTATATCGAAGGGGTCCGAGCGCGTCGTCGCCCTCGCGGGTGACACCCGACGTCCAGCGGTCACCCGCGCGGACCGCGATATCACCCTCCGGGGTGTCGCCGGGATCGATCCCGATGTCTAGCCTCTTGTTACGCGTCTCCGATGCACGATCCCGTATGGAGTGATGCCACGTGCGCGACACGACCCCGCGGCTTCGAACCCGGTCGCTGCTGCAGAGCATCGCCGTCCTGACCCTTGCGATCGCAAGCTCCGGCCCTGCGGCGAGCGCTCCTGCTCCGTCGGGTGACATCCGTTCCACCAACATGTCCCTCGTCGCGAACCTCCACGGCGTGGGGGGCGGAGACATAGCCTTCTGGGGAGACTTCGCCGCCGTGGCCCACGGGCCAATCGATGGTGATCCCGACAACGACGGCTTCGTGCTCGTGGATATCAGCCGGCCCAGCCGCCCTCGGGTCGTGTCCTCGTTTCGATGCGTCGAGTCGTCGCACGACATCGCCATCTGGCGTGATCTCGTGTTCCTGGGCGCCAACGCGGATCTCGCCGGACCCGAGTGCGACGCGAAACGTCTCCCCGAGGCGCCGGATCAGGCGGCGACCGGCCGTTGGGGGGGCTTGCGGATCGTTTCGATATCGGATCCGGCGAACCCGCGGCTGATCGCCTCGGTGAAGACCAACTCGGGAGCATTCGACGTTCCTGCCGGACCGCACACGTTCACGATGCTTCCGGATCTCAAACATAGAGCAGCAGACGGTAGCCGCGACCCCCGGCTGATCCTCTACATGAGCGGTGGCGGGTCTTATCTCAAATTCGAGGAGATCGTGGAGGTTCCGCTGCAGCGCCCGGCGCAAGCTGCGGTCGTCGCCCAGATGCCGACGACGTGCCACGACTTCACGGTCTTTCAGCCACGCCGGCTGGGCGTATGTGCCGGAGCGGTCTCCGGGAGAACAGATCTCTGGGACCTAAAGGACCCGCTCGATCCGACCCGTATCGGAGAGATCGTGAATCCGTCGATCACGCATCATCACGGCAGCGCCTTCTCGTCGGACGGCAACACCCTGGCTCTCACGGACGAAAGCGCCCTCATGTTCGGCGTGCTGCTGGGTATCCACAGGTGCCCGGCGGGCGGAGCCTCGAACGAAGCGGCCATGTGGTTCTACGACGTCACGGAGCCCACCCGCCCCGTGTTGAAGAGCTACTTCCAGCTGCCCCAGACTCCGGGATCAGGTCGCCATTGCGGGGCGCACCAGCAGAACGTCGTTCCGCTTGCCGACGATCGAGACATCCTGGTGGCCGCTTGGTACACGGGGGGTTCGACGGTCATCGACTTCACGGACCCTTCCGATCCCGAGCAGCTCGCGTACTACATCGCCGAACCTCTCAGCGAGGATCGGTTCTCGAATCCCTGGGCTTCGTACTGGTACAACGGGTACGTCTACGCCAGCAACACGAACCTCCCCTCTTACGGACTGGGATCGAAGCGTGGGCTGGACGTGTTCTCGGTGAAGCATCCGGCTCTCGAGGACGCCCTTCCGGCCGACAGCTTCAACTTCGGGACACAATGACCTGACACCGTAGCGCGCGGCATGCGATGCGCCTCGCGCGACCGACCGAGCCGGACGAGATAATTGAACTCGGGTGCTGCCCCAGACCGTGCCCCCGGTGGGATTCGAACCCACACTGTGGGGTGTTTAAGACCCTTCTCTCTGCCGGTTGGAGTACGGGGGCCGCGTGAAGCCTAGACGAGCGGCCAGGGCAGGGGCCGGTCCGCCGGCGGACCCGGGAAGCGGCCTTCCACGAGCAGCGCCTCGGTCCGGGCGAGCGTCGCCGCCACCTCGGCCGGCGACAGCAGCTCCTCGAGCCGCGCCGAGAGGCCCCCGGGCTCGGCCAGCGCGGCCCCCAGCGTCTCGAGCTCCGAGATCGTCTTCTGGTCGAGCGGGAGGCCCGCATACGCCCAAATGACCGTCCGGAGCTTGTCGTCCGGGTGGAACGTGACACCGTGATCGACCGCCCAGAGGCGGCCGGACGCGTCCTCGATCACGTGGCCGGACTTCCGGTCCGCGTTGTTGATCACGACGTCGAACGCGGCGAACGGCACGAGGTCTTCGGATCGCTCCTCCATGATCACGAAGTAATGACGCTCGGGATCGTGCTCGACGAAGAGCTGGAGCGAGCCGGGGCCGAGCGGCGCGTCCTGGCGCAGGACGGTCGGCGGGACGATCCGCCACCCCGCGGCCTCGCTCACGAGGTACGCCGCGACCTCGCGGCCGGCGAGGCTCCCGTGCGGGAAGTCCCATAGAGGCCGCTCGCCGCGCCGCGGCTTGTAGACCGCGAGCGTGTCGCCGGCCCGTGTCAGGAACGTGTAGTTGGACGAGTACGGGAGAAGGCCCAGGACCTCGAGTTCACCGGTCCGCAGAAGCTCGAGAGTCTGCTCGTCATCCACCCGGTCTGTGGCCGTTCGAGGCCGGGCACGCGTGTCCTTCCGGATCCATCGGCAAGCCGCACAGCTGGCACAGCGGCCGCCCCTCCCCCACCGCCGCGAGCGCGTGCAGGACCAGCGAGCGCACCTGGTCCTTCCTGAGGAAGAACCTGAATCCGGAGTCGTCGTCTTCCTCCTCCTCTTCCTCGCCGCGGATCTCCTGCAGCACGATCACGACGAGGTCGCGGCTCTCGTCGTAGAGGAGCCCGATCGTGCCGATCCTCCACTCCGGCTCGACGGGCTCCTGCAGCGCGAGGGCCGGGTCCCGGTGGGGGGCCGCCGACTTGATCGTGTCGTCGGCGTCGATCATCAGCAGCATCTCCTGGAGCTTCTCCGCCAGCACCGCCACCTGCTGCTTCTCGAGCAGGAACGAGTGGACGCCGGAGCTGCTCCGGGACTGGACGTAGAACGTGCGCTTCCCGGGGCGGCCGGTGAAGTCGGCGGTGAAGACCTCGGGCGTGACGTCGAACTGCACGGCTCAGCCGCTCCTCACCAGCAGCGCGGGCGAGACGTTCACAGACAGGACGCGCGGCCCGTCGCCCAGCAGCGCAACCGCGCTCACCGATCCCGGTGCGATCACGATGCGCTGGAAGAGATCGATGTGCACCCCGAGGAAGTGCGCGAGGACGAGCTTGATGACGTCGCCGTGCGAGACGACGCAAACGGGGCCGCTCGGATGCTGCTCCCGGATCCTCTCGATCTCGGCGAGCGCGCGGCTCTGGACCTCGCGCAGGCTCTCGCCGCCCGGGAAGCGCGCCGCCGAAGGCCATCGCTGGACCACGCCCCACAGCTTCTGACGCGCCAGCACCTTCAGCGACCGGTTCGTCCACCTGCCGTACTCCACCTCGCCGACCGTCCGCCGCGTCCGCACCGGCAGGCCCTGCCGCGCCGCTATCGCGGCCGCGGTCTCGCGCGTTCGGTCGATAGGGCTCGAGTAGACCGCTTCGAGCTCCACCCGCGACAGAAGCTCGGCGGCCGCCTCCGCCTGCCCGCGCCCCTCGTCCGTGAGGTGCACGTCGGGCATCCAGCCCGAGAGCCTGTGCCCGGTATGGGAGGTGACGCCGTGCCGTACGAGCCACAGGGTCGTCATGCGAGCGACTTCTGCACCGCCTCGAGCGCGCTCGGGTTCTCGAGCGACGAGAGGTCGCCGGGATCCTCGCCCAGCACCTTCGCGCGGATCGCCCGCCGCAGGATCTTCGCCGACCGCGTCTTGGGGAGCTCCTCGACGAAGCGGATCGCGGCCGGCGCGAACGCCTTGCCGAGCTCGCCGGCGATCGTCGCCCTGACCTCGCCGGCCAGCTCGTCCGTCGGCTCGACGCCCGGCCGGAGGATGCAGAAGCACCACACGGCCTCGCCCTTGACCTCATCGGGGATCCCGACGGCGGCGCACTCGACGACCGCGGGATGATCCACCGCGGCCGACTCGAACTCGGCGGGGCCGATGCGCTTGCCGGCGACGTTGAGCGTGTCGTCGCTGCGCCCGTGCAGGTACCAGTAGCCGTCCTCGTCGACCGACGCCCAGTCGCCGTGCACCCACACGCCGGGCCAGCGCGACCAGTACGTGTCGACGTAGCGCTGGGGGTTCTTCCAGAAACCGCGGGTCTGCGCCGGCCACGGCTTGGTGCAGACGAGCTCGCCGACGGCGCGGCGCACGGGCTTGCCGTCGGGGTCGAAGACGTCGATCGCCATCCCGAGCCAGGGGAAGCCGAGCGAGCACGGCTTCGTCGGGATCACGGGGGCCTGCCCGAGGAAGCACGCGCCCACCTCGGTGCCCCCCGAGATGTTGATGATCGGACAGCGTCCGCCGCCGACGACCTCGGAGAACCAGCGGTACGGCTCGGGGTTCCACGGCTCGCCCGTCGAGCCGAGGAGCCGGAGCCTCGAGAGGTCGTGCGCCCTCACGGGCTCCTCGCCCGCCGGCATCAGCGCGCGCACGAGCGTCGGAGAGATCCCGAGGACGGTCACGCCATGGCGCTCGCACATCTCCCAGATCCGCCCGGCGTCCGGGTAGTTGGGCGCCCCCTCGTACATGAGCACGCACGCGCCGTTCGCATGGCCGCCGACCATCTCGAACGGTCCCATGATCCAGCCCATGTCCGTCACCCAGTACAGGACCTCGCCTGGCGCCATGTCGAACTGGTACGCGGCCTCCGACGCGATCTTGACGAGGAAGCCTCCGTGGACGTGGACGCTCCCCTTCGGCCGTCCCGTCGTGCCCGACGTATAGGCGATCATCAGCGGGGCCTCGGGGTCGAGCTCGGCGGCGGCACGCTCGGCGGGCTGCCGCGCCAGGAGGCCGGCCCACTCGACGTCGCGCTCGTTCGACGACACCTCGTCGTCCGGGAAGCGCCGGTACACGACGACCTTCTCGACGGTCGGCGACGCGCCGACCGCCTCGTCGGCAGTCGCCTTCATCGGGACCTTCGAGCCCCGCCGGTAGAACGCGTCCGCCGTGATCAGGGCCTTCGCCCGCGAGTCTTGCAGCCGGGTCGCGATCGCCGGCGCTCCGAAGCCCGAGAAGATCGGGAGGTAGATCGCGCCGAGCTTCGCGCACGCGTACGCGGCGATCACGGCCTCGGGGACCATCGGCATGTAGACGCCGACCGCGTCGCCTTCACCTATGCCGAGCTCGGCGAGACCGTTGGCGGCGCGGCTCACCTCGGCGGCGAGGTCCGCGTACGTCAGCGTCCGCACCGCCCCGTCCTCGCCCTCCCACACCAGCGCCCGGTCGTTCGCCCGCTCCGACGCCGCGTGACGATCGACCGTGTTGTACGCGAGGTTGATCCGGCCCCCGGTGAACCAGCGCGGCCACTGCGGCCCCTTCGGCGTCTCGAGCAGAGTGTCGTAGGGGCGGAAGAAGTCGATGCCGAGGTCCTCGATCACCGCGGCCCAGAACCACTCGACGTCCTCCGAAGAGCGGCGCACGAGCTCCTGGTAGGTGTCGATGCCGTGACGCCGCATCAGGCGCGTCACGGCCGCGCGCTCGACGTGCGCGTCGGTCGGCGTCCACACGAAGTCGCTCATCCGTGCAGGCTATCGCGGGGCCGCAGCGCGAAAAGAGGCGGCCCCGAAGGGCCGCCTCTTACACGTTGGGTGGCCGTCCCGCCCGGTCGTGGTCGTCGGCGAGCCGGTCACGCGTCGCCTCGTCGATCCTTTACGTCCGGACGCGGACCTTTCCCTGCATCACGTCGCCGTGGAGGAAACAGAGGTAGTTCACGGCGCCATTACCGGTGGACTTCCGGAACCTCACGTCGTATGGATCGATACCAGCGGCGGGCGGCGACATGTCCTCCGCCGTGAAGCCGCGGATGCCCGAGTGCTCGACGTCGTTCATGCCGTTCCACACGCCGTTGCCCATGCCGCCGTTGAACGGCCCGTCGAGGTCGAACTCGAGCTGCGACCCCTCGGGGCAGAGCGGCGGCCCGTCCTCCTGCTCCTGAGCGGGGGTGTCGGGTCCCGCGCCGGCATCGCCGTCCGGGTCGCACATCGCGGGATCGAACGGCATGTTGAAGACCGCCGGGATCGGCAGCGACACCGTATGGTCCTCGAAGACCAGGTGGTCGAAGTGCCACCTGACGGTATCGCCCCTGCCGATCACGAGCGTCTTCGGATAGAACTCGAGCAGCGTGACGTGCCCGGTGTCGACGCCTGCCCACGCATCCCAGACCCTCCGTCCCGACTCCGTCCGATGTGACGTCCGCTTGGCGCTGTACTTCGCGTGGGTGGCCCTCGCGAGGTCCGTATCCCACCGAAGCTGCCGCTCGCGCGCGTCGTCGATGGCGGACTGGGGAGTGGCCGCCGCCGGGTCTCCCACGACCCTCACGCGCACCCGCATGTTGCGGTGCACGAGACAGATGACCCAGAAGGTGGAGCCGGGAGCGGCGTTCACGGTAGCGGTGAACCTGAGGGGCTCTCCCGGCCCCTGCGGGGCGCCCGAGTTCAGTACGTCGTCGCCGCCGTAGTTACACGGGTCCTGGGCGTCTCCGCCACACGTCGGATCCGTCGGCGTCACGATCGCGCCGAAGTTGTCCTTGAACGCGGTCGCGCCGTCGTCCGGATCGGTGTCGTAGAACGAGAAGGGACCGGTTCCTTCGGCATTGTCTTCGATCCAGTCCGCGGCGCCGACGCCCGCGGGCAGCATCGTCGCAGTGTGGAACCCGTGGATCTCGAAAGTGATCCTGTCTCCCTGATGGACGTTGACCGTGTCCGGAGCGAGGAATCGCATCGACTCCGCGGTGGCGCCCGAGACATCCAGCGCTTCGCCGACCTGGATGCTCACCCCCGCGTGTCCGGCCGACGCCGGCGGCGACGCCGTCATCCCACCCGCGGCCAGCGCGGTCGCCATCAGCGCAACCCAGGCTTTCTTTCGGATCAAGGGGGAGCTCCTTTCGTTGCCACCGCCGCTTGCGGAGAACTCTGTACAACTACAGGAAGCAGAGCGGGGTGTCGAGGGAAATCTGCGGATGTCGGGGTTTTCGGAGCTTTATCCCGATAGGAGCTGGATGACCAGTCCGTCCAGGATGTCCCTTTCCGAGACGAGGACCTCGGCCGCGTCGAAGACCTCCATCACGCTCAGCAGGATCTCGGCCCCGGGCACGATCACGTCGACGCGGCCCGGTTCGAGGCCGCGGACCCGTTTGCGTCTCTCGTACGGGAGCGACTCGAGACGGCGCGCGAGCCGGCGCACGTCGCCGTGCGAGAGCACCGAGTGGTGCGTGACCTCCGGGTCGTAGACGAGAGCGCCGGCCTTGAGCGCCGCCAGCTGCGTCACGGTTCCCGCGACGCCGACGACGCGCGCGCCCGCGGGAGCCGCGAGGTCGCTCTTCACCTCGCCGAGCGCGCCCTCGACCTCCGTGCGAAGCGCCTCCAGCTCTTCCCGGGCCGGAGGATCCGAGCGCAGATGCTTCTCGAGCATCCGCACACAGCCGACATCGAGCGACACCAGACGCTCGGGTTGGTCCCGCCCGACGATGAGCTCCGTCGAGCCGCCGCCGATGTCGACGACGAGCACGGGCTCGCCGAGCGCGAGATCCGATCGCGCCCCGAGGAACGTCGTACGCGCCTCGGCCTCGCCGGACAAGAGCTCGGCCTCCGCGCCGGTGAGCCTGCGCACGCCCTCGAAGAACTCGTTCCGGTTGTGCGCGTCGCGTAGCGCGGAAGTGCCGGTCACGCGCACCTTCGTCACCTCGTACTCCCCGCAGACCGCGGCGTACTCCGCGATCGTCCGGAGCGTGCGCTCGAGCGCCCTGGGCGCGAGGACGCGGCGCTCGTTCACGCCCTCCCCCAGGCGTGTGATCGTCAGGCGGCGCTCGAGCGCGCGGAATCCGTCCGCGAGCTCTTCGGCGACCAGCAGCCGCGTCGAGTTCGTCCCGACGTCGATGGCAGCTACCCTCACGTCTTCTCGACCATCACGCAGGGCTCGACGCAATCCGGCCACTCGGTCGCGGCCAGCGCCAGCGCGCCGATCGGGTTCGGAGGGTCCGCCAGCTCGTGCGCGAGGTGTGCGTGCAGGCACTTGACGCGGTCGGGGCCGCCGCCGGGAGGACCCCCGGACTCCTTGATCACGAGATGCGCGTCGCGCCGCTCCCGATAGCGGCGCAGAGCGACCTCGAGGCGCTCGCGCAGCGCACGGTCGCGCGCGAGCCTCTCCGTCATCGCCGCCATGGTCCCGCTCGCCTCCAACCCGCTCGCGCGCCTGACGAGGATCGGGCACGTCAACCAGAAGGTCGTGGGAAAGGGCGAACCGTCCTCCATCAGGGGATGGCTCTCGATCACCATCGGCACGCCGAGGTGACACCGTGCTGCGACTCCCCAGGAGCCGCGCACGGGCCGCTCGAGTTGCGCCTCGACGACCGCGCGGTCCTCGGGGGAATGGCGGAGCGAAGCTACCGCTTGCCGCCTTCCTTGTGGCGCTTGAGGTCCACCAGACGCTCCTGGCTCTGGTGCATGAACTTCTTGAGCTTCTGCTCGAACTCGGGGTCGCGGCCGCCCTTGCGCGCGGGCCGCTCCTCGTAACCGGGCTCGGCTTGCTTGATCGACAGGTCGATCTTCCCGTCTTCCTTCTGGCCGACGACCTTCACCGTCACGCGATCGCCCTCGCGCACGTGCTCGCGGATGTCGCGAACGTAGTTCTTGTCGACCTGCGAGATGTGGACCATCCCGCTCTCGCCCGAGTCGAGCTCGACGAACGCGCCGTAATCCATGACCTTCTGGATCGTGCCTTCGACGATCTGCCCAACCTCGACTGCCATGCCAATAGCGTACCCCTTCAGGACAATCCGACGAATTCGAGCAGCCGGTCGACGAACCCCGGCTCGGGTGGCGGCGGGGGCGCGGCGCGGCGCCGTTCGCGCCGCTCGTCGGCACGGTCGCGGCCCGGCGGCACGACGAGGTACGCGGTCTCGCCGGGACGGACGAGGCCGATCTGCTCGCGCGCCTTCTGCTCCAGGAAGTCGGGATCGTCCAGCCGCACGATCCGCCGCTCCAGGCGTTCGTTCGTCTCCTCGATCTCGGCGAGCTCGGCCTTCATCCGCGCGATGCGCTCGTTCTGCTGAATCAGCTCGAGCGTCGGCTCGATCGCCATCGCCGCGAGCAGCCCGATCACGAGCAGGAAGACGACGAGCCCGGGGCCGACGAACGGGACCCTCCTCGGGAAGCTCACGCCGCGCCCGACCTCCGGAACGCGGCGCGGCCCGCGTAACGGGCGGAGTCGCCGAGGGCGTCCTCGATTCGCAGCAGCTGGTTGTACTTTGCCGTCCTCTCGCCGCGGGCGGGGGCGCCGGTCTTGATCTGACCGGCGTTGGTCGCGACGGCGACATCGGCGATCGTCGCGTCCTCGGTCTCGCCCGAGCGGTGGGAGATCATCGTCTCGTAGCCCGCGCGGTGCGCGATGCGGACGCACTCGAGCGTCTCCGTCAGCGTCCCGATCTGGTTCGGCTTGACGAGGATCGCGTTGCCGGCGCCGAGGTCGATACCGCGCCGGAGCACCTCGGGATTCGTCACGAAGAGGTCGTCGCCGACCAGCTGGACGCGGTCGCCGAGCCGCTGCGTCAGCGCCACCCAGCCATCCCAATCGTCCTCCGCCATCCCGTCCTCGATCGACACGATCGGGTAGCGCTCGACCCAGTCGGTCCAGAAGGCGACCATCTCGTCGCTGGACAGCCTGCGATCCTCCGACGCGAGGAAGTAGTCGGCGCCTACTTCTCGGTTATGCGGGCCGCCCGAGGCCCCGCGTAGCTCCGACGTCGCGGGGTCGAGCGCGAGCGCGATGTCGTCGCCCGGCGTGAACCCCGCGGCCTCGATCGCGTCGAGCAGCAGCTCGACGGCCTCGGAGTTCGCACCGAGGTCGGGAGCGAACCCGCCCTCGTCGCCGACGCCCGTCGACAACCCCTTGGAGTCGAGGATCTTCTTCAGCGCGTGGTACGTCCGGCTCCCCCATTCGAGCGCCTCCGCGAACGTTCCGGCACCGACCGGCGCGAGCATGAACTCCTGGAGGTCGACGGAGTTGTCGGCGTGGGCGCCGCCGTTCAGCACGTTCATCATCGGGACGGGGAGCAGGTGAGCGTCGGGGCCGCCGAGATAACGGAACAGCGCGACCCCGAGCTCGTCGGCGGCCGCGTGCGCCACGGCCAGCGAGGTCCCGAGCATCGCGTTCGCGCCGAGGCCGGACTTGTCGTCGGTCCCGTCGAGGTCGCGCATCATCGTGTCGATCGAGCGCTGGTCGAGCGCGTCGCTCCCGAGAAGCGTCGGCCCGATCCGGTCGTCGACGTTCGCGACGGCCTTCCGGACGCCCTTGCCGCCGTAGCGGTCGCCGCCGTCGCGCAGCTCCAGCGCCTCGCCCGCGCCGGTGGACGCCCCCGAAGGGACCGCGGCGCGACCGGACGCGCCCGAGTCCAGCGCGACCTCGACCTCGATCGTCGGGTTGCCGCGCGAGTCCAGGACCTCTCGGGCGCGGACGAAGGCGATCTCACTCACAGTGATTGACTCCTTTCACAGCCGTAACAACTTAGCGCAGTAGCTACAGGGACTGGCGGAACCTCAGCGTCGCCTTCGCGAGCGCGCCCTCCGGGTCGACGCCCGCGGAGCGAGCGAGCGCGACGAGCCAGAACAGGGCCTCGCCGACCGACTCGGGGCCCGCGGGCGCGGCGAGCGCGTCGTCGACCCTCCGCCGCGCCGCCGCCGCGTCCGCGTCGAACCCCAGCCCCGCGGCGCGCTTCTGCGTCTTGTACGCGGCCACCAGGGCGGGGAGCGACGCGGGGATCCCGTCGAACGGACCCCTGCGCTCCTCCTTCTCGGCCGACTTGATCGCCTCCCAGTTCGCGACGACGTCCGACGCGCCGCTCACGACGACGTCGCCGAAGACGTGCGGGTGCCGGTGGAGGAGCTTCGCGACGATCCTCTCGGCGACGCCCGCGAGGTCGAAGCGGCCGTCGTCGGCGGCGAGCTGCGCGTGGAAGACGACCTGCAGGAGCAGGTCGCCCAGCTCCTCTTCGAGCTCGTCGCCGAACGCGCCTCCGTCGATCGCCTCGAGCACCTCGTGCGCCTCCTCGACCAGGTGCACGCGCAGCGACTCGTGCGTCTGCTCGGCGTCCCACGGGCATCCGCCCGGCCCCCTCAGCCGCGCCATCACGAGCGCGAGCGTTCCCAGCGTCGCCGCGGCGCGCCTCACGATCGGAGCCCCCTGCGCGGCCGTGACGCCGTCCGGCGCAGACGCCGGCCCGGACGTGACGATCGCGCCGGCCTCCGCGAGCTCGCGGACCCGCGGCGACGACGGGTCCGCCACGAGAGCATGGCTCGCGCGGGCGGCGTCGGGCTCGTCGTCGAAAGGCCCCGCCGGGACGCCGGCAGCCGTCAGCCGCTCGACCAGGGGATGGTCCGGGCGCTCGAACAGGACGCATTCCGACCCGGTCAGGAGGTCCCACTCGCGCAGCGTCAGCCACTCCCACTCGCCGGGAGCAAGGGGCACGACGACGAGCGCCCGCCGCACGCGGGTCTACCCGGGAGAGGGCTGCGGCGCGGGGAACATCGGCAGGCTCGGCGACGGCGACGGCTCCGGCGCCTCCCCGGCGGGGATGTCCTCCGCGTCGGCGTCGACGATCCGCCCGAGCGTCTCGTCCCACTCGCCGTAGCGCGGGTTCACCTCGACGTCGGCCTCCGCGAAGAGGTCGCGCAGGAAGCCCGCCCAGGCCTCGTCCTGCGCGGAGCCGGCGAGCCGGGCCCGGATCTGCGGTCGCGCCTCCTCGTACGTCGCGGTCCTGCGGGCCCTCACGCGCAGCACGTGCCAGCCGAACTCGCTCCGGACCGGATCCGAGACCTCGCCGACCTCGAGCGCCGCCGCCGCGTTCTCGAACTCCTCGACGAAGCTGCCCGGCGGCTGGAACCCGAGGTCGCCGGCGTTCTCGGACACCGACGGATCGGTCGATTGCTTGCGCGCGAGCTTCGCGAACAATTTGCCGGCCTTCGCGTCCGGCGCGACCTGGAGGCGCCGTGCCAGCCGCTGCGCCAGGCCTCGCTTCTCGACCAGGATGTGCTGCGTCCGGGTCAGCTCGAACTCCTGCAGGTTCTGCTCGTAGGACGCGCGCAGGTCCTCCTCCGTCGGCTCGGCGCCGGCGACCACCGCGGCCCGCAGCTCCTGCTCGAGGATGCGGTCACGCACGATCTCGTCGAGGTCGGAGCGGGTGAGTCCCTGCTCCTTCAGGGCCTCCTCGAACTGGGCCACGTTGGCGAAGTCGGCCTCGATCGACGCGATCTCCTCGTCGACCTCGGCCTCCGTTATCTCGATGCCCCGCTCCTCCGCGGCCGGCGTCAGGACCGCCCGCATGATGAGGGCCGAGAGCCGGCCCTGCTCGTACTCGCGCTTCAGCGCGGCCGGGTCGCCCTGCTTCGCGAGCTCCTCGAACGAGGGGCTCGCCACGTAGTCGTCGAGGAGGGCCTGGACCTCGTCCATCGGGATCTTCTCCCCGTAGACCACCGCGGCGGCCGGATCCAGGAGATCGCCGCACGCGGGGGCGCCGATCAACACCGCAAGCGCGAGGAGCGCAGCGGCTACGCGGCTTCTCATGCGGCCGAGGTTAACTGCTGGAGCAGACCGGTCACCCAGGCCACGACGCCCGTCGACGGGACCGAACGCGTCGGTATGAGCAGAGCCTGCGTCGCCGGCCGCCACTCCGCGTCGGGTAGCAGCCTCTGCAGCCGCACCTGACGCGAGTCCTCGAGCTCGATCGGCTTGATCCGCAGCATCTTGCCGATCGTCGCGGCTTCGGTGATGCCGGCGCTCGTCATGAGCCGGCGCAGCGCGGCGACCTCGAACAGCGCCTCCACCGGGTCGGGCAGCGGCGCTCCGTACCGATCGAGCAGCTCGCTCCTGGCCTCCGCGAGGTCCTCGGCCTCCGCGGCCGAGGCGATGCGCCGGTATGCCTCGAGGCGCAGGTTCTCGTCGGCGATGTAGCTCTTCGGGATGAACGCGTTCAGCGGGAGGTCGATCCGGACCTCCCCGTCCTCGTGCCACGGCAGCCCCTTGGCCTCGTCGACCGCCGCCGACATCAGCTTCACGTAGAGGTCGAAGCCGATCTCGGCGATGTGGCCGTGCTGCTCGGCCCCCAGCATGTTCCCGGCGCCGCGGATCTCGAGGTCGCGCATCGCGATGCGGAAGCCGGAGCCGAGCCCGGTGTGCTCCGAGATCGTCTTCAGCCGCTCGTGCGCGCCCTCGGTGATCGAGCGCTCCGGGGGCCAGAACAAGTAGGCGTAGGCGCGCTCGTGCGCGCGGCCGACCCGGCCGCGCAGCTGGTACATCTGCGAGAGCCCGAGGAGGTCGGCGCGCTCGACGATCAGCGTGTTGCACGTCGGGATGTCGAGGCCCGACTCGATGATCGTCGTGCACACGAGCACGTTCGTCTTCGCGTCCCCGAAGTCGAGCATCGTCTGCTCGAGCGCTCTCTCGTCCATCTGCCCGTGCGCGACGCCGACGCGCGCGTCGGGCACGAGCTCCTGGATCCTCCGCGCCGCGTGCGCGATCGTGTCGACGCGGGGGTGGACGTAGAAGACCTGGCCGTCGCGCAGCAGCTCGCGCCGGATCGCCGAGCCGACCATCTGCTCGTCGCGCTCGCCGACGTACGTCATCACCGGATGGCGGTCCTCCGGCGGCGTGTCGACGATCGACACGTCCCGGATGCCCGACATCGCCATCTCGAGCGTTCGCGGGATCGGCGTAGCCGTCAGGGTGAGCACGTCGACGCTCGCGCGCAGCTTCTTCAGCCTCTCCTTCTGGTCGACCCCGAAGCGCTGCTCCTCGTCGACTACCACCAGCCCGAGCTCGTGGAACCTCACGTCCGGCTGCAGGAGCTTGTGCGTCCCCACGACGACGTCCACCTTCCCGTCGGCGAGGTCGGCGAGCACCTTCTTGGCCTCCGCCGCCGACAGAAAGCGCGACAGCATCTCGACCCGGACCGGAAACGAGCGGAAGCGCTCGACGAACGTCGAGTGGTGCTGCTGGGCGAGGATCGTCGTCGGCACCAGGACCGCGACCTGCTTTCCCGCCGCGACCGCCTTGAAGGCGGCGCGCACCGCGATCTCGGTCTTGCCGTAGCCCACGTCGCCGCACACGAGCCGGTCCATCGGCACCGGCCGCTCCATGTCGTCCTTCACCTCGTCCACCGCGCGCAGCTGGTCCGGCGTCTCCTCGTACGGGAACGCCTCCTCCAGCTCCCTCTGCCAGGGCGTGTCGGGGCCGTACGCAAAGCCCTTCGCACGGAGCCGCGACGCGTAGAGCTGCACGAGCTCCTGCGCGATCTCGCGCGCCCGGCGGCGCACCCTCGACTTCGCCTTCGACCATTCGGACGAGCCGAGGCGCGACATCTTCGGCGCGTCGCCGCCGACGTACTTCGACACGAGGTCGACCTGGTCGCTCGGCACGTACAGCTTGTCGTCCTTGAGGTACTCGATCACGAGGTACTCGCGGTGTACTCCGAGCAGCTCGCGCTCGACCATGCCGGCGTAGCGCCCGATCCCGTGCACCTCGTGCACGACGAGGTCACCCTCGGCGAGGTCGAGGGGGCCGGACACCTGGCGCCGGCGCGCCTGGATGCGCCGGCGCGCCGCGCCCGAGCGGCGGCCCGTTAGGTCGGACTCCGCGACGAGGGCGAGCCGTGCCGACGGCAGCACGAAACCGCGGCCGAGCTCCGCGGTGACGACGTACGCGCCCGCGTCGGCGTCGGGAGCGGGCGCCTCGGGCGCGACGGTCGCCGGCAGCCCCGACGACGCCAGGTTCCCCGCCAGGCGCCGTGCGGTCTCGTCGAGCGACGCCGCGACGACGGCGCGAAAACCCTGCTTGACGTGCGACCTCAACGCGTCGACGAGGACGTCGGGACGCCCGGCCGCGGCCGTCCAGGTGTCGGCGGCGAGAGACTCGGCCCCCGGCTCCGCGAAAGCGGTCACGAGCATCACGCACCGCGCCGGAGCGAGCGCGTCGTCCAGCGCGACGTAGTGCCCCTCGGCGACACCCGAGAGCTCCGCCCACTCCGTCACCTGGTCGAGGACCTCCGCGGCGCGGTCCCGCACCCTCTTCGGCTCGAGGACGACCGCGGGCGCGTCTTCCGGGAGCAGGCTCGCCAGCGTGACTCCGTCGCCGTCGGGGCCCTGCTCGGCGCACGGCGATATCGAGACCGACGCGATCTCCTCGCGCGAGCGCTGGGACGCGAGCGCGAACTGCCGCAGCGACGAGACCTCGTCGCCCCACAGCTCGGCGCGCACCGGCCGGTCCGACGACGGCGGGAACACGTCGAGGATCCCCCCGCGGATGGCGAACTCCCCCCGTCGCTCGACGATGTAGTTGCGCTCGTACCCCATGTCGACGAGGCGACCGGAGAGCTCGTCGAGGTCGACGGCGTCCCCGGGGCGGAGCTCGACGAGCTCGAGCTTCTCCGGAGGGGCGACGAGCTGCGTCGCGCCCTGAGCCGTCGTCGCGACGACGAACTTCTGTCCCGCCTGGAGCCGCGCGAGCGCGTGGAGCCGCCGTCCCATCGTGTCGGTCGAGGGCGCGATGGGCTCACCCGGCAGCACCTCCCATCCGGGGAAGACCTCGGCGCCGTCCCGGCCCAGGAACGCGTGGACGTCGCGCGCGAGCTGCTCCGCCTCCTCGGCGCGAGCGGCGATCGCCAGGACCGGAGCGTCGAGGTGCCGCACGAGCGACGCGAGGACGAACGGGCGCGCGGGGTCCGGGACGGTGATCGCGCCGCGCGCGTTCAGGAGCGCCTGGACGCGCTCGTCGGGGAGGAAGTCGAGAAGGGGTGCCAGGGAAGCCACGGACGACCTATTTTCTCAGGGTTTCGCGCGCGTATTGAACTCGTTCATCGCGCGCTCGATCCCGCTCGTCACGACCGCCTCGACCGCGTCGGCCGCGGCCTCGAGCACGAACGGGAGCTCCTTGCGCTCCGCGGCGGAGAAGCCTTCGAGGACGTGACCGACCGCGTCCTTGAACCCCGGCGGCCGGCCGATGCCGACCCTCACGCGCGCGAACTCCTTCGTCCCGATGTGGCCGACGATCGAGCCGAGGCCGTTGTGGCCCGCGGTGCCGCCGCCGGCCTTGACGCGGACCTCGCCGAACGGGATGTCGAGCTCGTCGTGGACGACCACGAGGTTGCCCGCAGGCTGCTTGTACCAGCGCAGGAGCGCCCCGACCGGCCGCCCCGACTCGTTCATGTACGAGGTCGGGCGCGCGAGCACGACCCGCGTCCCCCCCAGCGACCCCTCCGCGACCAGGCAGCCGCTCTTGTGGCTCTTCAGCGTGCCGCCGGTTCGCTCCAGCAGGACGCCGATCGTGAGCGCGCCGGCGTTGTGGCGGGTCCGCGCGTAGCGTTCGCCGGGGTTGCCGAGGCCTACGACGACGTGGCGGTCACCGTTGCGAGCGTGGTGCGCCGACCGGCGGAAGAGCGGCAACTACTCTGCGGCCGCTGCCCCGCCGGCCTCGCCCTCTGAGATCTCCTCGCCTGTCGCGCCCTCGGCCGCCAGACGGGCCTCCGCGTCGCCGGCCCCGGCTTCCTCCTCGAGCGCCTCGAGGGCCTCCTCCGAGATCGGCGCGACGATGCTCGCGACCACGGTGTCGGGGTCGTCCAGGATCGTGTACGCGGCGCCCGCCGGGAGATCGGCGACGCGCAGCGTGTCGCCGAGGTTGAGGTTCGAGACGTCGGCGTCGACGGCGTCGGGCACGTCGGACGGAAGAGCCCGGACGCGGACGGTGAACAACGGGTGCTCGAGGACGCCGCCCTCGCGCGCGCCGGGGGCCTCGCCGGCGATGTGGACCGGCACCTCGACCTCGACCTCGACCGTGCGGTCGACCTTCACGAAGTCCGCGTGGAGCAGCGTCCCGCGCACCGGGTCCCGCTGGAGCTCCTTGGTGAGCGCGAGCGTCGTGTCGCCCTCGATCTCGAGGTCGAGCAACGTGTTCAGGCCGGTGTCGGAGAGCAGGGCGGTGACGAACTCGCGGCGGTCGACCGAGATCGCGACCGGCTCCATCCCGCGGCCGTAGACGACGCCGGGGACGCGCCCGGCCGCCCGGGTGCGGCGGGCAGAGCCCTTCCCGGCGTCCCCGCGCCTGTCCGCCTTCAGCCTCACCTCAGCCATCGCAAGCCTCCCGCTAGTTCGTGTGATCGTCCTTCTGTCCCCACCGCTCGCCGAGGCGACCGGTGCCGCGCCGAAAGCGATCCGCTCTCGGGGGTCGCCCTGCCGAAAGCGGCGGGCGAACGGTCATTATGGCCGAAAATACGCCGCTCCGGGCTCGTCGAGCGAAAACGTGCGGCAGGCGTACGGGGCGGCTCAACGAGGGGACGAGGCGGACCCGCCACCGGGCTCGTCGAGCGAAAACGTGCGGCAGGCGTACGGGGCTGCTCAACGAGGGGACGAGGCGGACCCGCCACCGGGATCGTCGAGCGAAAACGTGCGGGAGGCGTACGGGGCTGCTCAACGAGGGCAAGAGTCACGGATCCTCGGGATCCCGCGGCTCCATCTTGTTGCCCTTGCCCTCGATGATCCGTGCCGGCACCCCCACCGCCAGCGCGCCGTCGGGGACCTCGCCGCGGACCACAGAGCCAGCCCCCGTCGCGGCCCGCTTCCCGATCCGTGCCGGCGCGACGATCATCGTGTCGGAGCCGATGTAGGCCTCGTCGTCGATCACGGTCCTGTGCTTGGCGCGGCCGTCCCAGTTGCACGTGATCGTTCCGGCCCCCACGTTCACGCCCCGGCCGATCTCCGCGTCCCCCAGGTAGGCGAGGTGGCTGGCCTTGCTCCCCTCCCCGATCGTGGAGTTCTTCGTCTCGACGAAGGTCCCGGCGCGGGCGCCGCGCTCGAGCCTGGTGCCGGGTCGCAGGGACGCGAACGGACCCACGGACGCCCCGGGGCCGACGACCGAGCCGCGCACGACGGAGAACGTCACGGTCGCGCCCTCCTCCACCCGCGAGTCGACGACCCGCGTCTGGGGGCCCACCTCGGCGCCGGCGCCGACGACGGTCTCTCCTTCGAGGAACGTGAACGGGTGGATCGTCGCATCGCGGTCGATCTCGACCCCCGCGTCGATGTAGGTCGTGGCGGGGTCGACGATCGTGACGCCCTCGGACATCCAGTGGAGCGCGGCACGGCGGCGCAACGCAGCCGCGGCTTCCGCGAGCTGCGCGCGCGAGTTCACGCCGGCGACCTCGCTCGCGTCGACGGGGAAGGCGACGACCGGACGGGAGCGCTCGGCGATCGGGGTCAGGACGTCTCCCAGGTAGTACTCGCCCTGCGCGTTGTCGTCGTCGATGGTGCCGATCGCCTGGCGGAGCACCGCCGCGTCGAACGCGTAGACGCACCCGTTCACCTCCTTGACCGCGAGCTGATCGGGCGTCGCGTCGCGCTCCTCTACGATGCGGATGGTCCCGCCAGCCTCCCTGATCACCCGGCCGTAGCCGGAGGGGTCGGCCAGCTCGGCCGTCAGCACGGTCGCGCCGGCGCCGGCTTCGGCGTGCGCGTCCAGCAGGCCCCGCAGCGTCTCCGCCCGCAGCAGCGGCGAGTCCCCCGGAGCGACCAAGACGGTCCCTTCCGTTATCCCGGCCTCGAGTCCCATCCGGACCGCATCCGCCGTCCCCCGGGGCGGAGACTGGACGACGAAGTCGAGGCCGTCGGAGAAGCCGGCCCGCGCCAGCCCCTCCTCGAGCAGATCCCGGCGCTGCGAGACCACGACCACCCGCCTCTCCAGCGGGAGCGGCGCGAGGGCCGCGAGGACGTGGGCGAGCAGCGGTCGCCCGGCGGCCCGGTGGAGGACCTTGGGCAGCCGCGACTTCAGGCGCTTCCCGTCGCCGGCAGCGAGGACGATCGCGCTGACGCCGATGACTCCCCCTTTCAGGACCCGTCGCAAGCTTCGGGGCCACGGCCACTCGAAAGCCCCCAGGACCCTTCGGAAGGCCCGCTGCCCCGCCTGGATTCGAACCAGAACTTAGGGAACCAAAATCCCTCGGGCTGCCACTTACCCCACGGGGCACCGCACCGACGGTGCGGGTTCATGCTAGTCGCGACCTAGCTCAGCCGTTCGATGCACTCGGCGCGGGAGCAGGTGACGACGACCTTGTCGAACTCCCTCTCGACCCTCGCCGCGACCCGACGAGCGTGCGCCTCGTCGGCCGCGACCCCGAACAGGGTGGGGCCGGAGCCGGACATCGACGCCCCGAGCGCGCCCGCCGCCAGCAGCGCCTCCTTCTTTCCGGCAAGCTCCGGCCGCAGCGAGAACGCCGGCCGCTCGAGGTCGTTGTAGAGCAACGCCGCGACCTCCTCCACGTCCTGGGCCCCCAGCGCGAGCGTCATCTCGGCGCTCCCGACCGGCTCCCCGTCGGGATCCGGCTCCCAGCGCGCGTACACGTCGCGCGTGAGCAGGGGATCGTGGGAGATCCCGAGGACGAACCACAGGGTCGCCGGCGACGGGAGCGGGGTGAGGCTCTCGCCCCGAGCGGTCGCGAGCGCCGTGCCGCCGGAGATGCAGTAGGGGACGTCGGAGCCGACGCGGCCGGCGATCCCGACGAGCCCGTCGCGGTTCAGCTCCGTCTTCCACAGCTCGTTCAGAGCGACCAGGACCCCGGCGGCGTTGCCGCTCCCGCCGCCGAGACCGGCTCCTATAGGGATCCTCTTCACGATCCTGATGAGCACGCCGTCGTTGCGCGCCCCCTGCTCCACCAGGCGCTGCGCCGCGTGCCACACGGTATTCTGCTCCGACGGCGGCAGGAGCTCGGCCACCGCGTCCGCGAGCGTCATCTCGATCTCGACCTTGCCGGTGTCCGTCAGCGCGACCTCTATCTCGTCGCCCATCTCGATCCCGTGCAGGATCGTCTCGAGCTCGTGGTAGCCGTCGGCGCGGCGGCCCAGCACGCGCAGGAAGAGGTTCAGCTTCGCGTGGGTCTTCATGCGCACCTCGCCGGGTGCTTGCTCAGCAGACATCGCCCGTCAAGGTAAACGCTCGAACGGCCTTCGCGGCCTCGGTTCGCCCGCCCCGCCGGTGGGTACGTCTGACGCGACGTGAGAGACGACGGCGGAAAGGACGGGATGCCCGTGAAGACCGGTGCCGACTTGTTCAAGCACGAGCTGAAGGACCTCTACGACGCCGAGTTCCGCCAGGCGCAGGCGCTGACGGAGATGGCCGAGAAGGTCCCGGACGGAAAGCTCGCCGAGGCGCTGCGCGAGCACCGCGAGGAGACGCAGGGTCACATCAAGCGTCTCGAGAGCGTCTTCGAGGCCGTCGGGGAGACGCCGCAGAAAGAGGCGTGCGCCGGCGTGATCGGGCTGGTCAAGGAGTACAAGGACTTCACGGGCGAGAACCCCGCGGGAAAGGTCCTGAACGTCTTCACCGCCGAGGCCGCCCTGAAGGCCGAGCACTACGAGATCGTGTCGTACTCGGGGTTGATCAAGCTCGCGGGCCAGCTCGGCCAGACCGAGGTGATCGACCTCCTCCAGCAGAACCTCGAAGAGGAGCTCGCGACGGCGCAGAACCTCGAGATCATGTCGGAGCAGCTAGGAGAAGAGCTGGCGCTCCAGGGCTAACCACTCGTCTATCCCGAGCTCTTCCGGGCGGGCGGTGGGAGCGACTCCCACCGCCCGCAACGCGTCCTCGACGCGTTCCGGAGGCCCCGCCAGCGGGCCGAGGGAGTTCCGCAGCGTCTTCCGCCGCTGCGAGAACGCCGTGCGGGTCATCGAGAACAGGCGCTCTGGATCCGGGCTGCGCAGACGCTCCCGCCGCACGAAGCGAACGAGCACCGAATCGACGTTCGGCTCGGGGAAGAAGACCTTCCGCGAGATCGCCCCGGCCACGGCCGCGTGCCCGTGGTAGGCGACCACTACGCTCACGTGGCCGTACGCCTTCGAGCCCGGCCCGGCCGCGAGGCGCTCCCCCGCCTCCCTCTGCGTCATGACCGTGAGCGTCCGCAGCGACGGCGCGCCGGCGAGAGCGTCGAGCACGAGCGGCGTCGCGATGTTGTAGGGAAGGTTCGCAACGAGCGCGCTCGCCTCGACCCGGCTCCAGTCCAGCTTCGTCGCGTCCGCGTGGACGACCTCGACGTTGTCGAGCCCGCGCAGCGTCTCGGCGAGCACGGGGTGCAGCGAGCGGTCGAACTCGATCGCGGTCACCGCCGATACCGTCTGCGCGAGCCCGAGCGTCAACGATCCCGCCCCCGCACCGACCTCGAGCACGTGATCGCCCCGGCCGACGCCGGCGACCGACACGACCTTCCTGATCGTGTTGGGGTCGATCACGAAGTTCTGGCCCAGCGACTTCGACGGCCGCACTCCATGCTCGTCTAGCAGCTCGCGGAGCCGGCGCGGCCCGAGAAGCTCCACGTTAGACGAGCCCGAGGAGGCGCCGCGCGTTGAGCGTCGTCGCCTCCGCCACGCGCTCGGGGGGCTCCCCCCTCGCCGCGGCGACCGCGGTGCCGACGAGCGCGGCGTACGCGGGCTCGTTCGGCTTGCCTCGGTGCGGCACCGGCGCGAGATAGGGCGAGTCCGTCTCGACGAGGAGCCTGTCTCCGGGAACGCGCGCCGCGAGCTCCCGCAGAGGCGCCGCGTTCTTGAACGTCACGTTGCCCGCGAACGACACGTACGCGCCGAGGGCGAGCGCCCGCTCCAGCTGCGCCGCGTCCCCCGACCAGCAGTGGAAGACGAACCGCTCCGGGGGCGACTCGTCCTGCAGCGTCTGCAGGGCCTCGTCGACCGAGCTCCTCGTGTGGACGACCAGCGCCTTGTCGTGCTCCTTCGCCCAGGAAACGTGAGCCCGGAACACCTCCCGCTGGAGATCGAGATAGCTCGTGTCCCAGTACATGTCGAGGCCGCTCTCACCGACGGCGACGACCCGGTCGCGCCGCAGGAGCGACTCGATTCGCTCCGCGACGCCGGTGCCCCACTCCTTCGCGGACGTCGGGTGGAGGCCGGCCGCGGCCCACACCCCCGGCAGCCGCGCGAGCTCGACCGCGCGCAGGGAGGTGGCGTGGTCCGTTCCGCAGACGAGCATCTCGGCGACGCCCGCAGCGGCCGCACGTGCGACCGCGTCCGCCGGCACGGCGGCGACGTCGAAGAGGTGGCAGTGGGAGTCGAACCACATGGCCCTAGCCGGGCGGCGGCGGATCCTCGAGCCGCGGGAACAGCGGGTCGCCCGTCGTGAGCGGGGCCCCGGTGGGGATCGCCCCCCACCCCGCCTGCGCGTCGAACGTCTGCCGGTCGGCGCGCCCCTCGAGCCCCAGCCTCGCCCACAGCTCCTGCGCGGCCCGCGGAGCTACCGGAGCGGTCATCAGCGCGAGCTGCCTCAGCGAGTCGAGCAGCACGTACAGGACGCACTCGAGTCGCCGCCGCGACTCGGGGTCCTTGGCGAGCGCCCACGGCGTCACCTCCTCGACGTAGGCGTTGCACTTGCGAACGAAGGTCCACGCGGCCTTCAGCGCCTCGTGCGGCGCGAGGTCGTCGACCGCGGTCGCCATCTCCGACAGCGAGGACGCGTGGGCGGTGCGCACCGAGCGATCGGCGTCCGTCAGCTCGTCGTCCGCGGGGGGCTGCGGGACGACCGCGTCGAGGTAGCGCGCCGCCATTGACAGCACCCGCGACGCGAGGTTCCCGAAGTCGTTCGCGAGGTCGACGTTGTAGCGGTCGACCATGCTCTCCCACGAGAAGTTGCCGTCCTGGCCGAACGACATCTCGCGCACGAAGTAGTAGCGGTAGCCGTCCGAGCCGAACGTCGCGATCAGGTCGTGCGGCGAGATGCCGGTGAGCTTGCTCTTGCTCATCTTCTCGCCGCCCACCTGGAGGAACCCGTGGGCGAAGATCGTCTGCGGCAGGTCGAGGCCCTGGGCCATCAGCATCGCCGGCCAGATCACCGCGTGGAACCAGAGGATGTCCTTGCCGATCATGTGGACGTCGGCCGGCCAGATCCTCCGGAACCTCTCGTCGTCGCTCCCATAGCCGATCGCCGTGATGTAGTTCTGGAGCGCGTCGACCCACACGTAGATCACGTGCTTGGAGTCCCACGGGACCGGGATGCCCCAGTCGAAGCTCACCCGCGAGATCGAGAGGTCCTCGAGCCCCTGACGGACCTTCCCCAGGACCTCGTTGCGCCGCGCCTCGGGCATCACCGACCGCTCGTCCGTCTCGTACCACTCGATCAGGCGGTCGCGGTACTTCGACAGGCGGAAGAAGTAGTTGTCCTCCTTCACGACCTACGGCGGCACCCCGTGCAGCGGGCACTTCCCCTCGACGAGCTCGTCGGGCAGCTTGAAGGCCTCGCACCCGACGCAGTAAAGCCCCTCGTACGTCCCGAGGTAGATCTCGTCCTTGTCGTAGAGCGCCTGCACGAACGCCTGGACCGGTACTTCGTGGCGCGGCTCCGTCGTCCGGATGAAGTCGTCGTTGGAGATGTCGAGCGCCTGCCACACCTCGGTCCAGCGCGGGACGATCTCGTCGGCCCACTCCTTCGGGGCGAGACCCCTGGCCTCGGCCGTGCGCATGACCTTCTCGCCGTGCTCGTCGGTCCCGGTGAGGAAGTGGACCTCGCGGCCCTGCATCCGGCGGAACCGGCAGACGAAGTCCGCGTTGACCGCGTTGTACGCGTGCCCCAGATGGGGGACGTCGTTGATGTAGAAGATCGGCGTCGTGAGGTAAAAGGTTTCGCGACTCATCCAAAAATCTCCAATTCCGCCTCCTGCCGATGCGGCGAAAGGCGGACGAGACGGACAAAACGGTGACCGGTTTGACCGGTTTGATGTTTGACTTCCGCCGTGGTGGCGTTCAAGATATCCATTACTTACCAGTAACTGCCTGCACCGTTGGGAGCGGGGCACGTTGTGGCGGAGCGCTGGGAGCCTGGGGGAGCAAGGGGTCTGACTGGGATGAAGTCTACCGGGGTAGTTCGCAAGATCGACGAGCTGGGCCGCATCGTGCTTCCGTCCGAGCTCCGGCGCGTCTTCGGCATCCGGGAGGGCGACGAGCTCGAGATCAGCGTCGACGGCGACAAGGTCATCCTGCAGAAGCGCCAGGACCTCTGCTTGTTCTGCGCGGCCCCGAACCCCACCATCGAGTTCAAGGACCGCCGCGTCTGCGAGTCGTGCGCCGGCGAGCTCGGCAAGCTGGGCCGCATCGAGGTCAGGCTCCCGGAGGACGAGGTAATCACCCGGTAGGAGTAGAAGCGTGCGGTACCAGGCCGCCGGCCTGGTCGCACTTCTCCGTCAGTCCTCGAGCAGCGCGTCGAAGACCTTGCGGCGCGGAACGCCCGCCTCGCGCGCCACCCGCGCCAGCGCCTCCTTGCGGTCGGCGCCGCCCTCCATCAGAGCACGCGCCCGTGCCGCGAGCTCCTCCGGCGGCGGGTCCTGCCTGTGCTCGTGAACCGCTCCCTCGATCACGAGCGTGATCTCTCCGCGCGGACCCTTCTCCTTCAACGCGGCGGCGACCTCGCTGAGGGGCCCGCGCAGCACTTCCTCGTAAAGCTTCGTGAGCTCTCGCGCGAGCGCCGCGCGCCGGTCCCCGAGCACGGCGCGCAGGTCTTCGAGCGTCGCCTCGATCCGGTGCGGTGACTCGAACAGCACGATCGTCCGCGTCTCGGCGGCGAGGGACTCGATGCGCCTCCGGCGCTCTCCCGGCTTGCGCGGGAGGAAACCCTCGAACACGAAGCGGCCGGGCGCAAGGCCGCTCGACGCGAGCGCGGTGACGACCGCGCTAGGCCCGGGGACCACGTCCACCTCCACGCCCGCGTCCAGGCACGCGCGCACGAGGCGGTAGCCCGGGTCGGAAAGGCCCGGCATCCCCGCGTCCGACACGAGCACCACCGTCCGGCCGCGCTGGGCTTCCGCGACGAGCTCGCGGGACTTGCGCCGCTCGGTCACGTCGTTCAGGACGACCAGCGCACGCGCCGCGATCCCGAAGTGCGACAGCAGCTTCCGCGTCCGGCGCGTGTCCTCACACGCGATCAGGTCCGCGTCGCGCAGCGTCGCGACCGCGCGCGGCGACATGTCGTCCAGGTTCCCGATGGGAGTGCCGCACAGGACGAGGCGGCCTCCCCTCCCGCGGTCGCGGCTCATCCGGGCCGCAACGGCTCGAAGGCGTAACGAAGCGCGGCAGCGAGCGCGCCGCGCCACGACGCCGAGTCCGACGCCACCCGCTCGCCCGCGAAGAGACGTCGAGCCGCCGCCACCGCGCGTTCGTCGTTGACCGCGCCGACGTGGTCGGAGATCGCCACGACGTTGGTCTCGCCGGGCCGTCTCCAGTCCCCTTGCAGCCAGACGGAATCGCCGAGCGCCCACACCGCGAGGCGCCGTGTGCTCGCCCGCGGCTCACCCGGATCGGTCAGGTGGACGGGGGCCGCGGGAGCGTCGACGTCGAACGCGGGCAGGCCGATCCCGTCGAAGGTCGCGGACAGGATCCGCGCCAGGTCGCCGGCGGGTTTTCCGGGCGCGCGGTCGCCGGGAGGGGGGACCTCCACCGGCGGCGGGCGGCGCGGCGGCGGAGCGATCACGGCGGCGGCTTCGGGGGCCGTTCCCCCGGCGAGGACGCGGTCGAGGATGCCGGCCGCCTGCGAGTGGCCGAGGACCACCACCGGAGGATCGAGGCCCCGTAGCTGCTCGGCGACCGCGGCGGCGACCGAGTCCAGGTCGGCGTGCGTGTCCTCGGCCGAGTACCGGCGGCCGGTTCCCCCGTAGGAGAGCACGACCGTGTCCGCGGCCACGAAGCCGAAGTCGCGCGGGTCGATCTCGGACAGCGCCCCGGTGTCGCTCGTGGAGTCGACGCCTCCGAGGAGCGCGAGAGTCCCGTGCGACGGCGCTCGACCCGCCGGCGGCGTCTCGCGCACGTAGCGGTCGAACGCAGTTGCCGCCGCAAGCGAGAGGACGGCGACGATCGTCGCGGCGGCGGCGACTGCGCCGCCCGCGGGATACGTCTCCTCCTCGAGATGGCTGCGCCACCCGAGCAGGTAGAGCCCGTGCAACGGCCCCGTGCACGCGAGCAGCAAGGCCGTGGCCCACCGCCCGGTCCCGCCGAGGATCGACATCGCCGCCGCCAGGGTGGTCACGACGAAGGCGTAGCCGAGGAACGTCCCGATCTCGGGAACCGCCTTCCCGGCGGGCGCACCCGCGCCGGCGTCGAGCGCCGCGGCACGCCGCGCGAAGTAGACCGCGGGGACGAAGCCGAGCAACGCCGCCGCCCAGACGAACGGGGCATAGCGGATCGCGACGCCGGCGAAGAACAGCGCCGCGCTCGGAACCAGCGCGCAGGCCGCGAGCGCCGTCAACCGGATGCTCCGCCACCAGGCGATCT
>JBHELD010000026.1:0-91315 GCA_046263255.1 Actinomycetota bacterium
CCCCGAAGACGCGATGGGCGTCACCCGAGTGGCTCGTGCGCTGCACCATGCAGTTGCCCTGCGGGCAGTCGTACGCGAACGCGGCCACGCCGGTCACCATCGCCGGTTGGTCGGATCCCTGCAGCGTGCAGTCGAGCGTCCACTCCTTCGGAGCGGAGCCCGACGGGAGCGTCGACGTGCCGCACTGCGTCCAGGCGCCGGATCCCGGCGTCGCCAGTGAGCTCGCCCTCGTGTAGTAGAGGTGGAAGCCCTCGGCACCCGCGCTGGCGACGCCGCGCATCGTCAGCTTGCCGCGCACGAAGCTCGCGCGCTGGCCGTCGAGCGGCGCCGTGATCTCGAGGGTCTCGAAGGGGACGTCCTGTGGGTTGGTCTGCGTCGGAGAGTTGTTCACGGTGACCGACTGCTCCACCGTGATGTTCGTGTCCTTGATCCGCGCCACGAGCGTGTACGACCCGTCCGCGACGTCGACCGGCCAGTAGGCCTCGAACGTGTCGCTCTCGCCGACGCGGGTCGCGTCGGCGATCTTTACGAGCGGGGCGGTGCCGGAACGGTAGAAGACCTCGACGCCGGGCACGGGCAGCAGGGAGGAGACGCGGGTGACGATGTGGTACGCGGTGTCGACGTCCTCCTTCCTGCCGACGTTCGTGACGTTCCCGTAGGGCGACGGGTTCAGGAAGCTGATCGCGGCGTCGCCCGTCGACTGGATCCAGTTCGTCGTGGCGGTGGAGGTGGCCTCTCCCGTTGCCTGGTCGTCGTTGTCGAAGGGGGCCTCGCCGCCGTCGTACCAGGCCGTCAACGTGGTGTCGCCGGCGACGGGAGACATGATCCCGACGACGAAGTTGCCCTGGTCGTTCGTCTCGCCCTCCGTGTGCTGGGCGACGGGAGGCTGGCCCGCGTGAGCCATCTCCCCCTGGTCCTCCGCGTTATGGCCCGTGCCCCGGTCGGGGGCCTGGCGCTGGGACGCGTCGGACGGGTCGCAGAAGTCGAGGTCGTTGTTCGGGCCCGTTGCGTGGACGTCGACGTTCGCTCCCCTCACCGCCCGCGCGCCTCCACGGACGCGGACGACGAATCGCTGGCACGACCCCGCCGGCGCCGTCGCGCCCGTCGGGTCGATAGTCACGGCGGGGGCCGAAGGGAGCCACTGGGCGAAGTTCGTATCCTGAGGCGCGGTGGCGGAGACGAGGTCATCGTCGGCCGGCCGCCTTTCCGACTCGGACGTTAGCGACTCGTCGTCGACCCAGGCCGTGATGGCGCTGTCGCCGAGGCTCGCGGAGTAGACGTGGAACCGCCACTGCCCGAACGACGTCCCGCCACCGCCGGTCAGCCCGGTCCCGAACTGCGACTCGAGATGCTTGAGGTCGTCGTCCCCGGGAACGTTGTGGTCACCCTGCTGCGCCGCCTCGGCGGCCCCGATAGTGGGATCGCAGCTCGCCAGGCGCTCTATCGACGTGTGGCCCTTGTCGGGAGGCAGGTCCGCGCCGTTGGCGCTGGCCGCCGACGTGTCCTCGCCAAACCGGATCTGGTCGTCCGGTCCCGTCACGTGGATGTCGACATTCGCGCCCTGGACCGGCCGGTCGAGCTGGTCCGTCACCGTGACGGTGTAGGTGAGGCACCTCAGCCCGGCCTGCTCGTGCCGCCGCGACGGCTGGTCGGGCACGGGGCTCGAGTCGAGGTCGATCTTCAACTCGCTCGGGTCGGGCACGTACGGCTGCACGCGGTGGGCATCTGCCCCCTCCTGGCTCGGCTCTCTGACGTTCGCGCCCGCGGCGCCAGACCCCGGGTCGTCTGTCTCCTGATCCTGAACGGCTAGCGCCGCAACCGCCGTCACCTGCGAGGGGACGTCTTCTCCAACCAGCGTGCACGGTCCCGCGAACGTCCTGGAGAAGTCGGCACGTGGCGCGCTGGGCGTAATGGTCCCGCACGCCTTGTACACCGGCTCGACGCCGATGGGCGAGACCGAATAGAAGAGCCTCACCTGATAGACGTTGCGGTTCCCCTGTTGGCCCGTCTCCGGCGAGCTGGTACCCACCACACCCTGGCTCGTCGTCCCGTTGACGATCGTCCGCCACAAGCCACCCGGCCCACTCGGCTTGTAGAAGCCGAGTGGACCGGCCTGCGACGGCCACAACAGCTCGACGGTCTCGGCCTCCTCTATCAACGGCTCGCCGAGGTTCAACGACGTGTCGTGCTGCATCCGGACGGGAACCTCGTGGGCGGCGACCTCCTCGAACCCCGACGCGGTCTGCGAGAACATACGCACGGCGAATGTCCCAAATCCGGGGGAGATCGTGTTCTCGGGAACGTTCCAGACGAGCTCGTAGGTGTCGTCGCTGCCGGGCACGGGTGTCAACTGGCCCACAGTGACCTCGTTCTGGCCCTCTGCGGCGTAGTAAGCCTCGATCAAGACGTTGGGCGGCGGGTTCTTCACCACCGCGACGACGTGGTACCTCTCGTCGGTCCCGTCGTACTCGTCGGAGATCTTCGGAGGGTCGGGATCAGCGGTCGGGTTGGCCGGGTCGCTAGGGTCCCGCGGCGGCTCGGTGAACCTGAAGTGCGGGTCGTAGCTCAAGCTGGGGTTCAACAGGAAGATCTGGGGTCCCGCCGGCCCCGTCGGCGACGGGCTCCCGGAGGGAGATCCGCTCGGCGACGGCTGCATCGAGAAAGCGATCGAGCCGGTGAAGCCCATCGAGGCGCCGGCGAGCACCAGCATCAGACACGTCACAGCGGCGATCACGCCGAGCGACATCCGTGCGGCCACGCGCTGCTCGTCCGCCGCCAGCGGGAACGACTTCCTGATCCTAGATATCAACACACACCTCCTGGGGTGCGGCTCCGCCCCTCAGCGTCGTTTGATCGGCCCGGTCAAGTATCACCGACAGTCGACTCAGGCGGTGGGATGCGTTCGGAGCCTCTACCAGCATCAACGCTCGGGCGGGGGCCGGGGTTGCGCGGTGGCCGATCCGTCCACGGTCAGCCTTCTCCATACCTTTCCAGAGGCCCCGGCGGTTTGGCTAAAGCAAGAAGCCGGCCCCCCAAGGGCCGGCTTCCCCTGCTTACCGTGGTCGGTCGTCAGCCGCGCCGTGTTCGGATGACGATCCGGTTGCTCGTGTTCGCCTCGTGGTTGTCGTCCTGCTTCCTCCACAGGACCCGGAAGGTCCTGGTCCCCCGCCAGTTCGCGGTGACGACGAACCGGTACCGTGACCGCACGTTCAGGTCGTCGCGTGCGACTGCGACGAACCGCCCGCCCTTCCTCCGCTGGAGGACGACCGTCGTCCCGTCGTGGTCGGGCTTGACCCGGCCGACGATGCCGACCGTGGACCCGCGCTCGACCGACCGGCGCCCGGAGCGACCCGTCACCTTCACCCTGACGAGGACGGTCTCGGACTCGGACGTCGCGTCCGCGCACTGGTCGTGGCGCGGTGCGACCGCGATGTACTCGGCGCCCTCGGTCACCTGGAAGCTGACCTCGTAGCGGCCTTCCGCGTCCGTGTTGTCCGACTCGAAGTCGGTGAACTGGCTCTCGCCGAGCAGGCGGCGCTGGATCCGGACGAACTCGCCGGCGTCCTCACACGACTGGTCGGGCGAGATGATCTGTCCCTGCAGCGTGATCTCCCCGGGAAACACGACCTCGTTGGACGAGGCGAAGAGCGAGATCGTGCGAGAGCTCTGCTGCGGGCTTGACGTCGTGCCGGTGGGTGACCCCGTCGGCGAGCCGGTCGGGGACCCGGTGGGCGAGCCGGTGGGGCTCCCGGTCGGTGAGCCCGTGGGGCTGCCGGTGGGCGAGCCCGTGGGGCTGCCGGTGGGCGAGCCGGTGGCAGTCCCGGTCGCGGTGGCGGTCGCAGAGCCGGTCGGCGACGGACCGGTGGCCGACGCGCTCCAGGTCTTCCTCACGTCGTCGGCGAAGTCGGTCTCACCGGTGCAATTCGTGCCGGGCGGCTGCGCCGGGAGCGCGCACGCCTCCGGGTTCGCGCCGCCCGGATCGGGGTCCGTTCCGGCTCCCTCTAGCCGGGCCTCGATCCGGTTGTCGCCGGCCGCCGGCTCGTTCTGCCGGATTCCCACGTCCGTCAGCCCCGTTTGGTCCGCGTTAGTGGTGATCGTGTTGGGGTTCGCGTTGCCGCTCTGGATCGTCTTGGTGATCTGCTGGCCCTCCTGCGACGAGAACCACGCGTCGGGGGTGTCGTCCTCGATGGCCCAGATGACGTTGTTCGATGTCGGGCCGCCGTCGCACGCGTCGCCGGCGGTGTTCGACACTTTCTTGCCGTCGGTGACGAAGGCCGTGATGATGTGCTCGGTGCCGAAGGCGTTGGTGTCGGTCTCCGGATCCGCGTCCACGCACGTCGCAGCCTCCGGCTGCGTGTAGACGAGGAAAAGGCGCGGCTGCTGCTCCGCTGCGGCCTCGCCCGAATGGAACCTCGTGAAGTTGTCCCCGGCGCCGATAACATCCCTGAGCTCCCACCCGTTGAACGCCGCGCCGCGCTCGTTGACGTCGTCGAGGTCGGCCGTGACGTTCCACCTCGCGAACTGCGGGAACGTCTCGATCGTCGCGGTGGCGGTGGCACTGGACGCGCTCTGCGGCTCGGCACCCGTGCGTGCGTCGGTCGTGGTGGAGCTTGCGGCGCCGGGACAGTTCTGGCTGCTCGCGGAGTCGTTCGATCCCTCGGTCCAGTCGGCCGAGGTGATCCGGTGGGCGCCGATCGAGCCGGGCGCCCCTTCGGTGTAGCTCGTCGTCTGGACCTGTGCCAGCAACAGCGCGCCCCACAGCCGATCGATCGCGGTCGCGGCCGGCATCGTGTCGGCCTCGAGGAAAGTCGTAATGCGGTTGTTCTGGTGCACCCTCAAGTTCGGGCACTGCCCGTGGTTCCAGTTCGGGGGCTCGTCGTCGTTGACCCAGGTGTCGTCGTTGATGTCCTGGCGCGAGCGGACGAGCGACGCGTCGCTGTCGGTGTTCGAGTGGCCCTCGCCGTCGGTGACGGTCGCGTTGAGCGTTACCGTGAAGGTCGCGACGTTGCTCTGGTTCAGGTTGTAAATCGCGGTGATCTGCCGCGTCTCACCCGCCGGCAGGGTCCCGAGGTTCCACTGGCAGGTACGGCCCGGATCCTCGCGCGTCCCCTCGTTGTCGCAGGAAGGCGCGCCCGGCGACGGGGAACTGGTAGCGCTCGGAGGCGGATTGCTGCTCTCGAAGGTCGTGTCGCTCGGAACGTTGCTCCGCACGGTGACGTTCGTCGATTGCGCCGTCCCCTGGTTGCGCACGACGATCGCGTAGGTGACCTGCGTGTTGCTCGCCGACTGGACGTCGATGCCGACGGTCGGCAACGCCTCGCCGGCTTGCTGGCCGGTGGCGTTGATCACGGTGAAGAGCGTCGCGATCATCGCGGCGCTCAGCGCGAGTGATATCCGCGCGGGCCATTTCCCGGTGCGAGCCATACGGTTATCCCCTTCCGAAGGTTCTCGACGCCTGCTGGAACCTAGCACCTGCGGTCCACCCGACACTTCCCCCTGGAAGGTTAAACGTGAGCGCGCCCGCAGAGGTTGCCTACGGCTGAGTGTCCCCAGGAAAGACCGGCGGATGCGGGTCAGGAGGCCCGGCGGGCGCGGGCGCGACGGCGCTTCAGAGAGGCACGCTCCTTGTCGGTGAGGCCCCCCCAGATGCCGTACTTCTGGTTGGTCTCCATGGCGAACTCGAGGCACGGCTCGGCGACGGGGCAGGTGCGGCACACGGCCTTCGCACGGCTCTCCCGCGCCTGCTTCTCGAGCTCGGACTCGCCTTCCTCGCCGAAGAACATCAGGTTGTCGAAGGGCCGGCAGGCCGCTTCCTCCTGCCAGTCCAGCTTCTCCGTGGCGGTGTCCAGCAAGGACACGGAAAATCCCTCCAATCGCGTTCGAGACGCTCACAGATGCGTCCGCGGCGCACCTTCTATGTCCGCCCGGACACCTGCGTAAACGACCGCGCGCTCCGGGCTATTCCGGTGCTGCGGCCGGGCGGCGACGGAGGGACGAGCCCGCCGGGCCCACTGGTCTCGGGGCCGTTTCCTGGCCGGCCGCCTGGGTAGGGACGCAGGCGTACGGGAACGTCCCCGCACCATAGACGAGCGAGGTGGAAAATGCCAGACCGCGGAGAGCAGCTGGAAGGAAAAGCCAAAGAGGTGGGGGGCAAGCTCACCGGCAACGAGGAGCTCGAGTCGGAGGGCCGGACGCAGAAGGCCGCCGAGGACACCAAGCAGAAGGTCCAGGAGGGCGCCGACAAGGTAAAGGGCGCCGTGCAAGGGCTCCGAGACGCCGCGCGGTAGGCCTAGGACGCTCTATTCCTCCCAGAGCCGGCTCCTTCGGGGGCCGGCTCTTCTTCCGTCGCGGTCTCCGGGGCGGGAGCGGTCGCCGGATCGCGGGCGCCGGGGCGCGTGCCGGCCCGCAGCGCGAGGAACGTCTCCACGCCGACGAACAGCACGAGGAAGTTGCGCGCGCCGAGCAGCACGAGGGCCGCAGGCTCCACCGCGACGAGGCGCCCGTAGAAGAACGGGTAGACGAGCTGGGTCAGCAGCGCCACGGGCAGGACGGTCAGGGCGGGCACCGTCAACCAGCTCCGCCGCTCGCACAGCACCGCCGCCGCGAGAGCCGCGAGCCACAGCATGAACTGCGGCGAGAACACGGTCCCGAGACCCATGGTTCCCGCCATCGTCATGAACATGACCCCGGCCATCTGGGGCGTCGCGGCGTCGCGGCCCGACCGCCTCAGCCTCACGGCAAGCCACACGCCGGCGGCGACCACGCTCACGGAGAGGACCTGTGAGGCCGCCTTCATCAGGGGGGCGACCTCCGAGTCGACGTGCAGGGCTCCGAAGCTGTAATTGATCCCGATCACGTGACCGAGCTTGGCCGCGAGCAGGAGCATGAACGCCCACACGCTCTCGATCTGGATGCCTCGCTCGGCGTGGTAGCCGAGGACGCTCTCGCCCACGTCCTCCAGGAACCCGAGGTACGGGACGAAGAACAGCCCCGCGACGACCGCGGCGCCGGCCAGGATCTGTCGGCGCCACGAGGCCGCGAGCACGAGGGGCAGGAACAGCGCGGGGTAGAGCTTCGCGACGGCGCCGTATCCGAGCCAGCCGCCCCCACCGAACCAGGCCCGCGCCGACAGTCGCTCGATCGCGAGGATCGTCGCCACCGCCGGGACGAGGTCGAGCCGGTTGTACGCGATCGGCCCCAGCAACGGGATCGCCGCGACCCAGGCCCAGGGGCCGAGCAGGGAGCCCCACCGGCGCGCCAGGAGCAGCAGCGCCACGAACCCGACGAGGTCGACCGCGAGCATCAACAGCACGAACCGCGTCCGGTACGTGTCGGTGCCCGGCTTCTCGATCGCGGCCAGGACGACGAACGGGAGGGACCCCGGTGGGTACTCGATCCTCACCTCGGAGTACGGGTTGAGGTGGTTCCCGAGGATCTGGAACGCCCAGAACTCGTACACCCCGGGGTCGCCGACGACCTCGCTGCCCGAGGGCGCGTAGTGCTCCGGATGGTCCGCGAGGAACGCGGTCACGCCGCGCGTCGCCGCGAACGCCACGAGCAGGACGACGAGCGCACGGCGGGTCATCGCCTAGAAGTATCGCCGTCCGCGCGGCCCCCGCGCGAAGAGGCCGGCCCGAAGGCCGGCCTCCGCTCGCTGCGCGCTAATCGCGGCTCACGGTGACCCTGAGCTCGCAGTTCCTCACGACGTCTCTTCCGCGTCCTCCCGCGCACCCGTCGCGGCCCGCGCCGGCGTTGAGCCGGTCGTTGCCGCCCCGGCCGAGAAGGGTGTCTCCGCCGGCGGCGCCGGCGATCAGGTCGTCGCCGCGGCCTCCGCTCAGGAAGTCCGGTCCGCCGCCTCCGCGCATCGTGTCGTCGCCGCGCCCGCCGCGGATGAAGTCGGAACCGTCCGACCCCTTCAGGAAGTCGCGGCCGCCGCCGCCCTGGAGCGTGTCCCTGCCGGAGCCCGCGGCGACGAAGTCGTTGCCGCCGTGGCCCAGGATGAGATCGTTCCCTCCGCCGCCGGCGATCTCGTCGTTGCCGTTGAACCCACAGATGACGTCGTCACCGGGGGTCCCGATCAAGTCGTCGGGGCCTTCGGTGCCGTAGATCGTGCAGAAGTCGGGGCCCCAGTGCTTTACGGCCGAGTCGGTGCAGTCGCCGCCCGTCGCGCATGCCGCCGCGGTCACCGTGACGATCTGGTCGCCCCTCTCGTCCGACGTCACGACCGCCTCCGCCTGTCCCCCGGCGTCGCTCGTCACCTCGGTCGAGGAGAACCCGCCTGCGCCGGACGTGGACCAGGAGAGCGTTATGCCTGCGACCGGATTGCCGGCCTGGTCCCGCACCGTCGCGAGGTACGCGTGCGGCGTGCCGGGGGCGTTCCACGCCTCTTCGGGATCCAGCGTCACCGAGAACGGCGTCGCCTGCGTCCACGTCAGCGTCACGCCGTCCGCGCAGACACCGGCCGGAGCTCCGCCCGGATCGTTCGCCGCGCGGTCGCACTCGTCGACCTCCCCGGGCTCGGCGCCGGTGACGTCGTCGGTGATCGTGCCGGTGACCGTCTGCGACCCCGGCTGAAGCGACGTCACCGTCACCTGAGCCCGTCCCTGCGCGTCCGTCGTCACGGCGGTTGCGCTCGTCAGCTCGCCGGGACCGCTCTCGGTGAACGTCACGCCCTCCCCGCCGATGGTCTCGCCGAAGCGGTCGCGGACGACGCACAAGACCGTCTGGGTGACGCCGGTCCTGTTCGTCGCCGTCTCCGGCTCGCAGTCGATCGAGCGGCCCTGCGGCACGACCCACGTCTTGGTCGCGGTCGCGCCGGGCTCGTTGGCGTCGCGGTCGTCGTTGTCGGTCGTCTCGTAGAACGCCGTGACCGTCACGTCCCCGGTCCCGTCGGAGCCGTTCGCCGCCGCCACCGAGACGCCGGCGGTGATCTGGCCCGATGCGTTCGTGGGATCGGTGGTCTCCCCGCCCGCGGTCCCGGGGTTGTCGGGCGTCTCGCCCGGGGGACGCAGGTCGCCGTCGTCGACGTCGACCGCCGTCGTGTTCGGTCCCGTGGACGGGATGCAGAAGCCCACTATCGGCTCGTTGTTCGCGACGTTGTCGCCCGCGCGGGCGTGCCGCTGCTCGACGTCGAGCCGGACGCCGGCGACGGGGTTGCCGGCGGCGTCGACGACGGTAAACGTGAACCCGTTGCACGACCCGACGGACGCGGAATCGGCCGCCGGCGAGACCGTGATCGAAGCCGGGGGCCCGACCCACGTCTTGTTCACGACGTCGGTGTCGTCGGGCTCGGCCGTCGCGCCCGGCGTCGCCGCCTCGTCACGTGCCTCGGCGGTGTCCGCGTCGTTCGTCGCGTTGCTGTTGTCGGCGTCGATCCACGCACGGTACGAGGTGGTCCCGGGGTTGTTCGTGGCTCCGGTCCCGCCGGGGCCGTGCGTGAACGTGCAGGCTCCGCTCGCGTTCGTGGTGCAGGTGAAGTCGGGGACGAGCGGCGTGTTCGTGCCGTCGGGGTCACCGGGCCCCGTCGCCTCGACGTCGACGTTCACGTTAGGCGACGCCGCGCCGAAGCTGTTCGTGACCGTGCACGTGACGGTGTGCGCCGTCCCCGCCGGGTTCGAGTCCAGCTCGGGAATGCAGTCGATCCGTGAGGGCGCGTTCGGGTTCAGCCACACCTTCTGCACGACGTCCACGTCGTCGTTCCTGGGTGCCGGCGCGTCGGGCGAGCCCGCGGCGTCGTCGGCGTCGCCGAGGCCTTCGCCTCCGCACGTCCCGTTCGTGTTGTTGTTGAGCATGGCGGGGGCTGCATTCGTCCACACGCAGATCAGGTCGGTCCCCGCGGTGTTGGTCTGGCTGTAGGTGATCGAGCACGTCACCGCATTGACGGTCGTGCACGTGCGGTCCGGGGTTGCGGTCGTGTTCCCGGCGTCGTTTGCGGGATCGCTGGGCGAGCCGGCGAAGAACTCGAAGCGAACGGTCGTGTCGCCCTGGAACGGGTCGCCGAACTGGTCGTACACCGTCGCGGTGATCGTGTGGGTCTCGCCGAGGTTGTTCGTATCGGTCTCCGGCTCGGCGTCTACGCCGCCGGTCGCGGCCGTCCGCGTCTCCCACGTCTTGTTGACCGCGTCCGCCGCGTCGTTCGGCTGATCGGACCCGTCGGCCGCGGCACCCTCGTCCACGGCCTCGCTCCCGCACGCCGCCTGCCCTTCCGCGGCGGTCCCGATCCAGAAGCAGATGGTCGCGGTTCCCGTCGCGCCTTCGACCTGCGTGACCGTCAGCGGGCAGTGCCCGTCGGTCCCCGTGTTGCAGCTGTAGTCGGGAGAGTCGAAGGACGCACCGTTGGTCGCGTCGGGATCGTTGGGCCCCACGATCACCTCCGCCCGGACGAACGTCCCCGTGAGGATCGGGTTGCCTGCCGCGTCGGTGACCCGGCACGTGTACATCTCGTTGCTCGCGGCTCCGCTCAGCGACGGGTTCGTCTCGTGCTCGGTGTCGGGCGGGGTCGCGTCGTCGCAGTCGACCCGCGACGCGGCCCCCGCGCTCCACGTCTTGGCGACGACGTCCGTGTTGTCGGCGTCGTCGCCGGCCTGCGTCTCCCCGAGGTCCGCCTCGGTCACGCCGCCCTGCGCAGGCGTGAGGCCGTCGTGGTCGATCCATCCGCGGATCGTGCCGGTCCCCGGCGTCGTCGCGGAGTAGGTAACCGTGCAGCTCGACTGGTTGACGCCCACGTTGCAGGTGAGGTCGGGGGTGTCGGGGGTGTTGCCGTCGGGGTCGCCGGGGCCGGTGATCTCGAAGTCGATGTTGACGGGCCCTCCGCCTCCGCCGCCGCTGTTCGGCGTCACCGGGGCGCCGGTGCAACCCGCCGAGATCACCCGCAGCGTCGCGGTGATCTCGTGAGTCGCCCCGGCGGCGTTCGTGGCCGTCTCCGGCGCAAGGTCCAGGCACGCGTTCGGATGGTTCGCGCCGGCGGACCCTGCCAGCGGCACCAGCAGCGCCACGACCACGGCGGTCGCCGCACACAACGCAGCCGGACGCGTCCGGCTGCCACGACTGAAGAGCATCGGCACCTCCCAAAAGCGGCCGGGTGCGTCCCGGCTCGTCCCCGTCACAGACGCTGCTTGGTCTGCCAATGGTTGCATGGAAGTCTGACCGAAATCGGTGTTCTTGTCTTCAGGGTTCCACCAACTCCTCCGGACGCGACGGCGGCCCCCGGTGGCACCGGGGGCCGCTTAGAAAACCTCGTGCTACCGGCCTCGGACCCTGACGACCTTGGGCCGGGACTTCCCTGCGAGGAACTCCTCGGCCTGTTTCGGCCATCTCGCCTGGAAGACCGAGTCGTCGCGGACCCTCCGCCTGAAGCCCTTCGTGCACCGGTCGTTCGTTCGCTTCGCGCCGACCTTGCCGAACTCTCCCTCGATCGCCCGGAACAGCAGCACGCGGTCGCGGGCGGTGGCCGGGCACGGAGCGGTCACGACCGTGAAGCGCACCCGCTTCCCCCTGCGCACGTTCGTGTCGGACAGCTTCAGCGAGACCTTCACCCTCACGAGCACCGGCTCCGCGTCGGAGGTCGCGGCCTCGCACTGTGCGACCTCCTCGACCTCGGCGACGTAGTTGGCGCTGACGTCGGCCCGGAAGCTGTGGCTGTACGCGCCGCTCGAGTCCGTCTGCTCCGTCGCGAACAGCTCGAATTCGTCCCGGCCGCCGACGACGTCGCGGAGGATGTCGACCTCCACGAAATCGGTGCAGGCCGCGGGCGCGCCCTCGTCGGACTCCACCGTCCCGCCGAGCGTCACGTTCTTGCCGAAGACGATCCGGTTCTTCTGCGCCTCGATGCTCACGTCACGGGCGAACTGTGCAGGCGACGTCGTCGTCGGCGTCCAGGTCTTCGTGACGGAGTCGGAGCACGCGCCCGCCGGCGCGCCCGACGGGTCTCCCGCCGCCCGGTCGCATTCGTCCGCCTCGCCGGGCTCTGCGCCCTGGAGGTCGTCGTCGAGCGTCGCGGTGATCGTCTGCGTGCCGCCCTGCGACGAGCTCGTCACCGCCACGACCTCGCCGTTCGCGTTCGTCCTCGAGCCCCGCGACGTGAAGTCCCCGGGCCCGTCCTCGGTCCACGTCACGGCTTCGCCCTCGACCGGCTCGCCGAAGCGGTCCCGGACGGTGCAGGTGACCGTGTGCTGCGTGTTGACCGGGTTCGTCGCGGTCTCCGGCTGACAGGCGATCGTCCGCGGCTGGGCCGTGAACCACGTCTTCGTCGAAGAGTCCTGCGGCTCGCCCGCCTCGGGATCGGCGTCGTCGTCGGTCTCGAAGAAGGCGGTTACGACGACGTTGCCGGTGCCGTCGGAGTCGTTGGCGGGCGACACCGTGATGCCGATCGTCACGCGCCCCTGCGCGTCGGTCGGCGAGAGCGTCTCACCGCCGGCTGTGCCGCGGTTGTCCGGGCTCTCGTCCGGCGGGTCGAGGTCTCCCTGCGTCTGGTCGACCGCCGACGGGTTCGGGCCGTCCGCGGCGCGCGGCGTGCAGAAGCCCACCGCCGGCTCGTCGTTGCTCGTCTGGTTGTTCGCCCGCTCGTGGCGCTGCTCGACGTCGACGAGGACGCCCTGCACCGGCTGGTTGTCGCCCGTCACGGTGATCGTGAACGCGTTACAGGTGCCGACCGACGCCTGGTCGGACTCGGGCGCCATCGACAGCGCGGTCGGCGTGCGGGTCCAGGTCTTCTCGACCACGTCGGTCTCGTCGGACTCCGGGACCGCGCCGGGCTCGGTCGCTTCGTTGCGGCCCTCGGAGACGTCCGCCTCCGGCGTCGCGTTGCTCGTGTCGGCGTCGACCCACGCGCGGTATCTGGTGACGCCCTGCGCGCCGGTCCCGCCGGGGCCGTGGGTGAACGAGCAGGTGCCGTTGAAGTCGGTCGTGCAGGTGAAGTCGGGGTCGGTCAGGTTCTCGTTGCCGTCGGGGTTGTTGGCTCCCGTCGCCTCGACGTCGATGTTGACGCCGGACGCGGACGCTCCCGAGGGAGCAGCCGCGCGGCAGGTTACGGTGTGGGCCGTGCCCGTGGGGTTGCCGTCCTGCTCGGGGTCGCAGTCGAGCGGCGCCCGCACCCACGTCTTCTCCACGACGTCGGTCTCGTCGGCCTCGGGGCGCTGCCCCGGCTGCTGGAACTCGTCCCGGCCCTCGGTCGTGTCGGCCTCCGGCGTCGCGTCGTTGCCCGAGTCGATCCAGGCCCGATACAACGTCGTCCCCGTGTCGTTCGTGTTCCCGGTGCCGCCCGGCCCGTGGGTGAGCGTGCACGTCCCGCCGCTGCCGGTCACGCACGTGAAGTCCGGGGATCCGGGCGAGTTCTGGCCGTCGGGGTCGTTCGCCCCGGTCGCCTCGGCATGGATCCGGACGCCCGCCGGGCCGCTGGGAGACGGGCTCGGCGAGGCGGTGCCCGGGTTGACCCGGCACAGGATCGTGTGGCTGGTCCGCACCGGGTTCGAGTCGCTCTCCGGCTCGCAGTTCAACGTCGGCGTCGGAGACGGTGACGGGCTCGCAGTCGTCGCGGTCGCCGTGGGCGATGGCGACGACGGAGAGCTCGCCGACGGCGACGCGCTCGGTGACGGGCTGCCGTCGGACGGGCTGGGCGGCGACGTCGGGCTCGGCGCCGTCCATTGCAGCGTCTCGACGTCGCGCGGGTCCACAGTCGGGTCGTTCTGCCCCTGAGCGTTCTGCGTGTCATCGACGTCGTCGTCGTCCTCGTCGGCCCACGCCTCTACCACCGTCTGACCGAACGCGGGCGACCGCAGGGCGAACGTGAACTCGCCGGCGACGTCCGTGCCCTCCGTGGGAAGCGTCTCGATGTGCTTCACGTCGTCGCCGACCATCGTGTGCTCCGCCTGCTGGCGCGACGAGCCCGAGTTGGTACGGCAGTCGAATGCGGGCTCGGTCGCATGGTGGCCGCCCTGGTCCGCCGCCTTGAACGCGTCGGTGTCGGTCGTCTCGGCGAACTGCAGGCCGTCCGTCGGCCCCGTGGCGTGGACGTCGACGTTGGCACGCCAGATCACGCGGTCGAACTGGTCGACGACCCGCGCGGTCATCTCGTGACAGGAGTTGCGCGTCGCGTTCGTCGAGCTCGTGGTAAGTGTCAGACCCGAGGGGTCGGCCCGGTACGACTGCGCGATCCGGTGGGCGTCGCCGGACTCGGTGCGCTGGGACGCGGGCGTGCACAGCGGCGCCGTGCAGACACCGCCGGGGGCCGTACCCTGCTGTGGGACGTCCTCGACGGTCACCGCGGAGACCGCCGTGATGCTCGTCGGCGACAGCGTCGGGTCGATCGTGCAGCCGACGCGCTTATAGCGCTGGGTGAAGAAGACCGTCTGCTGGTTGCGGCATTCCGTCCACGCGGCCTCGGTCCCCGGCGGCGACGTCGAGTACTTCACGCGCACGTGGTCGGCGCCGTCGCTCGTACGGACCAGCATCGTGAAGCCGGGGTCTCTGCCGCCCCCGGAGGCGTCCGGGTCGTAGATGCCGATGGCGCCGGGGTTGGGCGGGTCGATGATCTCGACCGTCTCCCTGTTCCTGTCGACGTTGACGGTCTCCTCGTCCGAGTCGATCGGCTGCGCCGCGGTGGCGCTCGGCGAGGGGCTGGGCGACGGCGTCGGCGACGGGCTCAGCGGGCTTCCGGTCTCGGAGGCGGTGGGAGACGCGGACGGATCGGGACTCTGCTCGGCGGCGGAGAACAGCAGGGCCCTCAGGACGTACCCGTTCGCGTCCCGCACGGGGGCCTGGTTCTGGTCTTCCAGGTTCCAGTAGAACTCGAAGGTGTCGCCGTTGGGGCCGCCGACCCTCTGCGCCGTCCCGATCGTCCGCGGCGGGTTCGAGCCCTCCTGGATCTCGAAGACGACCATGGCGTCGGGAGGCGGCTGAGACACCCACGCGACGAGGTGGTACAGCGCGTCGTTGTCCTGCTTGTTCGAGATCCACTCCGGCGACGCGTACTTCGACGGGTTGAGGAACTCGATCTGGGGGCCCTGGGGAGGCGCGGGAGTTCCGGGGCTCGTCGTCCCTCCGGTGGTCGTCTCCGTCCGGGTGGGGGAGGTCCCCGGCGGCTGCGCGGACGCGTCGAGAAGGTTCGTCGACAGCCCCGCGGCCGAGAGCAGGAGGACGCACAGGATGAGCGCGAGGGCTATCCGCGCGATCCCCCGTTGACGGTCGCCGCTTCCCAGACGTTCAGTCATGCCGTTTGCCCCCCCGATGTCACGGCTCCCGCCGTCTGCCTGCCACGTCGCACTCTATCCGGCTTCGCTTCGGCCCTGCAGCCGAGCGAAGCGCACGGAGGGCGGCCCTCGACCGCCCTCCGTGTCACACGCATACCCGCCGTAATACCTCATCACTCTCACTGCCTTGGAACGGGATCTGCCGGCGATCAGCTCCGGAGTCTGCTTGGGCCACCGTCCCTGGAACACCGAGCTCTGTCTGACGCGCCGCCGGAAGGAGGCCGCGCAGTTCGCGTTGCTCTCCTTTCTCCCGGACTTGCCGAACTGCCCCTCGATCGCCCGGAACAGCAACACCCGGTCCCGTGCGGTCGCCGGACACGGGGCGGTCACGATCGTCAGCCGGACCCGCTTCCCGCGGCGCACCTCGTCGTCCGAGACGCGCAGCGACACCTTCACCCTCACGAGGACGGTCTCCGGTGCCGACGTCGAGTCGTCGCAGGCGCTCGTCTCGACCACCTGGGCGACGTAGTTGGCGCTCAGGTCCGCCTCGAAGCTCTCGCTGAACGTCCCGTCCGCGTCCGTCTCGGTCTGCGCCACGAGCTCGAAATCGTCGTTTCCCCCGATGACGTCCCGCAGGATCCGGACGTCGGCGAACGCGGTGCACGCGCTGCTCGTCGACTCCACGGTGCCGCTCAGGGTGAAGGTCCTCCCGAACGTCTTCCGCGACTGCGAGGCCTCCAGCGAGACCTCCGTCGCCGTCTGCTGGGTCGTCGTCGTGGTGCCTCCGCCACCGGTCGTGGTCTGCGTCCCGGTGGGCGAGGTCGTGGTCCCGGACGGGGTCACCGTCGCCGAGGGGCTTCCGGACGGCGAGCCGGTCGGGCTCCGCGACGGTGACGCTGTCGGGCTGGTCGAGGCGCTTGCGGAGGGCGACGTGCTGGCCGACTCCGTCGGGCTGCCGCTCGGCGACCCGCTCGGCGACCCGCTCGGCGACGGGTTCGGACAGGGTTGCGGCTCGGGGCCTTCGGCCGGCGGGGCGGGCTCGGTCGCGTTGCCCCACGTCACGACGCCGGATCCGCCGGTCTCGTTGGGGCAGAACCGGTCGTCGTCCGTGGTGTCGGCCCAGGCGGTGACGCGGGTGCGCCCGACGGCGTCGCTCCACAGCCTGAACGTGAACTGCCCCCTGTCGTCCGAGTTGTTCGCCGACTCGACGTGCTTGCGGTCCGGCCCGCCGCCGACGGCGTGGTTCCCCTGCGTCCCGCTGAAGCTGTCGTCGGAGCACCTCCGGCCGCTCTCGGTCGGGTGGTTCTGGGGTGGCTGACTGACATCGGGCCTCGCGGGATCGAACTGGCTCTGCTCGCTCGCGCTGCCGGTGTTGTGCGTGTTGAACGCGAGGTTGTCGGTCGGCCCCTGCGCGTGGACGTCCACGTTCACTCCCGCGATCGACCGCGCGTCGGCGGACTGGTCGAGGATCTGCGCCGTTAGAAGCGGACTGCAGTCGCCCGCGCCGGCCGGGGCCGGAACGGCCTGGTCGGGAACCGAGACGATCCCGGGCACCTGCGTATACCCGGCCACGCGATGGGCGTCGCCCGAGTTGTCCACGGTCGACGGGAGCTGCCCCGCCGCCTGCATGCTCTCCTCGTCGCGGGCGATCGCAGCCACGCCCGTCACCATCTCGGGACGGTCGCCGTCCGTTAGCGTGCACCGGACGCCGTCGGTCGCAGACGCGGCGGTCGTCGAGGCCGCCGTCGTCTCTCCCGAGTTGCAGAGCTTCCAGGCGGGGTCTGCGTCGGGCGGAGAAGTCGTGTAATGGACGCTGACGGCATCGGTGCCGGTGCTCCACTGGACGTCGACCACACCGGCCGGAGCGGCGTTGCCCTGGCCGTACATCCCGAAGATCCGGCCGTGCTCGGGGTATGTGATCTCGACGGTCTCGGCCGCGAGCTCAGGATCGCGCTCGCCGCGGCTCAGGGGGTCGTTGTTGGTGCGGTTCTTCTGGTTCAGCCTCACCTGCTGCTCGTCCCGCGCCACCTCGGTCTGCCCCTGGTTGGCGTACAGGATGGCGCGGACGGTCGCGCCGCCGGTGGACGTTTCCGGCGTTCCCGCGGGCTCCTCGTTGAACTGGTCGGGGATGTCCCGGATGAGCTCGACGGCCCCCAGCGCCGGCTTGAAGGCCCCCTGGCACGGGGGCCCCGACTGCGGGGTGCCGGCGCAGCCGAGGTTGAACGGCGGCTGCCCCGACTGGATCAGGAAGAACTCTACGAACGCCCCCGGCGGGAAGTTAGAGACGACCGCGGTGAAGTGGTACTCGAGGTCGGTGTCGGCGTCGGAGGTGTCCTCGTCCGACATCTGCGGGGTCGCGTTGTAGTCCGACGGGTTGTAGAGCTGGATCGCGGCGGCGGTGCCGGTCGGGCTCGGCTGACCCTGTTGGGCCGCCGAGCGCACGTTCCCGAGGAACACCGCGGGCACCGTAAGCGTCGCGATCAGGAAAAGGGTGATGGCAAGAGCCGTGCGCCCTTCCCTCACTCTCGTCTTCACAAGTGCCCCCTCCGGTTCGGATCGTTCGCCGGCAACAAAAGGTCAATCGGGACACACTACCGGTCTAGTACCTACAACGCTCGGCAGCCCATCTGAGTTGCTCGGTACGTCACGGGCAGGCTTGTCCCCCGCATCTACGGTCGGCGCGCAGCCGGCGGGACAACGCCGCGACGTAGGGGTCGTTCTGCTTGCTGCCGTCACCGAGGAGGTTGCGGCGCTGCCACGGATCGGCCGCGAGGTCGTAGTACTGCCGGGCCGTCACCCGGCTGTCCCCCGGCGCGTAGTACTCCACGTACTGGTACGCCTTCGTCAGCAGCGAGGCCATCGTGGGGACGTACGTCTCCTCGTCGCCCCACTGCTCGATCAGCAGGCGCCGCCGCTCGCGGTCGCCGAGGAGCGACAGGCCGTCGAAGACGACCGGAGGATCGACGCCGGCAGCGTCCAGCAGCGTGGGCGCGAGGTCGAGGTTCGCCGCGAGACGGTCGTCCACCGAGCCCGGCTCGATCCGCCCCGGCCACCGGATCATGAGCGGGATCTCGACCGACTGCGTGTACGCGTACCGCTTGCCGACGATCCCGTGCTCTCCCCAGAGAAAGCCGTTGTCGGACATGAACACCGCCAGCGTGTCGTCCGACTCTCCCAGCTCCCGCAGGACCGAGAACACCCGCTCGACCTGGTCGTCGACCGAGTAGAGCGTGCGCAGCTGCTTGCGCCTGACCCTGCGCGCCTCGTCCATCGAGCTCTGCGCCCGCTGCACGAATGCGGGCTCGTCGGAGACGTCGGCGTCGCGCGTCGCGGGGTTTCCGTCCCACCCCTTCGTCTTGGCGCCCTTGTAGCGGCGCTCGGCCGCGTAGGGCGCGTGCGGCGCGTTGGGCCCGAGCCACATGAACCAGGGGTTCTCGTCGCGGTCCTCGAACCGGCGAAGGAAACGCTCGGCCATCGATGTCATCAGCGAGGTCGTGTAGCCGTCGGGCCGGCGGACCCTTCCGTTGAACCGGAAGCTCGAGTGCCGGTAGATGCCGCGCAGCCACACCGCCCACTTGTCGAAGTGCGGGGGATCGACGTCGTGGTCCCACCGGTTCAGGTACTTCCCCACGACTGCCGTGCGATACCCGGCGTCGCGGAGATAGCGCTGGACGGTGGCGTCGTGGTCGAGCCCCATCCCGTCGTCGTTCGTATGGACCCCGTGGTTGTGGGCGTACCTCCCGCTGACGATCGACGCGCGCGAGGGGCAGCAGAGCGGGGTGGTGGCGAACGCGTTCGTGAAGGTCCGGCCCCCCCGGCCGAAGAGCCTTCTCACCGTGGGGAGGGCCTGCATGCTCGCTCTCGCGCGCTGGTCGTCCGTGATGACGAGCAGGATGTTCGGCGGCTTCGGCTCGAGGTCGAGAGGTCCTGCGGGAGCGGACCGGCCGTCGTCGCAAGCCGCGAGCGACAGGGCGGCGGCGGCCGCGCAGGCGTTCCCGACGACCTTCCTGAACGTGGACACGGCGGTCATTATCCCGGCGCGGTGGCGGAACCCGCCCGCGGCTTCGCCGGCCGCGCTACCTCGGGTGGCGGTGCGGCTTCGCCTTCGCCGCCTTCCGGCAGACGTGGAAGCGGTCGTCGTCGTCGAAGAGCTCTGCTCGCAGCGCGACCGCCCGGTACCTCGCCTCGACGTCGCGCACGACGCGCCTATACCGTCCCCGCTCGCTCGTCGTCGCGACCGCCTTCGTCACCCAGCGCCCTCCGACGCGACGCTGGATCCTCACGGGTTGCCCCGCGATGCACGCGCGGAAGTCTTCGCCCGCGGCGGCCGGCCTCACCCTTCCGAAGATCACGAGGTGCCGGCTTCCGGCTCCGGCGCGGTGGCGGAAGCGCATGTTGATCTGCCGCAGGTGGTAGTTGTCTACGACCGCCCCGTTGTACGGCTCTTCCGTCCCGTCGTCGCAGCCGGGATCCTCTTCGTCCGTGAAGCCGTCCTCGTCGTTGTCGATCCCGTCGGCACAGGGCGGGAAGTCCTCGGGTATCCACTCGATCGTCACGGGCGCAGAGATGCAATTTCCCGGAGGAGGGCTGCCACCGGAGCCTCCGGGCTGCTCGCACTCGTCGTCGGAGGCGCCGGGGCCGCGGAACCCGCCGGGGAGGCCGGCGGGGCTGATCTCCGCGACGACGCTAGAGGTGCCGCGGGTCGCAGCCGTCACCGCGGCGCGAGCGATCCCGTCGGCGTCCGTCCGCACGACCGCGGCGTCGCCGCCGGTGAGGAAGGACCCGGGGCCCGTCTCGCGGAGCTCGACGGGGACGCCGGCAACCGGCGCTGCCTGCTCGTCGGTCACGAGCGCCGTCAATAGGTGCTCGCCGCCGGCCTCGCTGACCGCCGTCGTGCTGCACTCGGGTCCCGCGGCGTCGCCGAGACACAGCCGGACGTTCCGCGCCTCGGCCGCGGCCGGTCCACCGCTCGGGCTCGGTGTGGGCGTGGGCTGTGCGGTAGCGGGGTCGTGCGAGGTCTTCGGCACCGCGTCCTGCGGCTCGCCATCCCGCGCGGCCGACGGCATCACACCTACGGCGACGAGCACGAGAGCGATGATCCAGGTCGAGACGACCCTACGACGCGCGCGGGCTCGGGTCGACGTCAACAGCATGTTGTCCCCCTCCGGGTTTCGACGAGCCCCCATCAGTCAACACGGCGCGGCGAGAAAACACCAGAGACTTCCGCGCGCGACGACGGCGACCGAGCCGCCGCCGCACGATCCGGCCGGCGGTCCCGGGGGCGCACCCGACGGTTGTCAGGGAAGCTGATCCACGTTGACGAAGACGAGGCAGTCGGAATACGGAGCAACAGGAGAGCCCACCCCGACGAGACAGCGGTGCTCGGGCGTGGTCCCACCAGGAATAGGTCCGGTATCGGCAACGACGCTCTTTCTCACGCCGTCCTCGTAATAGATCACTTCAACGCGAACCTGGCCGTCTCGGGTTTCGGTGGTGACTGCGTTGCATAGGGAGCTGCACCCTCCTTGCGCCCACGTCTCCACGTACAGCGACGCGGGGCGCCAGTGCAAGAAGCAGATCCTCACGCCTTCGATCCGCCCCACGCGGATCGTCTGCCCACCAGCCCCTATCGTCACACCCGTCGGCGTGCTCACAGGCACATCGACAGGGATCCCACACGTATCTGCTACAGCACGACCGTGTCCTACCGGGGCGATAATGGATAAGAAGACGAGGCCGATGACCCCGAAGACCGCGCTGCGACGCCGTTCCAACATGTGCATTCGTCCGCCCTTTCGCCGCCAGATTCCCACTCTGCGCCCGGAAGCGTACGGGACGATGTCAAGACTCGCAACGTCGGCGACCGCTAGTCGAACGCGATAGGAGCCGGCCGATCCTCGGGAGGGCCTCCGTCCGACCAATACGCAAAGAGGGCACAAAAAGGAGCCGGCCCCCGAGGGGGCCGGCTCCTTACTGCCTCTCGCTTCGAATCAGCGAGTCACTGCTGACGACTACCTGCGGTGGCGGTGCCTCTTGACCTTGATGGCCTTGCGGCAGATGTGCAGCTCGTTCAGGTCCTCGTCGAGGATCTCGAACCGAGGAGCCACCGCACGGTACCTCGAGGCCTGGTCGAAGATCTCGACCGCGTACCGGCCCCGGCGGTTGGTGGTGGTCGTCTTCTTGGTGACCCAGCGGCCGCTGACGCGGCGCTGGACGTTGACGGGAACGGCAGAACGGCAGTCCGGGAAGCCCGGCGCACGCACGCGTCCGAACACCACCAGGCCGTTGTTCCTGGCACCCGTGCCGTCCTGGAACCGGATGCTGATGCTCCGGTCGTGACGGACCTCCGTCGGCGGGAGGTTGACGGGCAGCTCGGAGTTGTCGTTGTCGTCGATGCAACCCGGGTCCTCACCGAAGTCGATGAGGTCGTCGCCGTCGTTGTCGAGGCCGTCGTCGCACTCCGGGATATCCGGCGGGATGTCGTCCCAGACCTTCGTCAGCGTCTGGGAGATGCAGTTACCCGCCGCCGGCTGGTTGTTGGTGCCCGCCGGTGCCTCGCACTCGTCGTTGTTCGCACCGGCCTGACGGGCCGTCGTGTTGCCGGGGTCGATCTCCGCCACGATCGTCGAGGTGCCCTCGACGTCGGAGGTCAGGAGAACCGCCGCGAGACCGTTGGCGTCGGTGTTCACCGTCGCCGAGCTGCCGCCCTGCGGCGTGAAGATGCCGGGGCCGGTCTCGCGGAACTGCACGGGCACGTTGGCAACCGGGTTGCCCTGGGCGTCCGTGACCCGAGCAGTCATCTCGTGCTCGTCGCCGGGCTCGTTCGACTGCTCGCCGGTGACGCAGGTGGTGCCTGCGATGTCACCGTGGCAGAGCTGGATGAAGCGAGCAGTGTTCGGGCTGACGACCCAGTCCTTCGTCCCCGTCGCGGTCTGCGCCGGGGTGCCGGACGTAGCCGTCACCGTGGTGCGGCCGACCTGCTGCGAGTACAGGCACGCGAAAGCGATGCCGTTGTTGTCGGCCGCGACGGTGACCGTCGTGCCGGCAGCGGGCTGGGCGTTGGTGTTGCACTGCCCGTTCGCGTTGGGCGCAAAGATGCGGCCCGGGCCCTGGATCGTGAAGGTGATCTGGGCACCCGCCAGACGGCCCTGGTTGCCCACCTGGTTGGTCTGGAACGCCGCCGCACAGATGCGGTGGAAGTTGCCAGCCGCCAGGGCGCCGCCAGGCGTCGGGTTGATGGTGTTCTGCGCCGTCGTCTCGCGGTTCGCGTCGGTCGCAGAACCGAGCTCACAGCCGCCGACGTCGTCGGCGTCCATGTCGAGCCCGACCGCGTTGGTCGTCACCGGGCCGGTCTGCCACGTCTTGTTGGCGATGGCAGTCGGCTCGCCACCCGCGCCCTGGTTCAGGTTCCCACCCGTGCCCTGGTTGCAGGTGTCGTTCTCGGTGCCGCCGGCCTCGGTGCACGCCATGATCGTGTCCGTACCGGTGTTGGGGCTCGAGTACGTGAACGTCGCGTTGCCGGTCGCGTCGGTCACCACGTCGAGGCTCGACAGACCCGCGTTGGGTCCGTTCGTGATGCGGAAGTCGACGCTGGCGCCCTGGACGGGCTGACCGAACTGGTTGCGAACCGTCGCCGTCACGGTGTGCTGCGTGTTGACCTGGTTCGTCGCAGCGCTCGGGCTCAGGGTGATCGTGCCACCCTGGTTCACGACGCCGCTCTGCCACTGCTTCGTGGCGCCGTCCGTCGCGATCCCCGGAGGGCTCGTCTGGCCCGAGATCGTGCCGACGACCTCGATCGTGTCGCCGGCCGCAGGTGTCGCGTTGTTGAGCGTCACCGTGCAGCGACCCGTGGCGTCCGTGATACAGAACGTCCGAAGCGTGTTCGGGTTCGTCCCGATCTGGCCGCCACCCGTCGCGTTCAGGGTCGCGTCGTTCGCGGTGTTGTTCCCGCCGCTCGTGATCGCTCCGAACTGGAAGTCCACCCTGATGTTCGCGACGCCGACGTTGTTCTGGTTCGGGTTCGTGACGATGGCCGTGAAGACCTCGTCCGAGTCGCTCAGCGGGTTGGTGCAGTCGGGGATGCCGGCGCCGGGCTCGTTGCCGCCCTGCTCACCGACGTCCTGGTCGTCGTTCGTGCCCATGCCGGCGCACTGGACGTCCAGGTTGAGGCCCTGCGGACCCGGCGTCCACGTCTTCTGGACCGCGTCCTGCGGCTCGCTCGCGTCCGGGCCCGGCGTACCGCCGCCGGCCTGGTTCACGTAGAAGACGATCGTGTCGGTCCCGGTCGGGCCCGGCTGGCCGGGGTCTGCGAACGTGCACGTCGAGACACCCTGGTTGTTCGACGGCGTGCAGTTGTAGGCGTTGAACGTCGCGCCTCCGGTCGCGTTGGGGCTGTTGCCCGCGTTCGGGTTCGCGACGTCGCCGGCCTGACGGCCCTGTGCGTTGTTGGCGATGATGCTGTTCGGCGTCACGCCCGGAAGGGCGGGCGTCAGCTGGACAGTCACCTGGTGCGACGTCCCGATGGGGTTCGTCGCCGTCTCGGGCTCCGCGTTCAGCGCCGTCACCGAACCGGCACCGCCCGGCGTCCACGTCTTGACCGACGTGTCCGTCGGCTCGCCGGCGTTGAACACGTCGTTGTCGCCGCCGGGCGCCGTGTCGATCCACGACCGCACGTTGACCGTAGCGGTCTGGCCCTGCGGGACATCGTTGATCGTGATGCCGAACGTGACCTGACCCTGGTTGTTGGTCGGCCCGACCTCGGCGTGAACCGTCGTTTGCGCCCCAGGCTGGCCTGTACCGGTCGGGTTGTTCTGGACGTCGGTGAACTGAGTGGGCCCGCCCGGAGTGGTCGGGTTCGGCCCAGCCGGCGGGTCGCAGAACGACAGCTCGCGCGTCTCGCCCGGCTCGTTGCCGGCGCCCTGCAGGGACTGCTGGACGTCGACGATCTGGCCGACGACCGGGTTGCCGTTGGCGTCGGTGATCGTGACGGTGAACTCGTTGCAGGTCCCCGCGGGAGCGCTGTCGGTGTCGGGGGTCATCGCGAGAGCGAAAGCGGCGCCCGACCACGTCTTCGTGACGTCGTCGAACGGCTCGCCCTGGTCGAAGATCCCGTTGTTGTTCGAGTCGGCGAAGACGCGGACCGTGTCCGTGCCGGCGTTCTGGCCGGTGTACGAGCACTCGTGCGTCTGAGACTCGCCGGGACCGAACGTGATGCCCGGGCCGGCCGTGTTGTCCTGGACGCAGTTGATCTCGGCCTGAACCTGGTTCTGCTGGTTCGGGCTGCCCGGCCGGATGTCGGCGCGGATCGGCGTGCTCGTCGTCGGCTGGTTGTTCGCGCCGCCGGCGAAGACACCGATCGTGTGCTGCGTGCCGACCGGGTTCGTGTCCGTCTCCGGCTCTGCGTTCACCTGCGTCGCCGGCACGGGAGCCGGAGCCTGCCACGACTTCAGCATGACGTCGGTCTCGTCGTTGTCGCCGTCCGCCCCCGGAGCCTCGTTGTCGCACTCGCCGCCGTCCTCCGGCCCGCCTGCCGGGGCGAACTGGTCGTCGTCACCGTCGTGGCTTATCCACGCGCAGATGACGTCGGTCGCGTTGTTCGCGTCGAACCCGGCCTGGTCGGTGTACTGCGCGTTGCAGTTGTTGTTCGTCGTCGGGTTGTTGCTCGGGCACTCGAAGTCACGGAAGCCGGGCGTCAGGTTCGCGTTCGGCCCCGAGATGATCTCGAAGTCGATCAGCTGCTCTTCGGGCAGCTGGATCGCGTTGCCGGAGGCGTCGGTGAAGACGCAGTTGATCTGATGCGTGGTCTGGCTCGGGTTCGTATCGCTCTCCGGGGTGCAGTCGAGGCGAGCGGGCCGCTGCCACGTCTTCAGCACGACGTCCGCGTCGTCGGCGTCGTCGGTGCCGCCCTGGCCGGCCTCGGTCGCGCAGTCGGCGTCGTCGACGTCGTCGTTGGCGTCCTCGTCGACGAAGAAGCAGACCTCGTCGGTGCCGGGGTTGTTGCCCGTCCACGTGAACGTGCACTGCCCCGCGGCGGACTCGCCGGCGTCGCAGATGTTGTTCGCGTCGGCGGGAGCCCCCGACTCGTTACCGCCCGGGTCGTTGGGGCTGCCGGCGAGGAACTCGGCGTCGATCTGCCCACCCTGGACGGTCCCGTTGGCGTCACTCATCGTGCACGTGACGGTGTGCGTGAAGCCCTCGGGGTTCGTGTCGGCATCCGGCGTGCAATCCACGCGGATGTCGCCCTGCGCGACCCAGACCTTCTGGACCTGGTCGTTGGGCTCGTTGGCCTGGAAGACGTCGTCGTTGAAGTTGCCTTCCTCGTCGGACCACACGTTGATCGTGTCGGTGCCGGCCGTGGCGCTCGAGTACGTGTACGCGCACTGGAACGGCGCCTGGGCGTCCGTCTGACACTCGAAGTCCGAGGGATCGCCGCCGGGATCGCCCGGCCCCTGAACGTCGAAGTTCACCTCTTGACCTGCGTTGCTCGTGGTCGCCGTGACCGTGTGCTGGCTCCCGACCGCGTTGCGGTCGTTCTCCGGCTCCGCGTCCACGGTCGTGTGGGTCGCGAGAGCGGCACCCGTCAACGGCACCACGAGAGCAAACAGAACCATCAGCGACGTCAGAATCGCCAATGACCTCTTGCTCGCGTTGCTTCGCACTACTGACAATCCGCACCTCCTCTGGTGACGGTCGTTCCTTCCCTCCCTGGCACGTGCTTGGAGCGCGGATCCTGCTCCGATTGAGTTCAACGGCTTATCCTCATGGAAGTTGCTCGCCCTACTTGGATTTCGAGACACCAAAACCGGCCGGGGCCTCCCAACCCGGACCGTCGTCGCCGCTCGTTTTTCGACTGCCTAATCTGATACCAGAAAATTCATTGCGTCGTGAGAACGACGCTCTCTGCTATCAGCGTCTGCGCCGAGCAGTCTAGGGCCAATTCGATGCGGATGGAACCGTTGGCGGGAAGCCCCGCAGAGTCTGCGGCGGTGCCGCCGCTCCCGTAGCTTCCATTAAAAGTCAGACGAACCTCGTTGGTGCCTGTATTGCTTTGGCCCACCAAGACACCACCACCGGAGTAGTTGACCGAGAACCCCTTCTTCTGCACGGTGAACTCAGTCTCGAACCTCGACCCCGTCTTCAGGCGGAGGTTGATCGGATAGGAGCCCTCGTGGTCGGAGATCTCCGCCGTCATCGTCTGCTGGACGGTCAGGTTGCTGCAGTCGACGCGCGCGCTGTTCGACGCCGGCGCGCGCCGCGTGGGCGTCTGCCCCTGCTGGAAGTAGAGCTCGGGCAGGAACTGTGCCGGCGTCGGGCTCGTCTCCTTCGGCGTCATCGTCCCGGACGGCGGGGGCGGGCTGGCGCTTGCGGGAGCGGGCGAGGGCGAGGGCGAGGGTGACGCGGCCGGCGTCGGCGAGGCCGCGGGCGGAGCAGTGGGCGCGTCGGTCGGAGGAGCCGTGGGCGGGGCCGGCGCGCTGGGCGAGCCTGGAGGGGCCGCATCCTCACGCGGAGGCGCCGGCACGGCAAGCTCTGCGGCGCCGTCGACGACTGTGGCCGCGACGGCATCGCGGGCCTCGGGCTGAGAGAACGGAGCAGGGACTGCCCCGGGAGCCGCCAGCGCCGCGCCGCCGAGGATGGCGGTCGCCACGGAAGGAACCACCCTCTCGACGACGAACGACCCGCACTGCTGCAGGAACCCGGTGCACACGGAGGCGATCGGCGCGCTCTGCGACGCGACGGCGTGCGTCGCCTGCTCCTTGACTGCGACGTCGACCTCGCGGAAGCGGTGGAGGAGCCGCGCCGGCACGAGCATCTCGACGAGAGGCGTCCACGACCTGCGGAAGCCCTTGCGCGCGCGGTGGATGAGCGCCTTCACCTGGCACTCCGTCATCCCGAGGACGACACCGACCTCGGCGTACGAGAGTCCCTCGAAATCGCGCAGCACGATCGCCGCGCGGTGCAGCGGCGGGAGCCCCAGGAGGACCTTGCGGACCCTGCGGCTCTCGGCGTTGCGGACGGTCACGGCCTCGGGGTCGGAGTCGGCGCCCGACGAGAGGAGGTCGAGCTCGAGATCCTCGACCGGAGTCGCTTCGACGGGGCGACGCGAGCGGGCGCGGATCTGGTCGAGGCAGACGTTCGTCGCGATCCGCGTGATCCACGCGCCGAGCTGGTAGCGGCCGTTGAACTTGCCGAGCGCCGTGTAGACGCGCAGGAACGTCTCCTGCGCGGCCTCCTGCGCGTCCTCGGGCTTGCCGAGCATGCGCCGGCACACGCGCCGGACGCGTTCTTCGTGGCGTTCGTAGATGACCTGGTACGCACCCTTCTCCCCGCGCTGGAACGCCAGCGCCATCTCCTTGTCGTCCGCGGAGGCGGGAGGAAGGTCCTCGACCAGCGAGTCGTCAGCGAAGGGAGCGGTCATGCAGTCCTCATCTACGCCTCAGACTGACACCCGCGAGCGCCCGTCTGAATAGTCCAAAAGGACCAAATCCGGCGCGGCGTTCACCGCTGCCGCTCGGACCTGCCTTTCCTCATCAACCGATAACGCCGCCCCTGCGTTTTCGTTGCGCGCTCGCCGAGAAATCCGCCGGTCGCGTTACTCGGTCCGCAAGAGCGAGACGCCTTCGGTCCACGAGGTGACGATCTTGCACGACGATTGGTTCCCGACGGGGCAGTGCTTCGCCTGGAAGAGGGCGCGCTTGGGATCGAGCAAGGCCGCGAACACGATGGACTCGTTGTCGACCGACCACAGGACGCTCCCGGTCGCGCCCGACGTCGCGTCGACCGTCTCCGGCCGGGGGTCCTCCGGCGAGAACGTCACTATGCGCGTCGGCTCGTCCTTCTTGTTCCCCTTCCGCGCCGCCGGCTTCAGACCGACCACGGCGGCGACGCGCGACGAGTCGTGCGCCCAGGCCCCCTCGAGAAGCTGGTAATCGCCGACGTCCACGGCGATCCTCGCGTCGCCGAGCTCGCCGCCCTCGATCGAGATGAGCTCGGTCTTCTTCGCGTTCGTCTTCACGACCCATCGCCCGTCCGGCGACGCGTCCCAGTACTGGCTCGCCGGCATCCCGAGCTCGTCCCGTTCGTCGTCCAGCGTGACGCTGATCGTCCTCGCGGGATCGTCGAAGTCGCTGACGAGGATCACGTCGCCGGCCCAGCCGAGGATCGAGTACCTGCCCGGGTCGAGGAGCTCGGACTCCTCCCCGGTAGACGCTTCGACGACGCCGATCCGGCTCTCGCCGGGGCAGCTCTCCCCCTGGCAGTCGCGCGGGTCAACGGGTCGCAGGAACGCGACGTGCGTGCCGCTCGGGTTCCATACCGGAGCCACGCCCGCGCCGTATTTGTCCTTCGCGTCGCTCTCCAGGTCGTACAGATGCAGCACCGGCTCCGCCGCGAAGTCGTCGTCGCCCGACTGTTTCGACGTTACGTAGGCGATCCAGTGCGATCCGGGAGAGGGGTAGACGCTCGGGCTCGGCACGACACCGGCGGGCTCCTCGGAGTCGTTCTGGAGGTTTCGGCGGATGAGCGAGGTGCCGCTGAGATACAGCACCTCGTCGGGGCCGCCCGCAAGCGTCGATGCCGCGTTCCCTCCGCCGGCGGTGGAACCGCCGGCGCCGTTGCCGCCGTCGTCGTCACCGCCCAGGAAGACGAACAGGACGACCGCGATCGCAACCGCCCCGACCAGCCCCGCCGCGATGAGGGCGACGAGCGATCGTTCGTTGAAGCGCACTTGGGGGACACCACCTTCGGTCTCGACCGACTCCAGGGGAGGTCGGCCACCATAGCGGCCTTCCGAAGCAACGGCAGACGCCTAGTCGAGCCCCAGGAGGTCGTCGTTCTCGCCGGCGTCCTCGAACGCCTCGACCTCGGTCGAGTCGGGCACGACCGAGCCGGCGCCCGGCAGAGCCCCGGCGACCGCGCGCAGAACCGTTGCACCGAGGCGCGCGATCGTCTTCTGCCGGCGCGTGACGGTCTCGCCCCAGCAGGGGAGCCCGTCGTCGGCGAGGTGACGCCCCCGGGCGTCGCTCTTCGGCCACCACCAGAACCGCGTAGTGCCGGAAGCGGCGTTCTCGACGCGGATGTCGAGGTGGTTGTGGGTCAACGAGCTGTAGCAGCCGACTCCCGAGAACTGGCTCGTCATCGACAGCTCTCGCGCCGTGCGGTTGTCGGTCTCGGCGACGCGGCTGTCCGCCGCGGTCCCGTACATGTGCTGCGACGTCCCCGCGCCTCCGATGCAGTCGTTGTAAGCGACGCTGCGGAAGCCCGAGTTGATGCCGATCGGGTGACTCCCTGTCTTCGCGCGCAGCGCTTCCAATCTCCACATGAGACGCCGGACGTTCCTCTTCACGACGACGGGAGCGACCGCGCCTCCTCCGAACGTGCCCGCATACGCGTTGGCCTTCGCCGAGCATCCCGGGTTGCGGTTCTGCACGAACTCCGACCAGTCGAAATGGACCGTCGACCCGTCGCCGTCCTCGAGCGCGTTCAGCTTCTCGAGCACTCCGGGGCCCGCCACCCCGTCGGCCTTCATCTCGTGGAACCGCTCGAACGCCTTCACGGCGCGTGCCGTCTTGCGGCCGAAGACGCCGTCGATCCCCATCTCGGTCTGGTCGTCGCGCGGGAACCACCCCGCGACGCGGACCTGCAGCGCACGGACGTCCGGCCCCTCGTCGCCCGGCTTCAGCGTCCTCGTGAAGTCGTACGCGAGCGCGGCGGAAGGCGCCAGCAACGAGGCCGCGAGCGCCATCGCAAGCGGCGCGAGAAGGCGTCGGAAGAGGGGCGTTCCCATACAGCAGAGATCGGCGGCCGCGCCGGGCGACCTTGAATCACAAGAACCTCCCGGCCGGGGCTAAAAAACCCTCCTCCGGGGGGTCAACCGCCCGGCGTATCATCCCTGCATGGCTTCCGGGCAGCCCATCCGCGTCGCGCTCGTCGACGACCACGACCTCCTGCGCAGGGGGATCAAGACGATGCTCGAGACCGAGGCCGACATAGAGGTCGTCGGAGAGGGGTCGGACGGGACCGAGGCCCTCGGCCTGGTCGAGCAGCACCTTCCCGACGTCGTCCTCGTCGACGTCATCATGCCGACGAAGGACGGCATCGAGGCGACGCGGGAGATCAAGGACGCCTTTCCGAACGTCGGCGTGGTCGTGCTCTCCGGCCACGACGAGCAGCGGTTCGTCTTCGACGCGCTGAAGGCCGGCGCGTCGGGATACCTGCTCAAGACGGCCGACCTCGAGCAGGTGATCCTCACGGTCCGCGCCGTCGCCAAGGGCGAGGCTCTGATCGATCCCAACCTCGCGACGCAGGTCCTCACCCAGTTCCAGAGCTACCAGGAAGAAGAGGTCGCAGACGTCTACCAGCCGCTGACGCCCCGCGAGCGCGAGATCCTCCAGCTGATGAGCGAGGGGCTCCCGAACAAGACGATCGCGAGCCGGCTCTCGATCTCCGAGCGGACGGTCACCACGCACGTTGCGAACATCTACGCCAAGCTCCACGTGAACAACCGCGTGTCGGCGATCCAGGAAGCGATGCGCCGGCGCATCCTCGACTACAACCCCTGACGCCGCTGCGATGAGCGGCTCCGGCGAACTGAACGAGCGCATGCGGGCGCTGCCCTCGATCGACCGCGTGATGGGGCTCCTCGACGACCTGCCGCCGCGCGCCGCGGCGTCGCTGGCACGTCGCGCCGTCGAGGCCGCGCGCCGGCACATGAAAGAGGAGGGGGCCGAAGCGCCCCCGGCCGAAGAGCTCGCCGCTTCCGCCCGGCGGCTCGCGGAGGACGACCGGCTGGCGCGACTGATCCCGGTGATCAACGCGACGGGAGTACTCGTCCACACGAACCTCGGGCGCGTCCCGCTGGGAGCGGAGCAGCTCGACGCGGTGACCGCGGTGGCGGGTGGCTACTCGAACCTCGAGTACGACCTCCGCGGGGGCCGGCGCGGGAGCAGGTACGCGCACGCGCGTGCGCTCGTCGCGGACCTCTCGGGGGCGGAGGACGCGCTCGTCGTGAACAACTGCGCGGCCGCCGTCCTGCTCGTCCTGTCGACGCTGTGCGCGGGACGCGACGTCCTGATCAGCAGGGGCGAGCTCGTCGAGATCGGCGGCGAGTTCCGCATACCCGACGTCATGGCGGCTTCGGGGGCGTGCCTGGTCGAGGTCGGGACGACGAACCGCACCCACCTCGCCGACTTCGAGAGGGCGATCACCCCGGCCACCGCGGCGATCCTGAAGGTCCACCCCTCGAACTACCGGATGGTCGGGTTCACCGCGTCCGTAGCCGAACGCGATCTCGGGCGGCTCGCCCGCGGCCGGGGGTTGACGTTCGTTCACGACCTGGGATCGGGGCTCGTAGCGGACCCGCCGTGGGGCGCACGCGACGAGCCGCTCGTACCGGAGGCGGTCGCCGAGGGCGCGGACCTCGTCACTTTCTCGGGGGACAAGCTCCTCGGAGGCCCGCAGGCGGGCGTGATCGCGGGCCGGGCCGACCTGGTGCAGCGTCTGGCGAAGAACCCGCTCCTGCGGGCGCTGCGAGTCGACAAGATGACGCTCGCGGCGCTGCAGGCCACTCTGCTCGCGTACCTCGAGGGCCGCGCTGGCTCCCTGCCGCTGTGGGAGCTCGCGGGCGCGGCCCCCGAGACGCTGGAGGAGCGGGCGCGGGCGATCGCGTCGGCGCTCGAGGGCCGGGCGCCCCGGGGGGTGAAGCTCGAGGCCGTGCCGACGCGGGCGGTCACCGGCGGCGGCTCGCTGCCGGGTGCCGACTTCGCCTCCTGGGCGGTCGCGGTGCGGCACCCGGAGAGGGGGCCGCAGGACCTCGCGGCCCGGTTGCGGCGGGGCCGCATGCCGGTGGTGGGGAGGATCGACGACGACGTGCTGCTGCTCGATCTGAGGGCCGTGCCGCGGGAGGACGACCACCTGCTGACGGAGGCGCTCGCGGGGGCGCTGGCCTACTAACCCCGCCGAACGCCGCCGTTTCGGTGACGCTACGCAACGGGCCAATCGCGCCTCGCGACCGAGCGTCCGGGTGTTTCTAGAAGGAAATTCAGTTTCCTGGAAGGTTTGGGCAGAACGAGCAGGATTTCGGTTGGTTTGCCCCGAAATCGTCCCGCTGGCGAGGAATGCCCTTGCTCCGCTTTCGCGGAAGCGGTCGTCGTGAACAAAGAAGGAGGGCGGGATGAAGGAAGCCACACGAACGGCTTCTACCGTGCTGCTGGCGTTTGTCGCAGCGGTGACACTCTTCGTTGCCTACTCGATCGGGAACATCGCCCAGGCAACGCACCAGCCGGCAGACAAGGTAGCTGCGACGGGTGACGACCTCGAGCACGTCACGGACGACACGGTCGTGCTGAGCGAGACGATGCGCGTCTCGAGCCCCGCCGACCTGATTCTCCAGGTGACGGCCGAGTGCTCGATCCTGACCCAGCTCGTCACCGGCCCGTCGGGCACGGGCGGCGCCAGCGATTCGGCATTCGCGTTCGGATCGGTTCGGTTCCACATCGAGATCGACGGCGTGCGCGTACCGGTCGCCTTCAACGACACGCCGGGGACGCCAGGTCAGGACGACGACGAGGACGACCTGACCGTGGATGGCAACGAGACCGGAGAGGTCACGTTCTGCAACCGCGCTTACCAGCGGACGGTGACGGACGGCGAAGACGCGCCCGACGGCATCGACAAGGAAGAGGATTTCATCCGGACGCGCACGGCAAACGCGTTCAACTGGTTCGCGCTGGACGCGGGAGAGACCTACGACGTCGACGGCGACAACGTGATCAACATCGAGGTGATTGCGGACTACGACACCAGGACGAACGGCGAAGCCATGGCCAACGCGTTCGTCGGCAGCCGGACGCTGATCGTCGAGCCGGTCCACGCCGCGAACGACGAGTCGGTCGGGCCCGGCCCGGTCGAGTCCGGGAGTCCTGCTCCGGCACCATCCGGAAGCTGCACGCCCAAGGGCAACAGCGGCAAATGCTAGCAACCGCTGATTAGCCCAAAGCTGTAAACGAAAGGAGCGGCCGGGGGCGACGGCCGCTCCTTTCTATTTGCCCGGACGACGGCCGCAGGGGCCGTGGGGTTCGCTTCGGCGGGGGCACCGGCAGGGGAGGGGAGGCGTTGCCACGTCCCGCTGGGGCCGTCGTCCGGATGGCGGCGTCTCTCTAGGCGTCTCCGTCGCCGGTCGTGAGGTCGGCGGGCTCGTCGTCCTCGTCGCCGGTCGAGTCGTCGGAGGTCGAGTCGTCGCCGGTCGAGTCGTCGCCGGTCGAGTCGTCGGAGGGATCGTCCGCCTCGACGTCGTGGGAGCCGTCACCGGCGCCGTCCTGCGACTGGTCGCCTTCGGCGGGGGCCGCCGCGGCCTCGGGCGCAGGCCGGAGCCGGATCTTCGTGACCTTCTCGTCCTCGAGCTTCATGCGGACGACCACAGCGCCGGCGACCAGGTCGTCGAGCGACCCGTTGCTCGGGCTCCCGTGGCCCTTGTTGCCCCGGTGACGGCCGCGGTGCTCCAGCTTCACCTGCGCGTCGCGGTCGACGGTGGCGATCATCTCCTCGCCGTCGGCCACCTCCAGGACGAGGGCCGACGTGGCCGCGTCGAACGAGACCACCTCGCCGATCGGCTTCTTGCCGCCTCGCGGCCCGGCGTGCGGCGACCTCGCAGCCGCGGGGGCCGCGGCGCTACCGACGAGCGCTGCGAGGGAGAGTGCGATGACGGTTCGGGCGGTAAGACGGCGCACGGAAAGACGACCTCCTCCATTCGGCGGCTGGGCTGCCTCTCGTGCCGAGAGGCCCCTGGCTTTGCGTCCCGGCCTCGCGGCCGGTTTGCGGTCTCGTGGAGGCGGGTGCCTCCGCTCCCTCTATCGGCAGAACGCGTCTGGTCCTAAAGAACTAGTCACGTGGATCTTTCGCGTCCTCGAGGCTAGGCGTCCTGCAGCTCCCGGATGATCGAGACGCGGTTCTTGTGCGCGCGCTCGTATGCCTCGACCGCGCCCGCGAGCTCCGGCGACGAAGCGACGCGCTCCTTGATCTCGTCGACCGTCATGTCGTCGTAGCCCGGCCACGGCTCCACGGCGTCGAGGACGATCTCCTCCGCCGGCACGCTCGCGCGGACGGCGGCTGCCACCAGCGACGGGATCTGCGCGCGCAGGTCCGCGAGCATCGTCTCCTCCTCGGCCCGGATCTCCGATGCCAGCCGAGCGGTGACGTCGTCGCCGAGCGCGCGCGCCATGTGCTCGATCGCGTCGTACTGCGCGATCTCGAGGGCCTCGGTCACGATCTCGTCGCGGACGTTCTTCAGCGCCTTCTCCTCGGCGTTGAATGCGCCGCGCACCATGTCGATCGGCGCCTTCGCCATCGCGAGGGTGTTGGTGAAGAACGAGTGCGCGAGGGCGACCCCGGCCTCGAGCGGGTTCCTCGTCGCGCCGAGCTGGTCGAGCCTCCGCTGCACGCGCTCGGCGTGATTGCGCGTCTCGTCGATGTGCGCGTCCAGCCGGTCGCGATACGGCCCCTCCGGCGCGATGCGGATGTGGGCCTCGAGCGTCTGGATCAGCGCGAGCTCGTTGGCATGAGCCTCGCTCAACAGCTTCACGACGTTCCTCTCGTGGTGCGACATGCGACCCCTCCCTTTCTCCCTCGTCTCTAAGCCCATGGTGTGTCGTCGAGCCTTCTGCGGACCTCCTCGACCGACTCGAAGACCGCGGCCGCGCCGTGCTCCTCGAGCTCGTTCCGTGCGAAACCTCCGGTGAGGACGCCGACCGTCTCGATGCCGGCGCGCCGCGCCGCCTCGCAGTCCCAGACCGAGTCGCCGACCATCACGGCCTCTCTCCTGTTCGCCTTCGCCAGCGCCGCCGCGACGAGGTCCGGCTCGGGCTTCGTCGCGTCCACGTCGGCCGAGGTCGTCCATCCGTCGACGGCATCCCGAACCCGGAGCAGGTCGAGGTAACGGTCGACCTCCTCCTCCTTCGCCGAGGACGCGAGCACCACCATGTGCCCGCGCTCCTTCAGGTCCCGGACCAGCTCGGCGGCACCGTCCACCGGCACGACCTCGTCGATCAGCTCGGCGTACAGCTTCTTCTCGGCCGCGCGGATGTCGTCACCGAGGCGTTCCTCGACCTGCTCGCCCGTCAACACCGCTACGAGCCGATCGCCGCCCATGCCGACGTGCCTGTGGATCCTCCACACCGGCACGATCACGTCGTAGCTGCGGAACGCCCGGTACCAGGCGACTGAGTGGTGGTAGTTCGAGTCGACGAGCGTCCCGTCGACGTCGAGGGTCGCCGCGATCGAGCGGCTCAATCCTGCGTCCCCGTCGTGCCGGCGTCGTGGCGGTCGACGTCCTGCTCCGGGACCGGCTCCTCCGACGGAGCGGGCCCCGGCCCCCGCGGCGCGGGGCCGGGCTCGGGCGACGCGGGCCCGGGATCGGTCACCGGCTCCCGCGGTTGCGGTCGTGCGGGCATGTGCGCCCCGGGGCGCGTGAGCTCGAGCGTCGGCATCGTTGCGATCCTTCTCGTCGGAGGCGTTAGCTCGTCCTTACCCCGGATCCCCCACGCCTTATCGTCCGGGGGATGCAGGTCATCGGGACCGCCGGCCACGTCGACCACGGGAAGTCGACGCTGGTCCGGCGCCTCACCGGGATCGACCCCGACCGGTTCGCGGAGGAGAAGCGGCGGGGGCTCACGATCGACCTCGGCTTCGCGTGGCTTCCCCTTCCTTCCGGCCGCGAGGTGGGGGTCGTCGACGTCCCGGGCCACGAGCGGTTCGTGAGGAACATGCTCGCCGGAGCAGGAGGGATCACCGTCTGCCTGTTCGTCGTCGCCGCGAACGAGGGCTGGATGCCGCAGTCGGCGGAGCACCTCGCGATCCTCGACGTCCTCGGCATCTCCTCCGGCGTCGTCGCGCTCACGAAGGCCGACACGGTGGATCCGGAGACGGTGGCGCTCGCGCGGGAGGAGATCCGGGACAGGCTCGGCGTCACCACGCTCGCCGGCGCCGCGGTCGTCCCGTGCTCGGCGACCACCGGCGAGGGGCTCGACGAGCTGCTGGCGGCGATCGCCGCCGCCGTCGCGCGTTCACCCGTGCCGCCGGACCTCGGATCGCCGCGGCTGTGGGTGGACCGCGTCTTCACGATCGCCGGTGCGGGGACGGTCGTGACGGGGACGCTGGCGCGAGGAAGCTTCGCTGCGGGCGACGACGTGGACGTCGCGCCGGAAGGCCGCAGGGCGCGCATCCGCGCGATCCAGAGCCACAAGAGGGAGGTCGCCCGGATCGGGCCCGGGAACCGCGTCGCTCTCAACCTCGCCGCGCTCGACCGGCGCGGCGCGGAGCGCGGCGACGCGGTCGTGAGGCCCGGCCGCTGGCGCGCGACGCGCCGCGCCGACGTCCGCTTGCGCGTCCTCCCGCAGGCCGTCACCGGGAACGACGTCGCGCTGACGGAGAAGGGCGCGCACCTTCTCTACGCGGGCTCCGCCGAGGTCCCCGTGCGGCTCAAGCTGTTCGGGACGTCGAAGCTCGCTCCCGGCGAGGAGGGGTTCGCGCAGCTGCTGCTCGCGTCGCCGTTGCCCTTGTTCCCGCGCGACCGGTTCGTGATTCGCGACGCGGGGCGGGTCGTCACGCTGGGCGGGGGCGAGGTGCTCGATCCGCTCGCGACCGGCGCCCGCCGGTCCGACCGGGACCGCCTCGGGCTCCTGACGGGGCTGTCGGCGGCCGACCCCGCGGGCGCCTTGACGACTCTCGTCCGCGCGACGGGAGGTATCGACGCGACCGAGGCCGCGTTCCGCAGCGGCGCCGCCGAGCCGGCGGCCGGTGTCGTCTCGCTCGGAGGGTGGCTCGTGACGCCGGAGCGGAGAGACGAGCTCGCGGATGCGGTCACGGCGGCACTTGGCGACTACCACGCGCGGCACCCGCTGGAGCGCGGGATGCCGCGGGAGCTCCTGAAGCGGGCCGTCCCGCTGGAGCCGCGGGCGTTCGACGCGCTGGTAGACGGGATCGACGGCGTCGTTCAGGAAGGCGCGCTGGTGCGTCTTGCCGCCCACGGCGTCGCGCTGAAGCCGGCCGAGCGGGAGGCGCGCGACCGCGTGGTCGAGCGGATCGAAGCCGCGGGCTTCGCGCCGCCGCTCGCGGCGGAGCTGGGCGTGGACCGGGCGTTGCTGCGTGCCCTCGCGGAGGCAGGGGAGCTGGTCGCCGTCGGGGACTTCTACCTGACGCGGTCGCAGGCGGAGACCGCGCGCGACAAGGTGACCGCGGAGATCGCGGAGTCGGGGGGCCTCACGGTGGCGCAGATCCGCGACCTGCTCGGGACGACGCGGAAGTACGCGGTGCCGTTGTGCGAGTGGCTGGACGCGACGGGCGTGACGCGGCGACGAGGCGACCTGAGGGTCCTGGGCCCCCGCGTCTGACGAGGGTTCCGCCCCGTCGACGACGGTGCCGTGGGCCGCGTCGTCGCCCGGCACGCGTCACGCGCGGGTCCGCATCCCCCGTGGACCGGCGCCCTGGGGCCCCCGCTCCTACTCTCCCGGCAGGGGGTCGCCGTGCACGACCGTGCCGCCGACCAGGTCCGCGTCGGGCAGGGCCTGCGGCTTCCCGGACACCATCTCCTCCACCAGCGAGTCGATCACCTGCGACATGTCGCGGCTCTTCGCGTAGACCTCGCGCTGGCGCGTCGCCGACGTCCCGCGCTCGAGGATCTCGTTGACGCGGCACAGGTCCTCGTAGCAGCCGAGCTTCTCCGCCGTCGGCTCCAGCATCTCGATCGTGTCGCCGATCGACCGCCGGAGCGACAGCAGGTTGCCGTCCTCGTCGCGGATGATCTCGGCGTCGAGGCCGTAGCGCGCCGCCCGCCACTTGTTCTCGCGCACGGTCCACGCCTTGTGCTGGGGAAGCGGGAGACCCGCGTTGTAGCGTTCGCCCAGCCAGACGACGAGCGACTGCGACAACGCGACCATCGAGCAGAGCTCGTCCATCGTCGGGATGCCGTCGCAGATGCGGAGCTCGAGCGTCCCGAAGCCTGGGTGCGGACGGATGTCCCACCACACCTCCCGGATGCTGCGGATCGTGCCGGCGCCGACGAGCGTGCGCATGAACCGCTGGAACTGCCCCCAGTTCTCCATGAAGTAGGGGAGCCCCGCCGTGGGGAGCGACTCGAAGATCTTCGAGCGGATCGACGCGAGGCCGGTGTCACGGCCCTGCCAGAACGGGCTCGACGAGGACAGCGCGAGGAAGTGGGGGATGTAGGTGGCGAGGCTGTTCGAGATCGAGATCGCCTCTTCGCCCGAGCCGACGCCGACGTGGGTGTGGATGCCAAAGATCAGGAGCCGCCGCGCGGTCTACTGGCAGTCCTCGATCAGACGGTGGTAGCGGGGGTCGGGCGAGACCGTCTGGTCGGCCCACGACGAAAACGGGTGCGTTCCCGTGCACATAATCCGGTATCCCTGGCCGTCGGCGACCTCGATGAGCCGCTCGAGCTTGTCGCCGAGGTCGCGGCGGACGGCGCCGACCGTGGGACACACGTCGGTGATGACCTCGACGCAGCATTCGAGCAGCTCGTGCTTGTAGCCGGGGGCGTCGCCGAGCTGAGCCAGGATCTTCGTGGCGGCCGTGTCGGTCGCGAGCGCCCCGGCGGCGTCGACGACCTGGACCTCGATCTCCGCCCCGAGCGTGGGATTGTCGCTGCCGTTGAAGATGATGTTCACCGGTACAGCCCCCCTTGCCGTCTACTTCGCCCCGAGATGCTATGCCCCGCGGTCAAAACCGCCTCGCGTGAGGCTTTCCCCGTCCCTGCTCAAAACGAACCAAGCGCTCGGCTCTAGCGGATGAGGCGGCGGTGCGGGCGGGCGGCGGTGGGGTCCGGAGGATGTTGCTCGCGCCTCTCCCTTCTCCTGACCGAGGAGCGCCCGAGCGCGTACACCGCCGCGAGCGAGGCTGCGGTCACGCCGGCGCCGGCCACCCCGGCGCCGCCGGGGATCGGAACGATCAGCGGGACCAGCGCGCCGGCGACCCACGTCAGCTGGAGGATCGACTCGAACCGCGCGAAGGCCCAGCCGCGCCCTCCTTCCGGCGTGACCCGCTGGACGATCGCGTCGAACGCCAGCTTCGCGGTCCCCGAGGTCACCCCTATGAAGAAGACGAGGGTCGCGGCCGCAGAGAGGGAGAACCAGCGTCCGACGGCGATCCCCGCGCCGGCCGCGACCAGCAGCGCCGCGACGATGATCGGCTCCTCGCTCATGCGGCGGCGCAGCGCCGGCGCGACGACGGCCGCGACGAGGCCGCCGACCGCGGCCGCTGCGATGAGCAAGCCGAGCCCGATCGACCCCGCGTCCTCGCGCCGCAGCGCGAACGCAAGGTGGAACACGAGGAAGCCGACGAGAAACCTCATCCCGGCGGACGCAACCGTCGCCTGACGCACCTCCACCGAACGTGCGAGCGCTCGCGCGCTCATCGTCTCGAGCGTCTCGCGGCGGCCCTTCGGCGCCGGAAGCCGGAACGCCGGCAGCACGCCCAGCGCGTAGACGATCGCGGCGAGGACGAGGACGGTCGCGTTGCCGATGAAGTGGACGACGAGCAACCCGGGGCCCACGGCGACCATCCCCGCGACCGCGGATAAGCGCGTGAGCGACGCGTTGGCCGCGACGAGCGACTCCTCCTCGGGCACGAGGTGGGGGAGAACTGCGCCGCGGACGACGGTCGCGCCGCGCGACAGCAGCAGGATCCCGAACGCGAGGGGGAAGAGGTACAGGGAGTCGAGGCGCGTCGCCATCGTCCATGCCAGCACGCCACGGCCGAGCGCCGCCGCCAGGAGCCCCCACCGGAGGGCGGCGCGGTGCACGTCGAGCACGCGGGACAGGAGCGGCGCGATGACCGCGAAGGGCGCGACCGTCAGGGCGAGGTACAGCGCGACGCGACCCCGGGCGGTGGCCTCGGGGACGGAGAAGAACAAGGTGCCGGCCAGAGCGAGGGCCACGATGGCATCGCCGGCGGCGCCCGACCCCTGGAAGAGGATCAGGTCCCGCAGGGGGCGGTACGTCCGCGGCGGCTGCACGTACTGCAAGGTACAGACGACGGGACCCGAACGTGCGCTCTCGCGCCGGAGCCGTCTTTTTCTCCCGGGAGGCGGGAGAAATCGGCGGCTTGTGGGCAAAAAGGGGGCAGGGCCTGCGGTTTCGTAGCGCGAACGGGCCGCCGCGACCGCAGGAACGCCCCGGCGGGAGGCGAACTTTCATTGCACGGGACGCCGGGGAAGCACCCGCAGGGGACCCGGCGTTCGGAACGAAGACCTGAAAAGCGCCATTTCGCACAGCACGATCGGGAGGGACGGACGGGATGCGAGCTCGGTACGCAGTCGTGATCGCACTGGCAGCCGCCATGGTCGGCGGCCTCCTCAGCGGTCCCGGCGTCGCCGCGGCACCCGCTTACGGAGAGACCACGGTCGAGCACATCATCCCGACGCGCGTCGGCAAGCTCTACGCCGAGATCGTGCACCCGACGCTGGACGGCAAGATCGTCAAGGCCCCCACGATCCTCACGATCTCCCCCTACTCGTCGCTCGGTCGCAACGGCGACTCCGAGCGCTGGGTCCCGCGGGGCTATGCCCGGGCATGGGTCGACGTCGTCGGCACGGGCAACTCCGGGGGCTGCTACGACTACGGCGCCGACCGCGAGCGCAAGAGCGGCTACGACGTCGTCGAGTGGATCGCGAAGCAGAAGTGGTCTACCGGCAAGATCGGCATGATCGGCGGCTCCTACGACGGGACGACCGCCACGGCGACCGCCACGATGAACCCGCCGCACCTCACGACGATCGTGCCCGAGGCGGCGATCTCGCGCTGGTACAGCTACGCGTACTCCGGGGGCATCCGCTACGCCTTCAACAACGAGAAGCTCGGCAACGAGGGGCCGGCGAACGGCGTCGTCGTCGACGAGCAGGGGTTCGACACGCCGATCGCGTTCGACTTCGGGTTCGCCGCGCCGCCGCCCCTCGACCCCCAGAACCCGGACTACGTCGAGCGAGTGCAGTCCGACGTCGAGCCGTGCGACGAGCTGGCGCACGTGCAGGGGGCGTACGACAACGACACACCGACGTACGACAAGTTCTGGCGCGACCGTGACTACGTGAAGGACGCGCACAAGATCGACATCCCCGTGCTCGTCAGCCACAACTGGGGCGACTGGAACGTCAAGCAGGAGGAGGCGTGGAACCTCTACCGTGCGCTGACGAGCTCGCCGAAGAAGGTGCTCTACATGGGCACGCGCTGGGAGAACCACGGCATCCCCGGGGGCGACTACGAAAAGCACGTCGACATGTGGATGGATCACTACCTGAAGGGTGCCGACAACGGGATCGACAAGCTGCCGGGCGTCGTCAGCCAAACCTCCGACTACGAGCGGCCGCTGGGCTTCAAGAAGGGCATGCCGAAGACGAAGCCGGTCGAGCTGATCGCGCAGGAGGCGTTCCTCGGCAGCAACTACGCCTGGTCGCTGCTCCCGACGGACCCGATCTTCTTCCCGGGCACGGCCCCCACGACGTCACGGTTCCCCTCGGCCGGCATCAACAGCGAGAGCCACGCGAACCACCACGCCCGCAGCAACCACGACTGGTTCTGGTTCGAGAGCCCCGTGCTGAAGAAGGACACGCGCATCTTCGGCGAGGTCAAGCTGCGGATCTGGTCGACCGTCCACCGCCGCTACATCACCGTGACGCCCAGCGTCGTCGACATCGACCCCGAGACGCACGTCGCCGTCGGCAGCAACCACGTCGCGAGCTGCAAGCCCGAAGCCGTCGTCGGCGACCAGAACGAGTGCACGGAGGCCCTGGTGTCGGTGACCCGCGGGTTCCTCGACAGCCGCTACCGCAAGGGCCTCGACAAGGAGGTCGACCTCGAGCCCGGCAAGTCCACGCCGATGACGATCGTGATGAAGCCGCAGGACTACACGTTCCGTGCGGGACACCAGATCGGCCTCCAGGTCGCCACCGAGATCGTCGAGTGGCACCTGCCGAAGCCGATCTCGGACTGCCCCGGCTTCGATCCCACGGCGCTCGACCCGAGCAAGCCCGAGGCCCCCGCCTGCGCCTACTTCCAGATCGACTGGACGAAGTCGCAGACGAGGCTGATCCTGCCGGTCGTGAACGCCCCGAAGGACCCCTCCGACCTGTTCGACCTCATGGCAGGACACGACCACTAGTCGACGAACCTCCCCCAGCAGGACCATGTTGTCCGTTGCCACCGGCCAGCAAAGTGGGTAGATAGGACATATGCGCCGCCTCACGAGCCTCATAGCAACGCTCGGCCTCGTCACGGGGCTGCTCGCGGCCGCGCCCGCGGCCGGCGCTCGGGCTGCGTGCTCCTCGGCCTCCAACCTCGAGTTCGTCTACCTCACGACGTTCAAGCTCGACGTCGAGCTTCCGCACGGGCCGTTCAAGCCGGGCCAGACCGTCCACTTCCCGACCACGGTCACGCGGCCCGCCGACGAGGACCCTGCGGGCCAGGGGATCCCGATGCCGCGGCCCTACGTCGAGCCCGCCCCGGAGGTCCCCGTGGTCATCGTCGCCTTCGCCAAGGACGTCCTGATGATCGACTTCAAGATCACGGACGAGAAGGGCAAGGTCGACCTCGCCCTCAAGCTCCCGAAGTACACCCCCGCGGGGCCTGTGTCCGCCCGGATCTACGCGCAGAAGCTCCTTCAGGACACGAACTGCGTGGTGATCTACGAGATCGGCGAGATGATGATGGGCCGCGCGTTCGACGTGAAGCGCGGCTAACCGCTACTGACAACCATTTTCATGTAAGCTCCGGGGCGTGAGCCCCGACCCCTCGCTCCTCCCGAACCACGCCGCGGCCGCGTCGTGAGCGCCTGGGCTCTGTCGCTCGGCTCGGTCCTCGTCGTGACGGCGATGTCGCTGGTCGGCGTCGTGGGGCTCCAGCTGCGTGCGGCGGCGTTGCAGAAGGCCCTCGTCTTCCTCGTGCCGTTCGCCGCGGGAGCGCTCCTGGGCGACTCGTTCTTCCACATCATCCCGGAGCTCGTCGAGATCGACGGCGCGTTCGAGCTCTCGTCGTCGCTCGCGCTCGTCGGGGGCCTCGTGATCTTCTTCATGCTCGAGAAGGTTCTCCACTGGCATCACGCCCACTACCCTGCCGACGACGTCATCCACCCGGTCGCGATGTCGAACCTCGTCGGGGACGGCCTCCACAACCTGATAGACGGGTCGCTGATCGGCGCGAGCTACCTGGTGTCGACCGAGGTCGGCGTCGCGACCACGATCGCCGTCGTGCTCCACGAGATCCCGCAGGAGCTGGGAGACTTCGGCATCCTCGTCCATTCGGGCGTCGCTCCGCGGCGCGCCCTGAAGCTCAACCTCCTGACGGGGTCGACCGCCGTCGTCGGCGCCCTCTTCGCCCTCGTCTCGGGAAAAGCGCTTTCGGGGAACCTCCTGCTCCCGATCGCCGCCGGCGCGTTCATCTACATCGCGAGCACGGACCTGCTCCCCGAGCTGCACAAGGAGCCGGAACCGGGAAAGTCGCTGCTGCAGGTCGGCGCGCTGGTGCTGGGTCTGCTGGTGATGATCGCCCTCCTGGCGCTCGAGTGATGCGGTCGACCCGGCAGCGGACCGCGATCCGCGAGGCCCTCGACCGCGCCGGCGCGTTCCGCACGGCGCAGCGCCTCCACGACGAGCTGAAGGCGGAAGGGAAGAACGTCGGCCTCACGACCGTCTACCGAACGCTCCAGAGCCTGGCCGACGCGGGCGACGTCGACGTGCTTCGGATCGCCGGCGGCGAAGCGATCTACCGCCGCTGCGCGCGCGCCGGGCACCACCACCACCTCGTCTGCCGTGCGTGCGGCACGTCGGTGGAGGTGTCGAGCGACGAGGTCGAACGCTGGGCCGCAGAGACGGCGCGCCGCCACGGCTTCACCGCGGTGGAGCACACGGCGGAGCTGTACGGCCTGTGCGGCTCCTGCGCTAGCTAGTCGAGCCCGCGGGGGCCGGGGCGGCTCCGTCGCCCGGAGCAGCTCCTTCGCTCGGCCCCGGGAATGCGGATGCGTCCGAGCCGAAGGCCGCCTGGAAGGGCTTCAGCAGCTCGATCGGGATCGGCACGACCAGCGTCGAGTTCTTCTCCGCCGACACCTCGGTGATCGTCTGCAGGAAACGGAGCTGATAGGCGATCGGGTGACGGGCGATGACCTCGGCGGCCTGGGCGAGCTTCTCCGACGCCTGGAACTCACCTTCGGCGTGGATGATCTTCGCCCGGCGCTCACGCTCGGCCTCCGCCTGCTTGGCCATCGCGCGCTGCATCTCGACCGGCAGGTCGACGTCCTTGATCTCGACGAGGTTGACCTTGACGCCCCACGGGTCGGTGAGGTCGTCGATGATGCGCTGCAGGTCGCCGTTCAGCCGATCGCGCTCGCCGAGGATCGTGTCGAGATCGACCTGCGAGAGCACGGCGCGCAGCGTGGTCTGCGCGATCTGCGAGGTCGCGTACAGGTAGTTCTGCACCTCCACGATCGCCTTCACCGGCTGGAAGACCTGGAAGTAGCAGACCGCGTTCACGCGGACCGTGACGTTGTCCTTCGTGATCACGTCCTGCGGCGGGACGTCCAGCGTCACGATCTGCAGGTTGACCTTCACCATCTTGTCGATGATCGGGATGATGAAGAAGAGGCCGGGGCCCTTGGCGCCGGCGACGACCCGCCCGAGCCGGAAGATGACCCCTCTCTCGTACTCCTGCACGACCCGGATCGAAGCCGCGGCGATGATAAGGATCACGAAAGCCGCGACGCCGAGCACACCCAGAGCCATCTACTCCTCCTTTGCCTCCACCATCACCCTTCGATCCATCGTGCGTTCGTCCATCTCGACGTCGTCGTGCAGCGGCTCGACGAGGAGCACGAGCCCCTCGGCCGCCTTCACCTGGACCCTGGACCCGGCCGCGATCCCCGTCTCCATGGTCCGGGCGCGCCACAACGTGCCCCTGGTCACGACCGTCCCCTCGGGCGCGATGTCGGTCTTGGCCTCGCCGATCGTCCCTACGATCGACTCCTCGCCGGTGATCGGACGGCGGAGCCGCACCCGGAGCGCGGCGGTCATCACCGAGACGAAGAACAGCAGCGTGCCGGCGACCGCTGCGATGATCGCCCACGGGCTCAGCGACAGTGCGGGATCGGCGCCGGAGAACAACAGCAACCCGCCGGCTACGAGCATCACGAGCCCCGCCGCGGTCCACGCGCCCAACCCCGCCGTATGGAGGTCGACGAGGAGGAGCCCCACCGCCAGCATGATGAGAAGCACGCCGAGCCAGTTCGTCGGAAGCACGCTCAGGCCGTAGAAGCCCATCAGGAGGGCCGCGGCCCCCAGGATCCCCGCGAAGCCGATGCCGGGGTTGTAGAGCTCGAAGATGATCCCGAACGCGCCGGTCAGCAAGAGGAGAAACGCGACCTCGGGGCTCGTCAGCGCGTGTTGCAGACGCTGCAAGAGGTCCATCTGCTGGAACCGGAGCGTGACGGTCGGGCCCCTGGCGGGGTCCCACGTCTCGAGCGTCACCATCCCGCCGCTCGCGACCTCGACGGACTCGCCGTCCAGCGACTCCAGCAGCTCGCGCAGCGACGACGCCTGCCCGTCCACGACACCCCGCTCGACCGCCTCGGTGACCCCGATCGCCTCGGCCTCACGGACGGCGGCCTCTGCGAACTCGACGTCGCGGCCACGCTCGCGCGCGAGCTCGGTGATGAACGCGACGGCGTCGTTTACGACCTTCTCCTCCATCGCGTCCGAGAGGTCGCCGCCCGAGAGGTTGACGGGCGTCGCCGCTCCCAGCTCGGTGGCCGCCGCCATGTACGTGAGGTTCGCGGCGTACGCGATGAACGTCCCCGCGGAGGCGGCGCGGGATCCCTGCGGCGCGATCCACACCACGACGGGGATCTCCGATCGCATCATCTGCTCGATCACGTCGCGCATCGCGATGTCGAGCCCCCCGGGCGTGTCGAGCTGGATGATCGCCGCGTACGCGTCCTGCTGCGCGGCCTCGAGCCGAGACGTCAGGTAGTCGGCCGTCGGGTCGTCGATGACGCCCTCGACCTCGATGAGGTCCACCTTGGGGGAAGAGGACTGCGCGGCCGCCGGGGCCGCGAGCAGGAGGGCGAGCCCTGTGACGAGCGCCGAGAGGAAGAGGGCGGCGCGGCCGCGCCGCGCGCGGCCACCGCGACCCGAACCGGCACCCGCGAGGCGACCCATATCCCCAATGGTCGCAGGTTTCAGTTGCTTTGCTGCCTGCTGTCGATGGACCCCGCGGCGACGCCGGCACCGCGCTCGTCAGCGGGACGCCGCGAGCTTGCGCCGGCCCCCGAACCTGTCGCGGGCCGGTTTCGCCGGAACCAACCCGAAACCCCCCGGCGACTCGACGATTCCAGGATCACCACAGGCTAGAAGCCGACGTGGTCCCTCACGATCCCGAAGAGGGCGCGGTGGCCTTTCTCGTTCGGGTGGAACGAGTAAACGAGCTCGTGCCGCGCGATTATCTGGTTCACGTACGGCTCGTCCTTACACAGCTCGTGACCCTTGAACGCGTCCTCGACGTCCACGAACCCGACGCGCGCCGCACGAGCTGTGTCGCGGATCCTCTCGTTGACACGGTGGGTGCTCCTGCGGATCCGGTAGATCTCTCCCTGGGTGAAGCCTCTCAGCCTCCACGGGCACTCGGCCGTCCTCCACACCGGGAAGATCTGCGGGTAACCGACGACATACACACGTGCGTCCTCGTGCGCGAGCCGCCTGATCTCGTCGTAGAGGGTGCGCAGTCGTGGCCCGAGCACGCGCAGGTTCTTCTCGAACTCTTTCTGGAGGCCGAACTCCTCGAAGCAGTTCGGCGCCAGCTGCTTGCCGAACCCGAACGCGCACTTGGTAAGTATCTTCTTGAACTTCATGTCGTTGCCGCCCGCGGTGAGCGTGACCAGATCCGTCTCGCTCGAGATCGCGTCGACCTGCGGACCCTCGTTCTCCTGGCCGCCCCAGAAGTTGTCGATCACCGCGCCGCTGCACGCTACGAACGTGAACGACTCGATCAGCTCGCTGGCGTGGTCGGCGAGGTGCTGTGGATACGCGGCCTCGGACCGGTGGCAGTGGTTGCCGTCGGTGTGCGTCGGCCAGATGAACGGCGGGTTCCCCTCACCCGACGAGTACGAATCGCCCAGCGCGACGTAATCCACGGGGGCGCCGAGGGTCACCGCGACGTCCAGGTAGCTCTCGACGCCGCGGTCGCTCCCTCTGACGGCGAGCAGGTTCGCGACGCCCGGCTCCACGGCTCCCGGCGGGATCGCCAACCGGAAGCCCCGCATCGCGCACCCCTCCTGGTCGTGCGCGACGACCTCGACGCCGTTCCAGAAGACCTGTGCCGCGTTGTCCGCGGCGACCGACACGTAGAGGTCGGGCGTGCCGGCGGGGACCTCGACCCACCTCCGGACCAGAAGGTCTGTCTCGAGACCCCAAGGCGTGTCGACGGTGTCGCTCAGGGGGCAGGCGCCACCGGAGCCGAACGGCGCGTCGCCCACGGCGAACGAGGAGTCGTCGAAGCCGGGTTGCTCGAAGCCCGGGGACCCGCCGTGCGCCACCTCCTGGTACCGGTAGCCGTCCGACCCCCACGGCAGGAGCATGGCCGCTCCCGAGTCCTCCCCCGCGGCCGTCGATGCCGCCGAGCCCGTTGCCAGAGCGCCCGCGGCCCCGACCGTGAGCGCTACGCCGACCACGGCGCCGCGCGCGCGTGAAGATCGCCATCCCATAGCAGAACCCCTCGTCCGTTCGTCCCCGTCGATGATAGGACAGCCCGGACTCGCCCGACATGGCCCGATCAGTTTTCGGCGGGAAAGGCATGTCTTCCGGTGAACGCGATGCGACACAATGCCCCGGTGTCGATAGACGAGTTCCTCGAGCCGCGCATCCTGATCGTCTCCGGCAAGGGCGGCGTCGGGAAGACGACGGTCGCCGCGGCCCTCGCGATCGTCGCGGCGCGCCACGGACGGCGCGTGTGCATCGCCGAGGTCGACCGCAAGGGGACGCTCCCGCGCCTGTTCGGCGGCCCCACGCTCGGGTACGAGCCGCGCCAGCTCTCGCCCGGCGTCTTCGGGATGAACATCGTCCCGGAGGCCGCCCTCGCCGAGTACCTCGAGGTCCAGTACCACATGAAGCGGATCTCGAAGGTCTTCACGAGCTCGCACTTCGTCGACTACATCACCGCCGCGGCGCCCGGGCTGAAGGACATCCTGATGCTCGGGAAGATCTGGTACCTCGAGCAGGGCCGGGGCCACGGACGAGGGGCCGGGGACTGGGACACGATCATCGTCGACGCGCCCGCGGCGGGCCACATGCTCACGTTCCTCTCCGCGCCGGTGGGCCTGGCCGACGCCGTCCGGGTAGGCCCGGTCAAACGGCAGTCGGACTGGCTGGTGCAGATGCTCCAGGATCCGTCGCGCACCCGCGTCCACCTCGTAGCGCTCCCCGAGGAGATACCGGTCTCCGAGACCCTGGAGACGGCGGAGGCCCTGAGGGATCGGATCGGCATCGCCTCGGGGACCGTGTTCGCGAACGGCGTCTACTCCGAGCTCCTCGACGAGGACGAGAGACGCGCGTTCGCCGAGATCGGCGCCGGCAAGCCGATGGCGACCATGAAGAAGATCGCCGCCTCGGCCGGGATCAGGCTCGATTCGGAGGACGTCGCCGCGCTGATCGGGTACGGGCGCTTCCTCATGGCGCGCCGGCAGATCCAGGGCGTCCATCTGAAGAAGCTCAAGCGGGGTGTCGACCAGCCGGTCGTCGAGCTCCCGTTCCTCTTCTCCGCTGGCCTGGCGCTCCCGGACATAGAGAACCTCGCCGACGTCATCGAGGGATCCGCGTCGGAGAGCCGACCTGCGCCGGCGAGGCGCGCCGCGTCGTCGTGAACCCGATCGCGCAGATCGTCGCGACGAAGGAGGTCGTGGTGTGCGCGGGCGCGGGCGGCGTGGGCAAGACGACGGCCGCCGCCGCGATCGCGCTCAAGGCCGCGATCGACGGCAAGAAGGCCGCCGTGCTCACGATCGACCCCGCGCGCCGGCTGGCGGCGTCGCTGGGGCTGAGGGAGCTGAGCAACGAGCCCACGAAGGTCGGTGCGCGTAAGTTCTCTGCAGTCGGCGTCCAGCCGAAGGGCGAGCTCCACGCGCTGATGCTCGACACGAAGACGACGTTCGACCGCGTCGTCCACCGCTATGCCCCCACGCGCGAGCAGGCGGAGCGCATCATCGCCAACCGCTTCTACCGCAACATCTCGTCGACGCTATCGGGGACCCAGGAGTACATGGCGATGGAGAGGCTTTACGAGCTGCACGCCGAGGGGGGCTTCGACGTCGTCGTGATCGACACGCCGCCGACGCGCAACGCCCTCGACTTCCTCGACGCGCCCCAGCGCATGACCGAGTTCCTGGACAGCCGCGTCCTGCGGTGGTTCCTGCTCCCCTACATGAAGGCGGGCGGCGGCATCATGCGCGTCGCCAACGTCGCGGCGACCACTTTCCTGCGCATCGTCAAGCGCATCGTCGGCGCCGACGTGCTCGAGGACACCGCCGAGTTCTTCGCCAACCTCGAGGGGATGTACGACGGATTCAAGCAGCGGGCGCGCGAGGTGTCCGAGCTGCTCCAGTCGAACGCGACGTCGTTCGTCGTCGTCACCTCCCCGGCGGAGGACTCCGTGACCGAGGCCACGTTCTTCGCGGAGCGCCTGAACGACTCGCACCTCCCGTTCGGGGCGCTCGTCGTGAACCGCGTTCACCCGAAGATCGGGGACGGCATCGACGTGAAGCCGCGGCAGCTCCACAGGCTGGACTCCGGCGACGAGGACGCGCGTCTGCTGGCGAAGCTCCTCGACAACGAGGAGGCGTTCATGAGGGTCGTGAGGCTCGAGGAGCAGAACCTCGCCGAGCTCGCCCGCAGGGTCCCCCGGCACAAGTGGGTGCGGGTCCCCTACCTCGAGCAGGAGGCCGTCGACTTCTCGGGCCTGCTGGCGATCTCGGACCAGCTCTTCGGGACAGCCTGACAACCGGCGCGCGCGGCACGCCGGGCTCCGTTCGCCGGCGGGTAGGATCGCGCCGTGCTAGCCGCCAGGGCCATCGAGGGCTTCGTCTTCGTCCTCACCGCGGGATCGACGCTGTTCGCGGTCGTCGTGCTGGCGGATCTGTTCCGGCTTCGCTCGAAGGAGCTCGGCCCCGCCTACCGCGGCGGCCTCGGGCAGTGGTCGTGGGCGGCGCACCGGATCACCGGCGTCTTCGTCCTGGCGTTCTTGTTCGGCCACATCGTCGACACGTTCGCGGTCGGGTTCGGCCCGGAGCTGTACGACGAGACGATCAGCCTCTACCAGCAGTGGTGGTTCAAGCCGTTCGAGGTCGGGCTGATCGCGGCCGTTATCTTCCACGCGTTCAACGGGCTGCGCATCATCCTGTTCGACTTCTGGCCCCAGCTCGCGCTCTACCAGCGCCGCATCGCCTACGTCGAGCTCACGCTGTGCGTCGCGGCGTTCGCGCCGCCGGCGTTCTTCATGCTGCGATCCGCCTGGGCGTCGTCCCCCTTCTCGTGATGGCCACGACCGCCCGCCCCTCCACCGACCGGCTGGCTCCCGCCAAGGAGCTGGTCGCCCGCGCCGTGTCGGGCCGGGGGCTGAAGCGGGGATCCGGCGGAAAGGCGGTTCTCCGGATCGAGCGCGAGGAGAGCGTCCGGCGGATCGTGCAGGCCTACTGGACGCCGTTCGAGGCCGCCGTCCCGGGACCGTGCGTCAGTCTGCACCTGGAGGTGGCCGAGCCGGCGGTCCACTGGGGCGAGGCGTACCTCACCCCCGACTACCGCAACTGGGTCTTCTTCTTCGCGGAGCGTCCGGACGGCGAGGTGCAGCTCGTTCACTACGAGGACTTCGCGGGGCCCGCCGAGACCGTTCGGGCGTTCTTCGACAAGGCGGCGTGGTACACGCTGATCCCGACCGACCTGTCGTGGGACGCCGTGACGTACACCGTCGCCGACGACCTCGACTGGACCGAGGCCGAGACCGCAGTCGAGGCGGGGTCGGTCGGACCGGGAGTCCAGGAGTCGTTGAAGAAATCGACGATCGTCTGGCTCCGGTGGCGCGACCCCGGCAGCGGCCGGGAGGTCACCATGCCGGTCTGGTTCCTCTACGACAACAAAACGTCGAAGATCTACGTCGTCTCGGGCGAGCGCCAGCAGACGATCCCGGGGGCCGAGCGGCTGCGGGAGTGCGACGTTATCTTCCGGTGGAAGGGCAAGAACGCCCGGATCGGCGAGGTCCCCGCGCGCGTGCGCGTGATCCCGCAGGGGGACGAGTGGGACGAGATCGCCGAGAAGGTCGCGGAGAAGCGCCTCAACATCCCGGGGCTCCCGGAGGACACCGCCCGTCGCTGGCGCGACGAGTGCGTGTTGCTCGAGCTGACGCTTCAGGCCTGACGGGTTCGGCGCGCCGCGACCTGCGGAACGCGCGCGTTGGGGCTCGACGCCGCGGAGCTAGCCCGTCTGGAGCAACGCCCGCCAGTCCCTGGTGCCGGCCTGACGGCGGAAACGCCTGCGCTCCCGCTCCGTGAAGCCCCCCCAAATCCCGTGGTCGACCGGCGCGTCCATCGCATAGGCGAGGCACTCGCTCTGGACGGGGCACTCCCGGCAGATGCGCTTCGCCTGCTTGTGCTCCATCGCGCCGACGGCGAACCAGAGGTCGGGGTCGGTCCTCGAGCACGCGCCGAGGGCCCTCCAGTCCTGCTCCACCGCGCCCGTGCTCGACATCCCGCGACCTCCGACTCCGTCTTTCGCGACCGGCGCTCAAGATAGGCCGGGAAGCCGCCGATTCCGATAGCCCGTTGGTACGCTTTTCGCCGCGCCCTAGTGGGCCGTGCGCGGGTAGTCATTCCGGGCCACACCCCGCCATGCCCCCTCCCCCACCCGCAGGAAGCCCTTCCCGCGAGGCGAACTAAGCTCAATAGTTACCACTCCGCCACCGTGGGAGTACTTCGACAGATGCGCCACCTCCGATTCCTCCTCGCAGCGCTAGCAGTGGGCGCCTGGGCCGCCGGGCCGCTGGCGGGCGCGGCCGCAGCCGGGGAGGCCGCGCCGACGTATCAGTCGAGCGACCCGGAGGACGGCGCCATGATGGACCACCCGCCGTCGGAGGTCACGGCGACGTTCTCCGAGCCCCTCGACGGCTCGTCACAGATGAGCGTCTTCGACGAGTGCGGGAACGAGATCGACTCCGGACCCGCGGCCGTCGAGCTCAACGAGATGCGGGTCGAGATCGGCAAGACTCCTTCGGGGACCTACAAGGTCGTCTACACCGCCGTCGGCCTCGCCGGCGTGACCGGAAAGACCACCGGGAGCTTCGACTTCATGGTCCACCACGGCAAGCCGTGCGACGGCGGCGGCGGTGGCCACGACGGTCACGGCAACGGCAAGGGGAAGGACAAGGGTCACGGCAACCACGGGGGCGGCCACGACGGCCACGAGAACGGCGGCGGCCACGACGATCACGGCGGGACCGGCGGCCCGGGGTCGTCCGGCCATTCGGGCCACTCCTCCGCAACCGCCCACGGCGGCGACCACATGGCGGCGGGCGACGGAGGGCACGGCGAGCACGGCGCCGGCCACGGCAACCACGGCGGCGGCGGGAACGGCCGCGGCTCCGAAGAGGGTCCCACCGCGGCGGGTCCGAACCCGACCGTCGCCTCGGGCCCCGACGGGATCGTTGCGACCGCGGACGGGCAGGCGCTGCTGATCGGCCTCGGCCTCGCGTTGCTCGTAGGGCTGCTCGGCGGGTGGCTGTTGAGGACCACGTCCCCGCCCCACGCTGCCTAACCTCGCGGACGCGTCGCCGTCACGCGGCGCGGCTCGACCACCTCCTGGCGCGTCCGCGCCTGGCCCGTCAACCAACCGGTCAGCCCCATCAGGACGAGCCCGACCGCCAGCTCCGCCGCGATCGCCTTGCGGAACACGAGCGCGGCGCCTCCCGCGGCCTCCGACCGCTCGAGCGCCCGCTCGAAGCGCTTGCGGACGACGAAGTGGTTGAACCCGCCGAGAGCGAGGACCAAGCCGAAGAACGCGATCTTGACCGACAGCGTGATCCCGTAGGCGCTGTCGACGAGGTCGCCCGGGCGCGCCACGTGCATGAACGAGCCGATGACCCCGGTGACGAGCACGATGCCGATCGCGACGACCGCGACGCGCGAGAAGCGGCGCACGGCCGGAGCGAGGATCTGAAGACGCGCCCGCTCGTCCTCGCCCACCCACGCGTCGGGAAGGGCGACCGACAGGAGCACGATCCCCGCGAACCACGTCGCACCCGCCACCAGGTGGACCACGTCGCTCGACAACGACAACGCGCGCGGGGTCGCGACGGCGGCGTGTCCCGAGAACGAGCTCGTGGCCACCAGCGCCACGCTCAGCGCCGCCCAGGCTCCCCACCATGCCGGCGCGGCGACGGACTCGTCCACGCCCGGCCGCGCCAGGGCCCACTCGCGGACCTTCCCGGTCAGGAGCACGAGAAGCCCCGCGACGAGCGGAAGCCTCAGCGCGTACCACGGCCCGAAGCTCGTCTCGAGGACGGAGAAGAAGGACTCGGTACCGACCTCGCCACCGGTGAGCTCCGCGGTAAGTACGGCCTGGAGGACGAGCGCGAGCGCCGCGGCGGCCGCCGCGCCGACCAGCGCGCTGTGGACGATGCCCTCGAGCCGCTCCGACAGGCGTGCCCGGCCCGCCGCCCACGCGACGGGATCGAGAGAGGCGAACGTCGGGCGGAGGACGAGCACCAGGACGGCGCACGTCCCGAGCACGATCGCGTTCGCGGCGAACCCCGAGAAGCGGACGATCGTGAGCGCGACGTCTCTAAGGGAGCTCTCGAACCCCATTACTATCGAAGCCTCCCATGACGTCCGCGCAGCTCATCCTCGTCTCCGTGACCTCTGCGCTCGTGGCCGTGTTCGCGATGCTCGTCGTGGCGACGATCCGCCGCGCCCGCGCGCGGGACGAGGAGGCCAAGAAGAAGGAGCGGTGAGCCCCTCCGCCGAGGACGGAAGCTAGTTCCGGAACCCGGCGGCCGCCTCCTCCACGGTGGGCGCGATCGACACGCCCTCGCCGAAGCCCGTGATCGTGAACAGCTTCAGGTGCTGCTCGCGCGTGCACGCGATGGCGAGATCCCCCCCGGCCTCGCGGAGACGCCTAACGCCCCCCATGAGGGCGCCCAGGCCCGACGAGTCCATGAAGGGGACGCCGTCGAGGTCGACGACGACGTGCGGCGTGTCGCCGTCGATCATCGCCCCGATGGCGTCGCGCAGGGAGCCGACCGTATAGACGTCGAGGTCGCCCTCGGGCCTCAGCACCTGGTACTCGTCCTGCTGCCTGATCTCGATATCGATCTTCTGCTGTGACATCTCTCTCCTGACGTGCGCCGGCTAGTCGGGCTCTGCGGCGGCCCCCAGCCGGCTGGCCGGCGGCACGTCGTCGGCAGCGCCGTCCTCCAGCACCGGCGTGGGGTCCTCCAGCGGCGCGGCCGCGCTCTGGAACTCGATCACCAGCATGGTTAGGTCGTCGTCGAGCTTACCGGCTGCGAACCGCTCCACGTCTTCGACGACGTGCTGCACCAGGAGGTCGGAGGGAAGCGAGGCGAGCTCGAGGAGCGAGTTCGCGAGCCGGTGGTCGCCGAAGACCTCGCCCTCGGGCGACTTGGCCTCGACGAACCCGTCCGTGAACAGGACGAGCCGGTCGCCCGGCGCGAGCGTCACGGAGTTCTGGGCGAGCCCCGGGTTCTCGTCCCATCCGAGCGCGCGGTTGCGGGGGCCTTCGACGTAGAAGCCGGGAGGTTCTCCGGCATCTGCTCGCCGAGCATCGTCGAGACGATCCTTCGCGGGATCCGGCGCGCGCAGAAGGAACGGCGCGGGATGGCCCATGTTCAGCCACCGGACCTCCCCGGTGACGGTGTCGACGGTCGCGTAGACGCAGGTGATGAACGAGTCGGGGTCGGTCGATTCGAGCAACGCGAGGTTCGCCTGCTCGACGATCCTCTTCGGCCCCGCGCCCTGGCTGCGCTCCGCCCGCAGCGACGAGAGCGTGACCGTGGCCATGAGAGCCGCGGCGATGCCCTTTCCGGACGCGTCGCCGACGACCACCGTCAGCCAGCGCCCCCCGGCGTCGACGTCGTACCAGTCACCGCCGACGAGGTTCGCCTGGCGCTGCAGCGGGACCACCCTGACGCCGTCTATCTCCGGGAGCTTCCGCTGGAGCAGGCGCTGCTGTATCTCGGCTGCGATCGCAAGCTCCCTGTCCTGGAGCGCGAGCTGCTGCAGCCTCTTCAACCCCGTCTGCATCTCCGTGAACCGCTGCGCGAGCTCCTCGACCTCGTCGCCGGAGCGGATGTCCGGCTCTTGATTGAGGTCGCCGCGCCCGATCGCCCGGGCCGCGTCCACGAGCTTCGCGAGGTTCGCCGCGAGGCGGCGGGGCAGCGCGATCGCGAGCGCGACCCCCGCGAGCAGCGCCCCTATCGTGACCGCGCCGAGGATCACGAGGGACTGGCTCGCGCGGTTGTCGAGCGCGCTCTCGCTCACCGCGACCACCCGGTCCTGCTCGATGGCGAGCTGCTGGCCGAGCGTCCGGATGCGCGTGATCGCAGGCGTCGCCTCGTCGCGCAGCACCTGGAACGCCTGCGACCGGCGGCCCTCCGACGCAAGCGCGATCACGCGCTCCTCGACGATCTCCTGGAAGGCCTCGCCGGCCTCCGTGAGCTCCTCCAGAAGGATGACCTCTGCGGGGTCGGTGAACAGCCTCTCCGCGCGCTCCTCCCACACGTCGGCGATCTCGACCTCGTCGTTGTACTGGTCGATGACGCCCTCCTGGCTTCCGATGAGGTAGAGCGTGACGGCCGCGGACTGCGCGGTGTACGAGCGAACTATCTCGTCGACCGCGACCAACCCGGGGACGGCGTCGTTGAAGACCTGTCGCTGTACCGAACGGAGCGAGCTGAACAGCGCCAGCGTCACCCAGGCGAGGATCCCGATCAGCCCGAGGAGGATCCCGAAGCCGACCACGATCTTCCAGCGAAGGGACATTCTCACTGCGCCAGTATCCTCGGAGCGCCGCGCTCCTGCAGGGGTCGGAGCGCCACGTCCACCTCGGGAAAGGTCCACGTTGCCGTCATTCGAGCGCCTGCTCGCGCGGTCGTTCGCCCTGGGCGCCGGCGGCCTCGCGTACGCCGCTGCGGAGGCGAGGTCGTACCGCGTGCAGACGCATCACCTGCCGGTCCGGAGGGGGGCGCCGCGTCTGTCGGTCCTCCACGTCTCCGACACGCACCTGAAGGGGCGGGACCGCGCGAAGACCGTGTGGCTGCGGAGGCTCCCGGAGCTGCTGGGCCTCGTCCCGGACCTCGTGGTCGCGACCGGCGACCTGATCGAGGATCCGTGGGGGGTCGACCCCCTCGTCGACGCGCTCGGGCGCCTGCCGAGCCGCTGGGGGAAGTGGTACGTGCTCGGGTCGCACGACTACCTGCACTCGACGTTCCCGGGGCTCGTCAAATACTTCACCGGCAACCGCGACGTGGTGCGCGCGCGGCCGGCGGACACGCCGCGGCTCGAGCGGGGGTTGCGGGATGCGGGGTGGAAGCCGCTCACGAACCGGACGGAGGTCGTGGACACGCCTTCCGGACGCATCCGCCTGACGGGCGTCAACGACCCGTACCTCCACCGGGAGAAGACGGGCCACCTCGAGCGCGCGGCAGGCGACGCGCTCGCCATCGGGCTCATGCACGCGCCCGAGGTCGTCTCGGACTACGCGCTGCACGGGTACGACCTCGTGCTCGCCGGCCACACGCACGGGGGCCAGGTCAGGATCCCGTTCGCCGGCGCGGTCGTGACGAACTCGACGCTCCCGTGCGCGCTGGCGGCCGGGCCCACGAAGATCGGCTCGTCGTGGCTCCACGTGAGCCCCGGCGTGGCGCAGGGGAAGTTCGCGCCGGTCAGGTTCAACTGCCGGCCGGAGGTGACGCGGCTCGTCCTCGAGCCGTCCGCATAGCCGGCGGATACCTCTAGTCTCCCCACCCATGCGCCGTGCCGGGGTCGCCCTCGTGCTCGTCCTGATAGCCGCGTGGTTGCCCCGCGGGGTCGGCGCCGCGCCGCGGCCCCCGGAGCAGATCCAGTCGCTGCCGGGGCAGGTCACGGTCGTCACGGTGAATGCGAAGCAGAACCGGATCCTGGGGCTCAACCGGTTCCTCGCGCTGTTCGAGCTGCCGAAGGCGCTGCGTTTCCGCCCCGCGGCGTTCAACGGCGGCTACACGGGCGCGGTCGCGGCGCCCGACGTGATCGTCGTCCAGGAGGTGAGGCCGTCGAACCTCGAGATCCTCGTGCGGCTGCTGCGTCAGCGCTTCCCGTACAGGTATCAGTCCCTCGAGCCGCTCGACGCCGCGGCGTCGTTCGTCGTCAACACCGACACCGTCGCCGTGCAGGGGGACGTGACGACGTGGCCGGACGAGTGCACGACCGAGGACACGCCGACCGACAACCGGGACAGGCGCGACTACCCGATCGTCCACCTGACCGAGGTCGCGACGAACGCGCCGTTCGTCGTCGCGGGGATGCACATGGCGAAGCGCTACGACACGACCGGACAGGCGAACTGCGTCCCGCGCAACGTCGAGACGTTGCGCGCGGAGCTGGCGGACGAGACCGCGCCCGTGATCATCGGCGGGGACTTCAACCGGCGCGCCACCGTCGACCCGTACGAGTGCGACCGCAACGAGGAGGGAGTGCCGAACCCGTGGTACGGGCTGCTCGTCGACCCTCCCGAAGGGGAAAGGGCCTACGTCGACGCGGTGCGGCAGTGGCATCGGGGCCACGGCAGCTCGATGGACGAGGAGTGGACGCACGAGCAGCGACAGTCGCGGGTCCTGTGCGACCAGACGACGCACTTCAAGCGGGCGCGCATCGACTACCTGTTCTCGAGCGCGGTGGTCGCGGAGGCGCACGCGGACCATCCCGGGTGGGCGGGCGCGGAGCCGGGGACGAAGCATCCCCTGAACGAACGCTACTCCGACCACCGCTACGTCTGGGGGCGCTTCGTGGTCTCGGGTCCGCCGCGGGCCCTGCAGCCGTCGGCCGTTCCGGGAGTGGGAGGACGGATCGACCTCGCATGGCAGCCGGTCGAGGGGCCGACGGGGTACGTCGTGTACCGGGCGCAGCGCGGGCGTGCCTACAGCGTGCTCGCGACCGTGGGCGCGGACGTGCTGGGGTTCGCCGACGTCTTCACCGAGCACGGGGGCTCCTACCGCTACGCGGTGGCACCGGTCGGCGCGGACGGCGGCATCGGGCAGGAGTCGCGGCCGGCGTTCGCGGTCGCCGACGCGAGGGGGCCGCACGTGCGGCGGGTCACGCCGCTGCGGAACGCGACGGGCGTCGACACGTCCGTCGTGATCGCCGTGCGCTACGACGAACGTGTGGCGGCCACCAGCGTCGCGCCCGAGACGATCGAGGTGTTCCAGGGGAGCCGCGCGATAAGGGGAACTCTCGCCGTCGCGGGTGCACGGCTGCTGACGTTCGATCCGTTCGGGCGCCTCGACAAGGGCAAGACCTATCGCGTCGAGGTCGCGTCGGTGCGCGACGTCCTCGGCAACGCAGGACCGCGTGCAGCGTGGGACTTCACGACGGTGGAGCCCCCTCCGCCTCCGCCGAAGAAGCGGCGGGGGTAGCCGGCGAGGATCGTGAACTGCCGCTGAACCCGGCGCGAACAACTCTGGAAGAAGCCGCCGGTGGAGGCACGGCCCCGGCCGTGCGGCTTCTTCCCCCGCCTAGACTTCGGCCAGAACTATGGGGCTCACATGACCGACCTCGCGGCGTTCCTCCTCGGCGCCGTCTTCGCAGCTGCCGCCACCTGGCTCGTCCTGCGCGCCCGCCAAGGGCGCCGCGCGGATCCGTCGCAGGGCGCTCTCGACGCGCCGGAGGTCGAACGAGAGCGGCGGCGCAGCGAGCAGATCCTCGAGCGCATGAACGACGGCGTCGTCGTCCTCGACGATCGCCTGCGGCCGGTGTTCGCGAACGCACCGGCGCGGACGCTTCTCGGGCTGCCGGACGTCTCGCTCCCGCAACGCCTGCCGTCGGAGGATCTCGCGACGCTCGCGTGGAGGAGCCTCCGCGAGGGCCGGTCGATCGAGCAGGTCCTCGACCTGTGGTACCCGGCGCGAAAGAACGTGCGGGCGCACGTCGCGCCCATCGGCGACGGCGGCGTGGTCGTCGTGACGCAGGACGTGACGCAGGAGCTGCTCACCCAGAGGATGAGGCGCGAGTTCGTCGCCCACGCTTCACACGAGCTGAAGAGCCCCGTCGCCGGCGTGCAGATCCTCGCGGAGGCGGTGCGGGACGCCGCGCGGGACGATCCCGCGGCCGTGGCCGCGTTCGCCGACCGCATCGTCGCCGAGACCGACCGCCTCGGCCACCTCGTCGCCGACCTCCTCGACCTGTCGCGGCTCGAGGAGGCCGCCGGCGTGCCCGACACCCCGGTGGACCTCTCGGAGGTCGTCGCGCGCGAAGTCACCTCGGCCGGGTACGTGGCGGAGCGCCGGGGGACCGAGGTGCACAGCGACGTGCAACCGGGCATCTGGGTCCGCGGTGAGCGCACGCAGCTCGGCAACCTCGTGCGCAACCTCCTCGACAATGCGATCCGGTTCACGCCGGACGGAGGCCGGATCGGCGTGACGCTCGCACGCGACGAGACCCACGCGACCCTCGCGGTCGAAGACGACGGCATCGGGATCCCGGCCGAGGCGCAGCGACACGTCTTCGAGCGTTTCTACAGGGTCGACCCCGCGCGGTCCCGCGGCACCGGCGGGACAGGGCTCGGCCTCGCGATCGTCAAGCACGTCGCCGAGCTGCACGGCGGGACGGTCGAAGTCGAGAGCAAGCCGGGGAAGGGCTCGACGTTTAGCGTGCGGCTGCCGGCCGTCCCCCCGCGGTCCGACGACGTGCGCTCGGTCGCGGGATGACCGCGACCGCGCGATCGAGAGGAGCCGCAGCTTGCCGAAGGTCCTGCTGATCGAAGACGAAGAGAGCCTCGGGGCCGCGCTCGAGTACCAGCTCGGCCGCGAGGGGTACGAGGTCGAGCGCGTCACCGACGGCGCCACCGGGCTGCACCGCTTCTCCAGCGGCGGCGCCGATCTCGTGCTGCTCGACCTGATGCTGCCGGGGATGGCGGGTGAGGACGTCTGCAAGGAGATACGCCGGACCTCCAGCGTCCCGATAATCATGCTGACCGCGCGGGACGCCGCGGTCGACAAGGTGGTCGGGCTCGAGCTGGGGGCCGACGACTACGTGACGAAGCCGTTCCACACGCGCGAGCTGCTGGCACGGATGAAGGCGGTCCTCCGGCGGAGCACGACCGAGACGGCGACGTCCGACGGCGTCCTCGAGGGCGGCGGGATCAGGCTCGACCCCGACCGCTTCGAGGTGACGGTGGAGGGACGGCCGGTGCACCTCCCCCGCAAGGAGTTCGAGCTCCTCGAGCTGTTGATGGAGAGCCCCGGCCGGGTGCTCACGCGCGAGACGTTGATCGACCGGATCTGGGGGCCCGACTACTTCGGCGACACGCGGACGCTCGACGTCCACGTCAAGAGGCTGCGGGCGAAATGCGAGAAGGATCCGCACGCGCCCGCGCACCTGATCACGATCCGGGGGTTGGGCTACAAGTTCGTCCCCTAGGGGCGCGCTATCCGAAGCGTCCGGTGACGTAGCTCTCCGTCCTCGGATCGGCGGGCCCCGAGAACATGCGCTCGGTCCTGTCGTACTCGACGAGGATCCCCGTGCGGCGGTCCTGCTCCTCGTTCACCTCCGCCGTGAAGAACGCCGTGTGGTCGGAGACGCGGGCCGCCTGCTGCATGTTGTGCGTGACGATCACGATCGTGTACTCGCTCTTGATCTCCCGCATGAGGCTCTCTATCCGGCCGGTCGCGATCGGGTCGAGAGCCGAGCATGGCTCGTCCATCAGGATCACGTCCGGCTCGACCGCGATGCAGCGCGCGATGCACAGGCGCTGCTGCTGCCCACCCGACAGCGACATCGCCGACTCCTTCAGCCGGTCCTTCACCTCGTCCCACAGCGCGGCCTTCGCGAGCGCGCCCTCGACGAGCTCGTCCATGTCGCCCTTGAACCCGGCGACCTTGGGCCCGAACGCCACGTTGTCGTAGATCGACTTCGGGAACGGGTTCGGCTTCTGGAAGACCATGCCGATCCGACGGCGGACCTCCGCCGGGTCGACATGCCGGTCGTACAGGTCCACGCCGTGGTAAAGCACCCGCCCCGTAACGCGGGCACCGTCGACGAGGTCGTTCATGCGGTTGAGACACCGCAGGACGGTGGTCTTCCCGCACCCCGACGGTCCGATCAGCGCGGTGATCGTCCGCCGGTGGATGCGAAGGTCCACGTCGCGGACGGCCCGGAACGAACCGTAGGACACGGATAGGTCCCATACGTCAAGGACGAGCGGCGTCGCCACGCCCTCCGCTGGGGGAGCCGCGGCGAGCTGGATCATCGGTTGTTGCTCTTGCACCCGGGCGTGCATGCCGTCACCACTTTCGGTCGTAGCGGTTGCGCAACAGGATCGCGGCGGAGTTCGCGAGGAGGATTACGCCGAGAAGGACGACGATCGCGGCAGACGTGAGCCCCCGGAAGCCGGCGTTCGGCTGGCGCGCCCAGGAGAAGACGATCGCGGGAAGCGCCGTGAACGGCCCCTGCAGCCGGTCGACGAAGCCCTGCGATCCGGTGGCGAGGAAGCCGGTCACGGCCCCCACGAGAAGGAGCGGCGCGGTCTCGCCGAGGGCGCGGGACAGCGACAGCACGGTGCCGGTCAGGATCCCCGGAGCCGCCGCGGGGAGGACGTGGCTCCGGACGACCTCCCAGCGCGTGGCGCCGACACCGTACGCCGCCTCACGGATTCCCTGCGGGACGGCTCGAAGAGCCTCGGCAGCGGTGATCACCACGATCGGGAGCACGAGGACCGCGAGGGTGATCCCGCCCGCAGTCACGGTCATGCCCCCCGTCGCCGAGCCCATCGCCCGGACGAAGACCGAGAAACCGAGGAGGCCGTAGACGACCGACGGCACGCCCGCCAGGTTCCTGATGTTCACGTTCACGAACCGGGTGAAGCGAGTGTCGCGCGCGTACTCCTCGAGATAGATCGCGGCGCCGATCCCCAGCGGAAACGCGAGCGCGATCACGAACAGCATCAGGAGAAGCGACCCCTGGATGCCCTGGCTCACACCCGCCGTCTGCGGCAGCGGCGACAGGGCGCCCCCGAGGAAGTCACCCCCGCGCTCGGCGAGCACGGGGACCCCACCGCGGAGCACCTCGTACAGGAGCACGAGAAGGATCGACAGCGACAGCAGCAAGACGCTCAGCAACGCACCCTCGAACAGCCGGGCCGGCACGTCGGCGCGTCCTCCCCGTAGCGATCGCTCGACCGCGCCTCGGGCGGCCGCTCCGCCTCCGATCGAGGACGTCAACGCCGCCGCCGCACGCGGCGGACGAACCGCTCGCTCAGCAGGTTCAGGGCCATAGTCACGGCGAACAGCAACAGCCCGACGAAGAACAGGCTCTGGAACGCCGCGGCGTCCCCCTGGACCCGGTCGCTCCCGATCGCCAGCGAAGCCATCGCGGCCGTCATCGTCTGCCCCGGGCCGAACGGGTCGAACGTCAGCAGCGAGCCGCCGGTCGCACCGGACGCGATCGCGACGACCATCGTCTCGCCGATCGCGCGCGAGAAACCGACGATGAGCGCCGCCACGACGCCCGAGACGGCCGCGGGGAGGACGACCTTCGTGGTGACGGTGAGCTTGCGCGCGCCGAGCCCGTAGGAGGCCTCCCTGAGGCTCACCGGCACGGCGCGCAGCGCGTCCTCCGCGATCGTCGCGATCAGCGGCGTCACCAGGATGCCGACGCCGATCCCGGCCGCCGCCATGTTGAAGATCGTCGCGGAGCCGTCGAGGCGCTGGACCAGCTCGGGGCTCACGAACGCCAGCGCGAAGAACCCGATCACGACGCTGGGGATGCCGCCGACGACCTCCAGCGCCGGCTTCACGACCTTCCGCAAGCGGGGCCGCGCGTATTCGGCGAGGTAGATCGCGGTTCCGACCCCGAGCGGAACCGCGATCGACATGCCGATCACGGTCACTACGAGCGAGCCGGCGAGGATCGTGCGTACGTCGAACAGCCCCCGGCGCGGGAACCACCCGCGCTCCCAGAGCTGCGAGAGCTCGACCTGCGAGAGGAAATCGATCGCCTCCTCGAACAGCGAGTAGACGATCGCGGCGCTGACGAGGATCGACACTGCGGCCGCGCAGAAGAACGCCGCGTGCACGGCGCGCTCCTTTCGGCGACGCCCGTCGCTTCCGCGGAGGTCGGAGAGGGTGATCGCGCTCAAGCCGTCAGCCCTCGCGCGTGCCCGTCTGCATCGAAGTCCACGCGTCGAGGCTCGCCTGCAGCTCCTCCTCGGGCAGGCCGACGTATCCGGCCTCGGCCACGGAGGCCAGTCCCTCCTCCGACAGGTAGTAGTCGACGAACGCCGCGAGCGCCGGGCTCTCGTCGGCCGCGGCAGGGTTGACGTAGACGAAGAGCTCCCGGGCGATCGGGTAGGAGCCGTCGGCGATGGACTTCGGCGTCGGGGCGGCGCACCCGTTGCCGCCGTCGACGTCGACGGCCTTGACGCCGTCGCCGGCCTGCGCGTAGTAGGCGAAGCCGACCCAGCCGAGCGAGGAAAGGCTCCCCTCGATCCCCTGCAGGATGACGTTGTCGTTCGGGGAGGCCTGGTAGTCGGGACGGACCACCGGATCGTCCTCGGCGACGCCCCGCTCGCCGTACGCGATGTCCTCGAGCACTAGCTCCGCGAACGAGTCGTAGGTGCCCGACTCCTCGCCGGGGGCGGTGACGTCGAGGGGCATGTCGGGGTAGGGGGCGTTCCCCGCGCCGATCTCGACCGCGAGCTCGTTCGCGTGGGACCAGCTCTCGAAGCCCTCGGACTCGGGGCCGAGCAGGGCATAGAGGTCGTAGAAGTCGAGGCACGTCACATCGTCGTTCTCGGGTGAGGTGAGAACCGTGATTCCGTCGATGCCGACCTTGAGCTCGACGTACTCGATGCCGGCCTCGTCGCACGCGGCGATCTCCTCCTCCTCGATCGGACGCGACGCGTCGGCGACGTCGATCTCGCCCTTGCAGAAGAGCTCGAAGCCGTCGCCCGTGCCCGGCCCGTCGACGGAGATCGCGACGTCGGGGTTCTGCGAGGCGAACTTCTGCGCGACGAGGGTCGAGATCGGCTCGACGGTCGAAGACCCCGAGATCGCGATCTCACCGGAGAGAGCCTCTCCGCCGGCGCCGTCCGTCTCCTCGCCGGCGTTCCTCCCGCAGGCCGCGGAGACCAGCGCGAGCGCGGCCGCGACCAGGGCGACGCGGCGGTGTGTAGGTCGGATCATCGGTCCTGATTCCTCCTGTAGGTCTGCCCTTCGCACCGTGGCGGTGCGGCCCGGGCCCTGTATCGCCGCCGACGTTAGCAACGCGATATGTCGGACCGGGGGCCTGTCGGTGAACTGCAGGTGAACTGCCGGTGCGCGACGGGGGCCGGGTGTATGGGATGCTTTCGGGCGACGGGAAGTGGCGCAGTTTGGCAGCGCGCTGCGTTCGGGACGCAGAGGTCGGGGGTTCAAATCCCCCCTTCCCGACTCATCGAAAGGCCATGGGCGCCCCGGCGCGAGCTACCGCGGCCGCCGATCCCCGTACTTATCCGAGGACCGGTCCACACCCGCCCCAGACGGCCAGGCGCGGCGTGAAGGACCGGTCCCGCTACGGGCGAACCTCTTCGTAATGCGCGAAAGACGGGGACGGCGACGGTGACCGGACGCAGAGCGATCGCGATCTTCACCGGCATCTTGATGGTTGCCCTGCTCGGCGCGCCCACGTCCGCGGGCGCCGGGGGCTGCGGCGGCGTCCAGAGCTACGAGACGTACGAGGTTCGGACGAAGTGGAACAAGAAGGTCTACCGGCCCCGCGAGACGGTGAAGGTCGAGGTGACGGTCCTCCGGCCGGCGCGCAAGGACCCGTTCGGCCTCGGCATCGAGGTCGACCCGCCGCACCAGACCCCGGTCGCCGACGCGAACGTCTACGTCGCGTTCACCGTCGGCGTGCCGCCGGTCTTCGGGCTCGGCAAGACGGACGACGACGGGATGCTCAAGCTGGACATCCCCCTGAAGACGAAGGCCCGCGGGCCCATCCAGTCGACGACGCGCGCGTGGAAGATCCACGGCAACAGCGACCTCGCCTGCACAGAGGTCGAGGAGTGGGGCCGGCTGATCGAGAACCCCGCGTTCCACATCCGCGAGGGTTGATTCAGACCAGGAGCTCCGCGACCTGAACCGTGTTCAGCGCGGCCCCCTTGCGGAGGTTGTCGGCGACGCAGAACATCTCGAGCGCCCGCGGGTCGAACGGATCCTGGCGGATCCGCCCGACGTAGCAGGGGTCCCGGCCGGCAGCCTCCAGAGGCGTCGGGTACACGCCGCGTGCCGGGTCGTCGCGCACCTCGACGCCGGGAGCGGCCTCCAGCAGCTCTCGCGCCCTGTCGGGTGCAAGCGGCCGTTCGAACTCCGCGTGCACCGCCACGCCGTGTCCGACGACGACCGGGACGCGCACGCACGTCGCGGTGACCCGGAGGTCGGGAAGCCCCATGATCTTGCGCGTCTCGTGGCCGAGCTTCAGCTCCTCGCTCGTGTAGCCGTCGTCCCTTATCGACCCGCACTGCGGGATCACGTTCAGCGCGATCGGGTGGGCGAACGTGGCGCCGCGCTCGAGGACGTCGCGGCCGAGCCCTTCCTGGATCGCGTCGGGCTCCTTCGCGGCGACGGCCGTCTGCTCCCACAGCTCGTCGACGCCGGGCCGTCCCGACCCCGAGGCGGCCTGATACGACGCGAGGACGAGCCGGCGCACACCGGCCTCGGCGTGCAGCGCGGCGAGCGGCACGACCATCGCGAGCGTCGTGCAGTTCGGGCTGGCGATGATGCCCTTCGGCCGGTCCCCGATCGTTCCGGCGTTGATCTCGGGGACGACGAGCGGGACCTCGGGATCCATCCGCCACGCGGCCGAGTTGTCGACTACCACGGCGCCGCGCGCGGCCGCGACCGGCGCCCACTCCACGGCGACGTCGTCCGGCACGTCGAACAGCGCCACGTCCGCGCCGTCGAAGACCTCCGGCGCGAGGGCGCGGACCTCGAGCTCACCGCCGCGGAACGGCAGCCGGCGCCCCGCCGAGCGCGCCGACGCGACCGCGATCAGCTCGTCGAAGAACGGATCGCGCTCCTCGAGGATGCGAAGGATCTCGCCGCCGACGGCGCCGGTGGCGCCCACCAGGACGACCCTCATGCCGGTCCCTTCCCGGTGGCCCGCAGCGCCTTCATCTGATCGGTCGCCGTGAGCGGATGCTGCTCGCGCAACAGCGTCTCGCGCGAGAGGTCGAAGCGGTCGTGGATCGCGGATACGGCGCGCTCCACCTCCGACGCCCGGATCACGCACGAGACCCGGATCGACGAGGTCGAGATGATCTCGATGTTGATCCCGGCATCCGCCAGAGCGTCGAACATGTCGGCGGCCACGCCGGGGTGCGTCTTCATCCCGGCCCCGACGAGCGACACCTTCGCGATGTCGGGGTCGGTCGTCACCCCCTGAGCGCCGACGTCGGTCTCGATCGCCTTCAGGATCGGCTCCGCTCGCACCAGGTCGTCCTTCGGAAGCGTGAAGAAGATGTCGGTGCGTCTCTCCGGCGGCGCGCCGTCCGACGCCGCCGCTACCTCGGATGCGTTCTGCACGATCATGTCGACGTTGACGCCGCCGTCGGCCAGCGGACGGAAGACGCGCGCCGCGACGCCGGGCTTGTCGGGGACGCCGAGGATCGTGACCTTCGCCTCCGACGTGTCGTGCGCGATCCCGGAGATGATCGCCCGCTCCATGCGCTCGTCCTCCTCTCTTATCCAGGTGCCCTCCTCCTCGGTGAACGAGGAGCGCACGTGCAGGAGCACGGCGTAGTTCCGCGCGTACTCGACCGAACGCAGCATGAGCACCTTCGCGCCGCTTGCCGAGAGCTCCAGCATCTCCTCGTACGACACCGCGTGCAGCTTCCGCGCGCCCGGAACGAGCCGCGGGTCGGCCGTGAACACTCCGTCCACGTCCGTGAAGATCTCGCAGTAGTCCGCCCCCAGGGCGGCTGCGAGGGCGACCGCGGTCGTGTCGGAGCCCCCGCGCCCGAGCGTGGTGACGTCGAACGCCGTCGAGACGCCCTGGAACCCCGCGACGATCGCGATGCTCCCGGCATCCAGCGCCTCGCGCACCCGCTGGGCCTTGACCTCGAGGATGCGAGCCCGGCCGTGCGTCGTGTCGGTGACGATCCCGGCCTGCGACCCGGTGAACGAGATCGCGCCGCTGCCCAGCTCGTTGATCGACATCGACAGCAAGGCCATCGAGATCCGCTCGCCCGCGGTCAGCAGCATGTCTAGCTCGCGCGGGTGAGGGACCGTCGAGACCTCCGCCGCGAGGTCGAGCAGCTCGTCGGTGGTGTGGCCCATCGCGCTGACCACGACGCAGACGCGGTGGCCGGCCCGGGCGCAGGAGACGACGCGCTCGGCGACGCGCCTTATCCGTGAGGCGTCGCCGACGGACGTCCCGCCGTACTTCTGGACGATGGTTGCCACCCGCTCAACCTAAACCGGCGTGTCTCGTACGAGCCGCCACCCCCGGGATCGAACCCGAGCGACGTCGCCGTGCGTCAGCCGCAGTGCAGGTCGTGACCCTGTCCCTGCCCGTGCTCCTCGTCGCAGTCGCGCCCGTGCTCGGGCTGCGGGTCGTTCGGCACGTGCTCGTCGTTCTGCGGGTCGGCTGTGGGGCGCGGCGTCGCCGGCTGCGCGGGCTCCGTCGCCGGCTGCGGCGCCGGCTTCGACGCCGGCGGCGCCGTCGCGGGCGCGGGTGTCGCCTTGTGGATCCGAGAGCCGAGGACGACGGTCGACGGGCCCGATCGCTTCTGCGCGGCCGCGGCCACCCTGCGTCCGCGCTCGCGGCCCCGCGCCGTCTCCCTGGCCTGTTCCACCGCGTCGAGCGGCGCGTCGGAGTCGGGAGAGAGGTCGGTCGTGCCGGACTGCCGGGGGCCCTGCGCGTTCTCTATCGCGATCTTCGGCGTCTCTGCCGGGGCCGCGCCGGGAACGAAACCTCCCATCAGCGCGGCCGCGCCGAGGGCGCCGATCGCCGGCGTGACGTTGCCCATCCCGAGGCGCTTCGCCTGGACCGCGGCCTTCCGGAAGATCCACGACGGAGCCACGAACAGCGCCATGAGCCCCGCCACGGTCGCCCGCGTCGGGAGCGCGGCGACGAACGCCTCGACGACCATCGGGTCGAACTGGATCCCGGCCTCCGCCCACAGCACGTCGACGGCCTTGTCGCGTCCGAAGCTGGCGCGGTACGGACGGGTCGAGGTCATCGCGTCGTACGCGTCCGCGACCGCGATGACGCGCGAGAGCAACGGGATCTCGGCCCCCATCAACCCGTCGGGATAGCCGCGTCCGTCCCACCGCTCGTGGTGGTGGCGGACGCCCGCGATCACCTCGGCGTCACCGACGCTCGAGACCATCCACGCGCCGACGACGACGTGCTCCTCGACGAGGGCGCGCTCCTCGATCGTCAGCTGGCTCGGCTTGCGCAGGACGCGGTCGGGGATGCGGATCTTGCCGACGTCGTGCAGCGCAGCGGCCTTGCGCAGGTCCTCGATCTGCTCGACGCTCAGGCCCATCGCAGCGCCCGTGCGCAGGCAGTGGCGCTCGACGCGCCGCGAATGACCGTGGGTGTAGGGATCTTTCGACTCGAGGGCCGCGGTGAGATCGCGCAGCACCTGCACCTGCTGCTCGCGCGAGATCTCGACCGCCTCCGTGGGGTGACCGGAAAGGTCGAGCCCGAGGAGCCGCGTGTTGTCGGCGAGGCGCGCCTCGGCGGAGCGGCGCCGCAACCAGCCCCAGATCATCAGGTCGCCGAACGCGATGTCGCCGGAGTCGGAGTGCTTGCTCCACAGCCGGGACCCGATCAAGAAGACGCCGATCGAGACGCCGACCGCCAGCAGCGCGACGGCCGTCGTCGCCGGCTTGCCCCCGGGCGCCGCGAGAAGGAGCGCGACCGCGCCCACCGGAACCCCGACGACTGCCGCAGTGGCGGCGAGCGCGTGGGGGAGGAAGGGCCTGATGCTCACGTACCGGTGGGACTTCGCCATCTCAGTCCTTACCTACACAATCGCCTGGGGATCATCCGTTTCCGCATTTGCCCAATCACGCTGCGTCACAAACTTATAGCAGCACAAGGCAAATCTTTCCACCCAAATCGGTACCTTGCGCACGCTGCAGGCGCTCGACCCTTCATTCTGACGGTGGGGCGGAGGCAGGGCAACGGGACAAACCGCCCCTCGTCCCGGCTAGATCGGCCTCCGACCTTCCAGGGCGCGACCGAGGGTGACCTCGTCCGCGTACTCCAGATCGCCGCCCACGGGGAGGCCGCTCGCGAGCCTCGTGACCTTGACCCCGAGCGGGCCGATCAGCCCCGCGATGTACATCGCGGTGGCGCTGCCCTCGGTGTTCGGGTTCGTCGCGGCGATGACCTCCGACACGGGCCGGACGCCGTCCTCGTCCGCCCGCAGCCGCTCCAGAAGCTCCGCCACCCTCAGGTCCTCCGGCCCGATCCCCTCGATCGGCGAGATCGCCCCCTGCAGCACGTGATAGAGCCCCCGGTACTCCCGCGTGCGCTCGACCGCGACGATGTCCGGGGGCTCCTGGACGACGCAGATGACGGTCCGGTCCCGCCGCGGGTCGCGGCAGTATTCGCACAACTCCTGGTCGGACACGTTGAAGCAGACGGCGCACAGCCGCACCTTCTGCTTCACCTCGACGATCGCGTCCGCGAGCAGCCGGGCCTCCTGCTCGCTCGTCTTCAGGAGGTGGAAGGCGACGCGCTGCGCGCTCTTCGGGCCGATGCCGGGAAGCCGCGCGAGCTGGTCGATCAGGTCCTGGACGGGGCCGGCGAACACCGGCTAGTGGGTGCCCGGCCCACCCAGGCCGAGGCCCCCGCCCCCGAGGCCCCCGGCGATCGGGCCGAGGGCCTTCTCCTGCGCCGCGCGCGCGTTGCCGAGCGCGTCGTTTACGGCGGCCGTGACGGTGTCGCCGAGCATCTCGAGGTCGTCGGCGTCGGGCTCGCCGTCGAAGAAGCCGGGGTCGATCGTGACGCCGGTGATCTGGAGGTCGCCGGTCGCGGTGACCTTGACCGCGCCGCCGCCCGCCGACCCTTCCACCTCGACGTCCGCGAGGCCCTCCTGGGCCTTCTGCATCTCGGCCGCCATCTTCTGGGCCTGCTTCATCATCTTCTGGAGGTCGCGTCCCACCCGATCTCTCCTCTCAGGGGCCGAGGGTCTCCTCGACGACCTCGGCGCGGAAGCCCTTCTTTATCAGCTCGACCGGGTCGTGCTCGGGGGCGTCCTCGACCGCGGCGTCCACGTAGGCGTCGACGGCATCCGCCTTGTCGGCTGCGGCGGCGGGATGCGCGCCCCGGGCGACGAACTGCAGCGGGGGCTTCACGCCGAGAGCCGCATGGAGCGCGTCGGCGACCGCGGCGCGGTTCTTGCTCTCCGAGAGCTTGTCCTTGTGGAACTCCGCCTGGACCTCGACCACGAGAGTGCCGCCGTCGAAGCTCACCGGCCGGGACGGGTTCAGCAGCGCCGCGATCGTCCGGCCCCGCTTGCCCACCTCCTGCACGACCACCTGCCACGCATCGCGCACCTGACCGAGCCCCACGGTCGGCGGGACCGAAGCCGCGGGAGGCGGAGCCGCCGCGGGTTCGGGCGCCTCGTCGACGGGAGCCGGGCGCGGCCGGGCCGCATCCCGCGGGCGAGCCGCGGGCTCGCCCCAGCTCGATCGCCCGGCGGACGGGACCTCTGCGGCCGGGACCTCGGGGGCCGAGGCCGGGGGGGCCGTGGCCCGGGGCGCCGGCGTTTGCGCAGGAGCGCGCTGCGGCTCCGGCTGCGGTGCCGGCGCGGGTGCGCCGCCGTCGATCCCGAGACGTCGCTCGAGCCGCTCGATCCTGCCGAGCAGCCCTCCGGCGGAAGGATCGGTCGCGGGGGCCGCGGCCCGGACGAGCGCGACCTCCAGCAGCAGCCGGTGGGTCGGCGCGTTGCGCATGTCGACGATCGCCTTGCCGAGGAGGTCGATCGTGCGCAGCAACGCGGCGGGCTCGAAGAGGTCGGCCTGGCCGGTAAGGCGTCCGGCGTCTCCCGACGACAGATCGAGCAGCGACGCGGCGTCGGGCGCGGTCTTGACGAGCAGCAGCGAGCGCGCGTGGTGGAGCGCCGCGAGCGTCAGCCGGCGGATGTCGGCGCCGGCTTCGACCTGCGCCGCGACCTCGGAGAAGACGCGGCCGACGTCGCCCGACGCGACGGCCTCGAACACCGCCCACAGCGCGTCCTCGTCGCGCTCGCCCAGCACCTCCTCCGCGTCGGCCGCGGTCACGGGGCGGCCGAGGCTCGACAGCTGGTCGAGCGCGGAGAGCGCGTCGCGCGCGCTCCCCTCCGCGTGCCGGGCGATCGCGGCGACGGCCGCGGGGTCGATCGCGATGCTCTCCTCGCGCGCGACGCGCGCGACGAGGCCCTCGAGCACCTCCGGCGTGATCCGCCGGAAGTCGAAGCGCTGCGTCCTCGACACGATCGTCTGCAGCACCTTGTGTGCCTCGGTCGTCGCAAGGATGAACACGACGTGCGGCGGGGGCTCCTCCAGCGTCTTCAGCAGCGCGTTGAAGGAGCCCGCGGACAGCATGTGGACCTCGTCGATCACGTAGACCTTGCGACGCCCGCCGGCGGTCGCGAGCGGGACGCCGGCGAGGATCTCGCGCGTCTCGTCGACCTTGGAGTGCGACGCGGCGTCCATCTCGATCACGTCGAGCGACGAGCCGTCGGATATCGACCGGCACGCCTCGCACTTCCCGCAGGGCGACGGAGTCGGCCCCTTCTCGCAGTTCAGGGCCTTCGCGAGGATGCGCGCGGTGCTGGTCTTGCCGGTCCCGCGGGGGCCGGTGAACAGATAGGCGTGGGCGACGCGGTCCTCGAGGATCGCGTTCGCCAGCGTCGTCGAGACGTGCTCCTGCCCGAGGATGTCGTCGAACGTCTCGGGCCGCCACTTACGGTAGAGGGAGAGATAGGCCACTACGTAAAGCTAATGCTTGGCTGCGACGTGGACGCCCGAGAGTGGCAAAGAAAATGGCCGTGCGCCCCGCTCTGGACCCTGAAACGGCCGTCGCCTTCCCGGTAGCCGGCTCCGGCCGGGCGCCCCTGCGGCACTCCCGGGACACCGCTTACGGCTGCTCCCTTCCGGGCCTGACCGGGTTCACGGCTCCGGGTCGCGCAGGACCCGACCATCGACGCTGCTTGCCGGGGGCTGCCCGGTCCCTCCAGGGCCGCAAGCGGGTAGTCGACCCGGCGTATCGAGGGTTTCCGGTTCAGGGGACCCCGAGCCCCCCGCCTAGCACGGCCGAGCCCAGGATAGCCCGGGGCGGGAGCCGCGGGGCTCAACCCGTCGTTTTCTCCCGCCGGCCGGGAGAGAACGACGAGCCGGCGGGCCGCGTCGTCGGGTGCGGACCGGCACGAGATCAGCGTGCGCCGAAGCCGGTCTGTGGCGGAGGCGAAGGGATTTGAACCCTTGGACCCTCTCGGGTCACACGATTTCCAGTCGTGCCGATTCGGCCGCTCTCGCACGCCTCCGGGCGGGAGTCTAAAGGCCGCCGGACGGCGCTCCGGCGCCCGGCCGGAGCAGGTCGGTGGCGTCGGCCGGGCTCCGACGCTCGCGACGGCGCCCCCTTGCTCGTCGTGGCGGTGGGGGCGGGATTTGAACCCGCGGAGGGCGTGAACCCTCAATCGCTTTCGAGGCGATCCCGTTATGGCCGCTTCGGTACCCCACCAGATCGGAGGAACGCAGCCCCCCGGGGCCGAGTATACGAGCGCTACCTCGGCCTCCTGCCCTGGAAGAACGTCCGCAACAGGGCCGAGCATTCCTCCTCCAGGACCCCCGTCTCGATCTCGACGTGGTGGTTCAGGCGCGGGTCCTGAACGACGTTGTAGAGGGAGTAGGCGGCCCCCGCGCGCGGGTCCTGCGGCCCGTACACGAGCCGTGCGACCCGCGCGAGCACGAGGGCGCCGGCGCACATCGGGCAGGGTTCGAGCGTCACGTACAGCGTGACGTCGGCGAGCCGCCACGTCCCCGCGACCTCCGACGCCGCCCGCAGGGCCAGGACCTCGGCGTGCGCGGTCGGGTCGCGTCGCAGCTCCCGCTCGTTGCGCGCGGCCGCCACCACCTCGCCGCGCCGGACCGCCACCGCGCCGATCGGCACGTCGTCGTGGTCCAGGGCCGCCGCGGCCTCGGCGAGCGCGAGCCGCATGAAGCGCTCGTCGGAAGATGACGTCAACCGTTCGCCCGGCGCGACCGGATCATCTCCTTCGTCGCCTGGTACTTCTTGCGCACCCAGTCGCGGACGTCCTTCGCCCAGTCGTACTCGGTCGACAGGAGCGCGAACCCGGCGAGGATGATCGGGAACGACCACGGACCGGGAAGCGGGATGATCGCAGTCCCTCCGACGACGAGCAGGACGCCGATCACGGTCACGACGGCCCGCTGCGCCTGCGACGAGATCGAACGGTGCGCCGGCGAGACCTTCACGTCCGGGCGCGGCCGGAACCGTCGCCGCCACAGCTCCTCCTGCGGCGGGTCGACCGGCGCGGGAGCGCGTCTCGCCACCTCCTGCACGAAGCGCGCAACGGTGTGCGCCATCCCGTCCGTCGTGACCGGCAGCTGTGCGACGGCAGGCGCATGGTCGCGCTCGACGAACAGGACGGGGCCGCCCGGGACGTCGTCGTCGACGCCCCACGCCTCGATCTCGTCCCACTCGATCGTGTGAGGTCCCTCGTCGCTGCCGGTCCAGCAGAGGATGAGCCGCTTCGAGGTGACGTACATGAAACCCTCGATCCGTCGCCGCTCCGGGTGGCGGGCACGCACCCAGTGCGCGACCTCCTCGCCGTCCTCGAGATGAGGCTCGGCGTACCCGAGGATGTGCTTCTGACGGATCTCGGAGATCCGGCGCAAGAGGCCCAGGAGCGAACCGCCTTCTCGAGCTCGACGGACGACGTGAAAAGAGTACGCCCGGAGGGATTCGAACCCCCGACCTTCCGGTCCGTAGCCGGACGCTCTGATCCACTGAGCTACGGGCGCATTGAGCTGCGGAGCCACACTAGCGCGCGGAGGCGCGGGGATTTGAACCCCGGAAGGGGTGTAACCCCCTTAACGCATTAGCAGTGCGCTCCCTTCGGCCGCTCGGGCACGCCTCCTCGATCATCATAACGGGGCCGGCCGAGGACAATGGGGGCCGCAAGCAGGGGGGAGGGATCGTGACACGCCTGGGAGCCGTCGTAGCAGCCGTCGCGGTGTCGTTCGCCGGTCTCACCGGCGGGTCGATCTCCGGCGCGCTGCCGAAAGGGGCGCGCGTGGACCTCTATCGCGGCGAGCTCGACTTCGCCGTCGACATGGCGTGGGTGCCCGGAACGAAGCAACTGTTCTTCACGGAGAAGAACACCGGGCGCATCCGCGTGATGCTCGGGCGACGATTGCTGCGCCGTCCGTGCGCCGACCTCGACGTGAGCGGGGCCGGCGAAAGGGGCGCGCTGGGGATCGCGCTGCACCCGCGCTTCCGCCGCAACCACCTCCTGTACGTCTACTACACCAACCGCGAGCCGCTGCAGAACCGGGTCGCGCGCTTCCGCGTCGACGACAACCGTTGCCGGCGCAAGCGCGACATCGTCAAGGGTCTGCCGACGAAGGGGGCGACGAACCACAACGGGGGGCAGCTCGTGTTCGTGCGCGGCAAGCTGTTCGTCTCGACCGGCGACGCCGCGGACCCCGCCACCGCGCAGGACACCGGGACGCGGCTCGGGAAGATCCTTCGCTACAACGCCGACGGCAGCGTCCCCCGCGGGAACCCGTTCTCCGTCCCCGGGGACGGGAACCCGGTCTGGAGCTACGGCCACCGCAACCCCTTCGGCCTGGCCGTGAAGCCGGGCACGAACCGGCTGTTCGAGACCGAGAACGGCCCCGAATGCGACGACGAGCTCAACCGCATCCGCCGCGGGGTGAACTACGGCTGGGGCGCCGGCTACCGGTGCGGGACGGCCGGCGTCGGCGACGAGCCGCGCGGCCCCCTGCGCCGGTGGAGCTCGATCATCGTGCCGACCGATCCGTGGTGGTACGAGGGCCGGATGCGGTCACTGTCGGGGTCGCTCTACACCGGCGACTTCCACGGCGACCTGCACCGCCTGTTCCTCAACCCGAAGGGGACGCGCGTCCGGCGCGACCGCGTGATCCACAGCGCGCCGAACGGGATCGTCGACGTGTCGAAGGGGCCCGGCGGCTGGCTCTACTTCATGACGCCGAACGCGCTGTACCGCATCCTTCCCTGACCGCTCCGTCTACGCCCGCCGGCGGGCCGGTGCGGGCGGTTTCCTCGCGCTCGCCCAAGTGCTCGTTGCCCTCGAGCTGCGCGACAACGAACGCTCAGCGGCCGCGCTCTCCCGTCGGCTCCTCGTCCGGCGTGTCGCCCGGCTCCTGCGCGAGGTACGCCGCGCGGCGCTTCTCGTCGCCCTCGACGCCGTAGACCGTCTCCGACTCGTTCATCTTGCGGTCCAGCGTCTCCGCGTCGACCTTCTCGGTGACCTCCTGCCCCGATTCGTCGCGGTACTTGATCTCCTTCTCGTCGGGCACGTCGCCTCCCTCGTGGTCGCGGGGTTTTGCTTGCTTTCTTTCCGGCCGGGCGCCCGCCAAAACCCCTCGTCAGCCCGTCCTGTCGCTGAGGCCCGACACGCCGGCCATCCCCGCGCAGTGGGCGCAGCAGTAGAACGCTCCGTCGGCCTCTACGCCGTGCCCGATCACCTTGCAGCCGCAGTGCTCGCACACGGGCGCGAGCGCATGGATCGCGCACTCGAAGCTGTCGAACGTGTGCACGTCGCCCGGCTGGGACGCGAACCGCACCTCGAAGGACTTGTCGTACTCGTTGCCGCAGACGTCACACTTCGCCATGGCGCCGGCTCAGTGGTTGCGAAGCGCGTCGATCAGCTGGGACTTGTCCATGGAGGAATAGCCCTCGATGCCGATCTCCTTCGCACGATCCTGCAGGTCGTCCACCGTGCGGTCCTCGTAGCTCTCGGCGTGGCCTCCCTTCTCCCCCACCTCCGAGCGCGAGGTCTTCGCCGAGGCGTTGGCGATGCGCGCCGCCTTCTCCTTGCTCATCCCCTCGTCTCGCAGCGCCTCGTACTGCTCGTCGTCTTTGACCGAGGAACCGTGGTCCTTCGCCATGACTACCTCCTCGTCTCGGCGGGCCCTACCTCTATCCGGTTCCCGTTCGGGGGGCGGTTGAACCGTCGGCGGAAACGGCCCCCGCTAAGCTCGGCCGCTGACGCTCTACGACGCCCTGAAGTTCTTCCACGTGCTGCTCGCGATCGTGGCCGTCGGCTTCAACGCCTCCTACGGCATCTGGATCGCGCGAGCGGCGAAGGAACCGGAGCACGAGCTGCACGTGTTGAAGACGATCAAGGTGCTCGACGATCGCTTCGCGAACCCCGCCTACGCGCTGCTGTTGGTCCTGGGGATCTGGATGACGCTCATCGGACCCTGGGAGCTCACCACCTTCTGGATCGCGGCCGCGCTCGGTCTGTACGCGGTGGTGGCCGTCGTGGCGATCGCCGTGTATTCGCCGGCGCTGAGACGACAGATCCGGCTGCTCGAAGCCGGCGAGGGCCGATCGGCCGAGCTCGCGGCGCTGTCGCGACGCGCCGGCGCCGCGGGAGCGCTGCTCGGGGTCCTGGTGGTCGCGATCGTCTTTCTGATGGTGACGAAGCCGGGTTCCTGAGCCGCCGGCCGTCCGGGCCGGTCGTTCGAACGGTGGAGGTGACGGCACCCGCGGGGCGAACCCTCTCTGTGCCCCCCACGCGAGAAGGAGAGACAACCGTGCTCCTGAGGAAGATCGCCGGCGTCGTCCTCACCTGCGGGCTCGTCGTCGGAGCCTCCGCGGCGCCGGTGCACGGAAAGAAGCCCCCGCGGCAGCCCGCCTGGGGCGGCGCCGACGCGCCGCTCCGCCCCGGCTCGTCGCTCGGCGGCTACTGCACGTTCAACTTCGTCTTCTACACGCCCGGCACCGCCACGAGGGCGCCGAAGGGCTACATCGGCACGGCCGGCCACTGCACGGAGAAGCTCGGCGAGGAGGTCGAGCTGACGGGGGTAGGCGTCGTCGGCACGGTGGTCTACGACTCCGACCTCGTCAAGCCCCCCTCGGACGTCGACTTCTCGCTGATCCGGATCGCGCCTAAGCTCATCGGCAAGACCAATCCCGAGGTCCTCGTCCACGGAGGGCCGACGCGCGCCGCCACGGTCGAGGACTTCGCCGTCGGCGACCAGGTCGACGTGTACGGGTACGGGGTCGGCGTCGGGTTGACGCCTCAGACGCGGCCGCGTTCCGGGGTCCTTTTCTCGTGGACCGAGCAGGAGTACCAGGCCGACATGCCGGCGGTGAACGGCGACAGCGGCGCTCCTCTGATCCACCACGAGACCGGCGCCGCGCTCGGGATCATCAGCCGTTACGGGTTCACGGTCCCGCCTTCGACGGACCTCGGTCCGCTGATGACGTGGATCCTCGAAGAGCTGAAGAAGTCCGGGTTCGACGTACGTCTCGCAACCGTCGAATAGCCGCGCAGGCCGCGGGCCGGCCCGATGCTCGAGACGGGGCGCACGCGGCCGGACCGCGTGAGGCTGCGCTGGAAGCCGGTCGGGCTCGAGGAGATGCTCGCGGACGGCGGCCGGGCCGGCTGCACCGGCCGCCGGCGCCCCACGCCTCAGCCGAGCAGGAAGCTCTCGTCGATCACCCGCATCGAGGTCGTCTCCCCGGGAGTCGGCGAGTCGTCGGTCGTCGTGTCGTCGTCCCCGGTCATCAGGATGAAGATGATCACGAGCGCGACGATGGCGAAGATCGCAACGACCGCGACGATCACGCCGGCACCGCCGCCGCGGCCACCTCCGCGGCCACGAACCCCGCCGCGGAATCTTCCGCCGCCACGCCCGCCGCCGCCACGCCCGCCGCCGCGACCCGTTCCGCCGCCGCCGCCTCCGCGCCCGCCGCCTTCTCCGAGAGGTCCGCCGGCGCCTCCGGCACGATCACGATCGGGGGCTCCCCCTCCGCCGGCCGGCGTGGGGTCGCTCCGGCCGACGCCGGGACCCGGGAGGTTCGCCCGCGGCTGACCCTGGCCGCCGCCGTCGTCGCCGCCGCGCCTGGCGCCGCCTCCTCCGCGGCCGCGTCCACCGCCGCCACTCCCTCCTCCGCCGCGGCGTCCACCGCCGCCGCCCCCGCGGCGTCCTCCGCCGCCTCCGCCGCCGCGTCCACGTCTGCCCATCTCTCTCCTCCTCGGGGTCGGTGGTGAAAGCCGAAGCGCGCCTACCCTAGACCTCGGCGCGAAACGTCCCCGCGCGGTGTGGAGGCGCGCCCCTTCCGGCCCGCAACCCGCGGCGCGGATCGGTAAAGATGGTGCCCGGCGCGGCGGCAGAGCACAAGGAGCGAACGGTGAAGCGTGCGGTGATGGTCCTGCTCGCGGTCGCGGGCGTCGCGCTCGCCGGCACACCCGCGTCCGGAGTCGCCGCGTTGCGCCTACGGGCGGGTGAGGACGCCTTCTGGAAGGGGCCGTTCGTCGAGCGCGGGACCGGGCAGGGCTGGACCTACGAGATCGATGTCGAGGAGCCCGCGTTCCGGCTGCGCATAGGGATCGATCACGCGGAGCTCGGCGACGCGTTCTCGTTCGCGGTGTTCGACCCGAGCGGCGCCTCGAAGGGGACCTACGGGACCGGCACCGGCCTCTACTCGATGGAGTCGCTCCACGAGAGGCCTGCCGTCGGCACGTGGCGGGTGCGCGTCAGGGCCGACGACGTCACCGATTCCTCGTTCCGCCTGCGCGCGAAGCTCGAGGCGCGGCGTCCGGGGTACGGCGTGAAGAAGGGGCCCGTGCTCCCGAACCTCCAGGTCCTGCCGCCGCACGAGGCGTCTTTCCTGATGCCTTTGACGAACGGGTCCCAGGGCGATCCGCCGCGGGGAGCCGAAGGCGGCGACTCCTGCCACCCCGAGGAGCGCGCGGAGGACGGTGCGATCCGGTGCCTGCGGTTCGCGTTCGGCGTGCGCAACACGGGCCGCGGACCGATGACCCTCTACTACGAGGGCGGGCCGCCCCAGGACCACCCGCTGTTCCAGCGCGTGAGCCGCGTGGGCGGGTCGTACTCCGACCGCGAGGCCGGGACCGCCGTGTGGCACGAGAGCCACGGCCACTACCACCACAGCGACGCCGTCGCGGTCCAGCTCTTTAGCGTGACCGACAGGCGGAAGGGAGAGATGGAGGCCGCGAGCGAGAGGCACAACAAGGGGTTCGCGCACCGCAACGAGCTGCTGCGCGAGTGGAGGCGCTTCTACCCGATCTGGTCCGACTCGTTCGGCTTCGGGCTGCGGCCGGGGTGGGCCGACATCTACGAGTGGGACCGCCCCGGCAACTACGTCGACTTCGGCGTCAACGGCGACGGGCACTACGTCGCGCGCATGTGGGCCGACCCGGTGGACGGCGTCCTCGAGTCGAACGAGAGGGACAACCTGGCGTACACGTACTTCCGGGTGACCGGCGGCGACGTCGAGCTCATCGAGGCCGGCCGCGGGAAGCACCCGTGGGATCCGTGCAAGATCGTCGTCGGGTTCGGCGGCCATCCCGATCCCAAGGGAGACTCCCGGCCGCGCAGCTGTCCTCCCGACACGACCTAGCCAGGCCTCCCCTCAGCCGCCGCGCCACGCGGTTACGCCGCAGCGCTGCGGGTACGGCAACCAACGAGACCCGCGGCTTCGGGCTGCAAGGACCGCAGGGGGCGATTCGATGAAGGCAGTGACGTGGCACGGCCCGCGTGACGTGCGGGTCGACGAGCACCCCGACCCCGTGATCCGGGAACCGACCGATGCGATAGTCCGCGTGACCACGACCGCGATCTGCGGGTCGGACCTGCACCTCTACGAGGTCATGAACCCCTACCTGGACTCCGGCGACATCCTGGGGCACGAGCCCATGGGGATCGTCGAGGAGGCGGGGAGCGAGGTCCCCAACCTCAGCCCCGGCGACCGCGTGGTCGTCCCGTTCAACATCGCCTGCGGCAGCTGCTTCATGTGCGGCAGGGGCCTGCAGTCGCAGTGCGAGACGACGCAGGTCCGGGAGCACGGGACCGGCGCCGCGCTCTTCGGATACACGAAGCTCTACGGCCAGGTCCCGGGAGGGCAGGCCGAGTACCTGCGCGTCCCCCAGGCCCACTACACGCACATCAAGGTGCCCGAGGGGCCGCCGGACGAACGCTTCGTCTACCTGTCGGACGTCCTTCCGACGGCGTGGCAAGCGGTCGCTTACGCGGCGGTCCCCAAGGGCGGGAGCGTCGTCGTCCTCGGCCTCGGCCCGATCGGCGACATGGCCTGCCGCATCGCGCGCCAGCAGGGCGCCGGGCAGGTGATCGGCGTCGACCTCGTCCCCGAGAGGCTCGAACGCGTCCGCCGGCTCGGCTTCGAGGTCCTCGACTACGAGGAAGAGGGCGACGTCCTGACCGAGACGATCCGCGACATGACCGACGGCCGCGGCCCCGACTCCGTCATCGACGCGGTCGGGATGGAGGCGCACGGGTCGCCGGGCTCGTTCGTGGCGCAGGCCGCGCAGATGATGACCGTCCTGATGCCCGACCCGCTCGCGCAGAAGATGATGGAGCGGGTGGGCGTCGACCGCCTGGCGGCCCTCTACAGCGCGATCGACGTCGTGCGCCGCGGCGGAACGATCTCGCTGTCGGGCGTCTACGGCGGCAAGAAGGACCCGCTGCCGATGATGACGCTGTTCGACAAACAGATCCAGCTCCGCATGGGCCAGGCCAACGTCAAGCGGTGGGTCGACGACGTCCTCCCGCTGGTCCTGGACGACGAGGACCCGCTGGGGGTGGAGAGCTTCCACTCGCACGTGATGCCGCTCGACCACGCGCCGCACGGGTACGAGATCTTCCAGAAGAAAGAGGACGGCGCGATCAAGATCCTGCTGAAGCCGTAGGCACGTGGCGGGGGCCGCGATTCAGCCGGTGCAACCCGTCGCCTGGTCTAGCGGGCGGCAGCCTTCTTGTACTGGCGCACCGACAGCGGCACGAAGATCGCCAGGATGATCCCGACCCAGACGATCGTGTAGAGGACGGGATTGTCGAGCGACCACGCATCCGGTTGCGGCATGCCCCCGGTATTGCCGAACGCCTCTCTGGCCGCCTGCGCGACCGACGAGACCGGGTTCCACTCGGCGAAGGTCTGGAGGGGGCCGGGCAGCGCGTCGACACGGACGAAGGTGTTCGCGATGAACGTCATCGGCATGATGACCATGAACGACGCGTTGTTCACGACCTCGACGTTCGACACCTTGAGCCCCACGTACGCCATGATCCACGACACGGCGTAGGAGAAGAGCAGCAGCAACAGGAAGCCGCCGACGGCCTCGAGGATCGACGTGCGGACCCTCCATCCGACGACCAGGCCCGTCATCGACATCACGAACAGCGAGGTGGAGTTGTAGAAGATGTCGCTCGCCGTGCGGCCGACCAGGACCGCCGACTGCGCCATCGGAAGCGACCGGAACCGGTCGATGATCCCCTTCGTCATGTCGTCGGCGAGACCCGCCCCCGTGAAGGTGGAGCCGAACACGATCGTCTGTGCGAACACCCCGGCGATCAGGTACTCGCGGTAGTTGACCCCGCGGATCTCGATCGAGCTGCCGAACACGTAGCCGAACAGCAGCACGAACATGATCGGCGACATCGTCGTCCAGATCAGGACCTCGGGGATCCGCCTGATCTTGATCAGGTTGCGCTTCGCGACGACGGCGCCGTCGGAGAAAGCGAGAGCGATCGAGCTCATCGAACGGCCTCCTTCTCTCTCGCGTGCTCGGCCGTCGCCTCGCGCGGCCCCTCACCCGGCTCCTCCGCGACCTCCTCGGCCACGTGGCCGGTGAGCGACAGGAAGACGTCGTCCAGCGTGGGCCGGCGGAGCCCCACGTCGACGACCTTCACGCTCGTGTCGGACAGCCGCTGGAGGACGTCGCGCAGCGCGTCGACTCCCCCGGAGACGCCGGCGGAGACCCGCCGCGTCTGCTCGTCGACCTGGACGTCCCCGACGGCCAGCGCCTCCAGCACGCCGCGTCCGGCCGGGATGTCGACGGGGCTCGCGACCACCAGCTCGATGCGCTCGCCGCCGATCTGCGTCTTCAGCTCGTCGGCGGTTCCGTGGGCGATCATCCGGCCCCGGTCGATCACGACGATGTCGTCGGCGAGGCGGTCGGCCTCCTCCATGTACTGCGTGGTCAGCAGGACCGTCGCCCCGCCGCGCACGAGCCGCTGGATGGTCTCCCACATCTGCGACCGGCTCCGCGGATCGAGGCCCGTCGTCGGCTCGTCGAGGAAGATCACGTCCGGCTCGGCGACGAGCGCCGCGGCGAGGTCCAGACGGCGGCGCATGCCGCCGGAATACGTCTTGGCCGCACGGTCCGCGGCGTCGACGAGGTCGAACGCGACGAGGAGCTCGCGTGCCCGCGCGCGCGACCTGCGCTTGCCGAGGTGGTAGAGGCGGCCCACCATGTCGAGGTTCTCGAAACCGGTCAGGTGCTCGTCGACCGCGGCCGTCTGCCCGGAGAGGCCGATCCGCTCGCGCACCTTGCCCGGCTCGCGCCGGACGTCGAGCCCGGCGACCTCGACCACGCCCTCGTCGGGGTCGAGGAGCGTCGTGAGGATGCGCACCGCCGTCGTCTTGCCGGCGCCGTTCGGCCCGAGAAGGCCGAGGACCGTCCCCTTAGGGACCACGAGATCGAGGCCGTCGAGCGCCACGACGTCGCCGTAGCGCTTCACCAGCCCCTGCGTCCTGATCATGTACGTCACCGTGCGGGTCCCTCCTGGTCGGTCGAAGGTCAGGATTCTGCGACTGCGGGGCAGAGCCCGCAGTCCGCGAGCACGACGTCTGCCGGTGCCTCTGCGCCTTGCGCGCCCTGGGACGAGCGGACGTCCCGCAGGAGAATAGCGACCAGCAGCGCGACCCCGGTCGCAATCGCCGCACCGACCATGGCCGAGATGTGAAGGCCCTGCGCGAACGCGTCGAGCGCCGCTCCCGCGAGGCCCGGCCCCACGTCCGCCGGGAGCTGCTGCGCTACGGCGAGCGCGCCGCCCAGCGTGTCGCGTGCGGCCTCGGCCGCGGCAAGCGGTACGTCCTCCGGGAGGGCGGCGGTCACCCCGCCGCGGTAAACGGCCGTGCCGATGCTCCCCAGCAGCGCGATCCCCAGCGCGCCGCCGAGCTCGGCCCCCGTCTCGGAGATCGCGGACGCCGCTCCGGCGCGCTCCGCCGGGGCGGTGCCGACGATCAGGTCGGTCGCGAGTATGAAGACCGGGCCGAGGCCGAGCGAGAACACGATTGTCCCGGTCACGACCGGCGGGAGCCCCGACGTCGCGTCCACCTGTGTGAGGAGCGCTAGGCCCGCGGCCGCGAGCAGGAGCCCTCCGGCCACGCCGAACGCCGGACGCACCCACCTCGACACGCGCGGCGCCAGCATCGATCCGGCGATCACCGCGACCGACGACGGCAGCGACCACAGCCCCGCCGCCAGCGGCGTCAGGCCGACGACCAGCTGAAGGTACTGCGCGACGAACAGGAACGTCCCGAACGCGATGAACCCCGTGAGCGTGTTCGACATCACCGAGACGCCGAAGGCGGGGATCCGGAACAGCCGCAGGTCGATCAGCGGATCCTCGAGCCGCGTCTGCCGTCTCACGAAGAGGGCGCCGAAGACGAGGCCGGCCGCCACGGCCGCAACCGCCGACGCGCCTGCCCCGCCGGCGGCGAGCTGCTTCAGGCCGAAGATGACGGGGAGGACCGCACCGAGCGACAGGAAGACGCTCGTCAGGTCGATTCCGCCGGCGCCGGGATCGCGGAACTCCGGCAGCAGCCGGGGGCCCAGCACGAGCAGGACGCCCATGACCGGGACGTTGATCAGGAAGACCGACCCCCACCAGAAGACCTCGAGGAGCAGGCCCCCGACGAGCGGCCCCACGGCACCGCCGACGGCAAAGCTCGTCCCCCACACGCCGATCGCCGTCATGCGCTGGCGGGGATCGTGGAACATGTTCCGGATAAGGGACAGCGTCGAGGGCGCCACGGTCGCGCCGGCGATCCCGAGCAACGCCCGGGCGGCGATCAGCATCTCGGCGCTCGTGGAGAAGGCGGCGACCACGGACGAGACGCCGAAGGCCGCTGCGCCCGCGAGCAACACCCTGCGCCGGCCGATCCGGTCGCCCAGCGTGCCCATCGTGATCAGGAACCCGGCGACCATGAACCCGTAGATGTCGGTGATCCACAGGAGCTGTGCGCTCGTCGGCTCGAGGTCGCGCGTGAGCGAAGGGACCGCGAGGTACAGCACGGACAGGTCCATCACGTAGAGCAGGCACGCGAGCGAGACGACGGCGAGGCCGATCCACTCCCTGCGGCCCGCCCTCGGTGCGACGGAGTTGTCCCCTTGTGGCACGTTCATCACCTCCGCGTCGGTCGTTTTGGAGTTTCGACCGTGGGTGTGACGGAAACTCATCGCCGGTCCGCTGGATTTTTTCGCCGGCGCGGCGTCGTAGGGTTGCGGCCATGACCGACCTCGCGGCCACCGAAGCCACCGCCAGGCCCGCCCCGGACGAGCTGGAAGCCGAGCTCGAGCGGCACCGGGTCGAGCTCACCGCGTACGCCTACCGGATGCTCGGCTCGAGCTTCGAGGCGGAGGACGCGGTGCAGGACGCGTTCCTGCGCGCCTGGAAGAGCTTCGACGGCTTCGAGGGCCGTGCGGCGCTGCGCTCGTGGCTGTACCGGATCACCACGAACGTCTGCCTCGACATGCTCAACGGCCGCGGGCGGCGGGCCCGCCCGATGGACCTCGGCCCGGCGCAGAGCGCCGACACCCCGCTCCCCGAGCCGTTGCCGGAGGTGACGTGGATCGAGCCGATCCCTGACGAGCGGGTCGTCGCCTCCGACGGGGATCCCGCCGCCGTCGCCGAGGCGCGCGAGTCGGTCCGTCTCGCGTTCGTCGCGGCGCTCCAGCACCTCCCGCCCAAGCAGCGCGCGGTGCTGATCCTGCGCGAGGTGCTGGGGTGGAAGGCGTCGGAGGTCGCCGAGCTCCTCGAGACGTCGGTCCAGTCCGTCAACAGCGCGCTCCAGCGCGCCCGCGCCTCTCTGGCCGCAGCGAACGCCGGCGGAGCCGCGGCGACCGATGAGATGGACGACGAGCGGCGGGCTCTGCTGGCCCGCTACGTCGACGCGTTCGAGCGCTACGACATGAGGTCGCTGACGTCGCTGTTGCACGAGGACGCGACGTGGTCGATGCCGCCCTTCGACCTGTGGCTGCAGACGCACGAGGACATCGTCAAGTGGTGCCTCGGGCCGGGGGCCGGATGCGAGGGGTCCCGGCTGGTGCCCACGAGCGCGAACGGCGCGCCGGCGTTCGCGCAGTACAAGCCGGCGCCGGACGGGAGCCTCGCTCCCTGGTCGCTCCAGGTGCTCGAGCTCTCGGGCGGGAAGATCTCCGGGATCACGTTCTTCCTCGACACCGCGCGGGTCTTCCCGCTGTTCGGGCTCCCGCTGCGGCTCGAGCGCTAGCGCGGCACGTCCGCCAGCACCTCCGCGAGCCCCGTCAGGTCGAGCAGGTCCCTCAGCTCTTCGGAAGCGCCGCACAGCCTGACCTCGCCGCCGCGCCGGCGCACCGACAGGTGGAGCCGCGCCAGCGCGTCCACCGCGACCGCGTCGGGCGCGATCCCTCTCACGTCGCAGACCACGACGCCCGAAGGGCTCTCCGGCAGCGCGGCGAGCACGCGCCGGCACAGCCTCGGGATCTCGAGGCGTTCGATCCGGCCGCTGATGACCACGGCGACAACGCTCTCCTTTCCGCGTTCCCCTCGAAGGAAAAGACCCCCGGCCCGGCGGAAAGTAATCGGCCGCCCCTTCGGGAGACTCGGGCTTGACGTATTCCTATATCGGAATACAATGCCCGCATGGCACGGGCGGCGACCACCACGGATGCCTTCAACGCCGTTGCGGAGCCGCGGCGGCGGGCGATCCTCGACGCCCTCGCCGTGGGCGAGCGGCCGGTCAGCGAGCTGGTGGAGCTGTTGGGGATCGCGCAGCCCCAGGTCAGCAAGCACCTGAAGGTGCTGCGCGAGGTCGGCCTCGTGGACGTCCGGGAGCAGGGCCGCCACCGGGTGTACCGGCTGAACGGGGCGCCCCTGAAGCCCATGCACGAGTGGCTGAAGGGCTACGAGCGGATGTGGGAGGAGCGGTTCGAGCAGCTGGACGAGGTGTTGGACGGCCTCAAGAGGAAGGAGGAGGGAGATGGTGGCGGTGACGACTAGCGGGACGGCGAAGGTGACGCTCCCCGCCGACGATCAGATCCTGATCACGCGGGAGTTCGCGGCGCCCCGGCACCTGGTGTACCGGGCGTTCACGACGCCCGAGCTCGTCAAGCGGTGGTGGCACGCGAAGCGCGGTGAGGTCACGGTCGCGGACGTCGACCTCCGTGTCGGCGGAACGTGGCGGTTCGCGATGGTCACCCCCGACGGGTTCGAGGTCGCGTTCCACGGCGAGTTCCGGGAGATCGTGCCGGACGAGCGGATCGTGCAGACGGAGGTCTACGAGGGCGCGCCGGACGACGGCGGCCTCAACACGACGACGTTCACCGAGACGGACGGCCGGACGACGGTGAGGGTCCTCCTGCAGCTCCCGACCAAGGAGGCGCGGGACGCGGTCGTCGCCTCGGGCATGGAGGAGGGCCTGCAGGACGCGTACGACCTGCTCGAGGAGGTCGCGGTCTCGCTAACCTAGCGGGCTCCTCGACCTCGCGAAGCTCCGCCGAGAATGCAGAAGGCTCCTGCGGCGCAGGAGCCTTCTCCATTGATCAGCGTTCGCAGAAATCTATTGGTCAGCGGTCGCAGAAATCCTGGCCGGCCACTCGTGGTCGGCGTTCAACCCGGACGGGCGCTCGTGGAGGACGTTCCCCTGCTCGTCGAAGACCGTCACGTCGTCGACGTGGACGTACTTGCGGTGAAGGCCGACGACGTACTTCGTCGCATGACCGCGCGGTGCCGGAATCACCCGCGTGTATTCGACCTTCTCCTTCGTGCGCGCCGCGTCGACGATCACGGTCGCCTCGGTTTCGTGGCTGTGTGATTCTCGTCGTCGTTCTACGGCGCGGGCGGCGGGCGCGCTACGATCGGAGCCGGCGATCTCCCTCGCCCGACCTCCGATCCGGCGCCCACGCCGCCGGCTCCGTGGAGGTAAAGGGGGCCTCGAGCTCTCGGGAGCCGGTGGCCGTGCCCCTTTCCGGCGGGGCGGTGGGAGCGTGGGTCCGGTCGTCACGCCGCGCACGAGAGGGAGCGGGCGATGACCAGGCAGAAGTCGTTCAAGGAGCGCATCCGCGCGCGCATGCACAAGACGGGCGAGAGCTATGCGACGGCGCGCCGCCGGCTCGTCGAGAAGGCGGAGGCCGACGCCCGCAAGCGCCGGACGCCGCAGACGATCGCGCCGAACCGCAAGAGCGACGCCTCGGTCGTCGCCGCCACCGGACGGTCGTGGGACGAGTGGTTCACGATGCTCGACGAGTGGGGGGCGGCCGAGAGGAGCCACACGGAGATCGCGCGCTGGCTTGCCGGCGAGCAGGGCGTGGACGGTTGGTGGGCGCAGTCCGTGACGGTGACGTACGAGCAGGAGCGCGGGATGCGCGCGCCCGGCCAGCGCGCGGACGGCACCTACGGGGTGAGCGCGAGCAAGACCGTCGACGTCCCCGTGACGGATCTCTTCGAGGCGTTCGCCGACGAGCGGATGCGGGAACGGTGGCTGGGCGACTACGAGCTTCAGGTGCGCACCGCGCGCCCCGGGAAGTCGATCACTGCGGCGTGGGAGGACGGCTCGACGAGGCTCACGATCGCCTTCGTCCCCAAGGCGGAGGCGAAGAGCCAGGTCGCGCTCGAACACCAGAAGGTGGCGAGGGCCGAGGACGCCGACGAGCTGAAGGCGTTCTGGCGCGAGCGCCTCGCGGCGCTGAAGAAGCTGCTGGAGGAATAGCCGGGGCCGCTAGTCGATCGCTCCGAGCCGTCGCGGCAGGCTCGCGGGTGTCGACGATCTCCCAGGCCTCACGATCCCGCCGTCGCGCACGTGCGCGAGGGCGCCTCATCGACCTCGAAGCTGTGGCCGTTCGCGCGTACGCCGGCGAAGTCGCTCTCGAGCAGGGGACGATCCGTCCATGCGTCCTCCTTACGTAGTCTGTGGCGTGCAGCCGACGGGGAAGAATGACGATATGAGCACGGAAGCGACCGATCAGGACAAGGCGAAGGAGGTCTTCCGCGAGGTCGTGACGACCCTGGAGGAGGCCGGCTTCGACTACGCCGTCGGCGGGGGCCTCTCGACCGACCACTGGACCGGGGGCACCAAGACGATCGGCGACGTCGACCTCGTCATCCGCGAGGAGGACGCGCCCCGCATCCTGGAGACACTCGGCCGCCGCGGATACGAGACCGCAGAGATGGACCGGTCGTGGCTGCACAAGGCCTTCAAGGACGGCGTGACGATCGACCTCATGTTCGAGCTGAAGAACGGCGCGAGCTTCGACGACGCGTTCGCGGAGCACCGCAAGAAGGGTGAGCTCTTCGGGACCGTCGCGTACGTGATGGCGCCGGAAGATCAGGTCGCGTCGCTGACGGGCACGGTCTCCCGCGACACCATCGGCCACCACTGGTACGACATCGTCGACATCATGGCGAACAACGACCTGGACTGGGACTACCTCCTCCTGCGCGCGCAGTCGGTGCCCCTCAGGATGCTGAGCGTCCTCTACTTCGCGATCGCCCAGAAGGTCCCGGTGAGAAAGGGCGTCATCGAACGGCTTCAGGAGCTGGCCGCGGATTCGGACGCGTAACCGTGGGCGGCGGCGCGCCGGGGCGGACGGAGCCGATCCGCTTCATGACGTTCAACCTCAGGTTCGACACGATCCGCGACGCGCCCGGAGGGAATCGGTGGGCGGACCGGATCGACTCCGTCGTCGAGACGATCCGCAGGGAGATGCCCGACGTCGTCGGCTTCCAGGAGGCGCTGGAGTCGCAGCTCGCGGACGTCACGGCGGCACTGCCCGACCACCGCGGCGTCGGCAAGCCGCGCGACGTGGGCGAGACCGCGGAGTACGTTCCGCTGTTCTTCCACGTCCACCGCTTCGAGCTCGACGAGCAGGGGGACTTCTGGCTCTCTCCGACCCCGGACGTGGAGGGCTCGCGTGGCTGGGACACCGACGTCCCGCGGCACTGCACCTGGGCGCGCCTGAGGGAGCGCGAGTCGGGCATCGGGTTCGTCGCGTTCAACACGCACCTCGACGTCAAGGGGGTGCTCGCGCGCCTGGAGGCGTCGAAGCTCATCGTCACGCGCATCGCCGTCGCTCCGGAGCTCCCGTCGGTGGTGATGGGAGACTTCAACACGCCCGAGGGCTCCGAGCCGCTGCTGGCCTTCGGCGCGGCCGGGTTCCGCGACTCGTTCCGCGAGGTCCATCCGGACGCGGTGGACGTGCAGACGATCCACCACTACCGGGACCTCTCGGGGCCGCGGAAGATCGACTTCATCCTGTGCGACGGGCGGTGGGACGTTCTGGGCTCGGAGATCGTGAGGGAGCCGGCCGCCGGCCGCCTCCCGTCGGATCACTTTCCGGTCGTCGCGGACCTGCTGCCGCGGGGGCTTGAGGCTGAGGGCTGAGGGTTGGTTCGGCCCCCTCATCAGCCGAGAGCGAACGAGCCCGTCACCAGCTCCCCGGCGGGCAGGTAGGTCGAGATGACGACGCCGGTGGTCGACGTGACGGTGTCGACGAGCTTCAGGCCGCCCGGGACCGCGCCGTCGGCGAACAGCCGCTTGCCCGAGCCCACGACGACCGGGAACGTCCACAGGTGGTACTCGTCGATCACGTCGCCGCCGATCAGCGTCTGCAACAGGTTCGCGCTGCCGTGGACCTGGAGCTCCGGCCCGTCCTGCTGCTTCAGCTCACGAAGGGCCTCGACCAAGTCGCCCTCGATCAGGCGCGAGTTCTGCCACTCGAGGTTCGTGAGCGTGCTGGAGGCGACGTGCTTCGTCGCGTTGTTGAACGTAGACCCGCCCTGCTCCTCGGTGGCGCGAGGCCAGTGCGCGGCGAAGATCTCGTACGTTCTGCGCCCGAGCACCAGGTCGAGCGGCTTGTCCATGATGGCGTTCGCCACCTCGGCCATCCGGTCGTCCCAGTAGGTGACCGACCAGCCGCCGTGGGCGAAGCCTCCGGAGGTGTCCTCCTCGGGCCCTCCGGGCGCCTGCATGACGCCGTCGAGGGTCAGGAACGTGTTGACGATCAGCTTGCGCATGGCGGTTCCTTTCTCTCGGTGCCGGTCCCGGACCGGCCGAACTGCAGGTACAGACGGGGCGAGGGCACGAAACTCATCGGCCGCCGGGTAGGGAGCCGCGCCCGATCCGCCCGTCAGGAGCGCGGGGCGCCCATCTTCAGCGTCAGCGTCTGCACCACCTGCCGGTGGCTTCCTCGCCGCCGGCTCACGAGGTCGCACGTCTCCAGGCTCGAGCAGCCGCAGTCGAGCGCGCTCGCGAGCAGCGCGCGGGCGGCCGTCACCCGCTCTAGGTGAGCGTCGATCGCACGGAGCTTCGCCTCCGCGAGCGATCGCCACCGGCCGCTGCGTCCGCCTCGCGCGAACAGCTCGCGCATCTCGGCGATGGTGAACCCGACCTCCTGAAGGAGCGCGATCACCGCGAGGCGCTGCAGCACGCCGGGGGCGTAGTGCCGGCGGCCCCCGACACGCGTCTCCGAAGCGATCAGCCCGCTCATCTCGTAGTAGCGCAGAGCCGAGCTCTGGAGGCCGGTTGCCTCCGCCACCTCCGAGATGCTCAGG